>JALUXG010000011.1 GCA_027019085.1 Rhodanobacteraceae bacterium | reverse complement strand
CGTTGTGCTAAGGTAACTCATGAGAAGGCCCTTTTGATGGGTAAGTATCTGTTTCGCAACAATATCTTATCACACAAAAGGCCTTCTCATCCTTTGTGCCGTGAATAATTCAGGTTAGCATGGGTCCAGGGATGCGCTCACGGTGTATCGGGTTGATGGCAATTTCACCTGAAGGTGGTTAGTGTTACCCGCTCGAATCCTGTGTGCCAGGGTTGCGTGTTCGTCAGGAGGCAGGACATGAGGAAGAGCCCGGACGGCACGATGCCGGTCATCGAACTGGAAACCATCAAGTCCTCCTGTGCATCCTGTGCACTGGCCGATCTGTGCCTGCCTGCATCGATCGGCAAGCCGGGGCTGGAGCGGCTCGACCAGCTGATTCAGAAGCGCAAGCCGGTGCCCCGGGGTGAGATCCTGTATGCCGCCGGTTCCACGCACGTCAGTCTGTATGTGGTTCGCGCAGGCTCCTTCAAGACCTACGTGGACATGCCCGACGGTGAGGGCCAGATCCTGGGGTTCCATTTTCCCGGCGAACTGCTGGGCCTGGACGCCCTTCCGTCGGACATGCATCGCTGTCATGCGCAGGCACTGGAACGTTCCAGTGTCTGTGAGGTGCCATTCCAGGACATCATTCGCCTTGCCGCGCAGATTCCCGAACTGCAGCAGCAGCTCTACAAGGTGGTCAGCGAGGAATTCATCCGCGAGCACAGCCATGTGGTGATGATGGGCCGGCAGGCCGCTTCGTCGCGACTGGCCCTGTTCCTGCACGGTTTGTCCGAACGGCGCAGCCTGCTGCAACTGGATCCCCTGGAAATCACGCTGAGCATGTCACGCCAGGACATGGCCAATTACCTGGGGCTGGTGATCGAGACGATCAGCCGCCTGCTCTCGCGCTTCCAGGACATGGGCGTCATCGAGGTCGATCGACGCCTGATACGCATTCGTGATGCACATGCCCTGAAGGCCCTGGCGCGCAACGAGGCGCCCTTGCCGTCACGCGGCGTGGCACGGGTCGTGCGGCCTGGCTGAAGGCCGTGCATGTCGGCGGTCAATGCACGCCGACTCCCACGCCCATGCCGCTGTACCCGCCACTGCCCACCCCCACGCCCATGCCGAAGCTGAAGCGCGGGTGGCCCTTGCGCATTTCCTCCGGGGTCCACGCATGGTGCTGCAGGACCTTGACGCGCGCAAACACATACGGTGCTTCGCCGACCTTGCCGGCATGTGTGCCCGCGACGGTGCCCAGCACCGTAATGGGTGTGCCCGGCGGCAGACTCAGCGGTTCGATGTAGCTGGGCACCTCGGCGAGAAAACGGCCGTTGGCGTTGCCGCGACCGATCTTCGGGCGCTGCGAGCCATCCAGGGGGTAGTCGAGGATCTCGATGGTCGAATGATCGGGAAAGTTTTCCACACCCACCACGACGCCACCCCACACCACGCGCCGGCCCTGGAAGCGTTCGGGCGTTTGTGCGACGGCGCTCGGCGCAATCTGAGTCGCCGCAGGCGTGGCCTTGTACAGCGGCGCTGGCGCGCAGGCGGCCAGCAGCAGTGGAGCGGCCAGCGAGGCCAGACCCAGGATTGCGTGGCGACAGGAGACGGTCATGGTGGCGGTTCCCGCGAGCTGGCAGTTGTATCCAGCTTAGCGTCTGGATCCTGAACGGCAAGTGCCCAACCAGGTCTGCGGTACGGGCCGTTCAGTCGCTGTCTGTCGCCTGCCGGAGCCATGTCATTCGGACATGTCCGGTTTCCCCGTCGGCGGCCAGGGTACGCGCCAGCAGTGGCAGCCATGCTGCGATTCGCTCTTCGAAACGCCATGGCGGATGCAGGATGGCCATGCCCGAGCCATTGAGCCGTTGCGGTACCGTGTCGGGTTGGATCAGGACCTGGACATCCAGCACGCTGCGCGCGGGGCACGCGCGCAGCCAGCGTCGGAAGGGCTGCAGCTCGCGTCCCAGTTTGATCGGGTACCACACGGCATGAATTCCTTCGGGCCAGCGACCGAGTGCGGTCGCCAGCGCTGCCTGGATGCGCGAAAATTCGTCGCTCTGTTCCTCGAAGGGTGGGTCGATCAGTACCAGCCCGCGACGCGGATGCGGCGGAAGCAGCGCCTTGAGCGCGGCATAGCCGTCCCGCCGGTGGACATGGACGCGCGGATCGTCGCTGAACAGCCGGCGCAGATCGCGCGCTTCCTCATCCTGCCATTCGCACAGGTGCATCGCGTCGGTTTCGCGCAGCATGCCGGCGGCAAGCCATGGCGAACCCGGATAGCCGCGCGGACCGCAGGCCTGCACACGGTCCAGATAACGGTCGAGCAGGGGCGAGCGTCCGCGGCAGGCCTGCAGGCGGACGATGCCGTTTGCGGCTTCGCCGGTCCTGCGCGCCGCCTCGCTGTCCAGGTCGTAGCGCCCGGCGCCGGCATGCGTTTCAACATAGGACAGGGGCTTGTCCTTGCCCAGCAGCGATTCGAGCAGGGCGATCAGCAGGGCATGCTTGACGACATCGGCGAAATTGCCCGCGTGGTAGGCATGTCGGTAATTCATGCGGGATCCGGACGCCGTTTCCGGGCGTGTCGGGCGCAGGCCGTGAGGACGGTCACCGTCGTTCAGTCGATGTGTATGCTCGCGCCATGGCGTTGTGCGAGTATGGAGGGAGCCGAAACGGGAGGATGGCCATGAAATTCCTTCGCAAGCTGGTCATATTGCTGATCGTGGTCCTGGTCGCTGCCGGGGCGTGGGCCTGGTCGGGGATCTACAACATCGGCGCCGATGCGCCGCACTGGAAGGTCACCGAACAGGTGCTGGCGTTCGTGCGCGAGCGTTCGATCGAGCACCATGCCGAATCGATCGTCAGCATCCCCGACCTGGGCAACCCTGCCCTGGTCAAGCTCGGCGCCGAGCATTATCACGAAATGTGCACCGGCTGCCACCTGGCGCCCGGCATGACGTCCTCGGAAATGCGCGAGGGGCTGTATCCGAAGCCGCCCAACCTGACCCGCTTCGCGCCGGATCCAGCCGAGGCCTTCTGGGTCATCAAGCACGGCATCAAGATGAGTGCGATGCCGGCCTGGGGCAAGACCCACGACGACCACAAGATCTGGGCGATGGTGGCTTTCCTGCAGCAGCTTCCGCACATGAGCGTGGCGCGCTATCAGAGCCTGGTCAACGCTCCCGCCCAGGCGCCGTCACCGGCAGCAACGTCCAGCGCGCCGGCCGCGGCTGCAAGCACGGCACCGGCCCCGGCCCCGGCATCGTCACGCTGATCGACTGCTCGCTCCTGCGCGCTGGCAGGCATCAATGGTGGTGTTCGTGACCGAAGGCGCAGCGGATACCGGCCGCGCTGTCCCCGGTCTCGCCATGGTCGGTCTGCAAGGTCGTGTGGCGGATGTCGAAGCGGTCCTTCAGCATGACCTCGATGTCGCGGCGCACGTCATGGCAGTCCACGTCGAGGCTGACGATGACATGTGCTGACAGTGCGGGCATGCCGGACGTGACTTCCCACACATGCAGGTCGTCGATGCGCGTGACGTGCGGCATGGCCAGCATGGCGGCATCGATGGCGTCCGGGTGCAAGTCCGATGGCGCAGCTTCCAGGAAGATGCGGCCCGAAGCCCGGACCAGGCCGTAACCGGCGCGGAACATCAGCACCGCCACGACCAGTGCAGCCAGCGCATCGGCGCGGTACCAGCCGGTCAGCCAGATCACCGCGCCGGCCACCGCGGTGGCGATGAAGGCGTACAGATCGGTGAGGATGTGCTGGAAGCTGCCTTCGACATTGAGGCTGCGCCGGTTGGCCTTGCCCATGATCCACACCGCCAGCAGGTTGACCACGATGCCCGCCAGCGCCACCACCGTGACCCAGGCGCCGTCGACCACAGGCGGGTACACGAGACGCCGCACGGCCTCGATGCCGAACACGATCGCCAGCAGCAGCAGGGTCAGGCCGTTGGCCTGGGCGCTCAGGATTTCGGCGCGTTTGAAGCCGTAGGTGAAATGGCCGCTGGCCGGTCGCCGGGCCAGCCGCATGGCCACCAGCGCCAGGGCGATGGCACCGGCATCGGTCAGCATGTGGCCGGCATCGGTGAGCAGGGCCAGCGACGAGACCAGGATGCCGACGGTTACCTCCAGCGCCATGTAAGCGAGCAGGAGAACCAGCGCCAGCGTCAGGTAGCGGCGGTCCGCATCGTCAGCGATGTCGTGGGTGTGATGATCCAGTTCGGAATGGTCGTGATCGTGCATGGTGCGGGCTGCTCCGGGACGGCGCCGAGCATACGCGCAAGGGCCGTTGTTATGACATGACAAATCGTGCTCCGGGCAGGGCACGTCCAGGGCATCCCACGCTATGCTCGCTCGATGAACGATCTGCCTGCTTCCTTCACGTTCACGCATGTCCTTAAGCGGTTCCGCTTGACCACCGTCCTGCTTGCGCTCACCGTGTTGCTGGGGTTATTCGATCCGCGGCCGGTGCGGGATTGGATGGCATGGCTCGATCCGCATGTGCTGGCCGGTCTCATGGCCCTGCTTGCGGTGGCCCAGGGGATCCGCGACAGCGGCTGGGTGCAGCGCCTGGCCCGGAGGATACTGCGCCATGTGCATTCGCAGCGCGCGCTGGTGCTCTGGCTGCTGCTGGTTGCCGCGCTGGCGGCGATGGTGCTGACCAACGACGTGAGCCTGTTTCTGGTCCTGCCCCTGACCCTGGCGCTGTGCGAGCAGGTGGCCCTGCCGCGACTGCGGGTTGTCACGCTGGTGGCGCTGGCGGTCAACGCAGGCTCGACCCTGAGCCCGCTCGGCAACCCGCAGAACCTGCTGCTGTGGCGCCACGCCGGTATCGGCATGGGTCATTTCGTCATGGCGATGACGCCGGTGGTCGGTTTGATGGGCATTGTGCTGCTGTTTTTCGTGTGGCGGCTGGTGCCGGCCCGTGCGCTCGAGCGCGTCGAGGCACCGCCACCCCGGTCTCCCAGGGATGCCGCACTGGGTCGGGTATCGCTGCTGTTGCTGGTGCTGCTGCTGGTGTTGCTGCAGATGAAGGCGTCCTATTTGGCGCTGGCCGGCGTCGGCGGCGTGTTCCTGGCCTGGCGGCGGGGCGTGCTGGCACGGCTGGACTGGATCCTGCTGTTGAACATCGCCCTGATGTTCGTCGGGCTCGGGCATCTGGCCGACCTGCCCATCATGCATGCCGTCGTCGGGCATCTGGGACTGACCGATCCGCACCGGGTGCTGCTGGTCGGTGTCGCGCTGTCGCAGCTGGTCAGCAACGTGCCGGCCACGGTCACCTTGTTGCCGCACGTGCCGGACCTGATGCTGCTGGCGGTGGCGGTCAATGTCGGTGGCAGCGGTCTGGCGATCGGCTCGCTGGCCAATCTCATTGCCCTGCGACTGGAAGGCGGCAAGGCGATCTGGCGGGTGTTCCACCGCATCTCGGTGCCTTACCTGGTACTGGTGTTCGCCCTGACATGGGGCTACCTGTCGGTCTGAACACGGCGACGGGATACTCCGCATCCGGGCGTGCCGGACAGGTACACTTCGTCGATGCAACGCACCCTCGAACAGTGGCTGGCCTACCAGCAACACGTGCATCCGCAGGAGATCGACCTCGGCCTGGACCGTGTGCGCGAGGTATGGCAGCGCATGGGCTCGCCCAGGGCGCCGCGCAACCTGATCGTCGGCGGCACCAACGGCAAGGGCTCCACGGTGGCCTTGCTGGAGGCGATGCTGCGTTGCGCAGGATATCGCGTGGGCGCCTACACCTCGCCGCACCTGCTGCGCTACAACGAGCGCGTGCGCATCGATGGGTGCGAAGCGGATGACGCGGCATGGTGCGATGCCTTCGCGCGCATCGAATCGGCGCGGTCCGGCACGCCACTGACCTATTTCGAATTCGGCACCCTTGCGGCGCTGGACCTGTTTGCACGTGCCGGGGTCGATGTGGCTGTGCTGGAAGTGGGGCTGGGCGGGCGCCTGGATGCCACCAACATCATCGATGCCGATGCCGCCATCGTCACCACCGTGGATCTGGATCATCAGGACTGGCTGGGTCCTGACAGGGACCACATCGGCATGGAAAAAGGTGGCATTGCCCGTCCCGGGCGTCCGCTGATCATCGGCGAATCCGACCCGCCGGCCGGCCTGCTGCGTGCGGTGCTCGAACGTGGTGCCGTGCTGGTGCGCCAGGGCATCCAGTACCGCATGGTCGATCGACGCGATGGCTGGAGCTGGGAGCATGTCGACGGTACGCGCCTGGAGCTTCCGCCGCCACTGATCGATGCGCCGGTGCAGAAGGCCAATGCCGCCGCCGCGCTTGCGGCCCTGCACGCGCTGCGCAGCGTGCTGCCTTGCACGCCCGGTGCGCTGGCTGATGGCGTGGCCGGGGCGCAGGTGCCGGGTCGCCTGCAGCGCCTGCCCGGTCCGCCCGAAGTGATCCTCGACGTGGCCCACAATGTGCAGGCCGCCCGGGTGCTGGCGCAATGGCTCGGTGACCATCCAATGGAAGGGCGGGTGCATGCGGTGTTCGGTGCACTCAGGGACAAGGATGTGGCCGGCATCCTCGACGTGCTCGGGCCCTGCGTGGAACACTGGCATCTTGCCGGGTTGGAGGCGGAAACCGCACGTGGGCGTACCGCGGCGGAACTCGAGCATGCGCTTGCGCCCACGAAGCCACGTGATGCGCATGCCACGGTCGCACAGGCGCTGGATGCCGCGCTGCGGGCAAGGCCGGCGCGCATCGTCGCCTTCGGATCCTTCTATCTGGTGGCTGCCGTATGGCGCGAGTTGAACAATCCGGGCGGCAGCGCGACACACGGAACATCCTGAACGCGTCCATGCAGCCCTCGACATTCGTTTTGCACACTGCGCCGATGTGTGCAGACCGAACGGCCCCGCGCGTTTGAGCCACAGGGACGGGTGATCACCGGTACGCCCGCAGGGCATTACGCACACCGCCGTGCGAGTCTTCCGCACATCATGCCCAAAGCGCACACGTGCCCGGACCCACCTCAAGCATGTGCCGGCGGGTATAATCGGCTCATCCCGCCGCGGGGACACCCTTATGGAGCCAGCCTTGAAAACGCGTCTGATCGGTGCCGCCGTGCTGGTGGCGATCATCGTGATCGTGGTGCCGATGTTCTTTTCCGGCCCGCCGTCACACACCGGCAAGAACGTGAGCCTGGCCCTGCCGCCGGCACCCGACCAGGAACTGTCCGCCCGTACCATGAGCGTGGCGCCACCGCCGTCTGCAGCCACGGTTGCCTCGCCGGCAACGCAGGCAGCGCCGCCGTCGGACAAGCTGGCGAGCGTCAACGTGCCCTCGCAGCGGCCCACAGACGTGCATCCGGAAAACACCCCGGCCCCGGCCCGTGCGAACGGCGCCACCACGCCGGCTCCGTCGACGGCAACGCCCCGGCAAACCCGCAAGCCTGTCGCCCGGGCGGCAAAAACCGCGAAGCCGGCAGCAAAACCGACGAAGAAACCGGCACCCAGGCCGTCCGCGCCGATGCCGGGCCAGGCCGCCCAAGGCGCCTACAGTGTGGTAATGGGCGCCTACAGCGACAGCACCAATGCACGTGACCTGATGCGCCGCGTGCGTGCGCTGGGCTACCCGGTGCATGCCGAGAAGGTCACCAGTGGCGGCAAGCTTGCGGCGCGCATCGTCGCCGGTCCCTTTGCCACGCGGACCGCGGGCGAGACCGCGCGGCTGCGGCTGAAACAGTCGATACCCAGTGCGCCGGCCACCCTTGTCGCTGCAAGCGTCAACCAGAAGGGCGATGCGCCGGGCAGTGCGCTGCCGGCCGGCAAGGCCGGGGGATGGGCGGTGCAGCTGGGCGCGTTCAGTCATCGCGACGATGCACTGGCCTTGCGCAACAAGCTGCGCAAGGCCGGGTTCGACGGTTATGTCGACGATGTGCAAAGTGGTGGACGCACCTTGTGGCGGGTGCGTGTCGGCCCGCGTACGCAGCGCGCAGACGCGGAAAGCCTTCGCGACCGGCTGGCCACGCGGATGAAGCTGTCCGGTGTGATCGTCACCGTCCCCTGACGGTGGCCGCGTGCGCATGAACTGGGCCGACTACATCGTGCTGGGCGTCATCGTGGTGTCGGTGCTGGTCGGCCTGTGGCGCGGGCTGGTGTCCGAAGTGATGGCACTGGCCACGTGGGTCGCCGCGTTCTGGGTGGCCTGGATGTTCGGCCCGGGCGTGGCCGCGCGCATGAGTGGCGTCATTGACCTGCCTTCGGCGCGCGTGCTGGTGGCTTACGGCCTGTGTTTCCTGCTGGTGCTGGTGTTCGGTGCGTTGCTGAGGTTTCTGGTGTCCAGGCTGGTCGAGTCCACCGGGCTGACCGGCACCGACCGCGTGCTGGGCATGGGCTTCGGCTTCGCCCGCGGCGTGCTGCTGGTGACCGTGGCAGTGTTCCTGCTCGGCTTCACCCCGTTGCCTCGCGACCCCTGGTGGCAGCAGTCGGTACTGCTGCAGCAAGCCCAGGGCGTGGCCGACTGGCTGTCGCGATACCTGCCCGACTCGGTGCGTCGCTACGTGCATCCGGCACCCGGGCCTGCACTTGTGTCGGGCCCGGCAAGGCCCATGTTCATGGATGTGGCGGATGCCGCCGGCAGTCAATCCTCGACAGCCGCGGTCCGATCGGCCAGCATGGCGTCCCGGGCGCGGCCGGTGGAAACGGCAGCACGCCACCCCAACTCGCCTTAGAGATACATAGCCCATGTGTGGAATCATCGGAATCGTCGGCACGGCCAACGTGGCTTCGTCCCTGTACGACGGCCTGACCGTGCTGCAGCACCGTGGCCAGGATGCCGCCGGCATCGCCACGGTCGACGGTTCGCGCCTGCGCCTGCACAAGAGCCGGGGGCTGGTTCGCGACGTGTTCACCCAGCAGTCGATGGACAAGTTGCGCGGCCGGATCGGCATCGGGCACTGCCGTTACCCGACGGCAGGCAGCGAGGGCGTCGACGAGGCGCAGCCGTTCTACGTCAACTCGCCCTACGGCATAGCCTTCGCGCACAACGGCAATCTGGTCAACACCGATGCCCTGCGGCGCGAGATGTTCGAGCAGGACCGACGGCACATCAATACCGATTCGGATTCGGAAATCCTGCTCAACATCCTGGCGCACGAACTGCAGATCCAGGACCGCATGCAGCTGACCGCCGATCACATTTTCAAGGCGGTGGCCGGCGTGCATGCGCGCGCCAGCGGTGGCTATGCCTGCGTGGCGCTGATCCTCGGCTACGGCCTGGTGGCCTTCCGCGACCCGCACGGCATCCGTCCACTGGTGCTGGGCGAGCGCGAGACGCCCAACGGCATCGAATACGCGGTCGCCTCCGAATCAGTGGCGCTGGATATCCTGGGATTCCGCTTCACGCGCGACGTGGCGCCGGGCGAAGCGGTCATCATCAGCGAGCATGGCCAGCTCGTGGCCCGTCGCTGCGCCGAGGGTGCGGTGCACGCGCCGTGCATCTTCGAGTACGTCTATCTGGCACGTCCGGACTCGATGATCGAGGACGTGTCGGTGTACAAGGCGCGCCTGCGCATGGGCGAGAAACTGGGCGAGAAGATCCTGCGCGAATGGCCCGACCACGACATCGACGCGGTGATTCCGATCCCCGATACCTCGCGCACCGCTGCCAGCACCCTGGCCATGAAGCTCGGGGTGCCGTTCCGTGAGGGTTTCGTCAAGAACCGCTACATCGGCCGCACCTTCATCATGCCGGGGCAGGGCGAGCGCGTGCAGTCGGTGCGCCGCAAGCTCAACGCCATCGACCTGGAGTTCCGCAAGAAGAACGTGCTGCTGGTGGACGACTCCATCGTGCGCGGCACCACCTCGCGGCAGATCATCCAGATGGCACGCGAAGCCGGCGCCAGGAAAGTCTACGTCGCTTCGGCCGCACCGCCGGTGCGCTTCCCCAACGTCTACGGCATCGACATGCCGGCCACCGCGGAACTGATTGCCGCAGGGCGCAGCGTGGACGAGATCGAACGCCTGATCGGTGCCGACCGTCTCATCTATCAGGACCTGGACGACCTGGTCTGGGCCGTGGCCGACGGCAACGAAGCCCTCAAGCACTTCGATACCTCGTGCTTTTCCGGCGAATACATCACCGGTGTCGACCCGGCTTACCTGGCCCAGGTCGAGATGCTGCGCTCGGATGAGGCCAAGGCCAAGTTGCGCAGCGCGTGATCCATGGCAAAACGTCCTTCCGGTTTTCTTGTGGGAGCGCCGGAAGGCGTGACCGAAGGGAATGCCCGGGGTACGACCGCGTTTGGTCAGGCCTTGTCATGGCAACCGGTTCTTACCGCATTACCGGTCGCGCCTTCCGGCACTCCCATAAGGCATAGCTGCTTGAACGCATGAAAGACCTTCGCGCCGCCGCCAAAGCCTGCCTCGACTGCACCGACATCGATGAAAAGCTGCGCCTGACCCACGCCACGTTGCAGGCCGTCAAGGCCTGCACGCTGACGATCGACCCGCACGTCCCGCCACCCGAACCGATCGGTGTCCCCGGCCGCCCGCAGCGTCCGCACCTGGTGCGCCCGCGCGAGCTGGCGCAGCGCAGCCTGGGCACCCCCGAAGGCCGCGCGGCACTGGTGCACGCCGTGGCGCACATCGAATTCAATGCGATCAACCTGGCCTGGGACGCGGTGTACCGCTTTCGCGGCATGCCGCAGGACTTCTACCGCGACTGGGCCAGCGTGGCCCATGACGAAGCGCGTCATTTCGCGCTGCTCAAGACGCGGCTGGCCGAGCTCGGCCACGCCTACGGCGACTTCGACGCCCACAATGGCCTGTGGGACATGGCCCAAAAGACCGCGCACAGCGACCTGGCGCGCATGGCCCTGGTGCCTCGCGTACTCGAAGCGCGCGGTCTCGATGTGACCCCGGGCATGATCGAACGCCTGCAGCGTGTCGGCGACGAGGCCACCGTGGCGGTGCTGGAAGTGATCCTGCGCGAGGAAGTCGCCCACGTCGCCTTCGGCAGCCGCTGGTTCCGCTGGTGCTGCCAGCGCGACGGCCTGGAGCCGCGTGCCACCTTCCGCAAGCTTGTTCACGATTACCTGGGCATTCCCCCGCGTGGTCCGTTCAACCACGATGCGCGACGTGAGGCAGGCTTCGATGACGACGAGCTTGAAGCCCTCGAAGCCGGCCTCTGAAACCGAGCAAATTCCTGCAGCCATGGAGGCTAAGGGCTGCCACGAGCGTCTCACGTGGACATACACCACCCCGAGTCTGGTAGTTGCAACATGGGCACGGCCGGAGAGGGCACCCGATTCTGTCATGGCGACCAGTGTCCGGCAGCGCTCGTTACCTGTACTTCCAGTTGCGTGTCTTGCCTTCAGCGAGCCATTCAAGCGTGGTGGCCAGGCGCCTGGCGCGGGTGGCATCGCGTTTGGCTTCGGCGAGCCACTCGATGTACTCGCGTCGCTGGCTGGGCGGAAAGGCTTCAAAGGTGGTGCGGGCGCGAGAGTGTTGTTTCTGGCGCAGGGCCGCAGCGAGATCGGTGGGGACTTCGGCTTCCGCTTTGGCGGTGCGTGCGCGCTTGGCGGGTACCTTGTCCAGAGCTTGGCGAGTGGCCATTTTCAGCAGGGCAGTCAGCTCCTTCCTGGGCGGCAGGTCAGTGAAGCTGCGGATGCGACCGAACTGACCCATGGCCTCGTCACTGGCATTTTTGACCATACCCTTCCCGCGCCACAGGCCAAAGGCGCAGTGCTGTTTGAAGGCAGCCATGTGGCAGAGGATGCGCTCCCCGGCAACAAAGAATGGCATGCCCCATTTGATGGTTTCCCGTACTTCGGGTACGGCATGGTGAACCACATCGCGCAGGTGTTCGAGCAGCGGTCGGGCAAAATCCGCAGCGTGTGCGATGTAGGCGTCGACACGGGGGTCGGTAGTGGCCATGGTGACAGTGCATCCCACATGATGATGCACACAGCCTGCTACGACGGCGTCCTGCGGGCAAGCAGGCGGTCGATCTGGTTGGCGAAGGCCTGACGGTCGCGCGGGTGCAGGGTGGGCTGGCCGCCGGTGTCGATGCCACTGGCGCGCAGGGTGTCCATGAAGTCGCGCATGTTCAGGCGCTGGCGGATGTTCTCGGCGGTGTAGAGCTCGCCGCGCGGGTTCAGCGCCAGGGCGCCCCTGGCGATGACCTCGGCAGCCAGGGGGATGTCGGCGGTGACGACCAGATCGCCCGCTTCGACGCGACGCAGGATTTCGTTGTCGGCGACGTCGAAACCGGCTGCGACCTGCAGCGCGCGGATGTTCTTCGATGGCCGCACCTGGATCCAGCGATTGGCGACCAGGGTCAGGTCCGTGCCGGTGCGTTCGGCGGCGCGGAACAGGATATCCCTGATGACCACCGGACAGGCGTCGGCATCGACCCAGATGTGCATGCCGCTCAGCCCACCGGCAGACCGGCGAGTTCGATGCTGGCGGCGTCCACGCGCAGGACCGAACCCTGTTCGTACCAGTCGCCGAGCACGATACGCTGCGCCGGTGCGCCATCGAGGGTGAATTCGTGCACGGCGGGACGGTGCGTATGGCCGTGGATCAGGCGGGTGACGCCGGCTTCGCGCATGGCCCGGTCCACGGCGTCCGCGTTGACGTCCATGATCATCTCCCCGGCGCTGCCGGTATGGGCCTGGCTCTCGGCGCGCGATTTGGCGGCGAAGGCGCGGCGTGCCGCGAGCGGCATGGCCAGCACCTGCTGCTTCCACTCGGGCCGGCGCACGTCGGCGCGTATCTTCTGGTAGACCGTGTCGTCGGTGCACAGCAGATCGCCGTGCATCAGCAGGGTCGGGGTGCCGTACAGCTCATGCGTGGCCGGATCCTCCAGCAGCTTCATGCCGGCACGCGCGGCGAAGCTTTCGCCGAGCAGGAAGTCGCGGTTGCCGTGCATGAAAAACACCGGCACGCCGGCTTCGTGCACGGCGCGGGTGGCGCGGGCGATGCGTGCGGGCAGCTCGGCATCGTCGTCGTCGCCGACCCAGGCCTCGACCAGGTCGCCGAGGATGTACAGGGCATCGGCCCCACGCACCGCGTCACTGGCAAGGTAACGTTCGAACAACGCGGTGATGTGCGGGCGGCTGTCGTCCAGATGCAGGTCGGAGATGAACAGCGTACTCATCGTTTCTTCCCGGCAGCCGGCTTGCCCTTCGGCGCCGGCGCCGGCGTGCTCCCGGTGTGCGCGGGTGCGGACGTGTCGCCGATCACCTTTGCGCTTTCGATGACCACCAGCGGTTCGGGCACGTCCCCGGCAAACGGTCCCTGCGCGTGCGTGGGCAATTTGGCGATCTTGTCGACCACTTTCATGCCCTTGATGACCTTGCCGAATACCGTGTAGCCCCAGGTCAGTCCGCTCTGGCTGCCGGTGTAGTCCAGTCGCCGGTTGTCGACCAGGTTGATGAAGAACTGGGAGGTGCCCGAATTGGGCGCCGCACCACGGGCCACGGCCACGGTGCCGCGCAGGTTCGACAGGCCGTTGTCCGCTTCGGCCGGTACCGGCGCGCGGGTGCGCCTGGGGGTGAGCTGGCGCGTGTACAGGCCGCCCTGGATCAGGTAGCCGTTGATGACCCTGTGAAACACGGTGCCGTCGTAGAAACCATCACGCACGTACTCGAGAAAATTGGCCACGCTCTTGGGTGACTTGTCCGGGTACAGCTCCAGCGTGATGTCGCCCATGCTGGTGTGCAGCAGCACTTCCGGGCGCGGCGGCGGGGGTGCGGCAGTGGCAGGTGCGGTGGCCGGCCGTGCCTGAACGGCGAGCAGGGCGGGCGAAAGGGCGAGCAGGGCCAGGCTGAGCAGGAGGCGGGACATGATGAATTCGGCGCGTGACGGCAGGGGACGATGATACCCGCCTCGCGCCTGGCGATGCAGGTGCAGTTTCGGGAACCGGATACTCAGGCCGGTCCGGGGTCGACTTCGAGGTCGATGCCCAGTTCCTGCATGTACGGGTGTTCGCGTTCCAGGTCGGTGGCGGTAAGCGGATGTCTTGCCAGCCAGGCTTTGGGCAGGTGCAGGTGGAGCCGGTCACCGGATGCAGTCAGGCGCAACGTCGGCAGTTTCTGTTCGCGGCGGGCGCGACGCAGCAGCACCGCCAGGCGAAGCAACGCGGTCAGGCGTCGGGCCAGTTCGCGGAAGCGTCGGGGCAGGTTGTCGATCAGGTCCCGGCCCGGCTTGCGACGGTGGTTCTGGACCAGGGCGGCCAGCAGTTCCTGTTCCTGGCGAGAAAAACCGGCAAGATCGGCGTTGCGCAGGATATATGCGGCATGGACGTGATGCTGGCTGTGGGCGATGGCCAGGCCGATCTCGTGCACGCGAGCCGCCCAGACCAGCCACTCGCGGTCCTCGGAGGCGAACGACCACTCCGCCTGGACCTGGGCGTAAAGCGCCAGGGCCGTGTCCTCGACACGGGCCGATTGCGCGCTGTCCACGCCGTAGCGCGCGGCCAGGGACTGGATCGAGGCCATGCGTGGATCGCGGTTGCTGCGTCGGCCGAGCAGGTCCCACAGCACGCCTTCGCGCATTGCGATTTCGCTGACCTTGAGGCTGCGGATGCGCAGTTCGCGGAAGGCGGCTTCGAGGATCGCGATGCCGCCGGCGATGATCGGGGCGCGCTCGGGGCTGAGACCGGGCAGGGCAATGTCCCCGATGCGGCCCTGCCTGAGGACATGGTCGCGCAGGGTGGCCAGGTGTTCGGCGCGCACGCCGTCATCGGACAGTTTCAGCGCCTGCACGATCAGGCCAATGGCCTTGGCCGTACCCGATGAGCCGATGGCCTCGCTCCATCCGGTCTCCCGGTAGTCGGCGGCAAATTGTTGCAATTGCAGGCCGATCTCGTCCTGTGCGCGCTGCCAGCGTTCGGGTGTCAGCACGCCGTCGGGAAAAAAGCGCAGCGTGGATGCCACGCAACCAACCTGCACGCTTTCGGTCTGCAGCGGTTCCAGTTCGCGGCCGATGATGAATTCCGTGCTGCCGCCGCCGATGTCGATCACCAGGCGTTTGTGGCGTGAACGCGGCAGGCCGTGGCTGACGCCGAGGAAGATCAGGCGTCCTTCCTCGCGGCCCGACACCACGTCGACCGGCTGCCCAAGCGCCTGTTCGGCCTGGTAGAGAAACCCCTCCGGGTCGGACAGGCGACGTACTGCGTTGGTGGCGATGGCGCGCACCCGGGTGGCGGGAATGCCGGCGATGCGTTGCCCGAAGCGGGCCAGGCAGTCCATGGCGCGTTCGAGGTAGACCGGGTCGAGCTGGCCGTCCTCGCCCACGCCAGCCGCCAGGCGCACGCTTTCGCGCACCCTGTCAATCAGGCGGGGCGTGCCCTTTTCGTGGCGCGCCACGACCAGGTGGAAGCTGTTGGAGCCCAGGTCGGCAGCCGCCAGCAGATCACCGTCGCGAAGGGATTCCCCGGGTTCGACCACTGTCCTTTCCTTGCATCGTGCGCCCGATGATGGCATGAGCTCGTCCCGTGCTGCAGCCGGCGCGGTCAGATGATGGTATCGAGCAACTGCTTCTGCGCGCTGTGCGGCGGGTCATCGCCGGGTGTGCTGCGGACATAGCGACCGTCCGCACCCATCAGCCATGCCTGGGTGTTGTCGCGCAGGTAGTTGTCCAGCGATTCCTCCTGCACGCGCTGCGCCAGGCCGGCGTCGAGTATGGGGAAGGCGACCTCGATACGGTGCATCAGGTTGCGTTCCATCCAGTCGGCGCTGGAACAGAAAAGCTCCGCATCGCCGCCGTTGGCGAACCAGTACACGCGACTGTGTTCCAGGAAACGGCCAACAATGGAGCGCACGCGGATCCGCTCGGAGATGTTTTCGATGCCCGGCTTGAGGGTGCAGGCGCCGCGCACGATGAGGTCGACCTCCACGCCCGCCATCGATGCGCGATACAGCGCGCGCACCACGGAGGCTTCGGTCAGGGCATTCATCTTGGCCACGATGCGGGCGGGCCTGCCGGCCCTGGCGTGCTCGCTTTCGCGCTCGATCCGCCGGAGGATTTCCTCGTGCAGGGTGAAGGGCGCCTGCAGCAGGCGCTTGAGAGGTGCCACCTGCCCGAGGCCCGAGAGCTGCTGGAAGATGTTGTGGATGTCTTCCCCGATCTGCGGCTCGGCGGTGATCAGCGAGATGTCGGTGTACAACCGTGAGGTGCCGGTGTGGTAGTTGCCCGTGCTCAGATGTGCATAGCGGCGCAGCCGGCCATCCTCACGGCGCACGATCAGCAGCATCTTGGCGTGCGTCTTGAATCCGACCACGCCGTAGACCACCTGGACCCCGGCTTCCTGCAACCGGGTGGCCAGTTCGATGTTCGCCGCCTCGTCGAAGCGCGCGCGCAGTTCGACCACCGCCGTGACGTCCTTGCCGTTGCGGGCCGCCTGGATCAGCAGATCGGTCAGCGGTGACTCGACGCCAACCCGGTAGAAGGTCTGCTTGATGGCCAGCACCTGTGGGTCGACGACAGCCTGGCGCAGCAGTTCGATGACCAGCTGGAAGGCATCGTAGGGCTGGTGCAGCAGGATGTCCCGTTGCGCGACCGCCTTGAACAGGTGCGGGTGTGCATTCACAGCGGCAGGCATGCGCGGCACGAACGGCGCGAATTTCAGGTCCGGACGGTCGATCATGTCGTAGATCGCGATCACGCGATTGATGTTGACCGGACCGTCGCAGCGGTAGACGTCGTGTTCCTCGAGGCCGAAGTTCGAAGTCAGCAGGTCGGTGATCGGGCGCGGACAGTCGGCGGCAATTTCCAGTCGCACCGGCTTGGCGTAACCGCGTCCGGCCAGTTCCTCGGACAGCGCCGAAGCCAGGTTTTCCACTTCGTCCTCGTCCACCATAAGTTCGCTGTTGCGGGTGACGCGGAACTGATAGGAGCCCTTGACCCGGAACCCCGGGAACATGTCGTCGGCAAAATGGTGCAGGAGCCCTGAAAGGAACACGAAGTCATGCGCGCTGCCGGCGATCTCATCGGGCAGTCGGATGATGCGCGGCAACGAGCGCGGCGCGCGCACCAGTGCCATGTGGCCTTCGCGCCCGAAGGCGTCGCGACCTTCGAGGGTGATTGCAAGGTTCAGGCTCTTGTTCAGGATGCGCGGGAACGGATGCGCCGGGTCCAGGCCCAGCGGCGAGAGCACGGGCAGGATCTCGTTCTCGAAATAGCCCTGCAGCCAGCGTTGCTGCTTGTCGGTCCACTCGCTGCGATGGAGGAAACGGATGCCTTCCGCCTTCAGGGCCGGCAGCAGTTCCTCGTGCCAGATGGCGTATTGTCCGGCGGTCAATTCCAGGGCGCGCTCGCGGATACGCGCGAGCACCTCGCCGGCGGTCATGCTGTCGGGTCCCGGGATGGCGTCACCATGGGCATGGTGATGGCGCAGCACGGCCACGCGCACTTCGAAGAATTCGTCGATGTTGGTGTTGGTAATGCACAGGAACCGCAAACGTTCGAGCAGCGGCACGTCGGGGTCGCGGGCCTGCGCCAGTACCCGGACATTGAACTCCAGCGCTGCCAGCTCGCGATTGAGGTACAGCTCGGCACGCTGCAGGTCGCTGTCTAGCGGTTGCGGGTTCGGTTGCAGGGAGGCGTTCACGGGAGATCCTTGCATTGCATGAGCATCATAGCCCCGTTCCCCGGGTATTGCCGGACGGTCAGGATTCGGCCTGTTCCGGGTGCATCAGCCGCATCGAGCCGAAACTGCAGCTGAAGCTGGACCCGCGCCCCGGCTCGCTCTCGATGTGCAGCTGCGACTGGTGCCGGTTCAGGACGTGCTTGACGATGGACAGGCCCAGTCCGGTGCCGCCGGTTTCGCGCGAGCGGCTGGAGGAAACGCGGTAGAAGCGTTCGGTCAGGCGCGCCAGATGGTTGGCTGGGATGCCGTAGCCGGTGTCTTCGACCGTGAAGCGCGCGCCGCCGTCGCCGGTGCGCTCCCAGATCAGCGTGATGCGGCCCCCGGTCGGGGTATAGCGCACGGCGTTGGAGACCAGGTTGGAGAAGGCGCTGTGCAGTTCGCGGGTCGAGCCGTACAGATCGGTGTCGGTACGCTGCTGCAGGTCGATCGCGTGGCGGCCCTTGCTCAGGGCCAGCGCCTCCTTGCGCAGCGTGGCCAGCAGCGCACGCATGCTCACCCGCTCCTCTTTCAGCGGCTGGTGGGTTTCCAGCCGCGAGAGCATCAGCAGGTCCTCGACGATCTGTGCCATGCGTTCGGACTGCACGCGCATCTCGCCGATCACCGAGGCCAGCTCCGGCTGTTCTTGCGGGTCGAGCAGTTCCAGGTAGCCGTGGATGACGGTCAGCGGCGTACGAAGTTCATGCGACACGTTGGCGACGAAATCCTGGCGTACCTGTTCCAGGCGCATCAGGTCGCTGATGTCGCGCGCCAGCAGCAGGCGCTGATGGCGGCCGAACGGCACCATGGCCGCGCCAAGGCGCACGGCCGGGCGGTTGGGTGCCGGGACGTCATTGAGTGCCTTGGCAGCGCCGCTTTCCAGCCATGGCCCGAGCGTGCTTTCGCGCAGTCGTTCGCTGAGCACGACGAGGCGATCCTGGGTCCGACGCAGTCCCAGCAGTTCCCCGGCAGCTCGGTTGAACCAGATCACGCGTCCGGTGCCATCGAGCAGCACTGCCGCATCGTGAACCGAATTGGCGGCATTGCGCAGGGCATGCAGCTGTTGCGACAGCTGTCGCGTGCGCCGGCGCAGGCGGCGGTAGCGGGCGTCTGGCACGAAGCGCTTGTTGTCCACCCGCACGTTCAGGCGATGCACACGTGCCAGCAGTACGGCAATGGCGCACAGCCCGGCGAGAGCCACGCTCAGCGCGGCATGGCCGGCCAGGGCGCCGAGCACGCCTGCGAGCAGCAGGGCAATGGCTATCCATGCTGCCAGCGGGGCCGGGCGTCGGGGGGGCTGCGGAAGGTTCACGCGTTGCCCGAAAAACGGTATCCGGCACCGCGCACGGTCTGCACCAGGCTGTCCAGTTGCCAGGGTTCGAGCGCCTTGCGCAAGCGGCGGATATGCACGTCCACCGTGCGCTCCTCGACGTACACGTTGCCGCCCCACACATGGTCGAGCAACTGCGAGCGTGAATACACGCGTTCGGGATGGGTCATGAAGAAATACAGCAGGCGGTATTCGGTGGGACCGATGCGCACCTGATCTTCGCCGGCAAAGACACGATGCGCCGGGCCGTCAAGGCGCAGCCCCCCGATGTCGATCACACCGGCCTCGTCATCGCCGTGGATGCGCCGCAGCACGGCCTTGATGCGGGCGATCAGTTCGCGTGCGGAAAACGGCTTGACCACGTAATCGTCCACCCCGGCTTCCAGGCCGTTGACGCGGTCCATTTCCTCGCCGCGTGCGGTCAGCATGATGATCGGGATTTCCCGGGTCAGCTCTTCGCGGCGCAGGCGGCGGGCAAACTCCAGGCCGCTGGTGCCGGGCAGCATCCAGTCCAGCAGGATCAGGTCCGGAACGGTGTCTGCAATGGCCAGTTGGGCGGCCTGTGCGTCCTCGGCATGGATCGGCTCCATGTCCGCCTTGTGTACGGCAAAGGCCACCATGTCGCGGATCGAGGCTTCGTCTTCGACTATCAGGATGCGTTTGTGCACGCCGGAAACCCTTTGTCATGGCTGCGTCGGGAAGATTGCACCCTCCCAGTGTTACCGTGCAATGACAAGTGGCCTCATTTGCATGACAGGCTGAAACACCATCGCGAGGCCAGGTCGCTGCCATCCTGGCCGGATTGCGCGGTGCCATCTTGGCGATCGGGGGTCGGTATGTTGCGTTTGCGAAGCTCCAGCAGCAGCGGTGTCAGCTCGGCGATGTGCGCGTTGATGCGGGCACGCTGGTAGTAGTCCAGGTCGGGCCGATCGAGCAGGCGGCGGAACTGCTGCATGGCATCGAACGGGCGTCCGGAAAGATAACTGGCATAGGCGTAGGCCTCGCCGGCGCGAACCTTCAGGCCGGCCTTGTCGCAGGCGCGCGCATAGCTGGAGTAGAGGTCCGGGTCGTCGCTGTTGTCCAGCAAGGGCTGCAGCATGTCTTCGGCCTGGCGGGCCTGGGCCCGGTCGCCGCCCAGGGTCAGCGCATCGGCGTAGGCCATGGACACCGCACGGTCGTCCGGCGCCAGCGTATGCAGTTGCGCGTACAGGGCGAAGGCGGCCTTGTGCTGGCCGTCCTCGAAACGCGCATGCGCCATGGCCAGTTGCAGGGGGACGTTCCCCGGGTGGCGCTGCAACAGGGGGGCAAGCTGCGCGACGGCCTGTGCCGGCTGGCCGCTGCGCATCAGCGCCAGGGCATAGCCGTAGCGGTGGGCGGTGTCGTCGAATCCCTTGCGCTGGAAATTGCCCGCGTAGTAACGCAACAGGGTATTGGCGTCGCCGGCCAGCACGCGCACCCGTTCGCGCATCAGCAGGTAGCGCAGCGAGGCCTTGTCGCCGTTGCCAAGGTTCGGGTCCGGTGCGAGGGGCGTCTTGACGTAAGGCAGGGGAACGGTGCTGTTGACGATGGCGGCGTTGCCGAGGCGTGGCAGCGCCTCCTTCTTCGCCAGTTCCTCGAGCACCCGGGCGCGGGCACGCGCTTCGCTGATGCGCCGTGCCGTCACCGGGTGGGTCTGCAGCATTTCCGGTACCGAACCACCGCCGCTACCGGGGCGCAGCGTGTCCTCCATGCGCTGGAAGAAATCCGCCATGGCCTCGGGGTCGTAGCCGGCATTGGCCAGTGTCTGGATGCCCACGCGATCGGCCTCGGCCTCGTCGGCGCGCGTGAAATTGATCTGGCGCTGCGCGAGCAGGCCCTGCCCACCTGCCAGCACGGCCATGCCTGCGTCGCCGCTGTTGCGGCCGCTGGTGCCGGCGGCAATGGCGCCGAGCAGGACCAGCGCCATCAGTGGCGCATCCTTCTTGGAGGCCTCGAAGGCGCGTTCCAGGTGGTGCTGGGCGATATGGCCGATTTCGTGCGCCATCACCGCGGCCAGTTCGCTCTCGTCCTGTGTCAGCGCGATCAGGCCCGCGTTGATGCCGATGTACCCGCCCGGGGCCGCAAAGGCATTGATGTCCTGGTCGCGCACCACGAAAAACGTGAAATGCTGTTTGGGATCGCTGCTGGCGGCTACCAGGCGGTAACCCACGTCGTTGATGTATTGCCGGACCTGCGGGTCGTCCATGACCAGGTGCATCGAGCGCATCTGGCGCAGCATCGATGCACCGTATTGCGAGGCTTCCTGGGGAGATATCAGTGCATCGGCGGAACTGCCCAGGTCAGGCAGGCGCACCCGGTCCTGGGCGCCGGCGGTGAACGTGACGGCACAGGCCAGCAAGGTGATCAGCAGGGAGCGTGACGACATGGCGAGGACGGCAGTGTTGAATGGCATATGCAGCAAGATGCGCGGGGCGGAGCGGGCCCCGTGCATGCATGGGACCACGATACTCCAGCGATGGTTCGCCAGCCAGCGCATGGCCGCGCACGCGCCCCTTGCGATTCGTCACAGCACGCCCCATCTTGGTGCCTTGTTCCCGATATGGCGAGGCTTGGCTTCATGCCCGACATCCAGATGTACACCACGGCCGTGTGTCCCTACTGCATCGCCGCCAAGAACCTGTTCCAGTCCAAGGGCCTGGAGTGGGAGGAGATCCGCGTGGACACCGACCCGCAGCGGCTGCACGAGATGCTCGAGCGCAGCCACGGACGCCGCACGGTGCCGCAGATCTTCATCAACGGCCACCATGTGGGCGGTTTCGATGATCTGGCTGCCGCCGAGCACAGCGGCCAGCTGGCGAAGTGGATTGGAGAGAAGGCATGAGTGGGCAGCCTTCGTTTGCCGAGTTCCGCGAACGCATGAACCGGCGCATCCTGGAGCAGGACAATCAGGTCGTGCGGCGTTTTTTCTCGCTTGATTCGCAAACCTACCGGCCAGGCGTCCTGGACGGGAAAACCAAGGAGATGCTGGGGCTTGTCGCCTCGCTGGTGCTGCGTTGCGACGACTGCATCCGGTACCACATCGAGCAGGCGCATGCCGCGGGCGTGGACCGCGAGGCCTTCTTCGAGGTGTTCCAGGTAGGGCTGGTGGTGGGCGGTTCGATCGTGATCCCGCACCTTCGCCGTGCGGTCGATGTGCTGGACGAGCTGGACGGCGCATCCGGCGGGGATTGAGGGCGTGGTCATGGGCGTGTCCGGCATCGCGCTATAATGGGCGGCTGATGCCGCCTCACCGGATGCGGCGCCTTATTCCCCCGCGTGCCACCGGGCGCGCTGCCCAAGGAGTGACCCCATGAGCAAGACCATCGCCGTGATCCGCGGAGACGGCATCGGCCCCGAGATCATGACCGCCACCCTGCGCGTGCTCGACGCGATGGATTGCGGCCTTTCCTACGACTTCGTCGATGCCGGCATGGTGGCCCTGGACAAGCACGGCGAGTTGCTGCCGGCGGCCACGCTCGATGCCATCGCCCGCCACAGCATCGCCCTGAAAGGCCCCTTGACCACGCCGGTCGGCGGCGGTTTCTCCTCGATCAACGTGCAATTGCGTCGTCACTTCGACCTGTATGCCAACGTGCGTCCGGCGATCAGTTTTCCCGGCACCAAGGCGCGGTTCTCGGGTATCGACATCATCACCGTGCGCGAGAACACCGAGGGTGCCTACATGGCCGAGGGCCAGACGCTGTCCGAGGACGGCGAAACCGCGACCTCGATCGTGCGCAATACCCGCCGTGGTTCCACCCGCATCGTGCGCTACGCCTTCGAGATGGCCCGGAGCAAGGGCCGCAGGAAGGTCACCGCGGTGCACAAGGCCAATATCATGAAGACCACGTCGGGCCTGTTCCTGAACGTGGCCCGCGAGATCGCCAGGGAGTTTCCGGAGATCGAATTCAACGAACTGATCGTCGACAACACCTGCATGCAGCTGGTGATGCGCCCGGAGCAGTTCGATGTGATCGTCACCACCAACCTGTTCGGCGACATCCTCTCCGACCTGTGCGCCGGCCTGGTCGGCGGCCTGGGACTGGCCCCGGGATCCAACATCGGCGCCGAGGCAGCCATTTTCGAGGCCGTGCACGGCTCCGCCCCGGACATCGCCGGCAAGGGCCTGGCCAACCCCTGCGCGCTGTTGCTGGCCGCGGCCGACATGCTCGACCACCTGGGTATGGTCGAGAAGGGCACGAAGATCCGCACCGCCATTCGCGAGACCCTTGCCGCCGGCGACCGCACCACGCCGGACCTCGGTGGTACCGGCAGCACGGAAACCTTCGCCGATGCACTGGTCGAGCGCGTGAAGGGCTGAGCTTTCCACCCCTTCCGCCAGATAGGCCGCGGTGTGTACCGCGGCCTTTTTCGTATCCGGTGATCGCCAGGCCATGCTGTTGCGCGCGTTGGCGGCGGTTGCGGCCGCAACGCCGGTCAACACGCCGTTCTGGAGTTTCCGCACTTGTCGACCGCCCGGCCTCCTGGAGCGGCGTGGGACTTTGCACAGGTGCTGCGCACAGCAGGTCATCGCCGCGCAGGCGAATTGTCTATTCTATAGACATTTCCTATCGAAAGCATAGGAAAAATCACCTGGACAAAATATAAGATTAACCTAATATAGGTTCCGTGTAGCGCATCCCTGCAACTCACCGTCCAGGAGCAACCCCATGAACCAGGAAAGCCAGAACCTGAACCCGGGCATGCCGCAGCTCAATGCGTCGGCACCGGATTTCGAGGCCAGAACCACTCACGGCGTCCGCAAGCTGTCCGACTACAAGGGAAAATGGCTGGTGCTGTTTTCCCACCCGGCTGACTTCACACCGGTATGCACCACCGAGTTCATGGCCTTCGCCAAGGCCTATCCGGCGTTCCAGAAGCTGAACTGCGAGCTGCTGGGACTGTCCATCGACAGCTACTACTCGCACGTCGCCTGGGTGCGCAATATCAAGGAGAAGTTCGGCGTCGAGATCCCGTTTCCGATCATCGAGGATTTGAGCATGAACGTGGCCCGGTCCTACGGCATGATCCATCCGGGCGCCGCCGATACCTCGGCCGTGCGTGCCACTTTCGTCATTGACGACAAGGGCATCCTTCGCGCCATGGTCTACTACCCGATGACCAATGGTCGTTCGATTCCGGAGTTCGTGCGCCTGGTGACGGCACTTCAGACTTCGGACAAGAACGCCGTGGCCACACCGGAAGGATGGCAGCCGGGCGAAAAGGTCATCGTGCCTCCACCGGGCACGGCCGAGGCCGCCGAGAAGCGTATCCATGACGGTTACGAGTGCACCGACTGGTACTTCTGCAAGAAGGACCTGTGACGAGAAACGGTGGCAGGTGCACTTACAACCTGTTTGAATTGTTCGCTGAAGAGTATACCTGTCACCGTTCTTGGCGCGTGCACGGGTTTGACCCGGGTAGCGCGCGCAGCGGCGGACGGTGTCCGCCCTACGTGTTGTTGTGGGCAGCGTTTGTCCTGCGGGTCGGTGGGTATCGCGTGACGGGGTGTTGTCAGCGCGCGAACATTCGGCCGCGGTCGGCGAAGGCCTTGAATTCCAGCGCATTCCCGCAAGGATCGAGCAGGAACATGGTGGCCTGCTCGCCGGGCTGGTCGCGGAAGCGCACGTGCGGTTCGATCACGAAGCGTGTGCCGGCGGCGCGCAGGCGTTCGGCCAGCGTTTCCCAGGCGGGCATGTCCAGCACCACGCCGAAGTGGGGTACCGGCACGTCGTCGCCATCGACCGGGTTGTGATGCACGGTAGCGGCATGCGGCGCAAGGTGGGCCACGATCTGGTGGCCGAAGAAGTCGAAGTCGACCCAGTGATCCGAACTGCGGCCTTCGCGGCAGCCCAGCAGTTCGCCGTAGAAGGCGCGTGCCTTGGCCAGCGAATCGACCGCGAAGGCAAGGTGGAATGGCGGCAGGCCGGACATGCGCGGGTCAGCCTGTGAACGGCCAGGGGGCAAGGAAGATCGCCCACAGCACGAGCGCGATCAGCGCATACTTGAGGGTGCGGAAGGCGCGCGGCCAGCGTCGCTTGAAGGCCTTGTTGCGCTGGCCGAAGCTGTGGTTGAGCGCGTACAGGCGATTGAGGACGCCGGTGCTGTCGGTTTCCTCGTTGGGCGAGGCGGTGATGCGGCCCATGAAGGCGCTCACGCGCCTGTTGAAGCCCTGCATGATGCGCGTGCGCAGCGGGCGCACCACGTCGCAGAACAGGATCACGCGGGTCTGGTCGGTCCGGTTCTCGGCCCAGTGCACGTAGGTTTCATCGAACACCACGTCCTCGCCGTCGTGCCAGGCGTGCATTTCACCGTCGACGAAGATGCGGCAGTCCTCCGAATTGGGCGTGATCAGTCCCAGGTGGTAGCGCAGCGAGCCGGCGAACGGGTCGCGATGCGGGTTCAGCTTGCCGCCCGGCGGCAGCAGGGCGAACATCGCCGCCTTCACATCGGGCAGTCGGTTCAGCAAGGCCACGGTCTGCGGGCACAGCGTCTCGGCCGAGGGCAGCGGTTCGCCGTACCATTTGAGATAAAAGCGCTTCCAGCCCTGCTTGAAGAAGGAGTTGAAGCTGGCGTCGTTCTTCTTCTCCGCGGCACGGATGAAACCCTGGTCGAACAGGTGCGCGGCTTCCTCGCGGATGTCCTGCCAGTGGTCGCGGAGCAGGTCCAGCTGCGGGAAGCCGGCGCGGTCCAGGATCGGTCGCGCGGGCACGGCGGAGAACGCGTACATCAGCAGGTTGTAGGGTGCGAAGATGGCCGAGTGGTCGACCAGTTGGCGATCGAAGCGCAGCCTGGCCCGTCCGCGCAGATGCACGGCCAGCACGCACAGCACGAAGAAGGCGAAGACGAGGAACAGGATCAGGCGCGGGGTCACGGGCATGGAAGGGCAGCGGGGAAGTGCGTTCGGGTCATTCTATCCCAGTCGCGGCGAAGGATTGCCTGGTAGCGTGGAATGCTCGACCACGCCCGGCCTTTACCTGTGGTGCGGTGGCAGCCGTGACCGAAGGGAATGCCCGTGGTGCGATCGCGATATTCGGATTCACCGCATGGCCTGTATGCATCGCGGATATTGGCTTCGGGCACGCTTTCGGGGTTCCTGCGCCGATGCCGGTGGCTGGGGATGCCGGAGTACATGTGTCGGGCCTGTGCCGCGAACATCGGGGTTTTGTCGCGTTGCCGACAATCGCGCCTTCCGGCGCTCCCACAGGGGTGTTTCTAGCGTAGCCGCGCCTGGTGGGAGCGGTGGCAGCCGTGACCGAAGGGAATGCCCGTGGTGCGATCGCGATATTCGGATTCACCGCATGGCCTGTATACATCGCGGATATTGGCTTCGGGCACGCTTTCGGGGTTCCTGCGCCGATGCCGGTGGCTGGGGATGCCGGAGTACATGTGTCGGGCCTGTGCCGCGAACATCGGGGTTTTGCCGCGTTGCCGACAATCGCGCCTTCCGGCGCTCCCACAAGGGCATGAGTAACCGTGCCTGGTGGGAGGCAACGCGACCTTGCCCCGGGCGGCGGTGTTTGCATGGTGCGCGTTCAAAGCGCCTCGGCGGCGAAATCGGCCAGTCTGGAGCGCTCGCCGCGGCGCAGGGTGACGTGCGCCGAATGCGGCCAGTCCTTGAAGCGGTCCACGGCGTAGGTCAGGCCGGAGGTGGTTTCGGTCAGGTACGGCGTGTCGATCTGCTCGACGTTGCCCAGGCACACGATCTTGGTGCCGGGGCCGGCGCGCGTGATCAGGGTCTTCATCTGCTTGGAGGTCAGGTTCTGCGCCTCATCGATGATCAGGTAGCGGTTGAGGAAGGTGCGCCCGCGCATGAAGTTCAGTGAGCGGATCTTGATGCGCGAGGCCAGCAGGTCGTTGGTCGCCGCGCGGCCCCAGCTGCCGCCTTCCTCGGCGTCGGTGAGCACTTCCAGGTTGTCGGTCAAGGCACCCATCCACGGGGTCATCTTCTCTTCCTCGGTGCCGGGCAGGAAACCGATGTCCTCGCCGACGGAGACCGTGACGCGGGTCATGATGATCTCGCGATAACGCTGCTGGTCCATGACCTGGGCCAGTCCGGCCGCCAGGGTCATCAGGGTCTTGCCGGTGCCGGCATTGCCGAGCAGGGTGACGAAGTCGACCTCCGGATCCATCAGCACGTTGAGGGCGAAGTTCTGCTCGCGGTTGCGCGCGGCGATGCCCCACACGTTGTGGTTGGCGTGGGCGTGATCGTCCATCAGCACCAGTTTGGCCTTTTCCTCCCCGATCTCGATCACCCGCAGTTCCACGCTGTTGTCGCCCGGCAGGTACAGGCACTGGTTGGGATGCCAAGCCTCGTCCTTGGACGGGGTCAGCTCGTACCAGGTGCGGCCTTTCTCCGTCCATGAGCGTACTTCGGCGTGGCGATCCCAGAAATCCTCCGGCAGTTCGGTGGAGCCGGTGTAAAGCAAGGCGAAATCATCCAGTGCCCGGTCGTTTTCGTAGTCCTCGGCCGGGATGCCCGCGATGGTGGCCTTGATGCGCAGGTTGATGTCCTTGGTGACCAGCGCGACAGCAGTGTCCGGATGCTGGCCGCAAAGGGCCTCGACAGCAGCGAGAATGCGGTTGTCGGCCTTGCTGTGCCCATTCTCGCTCTGCTGCTGGAAGTACAGGCGACCGACCTTTTCGCTTCGACGCAGATTCAGCCCTTGCGGATTGGTCAGCTCCAGCCCGTCGGCGATGCCGCGACCATTGCCGCGTTCGATAAGCTCGTTGAAAAAGCGGCTTGCCTGACGGGCATTGCGGGCCACTTCGGAGCCGCCCTTCTTCTTTTCATCCAGCTCTTCGAGCACGGTCATGGGGATGAACACGTCGTGTTCCTCGAAGCGGAACAGGGCGGTCGGGTCATGCAGCAGCACGTTGGTGTCCAGGGCGTAGATGCGCTTGCCTCGGGTCATGCGCGAACCTCGCGTGTGGCAGTGGATGGGCGCAACGAAGCCACCCGCGCACCTAGCGGGGCGCGGGTGGCGTGTTGCTGTGGGGCTTGTCCGGTCACTTGGCGGGAATGGCGTCCAGTACGGCCTGGGCGTGGCCGGGCACTTTCACCTTGCGCCATTCATGTTGCAGTTTGCCCTTCGGGTCGATCAGGAAGGTGCTGCGCACCACGCCCATGTGGGTCTTGCCGTAGAGCTTTTTCTCGTGGATGACGTCGAAGGCCTTGCACCAGGCCTCATCCGGGTCGGAAACCAGCGGAAAAGGCAGTTTGTGCTTGGTGGCAAAGTTGGCATGCGAACGGACCGAATCGCGCGAGACGCCGATCACCTCGGCACCGCGGCGCCGGAAGCTCTTGTACAGGTCGCGGAAGTCCCCCGCTTCGGTGGTGCATCCGGGCGTATTGTCCCTGGGGTAGAAATACACCACGACCCACGAACCTCGAAGGTCGCCGAGCGATAGCGTCTTGCCGTCGCCAGTCGCGCCCTCGAGTGCGGGTACGGTCTTGCCGGTTTCGATCATTGCCTGCTCCTCGTGATGTCGTGGCTAGAATTTCACCGGATCCATGATGGCGTCGAGATTGAGGCGGTCGCACAGTTCCAGGAAGTCGTCGCGCAGGCTGGCGATGTGGCTGTCGGCCGGAATGCCGACGGTAATCTGCGCCTGAAACATGCCCGCACCGGTTTGCATGGCCTTGTAGCGCATCGAGCTGAGCTGTTCGATGCTGATGTTGTTGCGGACGAAGAAATCGATGACTTCGGCCAGCACGCCGCTGCGGTCCGCGGCGACGATCTCGATCAGGTACGGCAGCATGTGCGTGGGCGCGCTGCGGACCTGGGTGCGGTAGTGCACCAGGTGCAGGTCGGGATGTTCGCGGGCGAACTTGTCCAGCGCGGTTTCCAGCTTGGCGATGGCGTCCCAGCTGCCCTGGGCAAGCAGGGTTACGCTGCTGTCGTTGCCGAGGGTCGATACGCGGGTGTCGGCCAGGTTGCATCCGGCATCGGCAATGCGCCGGACAAGCGGCATCAGTGGCGAGTGCGTGGCCGGGGAAAGGGTTTGCACGAGTAGCTGGTTATCGCCACCGGGGCGCTGCGTGATGCTTCGGATCAAGACCTTGGCTACCTGGATGCCTGGACGCGATCACGGGCGATCGCGTACGCGTCGAGCTTACTTGCCTGCCAGCGAGCGCCGCAAGGGATGGTCTGGCCGGGCCTGCGTGGACTTGTGCGGAAGATCCCGAGTACCATCGCCGGCGTTCCGTCATTCAGGTTCCCGTATTGAAACTTCAAGGCAGCATCTGTGCCCTCGCGACGCCGTTCGAGAAGGCCGGCGCGCTGGATCTCGACGCCTTCGGTCGCTTGATCGACTGGCAACTCGAGGGTGGCACCCAGGCCCTGGTGGTCGCCGGATCGACCGGTGAGGCCCACTTCCTGGAACACGACGAGTACAGTCGCCTGCTGGGGTTCGCGGTCGAGCGCGTGGCCGGACGGGTGCCGGTCATTGCCGGTACCGGCGAGGCGGGCACGGCGAAAACGGTGCGCCTGACCCGCCATGCGGCTTCGCTGGGCGCCGATGCCGCACTGGTGGTGGCGCCGTACTACGTGCGACCGACCCAGCATGGCATGATCCGTCATTTTCTCGAAGTGGCCGAGCAGGGTGGTTTGCCGGTGATCGTCTACAACGTGCCCTCGCGTACCGCCTGCGACTTGTTGCCGGCCTCGGTGGAGGCCCTGCGCGATCACCCGCGGATCGTCGGCATCAAGGAGGCCGTGGCCGGCTCCGAGCGCATCAAGGCTGTTGCGGAACTTGCGCGAGAGGATTTCGTCTATCTGTCCGGTGACGATGAAAGTGCGGCCGATGCCATGCTGGCCGGTGCGTCAGGCACCATCTCGGTCATGGCCAACGCGGTGCCCGGCGCATTTCGCGCCATGTGCGAGGTGGCGGTGCACGGCGACCGGGACGAGACCCGGGTGCGTGACGCGGCGCTCGAACCGTTGCGTCGGGCGCTGGCATGCGCACCGAACCCGATTCCGGTCAAGGCCGCGCTGGCCATGCTCGGTATCGGCGACGGCAGCCTGCGTCTTCCGCTGGAGGCCTTGCAGGAGGATTCGGCGCGGCAGGCCATACGCGATACACTCACCCGTCTGGCGCCCGTCAGGGGCGCGTGAAATGCATTTGCACGGATACCCCTACATGAAGAAGACCCTTGCTGTCCTGTTGCTGAGCGCCGGCGTGCTTTCCGGTTGCAGCCTGTTTCATTCGAGCAAACCCTGGAAGGATGCCAAGCAGGAGAACCCGCTCGAGATCCCGCCCGGCATGGACCGCCCCAACGTCAGCAATGCGCTGACCATCCCGTCGGTCAATGCCCAGCAGGCGCCGGCATCGGCAGCTTCCGCCCCGGCGGGTTGAGTCAGTCAGCGTTCGAGCGGGCGCTCAGCGTTCGAGCAGGCGCAACTTGTCGGGCTTGTTTTCCCACTGCGCGGCGTCGTCCGGCGCTTCCTTGCGTTCGGTGATGACCGGCCACACCTGGCTCAGCTCGGCGTTCAGTGCGGTGAACTTTTCCTGGCCCGCGGGGACGTCGTCCTCGGGGTAGATGGCATTGATCGGGCATTCCGGCTCGCACAGGGTGCAGTCGATGCACTCGTCCGGGTTGATGACCAGGAAATTGGGCCCTTCGTGGAAAGCGTCCACAGGGCACACCTCGACACAGTCGGTGTACTTGCACTTGATGCAGTTTTCGACGACGACGAAGGTCATCAACGTAATCCGTGAAGCTGATCCAGGCGATACATTCCGATCAGTGCGACCAGGCTTGGCCGCTGCTGATTCCAGTCGAGAGCAATGCTCCCGTGACTGGCCGCGAGCCGTCCATTACGGCGATCAGGGATGACCGCTGCCAGGACTGGCGCTCCCTACGAGAATCGAACTCGTGTTTCCGCCTTGAGAGGGCGGCGTCCTGGACCGCTAGACGAAGGGAGCGCGGACACGCGAGGCGCGGTAGTATAGCCCAATTATGCCTGCGGGCAACGCCCGATGGAGCTTCGAGGAAGCCTTTCGCTTGAACAAGGAAATACCGATCGCCCCCGTCCACGATCCGCACATCATTCCCCGTGCCGAACACGGCATTTCCCGTCGCAACATCAGCAAGCCTGCATTGCGTGTGCTTTACGGGCTGCATGAAGCCGGCTTTCGCAGCCTGCTGGTGGGTGGCGCGGTGCGTGACCTGCTGCTGGGCCGTCAGCCCAAGGATTTCGACGTCGCCACCGATGCCACGCCCGAACAGGTGCGCAAGCTGTTCCGCAACTGCCGGCTGATCGGACGGCGCTTCCGGCTTGCCCACGTGATGTTCGGGCGCGAGATCATCGAAGTCGCGACTTTTCGTGGCACCGGCGAGGCGGGTGACGGCGATCGTCATCTCGTGGACGGCCGCATCGTGCGCGACAACATCTGGGGCACGATCGAGGAAGATGCGCGGCGACGGGATTTTCGCGTCAACGCGCTGTACTACGACATCGCCGATTTCAGCGTGCGTGATGATGTCGGCGGCATGCAGGACCTGCACGACCGGGTGCTGCGCCTGATCGGTGATCCGGAGACGCGTTATCGCGAGGACCCCGTCCGCATGTTGCGTGCGGCACGCCTGTCGGCCAAGCTGGGTTTCGCCATCGATCCGCAGGCTTCGGCGCCGTTTGCCGAACTGGCGCCGCTGCTGGCCGATGCCGCGCCGGCCCGCCTGTTCGACGAGAGCCTCAAGCTTTTCATGGCCGGGCATGCCCTCGAGAGTTTCCGCAGCCTGCGCCAGCACGGATTGCTTGCCCCGCTGTTCCCGGCCACGGCACGGGCGCTGGAGGCGGGGGATGCTGTGCTGCTGGACATGATCGAGCAGGGCATGGCCAACACCGATGCGCGCATTGCCGAGGACAAGCCGGTGACTCCGGCGTTCCTGCTTGCCGTCCTGCTCTGGGGGGATGTGCGCGAGCTCGCCAAGGCACTGATCGCCGATGGGCTGCCCCCGTCGCTGGCGTGGCAGCGCGCATCCCATCGCACGGTGACCGAGCAGGCGCGTCATGTGGCCATTCCTCGCCGTTTCAGCCAGATGATGGAAGAAATCTGGATACTGCAATCGCGATTCGCGCATCGCACCCGAAAACGCGTGTTTCGCCTGCTGACCCACCCGCGTTTTCGCGCGGCCTACGACTTCCTGCTGTTGCGCCAGGGTGAAGGCGAGGATGTGCGTGAACTTGCGGCCTGGTGGACATCGGCACAGGAACACTCCGAGTCCGACCTGTCACAGTCCCTCGAGACCGTGGCGCGGCCACAGGGCGATGCGCCCGCAACGCGCCGTCGTCGTCGCGGAGGACGGGGTCGCTCACGCCGCAAGAAGGCTGAGTGAGCCATGCGTGCCTATGTGGCGCTGGGCAGCAACCAGGACCAGCCGGAACGCAAGGTGAGGGAGGCCTTCGAGGCCCTTGCCGTGCTGCCTGGCACCCGGATCGAGGCGCGATCGTCCCTGTATCGCAGCCCGCCCTGGGGATTGCGCGAGCAGCCTGATTTCATCAATGCCGTCGCGGCCATCGAAACCGCGCTGCAGCCGCATGAGTTGATGCATGCCCTGCTGACGATAGAGACACGTGCCGGGCGCGTGCGCACCGGGCCGCGCTGGGGGCCGCGCGCACTGGACCTGGACCTTCTGGTGTACGGTGACTGCGTCCTGGACTGGCCGGGTCTGACGCTGCCGCATCCGCGGCTGGCCGAGCGCGCCTTCGTGCTGATGCCGCTGGCGGAAATTGCCCCTGGCCTGGACATCCCGCGGTACGGGGCTGTCGAAGCCTTGCTGCAAAAGATCGACGCCAGCACTTGCAAGCGCCTGTCGCCGACCGCATAACTGTCACCCGGGTTCGCCGGCAGCATGGCAGCGAATCCGTCTTACCGTCTACACAGCGGTCCGCCAGCGACCCGAGGGACTAAACGCGCAGATGAACAGCCAAACCCGCGATCCAGAGCGCAAGCCGGTCACCGTGCCGGGCCTGCGTGCCATGAAGGCTGAAGGGCGCAAGATCGTCATGCTGACGGCCTATGACGCCAGTTTTGCTTCCTGCCTGGATCTGGCCGGGGTGGACGTGGCGCTGGTCGGCGATTCGCTGGGCATGGTGGTGCAGGGTCATGCAAGCACCCTGCCGGTGACCCTGGACCAGGCCGTGTACCACACGGCGGCCGTGGCCCGCGGCCTGTCGTCTAGCCTGCTGGTGGCCGATCTTCCCTTCATGACCGACCGCGACCCCGCACACGCCCTGGAGGCTGCGCACCGATTGATGGCCGAAGGCGGCGCGGCGATGGTCAAGCTTGAAGGCGCAGGTCACATCTGTGTGGTGATCGAGGCACTGACGGAGCGCAACGTGCCGGTATGCGCGCATCTGGGCCTGACCCCGCAGGCGGTGCACCGTCTGGGCGGTTACCGGGTGCAGGGCCGCGAAGCGGATGTGGCCGAACGCATTTTCGACGACGCCCGTGCGGTGGCCGCGGCCGGGGCGCAGATGCTGGTGCTCGAGGCGGTGCCGGCCGAACTGGCGCGGCGCATCACGGGCGAACTGGCGATTCCCGTCATCGGCATTGGCGCCGGGGCGGATACCGACGGACAGGTGCTGGTGGTCTATGACATGCTCGGCATCACCCCGGGCAAGCGGCCGAAGTTCAGCAAGGATTTCCTGCGTGAGCACGGTTCCGTGGTCGCGGCCATGGCCGCCTACGCCGATGACGTGCGAGCCGGGCGCTTTCCCGGCCCGAAGCATCAATATTGAGGACAGGGACGTCTTGCCATCATGCAGACAGTGACGGAAACCCAGGCGCTGCGCGCAGCCGTGCGCGGCTGGCGGGCCGCAGGACAGACCGTGGGGCTGGTGCCCACCATGGGCAACCTGCATGAGGGGCACTTTGCGCTGCTGAAGCTGGCGCGGGCCCGGTGCGACCGGGTGGTGGCCAGCGTGTTCGTCAATCCCACGCAGTTCGGTCCGGGAGAGGATTACGAACGCTACCCGCGCACTCTCGTTCGCGATCAGTCCGGCCTGGCCGACCATGCGTGCGATCTGCTGTTCGCACCCGGTGTCGAGGTCATGTACCCCTTCGGCACGGACGATGCGGTACGCGTGCAGGTGCCGCGCCTGACCGACACCCTGGAGGGCGCGCATCGCCCCGGCCATTTCGACGGCATGGCCACGGTGGTATGCAAGTTGTTCAACATGGTGCAGCCGGATGTGGCGGTGTTCGGCCAGAAGGATTTCCAGCAATGGCGGGTGATCGAACGCTTTGTCCGTGACCTGGGTATCCCGGTGGCGGTGCTGGCGGCCCCGATCGTGCGCGAGGCTGACGGCCTGGCGATGAGTTCGCGCAACCAGTACCTGTCACCGGACGAGCGGCAGCAGGCCACGGCCATTCACCGGACCCTGTTGTGGATGCGCGATGCTCAGCACGAAGGCAGGGCGCGCGAAGAGATCGAGCACGAGGCCATGGAGCGCTTGCGGGCCGCCGGACTGGATCCCGATTATGCCGCCATCCGTCGCAGCATCGACCTTGCCGAGCCCGCCGAAGATGACGATGAGCCCCGGGTCGCGCTGATCGCTGCCCGTCTTGGCGCGACCCGCCTCATCGACAACCTCGTTCTGGACTAGGAAACCGCGCCCTGAACCGAATGCCCCGCGACGCTATAATCGGGGCTGATATTGCCCAACCTGCGGACGACGTGATGCAACTGAACATGCTCAAGGCCAAGATCCACCGTGCCACCGTGACGCACGCGGAGCTGCACTATGAAGGCTCGATTGCCATCGATGGCAGTCTGCTGGACGCTTCCGGTATTCGCGAGTACGAACAGATCCACGCCTGGAACGTCAACAGCGGCCAGCGGTTCGTCACCTATGCACTGCGTGCCGAAGAGGGCTCGGGCATCATCTCCGTGAATGGCAGCGCGGCGCGCAGCGCCCAGACCGGCGATCTGGTCATCATTGCCGCCTTCGTGGTCCTGGACGAAGCAGCGCTGGCCGAGTATGCACCGCGCCTGGTCTATGTCGATGCCGACAACCGCATCACCCACACCAATACATCCATTCCCAAGCAGGCCGCCTGAAGCGAGGCCGCGCAAGGGCTACTGCAACGCCCACCGCAGGCGGTAGTAGGCCATGCCAAGATATTCGTGCAGGGCCAGGTCGGTCAGTGCCAGGTTCCACGCCTTGGGCAGGTAAACGCGCGGGACGCGCAGGTAACCGGCGCGTACCGGATGTACCTTCAGGCCGTAGTGCTCGAAACTGCGCCGGGCACGAGGCATGTGCATCGCCGAGGTGACCAGGACGATCCGGTCCGGATCGAAGGCATGCAGCAGGGGGACGCTGAATTGCGCGTTCTGGCGGGTGTTCATGCTGCGCGTTTCCAGCAGCATGTCCCCGGATGGAATGCCAAGTCGCTGCAATTCATGCGCGTAGACCCGGGCCAGCGGGGTTCCCAGGTGCGCTGCGTCGCCGCCACTGATCTCGATGCGGCAGACGGCGCCGCCGGCCTTGCAGGCGCGATACAGTTCTACCGTGCGGACGATGCGGCCGTAGGCGAAGCTGCCCGGCTCGATATGGCCCTTGTCGGTCACGGAGGCTCCGCTGCCCAGCAGCACGATCACGTTGCGCTGACCCCAGTCGCTGAATTGGACTTGCCACCCGTTCTGCAGCGGGGCGAGCAGCAAGCGCGGAATCAGCCCGCTTCCGGTCATAAACACCAGCAGCAGCGCCGTCACCAGAAGTGCGCCTGCCATGCGTTTGCGCCGCATACGCGCGAACGCGAGGCCCGACACAATCAGTGCAAGCAGGACGGTGACGGTCATGGGAGTCCTCCGGGGCGAGTGCGCCCCATTATGGACAAAGTTCGCGCGAGTTCCGAAGCTGCGAAATACGCCCGGACACGATGCCCGTGGCTGATGCACGATGGGCGGTGCGCACCATCGGGCCAGGCGTTGCAGCGTATGTTGCACACAATGATTGACGCGACCGGTGCGCATCCGTAACATTCCGGGGCTCCGCACTCCGGATGGTTGCCCGGCGACGTTTCGGGGTATGGCGCAGTCTGGTAGCGCACCTGCTTTGGGAGCAGGATGTCGGGGGTTCGAATCCCTCTACCCCGACCATTGCGGTCGGTGGCGGACACCGAGCCTGGTCATCCGGTAGCATGGGTGCCCGAACCCCGGAAGGGGATCGACGCGCCTGTAGCTCAACCGGATAGAGCACCGGCCTTCTAAGCCGGTGGTTGCAGGTTCGAGTCCTGCCGGGCGCGCCAGTGTCGTGGACAAGAAGCAGAGAGAGACAAAAACGATACAAACGTGGAAAATGCAGGATAGGGAGCCGTCGGCAGCATCGCGACTCTCGTCCGGGGTTTCGAGAGTCGTCCCCGGCAAGCCAGGAATCCGGACGTGCCCGTCCGCATTCCGCAATGGTGGGCGTAGCTCAGCTGGTTAGAGTCCCGGATTGTGATTCCGGATGTCGTGGGTTCGAGTCCCATCGTCCACCCCATTTTCATGGGCCGTTAGCTCAATTGGTAGAGCAGTTGACTCTTAATCAATTGGTTGTAGGTTCGAGTCCTACACGGCCCACCATTCAGTGCGACGGCCCGCAGCGATGCGGGCCGTCGTTTTTTCAATGCCCAAGACGCATTCATGCGTTCCGGACAGGGTCCTGTCTTGTGTCCGGGGTTCGTGACGCCGTAGAATCACCGGTTCGTGTACGGGAATCGTCAACTTGACCCCGGTTGCAGAGCGGAACCGCGTGGCAGTCGGGGCCGAGCGACAGGGCGAAAGTGGCGGAATTGGTAGACGCACCAGATTTAGGTTCTGGCGGGGCAACCCTTGCGAGTTCGAGTCTCGCCTTTCGCACCATTCCCGACCATCCATTTGTGCGGGTGCGCGGTAGCCTGTGGGCTGGCGCGTGACCCGGGTTTCAGGAGCAGACATGCAAGTTTCGGTGGAAAACGTCAGCAAGCTCGAGCGCAAGCTGACGCTGAAGATTCCGGCAGAGCGGCTGGAAAGCAAGGTGAGCGAACGCATCGCCGAGATGGGCCGTACCGTGCGCCTCAAGGGCTTTCGCCCGGGCAAGGTGCCGGTGAAGGTGATCCAGCAGCGTTTCGGCAGCCAGGTACGGGGCGAAGTGCTGTCCGACCTGATCGGCACCAGCCTGGGCGAAGCCTTCGAGCAGGAAAAGCTGCGCCCCGTGGCCCAGCCGACGGTCGATACCACCGGCGAGGCGGAAGACGGTCAGATCGCATGCACTGCCACCTTCGAGGTCATGCCCGAGCTGCCTGACGTGGACGTCGCCGACATCGCCATCGAGCGTATCAAGGCCGAAGTGACCGATGCCGACATCGATGCGATGATCGAGACCCTGCGCCTGCAGCGCCGCAGCTTCGGGCCGGTCGACCGTGCCTCGCAGGAAGGCGATTTCGTCATGTTCGACTATGACGCGCAGGCCGGCGACTACCGGTTCCCCGAAAAGGGCCAGGAGCGTGCCGGCAGCGTGATCGGTTCGGGCAATCTGTTCGAGGCGCTGGAAGCGGCGCTGACCGGGCGCAAGGCTGGCGACCGCTACAGCACCGAAATTGCATTTCCCGAGGATTTCGGCAATGCGCATCTGGCCGGCAAGACCGCCATGGTCAATTTTTCCATTGCCAAGGTGCAGGAGCCGCACCTGCCCGAGGTCAATGATGATTTTGCGCATGCTTTCGGCATTGCCGACGGCACGCTCGAGACCCTGCGCAAGGAAGTGCGTGCCAACCTCGAGCGCGAGCTGGATGGGCAGCTGGTCGGGCGCCTGAAAAACCAGGTGGCCGAAAAGCTGGCCGAGATGCACGACGATCTCGAGGTGCCCAGGGTGATGATCGAGAGCGAGGCACGCGGGATGATTTCCAGCCAGTTGCCCGAAGGCAGGCAGCCGACCCCGGAAATGATCGAGGCCGTGACCCCGGCGGCGCGCAAGCGCGTGATTGCCGCGCTCATGCTGGGCGAGATTGCTCGTCGCCAGGAGATCAAGGTCGATCGCAAGCGCCTGACCGAGACCCTGCACGCCATCGCCTCGACGTACGAGGAACCCGAGCGGGTCATTGAACTTTACAGCGGCGATCCCCAGCTCATGCAGGGCCTGCAGAGCCGTGTCCTCGAGGATCAGGTGGCCGAGTGGGTGGCCGAACACGCCAAGACCACCGAGAAGAAGCTGAGCTTCGACGAGGTGATGAAGCCCGCCAAGGGCTGACCCCGACCGTACCGGAGAGCGCCGTGGACCCCATCCAGAACCTCAATCTCGTGCCGATGGTGGTCGAACAGACCTCCCGCGGCGAACGTGCCTACGACATTTACTCGCGTCTGCTGAAAGAGCGCGTGGTGTTCCTGGTCGGTCCGGTCGACGACAACGTCGCCAACCTGATCGTGGCGCAGCTGCTGTTCCTGGAGTCGGAAAACCCGGACAAGGACATCAGCCTGTACATCAACAGCCCCGGCGGTTCGGTCACGGCGGGCCTGGCCATCTACGACACCATGCAGTTCATCAAGCCCGATGTCAGCACCATGTGCGTGGGGCAGGCGGCCAGCATGGGGGCACTGCTGCTGACGGCCGGCACGGCAGGCAAGCGTTATTCGCTGCCCCATTCGCGCATCATGATCCACCAGCCCTGGGCCGGCGGCATTTCCGGTCAGGCCACGGACATCGAAATTCACGCGCGCGAGATCCTGACCATGCGCGAGCGTCTCAACGAGATCCTTTCGCACCACACCGGCAAGCCGGTGGATGACATCGCCCGCGACACCGAACGCGACCGCTTCATGAGCGGCGCCGAAGCCAGCGAATACGGCCTGATCGACTCGGTCATCGACAAGCGCCAGGTGGACGCATCCAAGCCGGCCTGACCCCGGTCCAGGCAGCAGGCGCCGCCCCTGCGTTGTCAGGGCGTGGCGCTATGCTATGCTCGCCTCGCGGCCGGAAACATTTCGGGAATCAAGAGCATGAGTGACGATCGGCAGGGCCGTTCCGGCGACAGTGGAAAAATCCTCTACTGTTCGTTCTGCGGCAAGAGCCAGCATGAGGTCCGCAAACTGATCGCGGGCCCGTCGGTGTACATCTGCGACGAGTGCGTGGAGCTGTGCAACGACATCATCCGCGAGGAGCTGGAGGAAAAGGCCTCCAGCGGGCGCACGCAGTTGCCCAAGCCGCGCGAAATCATGGACACCCTCAACCAGTACGTGATCGGCCAGGACCGCGCCAAGCGCGCCCTGTCGGTGGCTGTCTACAACCATTACAAGCGGCTCGAATCGCGCCAGAAGAACGACGATGTCGAGCTGTCCAAGTCCAACATCCTGCTGATCGGCCCGACCGGGTCGGGCAAGACACTGCTGGCCGAAACGCTGGCGCGCCTGCTCAACGTGCCGTTCACCATTGCCGATGCAACGACGCTGACCGAAGCCGGCTATGTCGGCGAGGATGTCGAGAACATCATCCAGAAGCTGTTGCAAAAATGCGACTACGATGTCGACAAGGCCCAGTCGGGCATCGTCTACATCGACGAGATCGACAAGATCTCGCGCAAGAGCGACAACCCGTCCATTACCCGCGACGTGTCGGGCGAGGGCGTGCAGCAGGCGTTGCTCAAACTGGTCGAGGGCACTCTGGCCTCGGTGCCGCCACAGGGTGGGCGCAAGCATCCGCAACAGGAATTCCTGCAGGTCGACACGCGCAACATCCTGTTCATCTGTGGCGGGGCTTTCGCCGGCCTGGAAAAGATCATCCAGCAGCGCTCGGAAACCACCGGCATCGGCTTTTCCGCCGAGGTACGCAGCAAGGACCGCGGACAGGACATCGGCAAGCTGCTGGCCGGGGTGGAGCCCGAGGATCTGGTCCGTTTCGGCCTGATCCCGGAATTCGTCGGCCGCCTGCCGGTGGTCGCGACGCTCGACGAGCTGGATGAGGACGCCCTGGTGCAGATCCTGGTCGAACCGAAGAACGCGGTCACCAAGCAGTTCCGGAAGCTGTTCGACATGGAGGACGTGGAGCTGGAGTTCCGTCCCGAGGCGCTCAAGGCCATTGCCCGCAGGGCCCTCAAGCGCAAGACCGGCGCCCGTGGCCTGCGCACCATCATCGAGCAGGTGCTGCTGGACACGATGTTCGAGCTTCCCTCGCTCGAACACGTCAGCAAGGTCGTGATCGACGATGCCGTCATCGATGGCCAGGCCGAGCCGTACCTGATCTATCGCGGCAACCTGCAGCAACAGTCGGCCGAAGGCGCCAGCGGCGCGGCTTGATCCCTGTCTTCGCCTGGTGGCCTTGAGATGGACCGCTGGCGACTCCACTTGACCTGCATGGGACCCGGGCGCAGGCTCGGGTGATGCGCTTCCATGCCCCGGATACCTTTTCATGACGCAAGAAACCACTAGCACCGCCGAATCCCCGACTGACGCCATCCCGGTGTTGCCCTTGCGCGATGTCGTGGTCTACCCGCACATGGTCATTCCGCTGTTCGTCGGACGCGAGAAGTCCATGCGCGCGCTGGAGGCGGCGATGGACGGCGAGCGGCGCATCCTGCTGGTGGCGCAGACCGGTCCGGACATCGACGATCCCGCGCCTTCCGACCTGTTTGAAGTCGGGACCCTGGCCAATGTCCTGCAATTGCTCCGCCTGCCCGACGGTACCGTGAAGGTGCTTGTGGAAGGGCAGGCGCGAGTCGGTGTGGACGCCTACGAGGAAAGTGATGACCTGCTGCGTGCGCGCACCCACGTCATCGAGTCGGTCTACGAGGAAGGCGAGCGCGAGCTGGAAGTGGTCTCGCGCACCCTGGTCTCGCTGTTCGAGCAGCTTGTGCGGCAAAGCCGCAAGTTGCCGCCCGAGGTGCTGTCCACGCTGTCGGGCATCGAAGACCCTTCCCGCCTGGCAGACACCATTGCCGCGCACCTTTCGGTGCGCATTCCAGACAAGCAGAAGGTTCTGGAAACCGTCGAAGTCGGCGCGCGACTGGAGTTGCTGGTGGGCCTGGTCGACGGCGAAATGGATCTGCAACAAGTCGAAAAGCGGATCCGCGGCCGCATCAAGTCACAGATGGAAAAGAGTCAGCGCGAGTACTACCTCAACGAACAGATGAAGGCGATCCAGAAGGAACTGGGCGAGGGCGAAGACGGCGGCAACGAGATCGAAACGTTGCAGAAGAAGATCGATGCGGCCGGCATGCCCGGGGAAGTACTGGCCAAGGCACGCCAGGAACTGGGCAAGCTCAAGCAGATGTCGCCGATGTCGGCCGAGGCCACGGTGGTGCGCAACTACCTGGACTGGCTGCTCGCCACGCCGTGGAAAAAGCGCTCGAAGGTGCGCAAGGACCTGCAACTGGCCAAGGAAGTGCTCGATGCCGATCATTACGGTCTGGAGGAGGTCAAGGAACGCATCCTCGAGTACCTGGCCGTGCAGCAGCGGGTCAACAACATGAAGGGTCCCATCCTGTGTCTGGTGGGACCGCCGGGCGTGGGCAAGACGTCGCTGGGCAAGTCCATCGCCCGCGCCACCAACCGCAAGTTCGTGCGCAACAGCCTGGGCGGGGTACGCGATGAGGCCGAGATCCGCGGCCATCGTCGGACCTACATCGGCTCCATGCCGGGGCGCATCGTGCAGAACCTGTCCAAGGTCGGCACACGCAATCCGCTTTACGTGCTGGACGAGATCGACAAGATGTCGATGGATTTTCGCGGCGATCCGTCTTCCGCACTGCTTGAAGTGCTCGATCCGGAACAGAATCACGCATTCAACGACCATTACCTGGAGGTCGACGTCGACCTGTCCGAAGTGATGTGGATCGCCACCGCCAATTCGCTGAACATTCCCGGCCCACTGCTGGACCGCATGGAAGTCATCCGCATCCCCGGTTACACCGAGGACGAGAAGATTGCCATAGCGTTGCGCTACCTGTTGCCCAAGCAGTTGAAGGCAAACGGCCTCAAGGACGGTGAACTGGCGGTCTCCGAAGGCGCCATCCGCGATATCGTGCGTTACTACACGCGCGAGTCCGGTGTGCGCAATCTCGAGCGCGAGATGGCACGCATCTGCCGCAAGGTCGTCAAGACACTGTCGCTGGAAGCCGCGCGCGGCAAGGGCGCGAAAAAAGCCAGCGCCACGGGTGACGGCAGCAAGCGTGCCGGTGCACGCAGGAAGAGTGCCGGCAAGCGCGGCTCGGTCAAGGTCGATTCGCGCAACCTGCACAAATACCTGGGCGTGCGCCGTTTCGACTTTGGTCGCAAGGAACAGCAGAACGAGATCGGCCTGGTCACCGGCCTGGCCTGGACCCAGGTCGGCGGCGACCTGCTCAGCATCGAGGCTTCGGTTGTGCCCGGCAAGGGCAAGCTGGTGCTTACCGGCCAGCTTGGTGATGTGATGAAGGAGTCCATCCAGGCAGCCCTGTCGGTGGTCCGTGCGCGTTCGGAGATGTTTGGCATCGACCCGGACTTCCACAGCGAAAACGACATCCACGTGCACGTGCCGGAAGGCGCCACCCCCAAGGACGGTCCCAGTGCGGGCATCGCCATGTGTACAGCGCTGGTGTCGGTATTGACCCGTATTCCGGTGCGTGCCGAGGTGGCCATGACCGGTGAGATCACCCTGCGTGGTCGCGTATTGCCGATTGGTGGGCTGAAGGAAAAACTCCTGGCCGCGCATCGCGGTGGCATCACCACCGTCATCATTCCGGAAGAAAACCGCAAGGATCTTGCCGAGATACCTGACAACATCACCAACTCGCTGGACATCCATCCGGTTCGCTGGATCGATGAAGTGCTCGACCTGGCCCTGGAACGCCCCGTGGGCGCGGCGCCGGAAAAACCGTCGGGCAAGAACAAGGGGAAACCGTCACAGGTCAGTCCGGCGAAGAAACCCTCTGGCCAGCCGGCCCCTTCGCGTACGCATTGAAGTCCTCGGCCGGCCGGCATGCTGCACATCGTGACCGCCACATGGCGGATGCGAACGGGCAGTTGACCCCGGAAGCCTGCGCCCGACCTTGCCACATTGCTCAAACCCTTGCTGGGCCTTGTATTGCGGACCCCTGGGGGCACTGGTATAAAGGCTCTACCGTGATGTGCGTACTGCATGCATCGTGGCAAACAAAAGCATCAAGGTCTGTCAGCTGGCACCGGGGATGCCAGCTTCCATTTCAACGTTGGCAGGTCACCGTCCTGGTGACGAATCTGCCAATCCCTTGACCTAAGGAGTACATCCATGAACAAAGCCGATCTCATCAATGCCGTGGCCGAAAAAGCCGACATCAGCAAGGCCGACGCCACGCGTGCCGTTGATGCCTTCACCGAAGTCGTGAAGAAGAGTCTCAAGAAGGGCGATGCCGTCTCCCTGGTCGGTTTCGGCACCTTCTCCGTTCGTCGTCGTGCCGCTCGTACCGGCCGCAATCCCCGCACCAATGAAGTGATCAAGATCAAGGCTTCCAACGTTCCCGGTTTCAAGGCTGGCAAGGGCCTCAAGGACGCCCTAAACTAACGCGCTTCCGGGTGCTTAGCTCAGCGGTAGAGCGTCGCCCTTACAAGGCGAGGGTCGGGGGTTCGATCCCCTCAGCACCCACCAGCATGCTGAGCACCGGACCCGTGTCCGAGTTTGCACAGTCCGTGCTGTTCCCGGTTCGCGGAGTGGTAGTTCAGTTGGTTAGAATGCTGGCCTGTCACGCCGGAGGTCGCGGGTTCGAGTCCCGTCCACTCCGCCACGAGCCGATCAAGGGCGCCTGACAGGCGCCCTTGATCTTTGCGTCCGATGCCAGAAGCCCTCATCAGCGGTAACTTTCATGCTCCAGAACCTACGCGACAAACTCCAAGGCTGGCCGGCCATCATCCTGTTCGGCGCCATGGCTCTGCTGTTGGCCAGTTTCGGACTGATCAGCTATGTCAGTCAGGACACCAACACCTTTGTGGCCAAGGTCGGCAAGGTCGAGATCTCCCAGCGCGCGTTCCAGGACCGCATGAACGAACTGCGTCGTCAGGCTGCGCAGGATCCGAACAACAAGTTCGATCCCGGCTATTTCGACAAGCCCGAGGTCAAGCAGCAGGTGCTTGATGGCCTCATCAAGCAGCAGTTGCTGTTGCAGGCCAACAAGCAGCTCGGTCTCGCCGTGACCGTCGCGCAGTTGCAGCAGGCGATCGCCAATACAACCGATTTCCAGGTGAACGGCAAGTTCAATGCCGACACCTACAGTGCGATTCTGGCCAATGCGGGCATGACGCCCGAGATGTACCAGGACCGTGTCCGCGCCTCGCTGGAAACGACGCTCCTGCCTGACGCCATCCAGGCTTCGGCGGTGGTCACCGAGCGGGATCTGGATGCCCTGCTGTCACTGATCTACCAGACGCGCGACCTGCGTTATGCCCTGCTTCCCAGGCCTCCCCTGACCGACAGCACGGTGACCGACAAGCAGGTCTCGGACTGGTACGAGCAGCACAAGCCCGAATACATGACCCGGGATCAGGTCTCGCTCAGCTACATCGAGCTGGACGCCTCGAAGCTGAAGATTGACACCACCCCCAGTGAGGCCGATCTCCGGCAGCGTTACGAAAAGGAAAAGGCGCGCTTCCAGGAACCGGCGCAGCGCCTTGCTTCGCATATCCTGATCAGCGTGCCGAAGAATGCGACGCCCGCCCAGCAGAAAGCGGCACTGGCCAAGGCCGAATCGATCTACAGGCAGGCCGAGGCCGGCGCGGATTTCGCCGCACTGGCACGCAAGTATTCCGATGACCTGGGTTCGAAGAGCCAGGGCGGCAACCTGGGCTGGATCCAGCGCGGCGTGACCAACAAGGCATTCGAGGATGCGCTGTTCGCACTGAAGAAAGGCCAGATTTCCAAGCCCGTGCTTTCGCCCGAGGGTTACCACATCATCGATCTGCGTGGTATCCGGGCCGGCAAGATCAAGACTTTCAGCGAGGTTCGCGGCGAATTGGCCAAGGAGATGGAAGAAGGCGCGCGCGAGCGCAAGTTCAGCGAGCTGGCCAACAAGCTGACCGACAAGACCTATGCCGAACCCGGCTCGCTGGAACCGGCTGCCAAGGCGCTGGGTCTGTCCGTACAGACGACCGGTCTGTTCGGCAAGGACGGGGCCAAGCAGGGCATCGCCGCCAATCCACAGGTGGTCAAGGCAGCGTTTTCCGACGACGTGCTGGTGCAGGGAAACAATTCCAGCGCGATCAAGCTCGGCCCCAACCGCATGGTGGTGATCCATCTGCTCAAGCACCTGCCGTCCAAGCTCGAACCACTCGCCCAGGTGCGTGCGCGCATCCGCGCGAGCATTCTCCAGCAGCGCGCGGCCAAGGCTGCGCGGGACCAGGCCGAAGCCTTGCTGGCCCAGGTACGCAAGGACGGGCATCTGGCGGCGACCGTGGGCAAGCTGGGCGTGTCGGTGCAGACCGTCGATCATGCGCAGCGCAGTCAGAAGGGCGTGCCTCCTGCCCTGCTGCAAACGGCCTTCCGCATGCCGCCTCCGGCCAAGGGCAAGAAGAGTTATGCCAGCGTCGATCTCGGCAAGGACGGCTATGCGTTGATCGCCCTGGGTGCGGTGCATCCTGGCGACTTGTCCAAAGTAAGCAAGCCTGAGCGTGACTTCTTCCGCCAGCGGTTGCGCCAGGCCAATGCGCTGGTCGCGGTGGACGAATTCATCGCCATCCTGCGCAAGCACACCAAGATCGAGATCGCACGCGACCGCATGTAAGCTGCGAGACAGCCGCCATAGGACGTGATTCACACATGGAAAAGGGCCGCAGTTTGCGGCCCTTTTCGTATGCAGCCCATGGCTCCATGGCCAGGTCCGTCAACCGATCAGGCAAGCCATCAGATCCCGGTCATGCCCAGCGTGCTGTAGCCGGCGTCCACATAGGTGACTTCACCGGTGATGCCCGAGGCCAGGTCCGAGCACAGGAAGGCGGCTGCATTGCCGACATCGTCGATGGTGACGTTGCGGCGCAGCGGCGCCGTTTCCTCGACGTGGTCGAGCATCTTCCGCAGGTTGCCCACGCCCGATGCGGCCAGGGTCTTGATCGGACCGGCAGAGATGGCATTCACACGGGTGCCTTCCGGCCCCAGGTTGTACGCCAGGTAACGCACATTGGCCTCGAGGCTGGCCTTGGCCAGGCCCATGACGTTGTAGCTGGACAGGGCCCGCACCGAACCCAGGTAGGTCAGTGTCAGGATGGCGCTGCCACGGCCCTGCATCATCGGGCGGGCCGCCTTGGCCAGTGCGGCTAGGCTGTAGCTGGAAATGTCGTGCGCGATGTTGAAGCTCTCGCGCGTAAGGTTGTCCAGGAAGCCGCCCTGCAGTGCCTCGCGGGGAGCGTAGCCGACCGAATGGACCAGTACGTCCAGCCCATCCCAGTGCTTGCCCAGTTGCGCGAACAGGTTTTCGATCTGCGCATCATCGGCCACGTCACAGGGCAGCACGATGTTGGAGCCGAAGGAAGCGGCTGCTTCTTCCACGCGGCTTTTCAGCCGGTCGTTCTGGTAAGTGAACGCCAGTTGCGCGCCTTCGCGATGCATGGCGTTGGCAATGCCCCAGGCGATCGATCGCTGGCTGGCAATGCCGACCACCAGTGCGCGCTTGCCGTGCAGGAATCCCATGGCTCCTCCGATTGTTTGCTTGGCCAGGTCCGTGCAGGCACGGACGGAATACCAAGTTTAACCGAGGATGCGCCTGCCGGTGTGCCTTATCGCGACGCCTGTACGCGCAGCACCTGGCCCGGGTGCAGCAGATTGCCGTGCAGATGGTTCATCCGCCTGAGCTGGCGCACGTCGAGGCCATAGTGCCGCGCAATGCTCCACAGTGATTCGCCCGGCCTTACGGTGTGCACAGCGGGCTGACGCGGCAACTGGTGTTGCGCCAGGGCTTCATCAAGGCGCGCGGCGCCGTAGGCGGGCAACAGCACGTGCCAGGGGCCGGCCCCTGGCATGCGTCCATGCAGATAGGCGGCATTGAGTCGTCGAATCCGACGCAGCGGCACGTGGGCGGCACGGGCCACGGCATCGAGCGTTGCCGGAAACGGCAGATCGATTTCGACCAGGCGACGTTCCTTGTCGGGTGCGGGAAGCTGTACGCCGAAGCGTTGCGGTTCGCGGATCACGCAGGCGATGGCCAGCAGCTTGAGCAGGTGGTCCCGGGTGATGTGGCTTACCGCCAGGTCCGGCACCAGCGGCTGGGCAGGGGCCGGACCGGACGGGTGCAGGCGGCCGATGCGGTTCGGTCCGGCGTTGTAGGCCATGTCCACCAGTCGCCAGTCGTGCCAGCGCCGTGCGTACCCGGACAGCATGTGCATCACTGCACGCGTGCTGACGATGCGGTCCAGGCGCGCATCGTAGTCACGTTCCATCGGCAGGTGCAGGTGACGGGCGGTAATGGGCACGATCTGCCACATGCCGGCCGAACGGCGGCCCTTTGCCGGCGATGCACGGTAACGGCTTTCGACCCAGGGCAGCAGGCTGAATTCGGCCGGTATATGCGCGTGTTCGGCGGCCCCTTCGACATAGGCAATGGTTGGGGTCACCTCCTGCAGATAGCGTTCGAAACCGGCGCTGTTGCGGGTATAGCGCCTGGCCCAGAACACAATGCGCGGGTCGGCATCGCAACCGGGCAGGGCAAAACGCGCTCGCATGCGCGACCACAAATTCGCGGGAACGGGCGCCGGCGACGGTTTTTCGGCTGCGCTTGCCGGCGCTGAGGGTTTGGAAGCGGGTGACGTTGCCACCGGTGCCGGGGGCACGGCTGGGTTCGGGCGTTGCCCGGGCGTGCTGCAGGCAGCCAGCATCAGCAGCACGACGGCAGTGGACGACCCTCGGATGCGCGACCTCATGCGCGAAATGCATCCTTGACGGCGCGCAGCACGGCAAAGCGGTCCACCCGCATCCGTGCCCCGTGTCCACGCGCCCAGTCGGCGATGGCCGGCGAGTCCACGCGCAGGAATGGATTGCTGGCGCATTCCTGGCCGAGGGTCGAGGGCAGTGTCGGCTGCCCCGCCTCGCGCTGTGTGCGCACCTGTGCGTGGCGTTCGTGCAGTGCCGGGTTGTCGCCATCCACTGTCAGTGCAAAGGCGGCATTGGCCAGCGTGTATTCGTGGGCACAGTAGACGCGTGTTTCGCCGGGCAGGGCCGCCAGTTTGTCCAGAGAGGCAAGCATCTGTGCCGGAGAGCCCTCGAACAGGCGGCCGCAGCCCAGGCTGAAGAGCGTGTCGCCGCAAAACAGCATGCCGTGGCCGACATAGGCAATGTGGCTGCGGGTATGTCCCGGTACCTCGAGTACGCGAAACTGCAGTGACGGTGCGTTCAGTTGCACCCGGTCGCCCTCGGCGAGGCGATGATGTGCCGTCGCGATGCGTTCATCGTGTGGCGCATACACCACGGCATCGTGACGCTGCAGCAGGGCCGGTACGCCGCCGATATGGTCGGCATGATGGTGGGTCAGCAAGATGGCCTGCAATTGCAGCTTGCGTGCAGCCAGTGCCTGTTCCACCGGCGCCGCCTCGCCTGGATCGACCACCAGCGCATGGCCGGCATCGTCGGCCAGCAGCCAGATATAGTTGTCACTGAAGGCGGGCAGAGGGACAGGCTGCATGGTGGACCTCGGTTGCGGCTGGCCGGACTATACCAGTCGCTCGCCGCAGCGCACCGTGCCGTGGCGCCCGGATTGAGTACACTAGGAAGAACCCCATTCACGCGGCAGACCATGTCCGTACCCGAGCAGGATCCGCCCACACTGCCTGCCCTCCGCGCGCTGATGCGTGCCGAGGCTGCAGCCTTGTGCGCCAGCCTGCCTCCGCGTGCCGGGCGCTTCGGGTTGCGGCTGGATCGGCATGCCGACGCTGATCCGCCAGCCTGTCCCGACGCCGTGGCGCAATGGGTGCGTCTGCACCTGGCCAATGACCACTGGTGTGGAGATCTGCTGGCTAACGGCCACGAAGCGCTGCCCTTTGCCGACGATGCCTTCGCCATCGTCTGGGTGCATCATGCCCTGCAGGCACGCGTCCAGGTAAGGGCCCTGTTGCGCGAAGCGGCGCGGGTCACCGAACCGGGCGGGCTTCTGGTGCTCGGCGGTGTGCATCCGCTCAGCATCTGGAGCCCGTGGCTGGCCTGGCACCAGCGTGCCGCCACGCATCGCGAGCACCTGCATCTGCCCGCGGAGCTTGTCCGCACCCTGGGCGGCATGGGACTGCGCATGGAAAAACTGCTTCGCTACGGCAGTTTCCTGCCGCGTTGCACCCAGGGCGATGCGCCGAATGCGTTCCTTGGCGGTGGTTATCTTCTGGTGGCACGCAAGCATGCCGACGCGGTCATTCCACTGCGCCCCATGCGCATGCGTGCCGCACCGCCCCTTCACGCGGGGTTTGCCCCGCATGCGCACCGGGACTGTGCATGAATGCGCCGGGCGAATCGGCCGTGGACATATTCACCGACGGCGCCTGCCTGGGGAACCCGGGGCCCGGCGGATGGGCGGCTCTGCTGCGCAGTGGCACGACCGAGCGACTGCTGGCCGGCGGTGAGCCGGATACCACCAACAACCGCATGGAACTGATGGCCGCCATCGCCGCCCTGGAAGCCCTCAAACGGCCCTGTATCGTCCGTTTGACCACCGATTCGCGCTACGTCATGCAGGGTATCGAGCAATGGGTGCCACGCTGGCGGGCCAACGGCTGGCGCACGGCCGATCGCAAGCCGGTCAAGAACCAGGACCTGTGGCAGCGGCTGGTGGACGCAAGTGCACCGCACCGCATCCGCTGGGCCTGGGTACGCGGCCATACAGGGCATGTGGAAAACGAACGTGTCGACCTGGCTGCACGGGCACAGGCCGAGGCGCTGCGCGACCGCAAGCAGGGGGCCGGCGCATGAGGCAGATCGCACTCGATACCGAAACCACAGGCCTGGACGTCCAGCAGGGCCATCGCATCATCGAGATCGGCGCTGTCGAACTGCACGAACGACGCGTCACGCAACGCAGTTTCCACACTTACCTCAACCCCGACCGCGCCATCGACGAGGGCGCGCGGGATGTGACCGGCATTTCCGACGCTTTCCTCCTCGACAAGCCGCGCTTCGAGGATGTCGCCGAGTCCTTCCTGGACTTCATCGAGGGTGCCGAGCTGATCATCCACAACGCCGACTTCGACGTCGGTTTTCTCGATGCCGAGCTCGCGCGGGCCGGTCATCGCTACGGCTGCATCCATGATCACGCGCAGGTGCTCGACACGCTGAAGATGGCGCGCGAACGCTTCCCCGGCCAGCGCAACAACCTCGATGCGCTGTGTCGCAGGCTGGGGGTCGACAACGCTCACCGCGAGCTGCACGGCGGCCTGCTCGACGCGCAGCTTCTGGCCGAGGTCTATCTGGCGATGACATCAGGTCAGGTGGCCCTGGACCTGGGATTTCAGGACGATAGCCACGGTAGCAGCGGTATCATCCCGGTGCCGGTTCTCACGCGCCGTCCGCGCGTGTTGCGCGCTGGCGATGACGAACTGCGCGCCCACGAAGCCCGGCTCGATGCACTGGAAAAAAGCGCCGGCTACTGCGTGTGGAGGCGTATCGAAAGCCCCGAAAGCGCCGATTGAACCTTCAGGCGCGCAGGATGCGTACCAGCACGGCGGTGATGTTGTCGCGACCACCCGCATCCAGTGCTTCGAGCAACAGATGGTCGACGCATTCCTGCGCCGCAATGTCGTGGCGCTGCAGGTGCGCGGCGATGCGCGCGTCCTCGATTTCCTCGGTCAGCCCATCGCTGCACAGCAGGAAGCTGGTGCTTGCTTGCAGCGGGCCCTTGTGAATGCCGATGCGAAGGTCCGCCGGTGCAGTCACGCCGAGGGCCTGGGTGACCACATGCCGACGCGGGTCGCGACGTGCCTGCGCGGCGTCCAGTTCACCGCGGTCCACCTGTTCCTGCACCCGTGAATGGTCGTGGCTCAGTTGTTTCATGCCACTCGTGTCCAGACGGTAGATCCGACTGTCGCCGACCCAGGCGGCCTCGAATCCCTGTGTTGTCAGATGCAGCAGCGCCACGGTGGTGCCCATCGGGTGCCCGTGCGCGCTGTGCTCGGGGTGACCGATCAGCACCCGGTCGGCCTCGCGCACGGCATCTTCCGGCGCCATGCCCGCTTCCATCGAGGCAACGATGCTGTCGCGTGCCAGGGCCGCGGCCAGTGCTCCGTGATGATGACTGCCCAGCCCGTCGGCCACCAGAAACACCCCCGATGCAGGGTCGGCGTAGTAGGTGTCTTCGTTGCGTGGTCGCTGCAGCCCCCGGTGGGTGGCATGTCCGAACTCGATCATGGGCGCGAAAATCCTTGTCTTGCCACAGCATGGCGCATTGGCCCGTTCAAGTCATGCCGTTGCGCATGGCGGTCGCCACCGCGTCGGGGCCGGTACGTCCGCGTGCTTGTCTGCCCCGCACGCTGCCGCTATCCTAGCGCGTTCCGAACGCCGCGCCAGCGCGTTGCGTCCGGGATTCCGGAGAGGTGTCCGAGTGGCTTAAGGAGCACGCCTGGAAAGTGTGTATACGGCTTATACCCGTATCGAGGGTTCGAATCCCTCCCTCTCCGCCATACCCTGATGCCCAGGCATCCGAACGCTGCAGCTTGCTGTGGCGTTTTCGTTTTCGGGGGGAGGGGTGCGAACCCTCGAAATCAAGACATGAGGTTCGACCGATGCGCCCTGCGCATCGGAACGTCGCGCAGCGACGGCCCCGCAGGGGTGAGGCGCATGGCGCCGAATCATCCCTCCCTCTCCGCCATACCCTGATGCCCAGGCATCCGAACGCTGCAGCTTGCTGTGGCGTTTTCGTTTCGGGGGGGGGGAGGGATGCGAACCCTCGAAATCAATCGCGCTTCTTGCCCAGTCCCGCCCCCAGCACGCTGGCCAGTCCGATCCCTGCCACCCCCATCCACAGGATGGCGGGGTAGCCGAAGGCGCCGATCAGGGGGCCGCTGGCGAAGGCGCCGATCACGGTGGCCAGGGCCAGGCTGGCGTTGAACAGGCCCATGGCAGCCCCTTCGCTGAAGGTCGCAAGGTGCGCGGCCAGGCCGGTTCCGGCGACGCTGAGCACCGGCCAGGCCATGACGATGAGCAGGAACCCGACGGCCGATGCGCTCAACCGCAGGTGCGCCGGGAGTGCGGTAGAGGCCAGCAGCAGCACGAAGCCGACGATGCGCACGGCAAGGCCCCACTGGTACACCCGCGCCGAACCGTAGCGTGCGCAGGCGCGGCTGGCCAGCACGAACAGCGCGATGCCGACGCCGGCGCCGGCGGCGTACAGCAGCGAGGAGGCGTGCGTGTTCAGGTCGTAGCCCCGGGCCAGCAGGATCGGGAAGTAGGTGAAGAACCCGGCCACGCCCAGCGCCAGCATGAACCAGGACAGCAGGAAACGTCCGAACGGCGTGCCGAACATCCCACCGGCATGGCGCAGGCCGTGCAGATTGAAATGGCTGAAATGCCATGCCGGGCCCGAAAGCAGGTTGATGCGTGGGAACGCGGCCAATGCGCGCACGTCCAGCAAACGGTGTACGCGATCGGCAACGGAAGTGCCGGCGTGCGTGCCGGGCAGGCCGATGCCGCCCACGCCGACGGCCACGGCCAGCAGGATCGCGCATATCCACAGTCCTGCATCGAACTGCCCGTGTGCGAACAGGCCGGCCAGCAGCAGGCCTACGACCTGGCCGGTGCCATTGAAGCCCTGCAGCATGCCGATGCGAGGTTCCCATTCCTCCTGTGGAGCGAAATCGACGACGAACAGCGAGGCCAGGGTGCCGGCGCCGGCCGAGCCCGCGCCGAGCACGAAGGCAGCGGCCAGCCAGCCAGGCATGTGCTGCATCAGGGGAAAGATTGCCAGTGCCGCGGCACCCAGCACGAAAGCCAGGAAGAACAGGCTGCGGTAAAGACGCCAGCGCTCGGCCAGCAGCCCCCACAGCGGCGAAGTCAGCAGACCGAGGTTGTACACGCCCATGACGTAGGCCACGGCGGCCACGCTGTGCGCGCGGTCGGACACGATCAGCGGGAACAGCACCGGCACCAGGCCGGCGGTGACCACGCCCAGCAGCAGGTAGGCCAGGTACCACGGGCGGACGAAGCGCCCCGGCCCGGCCAACACCGCGCGCAGGATGCGCAGGGGGTCGTGGGTCGCTCGACAGGTAGTTGTGGATGGGGTGTGACTTTCGGTTTGCATCGTATCCTCCCTGGCAGGCCCATGGCGGCACGGGCGCCTGGGTTGCGGGTGTCGGTCCGGCGGCCGGCTCAGCCCAGCTTCAGGAGCTGTTCGAGCAAGGCATCGGCCTTGATTTCCTCGCCGCTCAGCGCCATGGCCAGCAACTGGCCGCCGAGCACCGGAAGGGCCAGCACCACGTCGGGGCGCACGTGGCGCATGCGTGCCACGTTGTGCGCGTCGCTGACCGCGAGCACGGTGCGCACCTCGGGGTTGGCGTCACGGGCGGCGAGCACCACGAAGGCATTGTCGGAGTCGTCTTTCCCCAACGCCAGCACCGCGCGGGCGTCGTTCACGCCGGCGCTGCGCAGCACGTCGACGTCGCCGCCGTCGCCGATGACCAGATCCTCCGGCGTATCGGTACCTTCCGGTGGGCGCATCTTCCAGACCGCGGTCACGGCCAGTCCGCGTTCGGCAAGGGCGTGAAGGGCGTTGCGGGCCAGCGGGTTGTCGCCCACCACGATGATGTGATTCTTGCGGTTCATGCGGGTCTTCCCCGGTTGCAGCAGACGCATCATGCGCTGGTTGAAAAGCGGCCCGGCGATCACGGTCAGCGACGAGGCGAACACCATCAGGCCAAGGGCAATCAGCGAAATCGTGAACATGCGCGCGTGGCTGGTGTGCGGCGTGATGTCGCCGTAACCGACCGTGGACATGGTCTCGACCGTGTAATAAAGCGCCGTGCCGAAATCATGGATCGGCGGACTGAACTGTCCACCCATGGCATAACTGCCGAATACGCCGTAGCCCAGGGTAAGCAGGATACCGACCAGGGCGAACAGGGTGCCGGTCGCCAGGCTGGCGCGCTGGAAATGACGGCGAGCAAGGTACAGGGTGAGCAGTAGCGCACTGCTGTAGGTCAGCATGACGCCGTGGACGCCATCGGGTGCCATGATCTGCAGTGCCACCGTGATCGCGGTCAGCAGGAAGGTGAGCACCCACGCCAGCCGCGAGCGCCACAGCAGGCCCAGGCCAAGCAGCACCAGCAGGCCGCCTACGATGCCTTGCGATACGCCGTGAATGGCCAGCGAACTGAAACCTTGCGACAGGCTGCCCAGGTCCTGCGCTGACACATGGATGAAGAAGTCCAGGCGGCGAAGGGCCTTGAGCGAGGGAAGGATCTGTGCCACGCCTGACAATCCCACGGCCAGCGCCAGTGGAAAGTGCGGGAACCAGCGCTTCATGTGCAGCGAGCGTTCGAGGCGTGCCCATGCCGTCTGGAGGCGGACTCGTGGCGGTACGGGCAGACGAACGCGGCGCAACGACAGGCTCCTTGGCGGGAATCGCGGATCGCTTACCGGGCTCATCATACGGAACCCGGTGCATGGGTGTCGTGCGCGCGGCTGAACGGTCGAATGACGGGGCGCGTGTTCAGCCGCTGCGGCTGGCGTCCGGGGCCGGTGGCGGCAGCTCCACGGCCTGACCGGGACGGGCAACGCGATACCCGCGCTCTTGCAGCGCCTGGGCGTCGTCTTCGCTGGCGTAGTGGTACAGAAGCAGGCGCGTGCGCAGGTCGCCGGGATAGGTGTCGAGGTCGTCGACGCCGGTGTGCGAGGGGTTGCCGTGCAGGGCGCAGTCGTGGGCGATCGGGCCACCCGCCTCGGCAACATCGTCCAGGATGTCGGCAATCGGGCGGGTGTCCCCCGTGTAGGTGAAGCAGCCGCGCAGGACCAGGCCGAACGACGTGCCGGGGCGGTGATGGCGGGTGCCGAACACGTCGAACCAGTGCTGCTGCCACCAGAAGCCGCGCGAGCAAGGTACCAGCCGGAAGGCATCCCAGAAGTTGAATCCGCCCTCGGCCGCCACGTTGGGATAGTCGGCCAGTCGTGACTGCATCAGCGGCACCAGTGCGGCGGGCACGAACAGGGCGGGAGGCGGCAAGCGTTCGGCGCCGAACATGATGCGCGAGAACAGCGCCTCGAGACCGCCGACGTGGTCCAGGTGCAGGTGGGTGAGGAAGATGGCCGGAGGCAGGCCGTCGTACCGCTGCACGAAGCGCGGGATGACGTCGAACCCGCAGTCGATCAGGAGCACGGGCTGGCCGTCGTGTTCAAGCACGGCCGCGGAATGGCCAAGTCCGGAGTGCTCTGCAGAGCCGGTGCCGAGAAAGCGCAGGGACCAGTTCATGGGCTGCCTGTTTGCCTTTCCAGAGCCGATGCGTATGCGCGCATCAGGGGGGTCCACACAGCGTACTCGAATGCAGCCTTGCCGTCGCGTGCCGCGCCGAGCTTGACCAGTGAACGCTCAAGGCGCGCCAGGTTCGCCTGCTGCCATGCATGCGCAGGGCTGCGCAGCCGGCCGCGGTCGAAATCGATCAGGTACAGCGACTGCGGGCCGATCAGGATGTTGTGTGCATTGAGGTCGGCATGCCAGACGCCGTGATTGTGAAAGCGTGCGACCAGCGCGCCGACGCGCCCGGCAAGCCCGGCATCGAGCGTGCCGGAGGTGGTGCGTTCGGCCAGGGTCTGTGCGGGGGCGATGCGCAGTGTGATCAGGTCGGCGGTGTAGCCCAGGCCATGGCGCACACAGCATGCCGCCACGGGGCGTGGCACCGGCAGGCCCATGCTGTACAGGCGGTCCAGCAGACGGAATTCGGCAGCAGCGCGCGTGCGCTCGAAACCGGTCCACAGATAGCGGTCGCCGAGCACGGGTGCGACCATGCCGCCGCGATGGTAATGGCGCAGGACACCAGCGCCGGCGGGTGTTTCGATGAAGTGCGCCGTCACGCGGCCACCGGTGGGCCGGTTCGAAGGCTGGCCGTTCCGGTGCCAGTGCGCGGGGTCGAACCATGACGGCCCGACTTGTGGAGCAAGGTCCGCGTCGAACACAATCAACATGCCGGCGTCGGCTTGGATACGAACATCGCTCATGATCGGCCTTCGTCCGGCACCTGAAGTGCCGCCCCTTTGTCATGAACCAGTCTAGCCTGCATTATTCACCATCGTTCTACTGTTCCGGACCCATGTCACGCCTTGCGCGACTTTCACTCGGTCGGGGCACCCGACGTAGTGTAACTACGCCTGGGTACCTCCCGGTCGCGAAAACCGCGCATGGCATGCCCATGAACCTGCCCGCTGCAACGCTGATGAATAATGCAGGCTAGCAAACCGATGCCCATGCCATCCGATCCGCGCCATATCTGCCTGCTGCGTACTTCCGCCCTGGGCGATGTGACCCACGTGGTGCCGCTGGTGCATCGCTTGCGCGAACACTTTCCCGATACCTCGCTGACCTGGATCATCGGCCGCCTGGAGCATCGCCTGGTCGGTGACCTGCCGGGCGTGAGGTTCGTGCCGTTCGACAAGGGGCGCGGACTGGCGGGCATGCGCGCCGTACACAGGGCGCTGCGGGGACAGCGCTACGATGTTCTACTGCACATGCAGGTGGCATTGCGTGCCAACCTGCTGAGCCTGGCGGTGCGGGCCGATCGTCGTATCGGCTACGATGCGGCGCGTTCGCGTGACCTGCATCGACTGTTCATCCAGGAGCGCATCCCGGCGCGGCGCGGCGAACATGTGCTCGACGCCATCGGCAGCTTCGGGGAGCCGCTGGGCGTACCGCGTGGAAAGGTACGCTGGGACATACCGATTCCCGAGGACGCCCGGGCCTGGGCGCGCGAACAGATTCCGATTTCCGCACCGACACTGGTGGTCAGCCCCAGCTCCAGTCATGCCTTGCGCAATTGGCGTCCCGAACGCTACGCGACGGTGATAGACCATGCCGCAGCAAGGGGCCTGAGGGTGATCCTGTCCGGCGGACCGACCAACGGCGAACGGGCCATGGCCGATGCCATCCTCGCCGCCACGCGCACCCGCCTGCTCGACCTGACCGGGCGCGACACCCTGAAACAGGCGTTGGCGCTGTTCGCCCGCGCCGACATGGTGCTCAGCCCCGATTCGGGACCGATGCACATGGCCAACGCCGTGGGTACGCCGGTGATCGGCCTGCATGCGGCCAGCAACCCGGCGCGCTCGGGCCCGTATTCGGACCGGCGCTGGTGCGTGGACCGTTACGACGATGCCGCACAGCACTTTCTGCACAAGAGTGCACGGGAATTGCGCTGGGGCACCAAGATCGAGCGCCCCGGCGTGATGGACCTGATCGGCGTGGACGATGTCATCAAATGCATGGAAGCGCTGATGAAACACCTGCGCATCGGCCGTTGAGCGCAGCCGGCGGGTTCAATCCTTCGCGGCGCGGTAGTCCTGGTAGGACTTTTCCTCGACCAGTTGCGAGCCCAGTTTCAGGTTGATCTCGCGCTTGACCGCAGCGCGTTCGTCGTTGCGGAAGTACACCGAGCGCGCCAGCTCGATGAATTCGGCATCGAAGGCCTGCGCCTTTTCCTTCAGGCGGATGGCGTCCTCGATGTCCCACAGTGCCTCGTTGACGGCCTTCAGGCGCTGGCGCTCGTCGCGAATATCGGTGGTTGCGGCAGGATCACCGTTCCAGGTCGATTCCAGGAGTTCCAGCTCCCTGCGCACGTTAGCCAGTTTGGCGGCATCGCCGATGCGTTCGGACTTGATCTCGAGAATGGTGATCTTGTCGATCAGCTCGCCGTGGGAGACCGGCACATGGATCAGGCTCATGGGGAAGTTTCCGCTGTGGAATGTCCCGCAAGGATACCAGTCGCGACCACCTGCACGCTTGCCCGCGCGGCACGCTGCGACGTATCATTGCCGGCTCGCGCGGTTTGACTGGGAACAGTTTGGCTGGAAACAGCGCGTGCGACCGTGGAGAGGTGGCAGAGTGGTCGAATGCGCCGGATTCGAAATCCGGTATACGGGTCTCCCGTATCGAGGGTTCGAATCCCTCCCTCTCCGCCATACAAGCAAGCCGTGGTTTTCGAGGGATGTGAAAACCCGGGAGTCTGGATCGGAATCGAAGGGAGGGAGTCGAACCCTCGGGATCAGATGGACGGGTTCGACCGATGCGCTTTGTGCATCGGAACGTCGCGCAGCGACGGCCCCGAAGGGGCGCAGCGCGCAGCGCGGAGTCATCCCTCCCTCTCCGCCATACAAGCAAGCCGTGGTTTTCGAGGGATGTGAAAACCCGGGAGTCTGGATCGGAATCGAAGGGAGGGAGTCGAACCCTCGGGATCAGATGGACGGGTTCGACCGATGCGCTTTGTGCATCGGAACGTCGCGCAGCGACGGCCCCGAAGGGGCGCAGCGCGCAGCGCGGAGTCATCCCTCCCTCTCCGCCACGAGATCTGACATGACCGGTTGCGTTTGATCCTCGGCTACCGGTCGGCTTGCAGCGTGACGTGCTCCTCATGGAGCAGCACGCGCAGGAAAACGTGATGCCGTCCATGGTGGCCCTGTCGGTCCCCCCGCGACGATACTTCGCAAACCCCGCCAGGTCCGGAAGGAAGCAACGGTAGCGGAGGATTCGGGTGCCGGGGTGTGGCTGGCAGGGCCGCCACCATTTCCGGGGCGTCTTTTTGCGGTATCCGTGCAGGTCTTTTGCGCTGCGCTGCTGACTTGGACGCCGCGACTTGGCACAATCGTCCCCCTATCCGAGCAGGTTCCGGGCATGACGTATCAGGTACTGGCACGCAAGTGGCGGCCGCGGCGCTTCTACGAGCTGGTGGGGCAGGAGCACGTGGTCCGTGCACTGTCCAACGCACTCGACACCGGACGCACCCATCATGCCTACCTGTTCACCGGCACCCGCGGGGTCGGCAAGACCACCATTGCGCGCATTTTCGCCAAGTCCCTGAACTGCGAGCAGGGCACTTCGGCCGACCCGTGCGGCGAATGCGCCGTGTGCACCGCGGTGGACGAAGGGCGGTTCGTGGATCTGCTGGAAATCGACGCAGCCAGCAATACCGGTGTCGATGACGTGCGCGAGGTGATCGAGAATGCGCAGTACGCGCCCACCCGCGGTCGCTACAAGGTGTACCTGGTCGACGAGGTGCACATGCTCTCCAGGAGCGCCTTCAACGCGCTGTTGAAGACCCTGGAGGAGCCACCGCCGCACGTGAAGTTCCTGCTTGCGACCACCGATCCGCAGAAACTTCCGGTGACGGTGCTTTCTCGCTGCCTGAAGTTCAACCTGAAACGACTGCTGCCCGAGCAGATACGCGCGCAGATGCAGCGCATTCTGGAGGCCGAGGGCGTTGCTTTCGAGGCCCCGGGCCTGGGCGAGCTGGCACGCGCTGCGGATGGCTCGATGCGTGATGGCCTCTCGTTGCTCGATCAGGCACTGGCCTATGGCAGCGGTGTGCTCAAGGCCGCGGACGTGCGCGCGATGCTCGGCAGCGTCGAACGCAGCCGGGTGCTGGGCCTGGTCCAGGCGCTTGCCGACGGCGACGGCAGGGCGCTGATGGAGCGCAGTGGCGAAATTGCCGCCTTCTCGCCTGATTTCGGCGGTGTGCTCAACGAAACCGCGGATCTGCTGCACCGCATCCAGCTGCGCCAGCTGGTGCCGCAGTTGCCGGCGGACGAGGGCGATGATGCGCCGGCGCTCGATCAGCTCGCAAAACGCCTGGACCCGCAGGACGTGCAGCTGTACTACCAGTTCGCGACGCACGGACGGGCCGATATCAACCTGGCGCCCGATGCGCGTACCGGTTTCGAGATGGTGCTGTTGCGCATGCTGGCCTTTGCGCCGCAGTCATCCGATGACGGAACTGCCGGGCAGTCGCCGGAGACGCGCCCTGTCCCGGCGCCTGCGCCCGCGAAGTCCGGGGACAGCAATCCTGCGCCCATGCCGCCATCTCCACCTCCGCAGGCAGGCAACGCAGGCGACAATGACGGCTTGCCCGACTGGGAAACTCTCATTGAGCGTGCGCAACTGCGCGGCCCGATGCGTGCATTGGCCATCAATGCACGGCTACATTCTTTGCAGCATGACACACTGGAACTGCTGCTCGATCGCAGTCATGCCGAGCTGGCTGTCGAACCGATGACCAGCCAGATGGCCGAACACATCAGCAAGGCTCTGGGGCGCAAGGTGCGCTTGCGTTTCATCGGCAGTGAAGATGGCGTTGACGACACCCCCGCCGCGCGTGCCGAACAGCAGCGCAGGCACATTCAGCAGGCGGCCGAGCAGGCGATCGAGGACGACCCCCTGGTACAGAAGATCAAGCGTGATTTCGATGCACGGGTAGTGCCGAAGTCGGTGCGTCCCCTGGATTCCTGAATCGCGCCAACGGCGAACGACCGTATACGCGGCATGACATGAGGTGAAGACGACATGCGTGGACAGATCGGGCAGTTGATGCAGCAGGCCCAGCAGATGCAGGAAAAGATGAAGCGTGCGCAGGAGGAAATCGCGCAGCTTGAGGTGACCGGCAGTGCCGGTGGCGGCATGGTCAGCGTGCTGATGAGCGGTGCGCATGAAGTGCGCCGGGTCAATATTGATCGCAAATTGCTCGCCGAGGATCCGGAAATGGCCGAGGACCTGGTGGCCGCAGCCGTCAATGACGCGGTGAACAAGGTCGCTGAGGCCAGCCGTGAGAAGATGGGCGGCATGACTGCAGGTCTCGATCTTCCACCGGGCATGAAGCTGCCGTTTTGAATTCGCAAGCGGGGAATCGGACGCGTGGTCGCTGGTTGCGGCCATGTCGTGGGTCCTCGCGATGGACACAGAGCGTGATGTGAAGTGAGTGCCAGTTCTCCGCTGCTCAAGGCATTGATCGAATCGCTGCGTTGCCTGCCTGGCGTGGGCAGCCGCAGTGCGCAGCGCATGGCGATGCATCTGCTCGAACGCGACCGCGAGGGCGGCCGGCGTCTGGCAGCAGCTCTGGAGCAGGCGATGCAGCGCATCGGCAATTGCTCACGCTGCCGCAATTTCAGTGAGGACGCGATTTGCGGCCTGTGTGCCAGCGACAACCGCGACAAGGGCGTGCTGTGCGTGGTCGAGTCCCCCGCGGACCTGGCGGCCATTGAGCAGGCCACGGATTTTCGCGGGCAATACTACGTGCTGATGGGCCGACTCTCGCCGCTGGACGGGTCAGGGCCGGACGAACTGGGCTTGCCGCAACTGGCCGATCGGCTGGCCGAAGGCATCGTCAGCGAGATGATCATTGCCACCAATCCCACCGTCGAGGGCGAGGCGACTGCGCATTACCTGGGGCGGCTGGCCACTGCTGCCGGTATCCGCGCCACGCGGCTGGCACATGGCGTGCCGCTGGGTGGTGAACTCGAATACGTCGACCGCAGTACCCTGGCGCATGCCTTCGGCGGGCGGCAGGCGGTCGAGTAGGGCAGTGCACATGTCCGGACAGGCCTATCAGCGCCGCGGATTCGGACACGCATCCACGCAGTGCCTGTCCGGGGCAGTTGCAGCACGGACAGCAAGCGGCAGTTTCGTGTCGCTGCTGGCCGGCCCGCAAGGCGTGCGCATGCACGAGTCCCGCAGCTTTCAAGTCATCACGCCGGCCTCGGTTGGCATGTTCCGGCGTTTTGCCCAGGTTCCCGGAGAGCATCCATGAGCGACACCATCTTTGCCAAGATCATCCGCCGCGAAATCCCTGCCGACATCGTCTACGAGGACGATGATGTGCTCGGTTTTCGCGATCTCAATCCGCAGGCCCCGGTGCACGTGCTGTTCATCCCCAAACAGCCGATCGCCAGCCTGGATGCCGCCGACGCGGGGCAGGCCGAACTGCTGGGCAAGCTGCTGCTGGCCGCGGCTGCGTATGCGCGCGAACAGGGCCTGGCCGAACGCGGCTATCGCGCGGTGATCAACTGCAACGAGGACGGCGGGCAGACCGTGTACCACCTGCATGTGCACCTTCTGGCCGGTCGCCGCATGCAGTGGCCGCCGGGCTGAATCGGGCCTGGCTCAGGGATGTGCTGCGGTGCTTTCGCGGAAGCGCCGCACCCGCGGGTCCATGACGCGACGCCATAGCGGCGGGACCAGGGCCAGCACGAACATGGCGGCATAGCCGGCCGGCAGCTGCGGGCTGTCATCGTGGTGCAACAGTGCCTGATAGCGGCGTCGTGCATGCGCATGATGGTCGGAGTGGCGTTGCAGCTGGAACAGCAGCCAGTTGGTCAGGCGCTGGCTGGCGTTCCACGAGTGCAGGTGGGTTACGCGCTCGTAGTGTCCATGGGCATCGCGATGGCGGCGCAGCCCGTAGTGCTCGATGTAGTTGATTACTTCCAGCGATGCTGCCGCGAGCAGGCCCTGCAGCAGGAAGAACAGCGCTCCCATCGGGCCTTGCCAGGCGCTTGCCGTGGCCAGCATGAGCAGCCACAGGAGCGACCAGCGCAACATTTCGTTGTGCCAGGACAGGAGGGCCTGCCCACGATTTTGCAGACGCTCGCGTTCCAGCCGCCAGGCTTCGACCGGGTTGCGCAGCAGGGCGCGCAGGACGAAGGGATAGACGGACCGGCCAAGCGCAGCGCTGGAGGGGTCGGCAGGAGTGGCCACACGCACATGGTGGCCGCGGAGGTGTTCGATCTTGAAGCCGAAATAGCCCACGCTGGTCAGTGCGACACCCCCCAGTAGCGGTTCAATGCGACCGGTCTTGTGGATCAGTTCGTGCGCCACGTTGATGGCCAGCACGCCGCCGATCACGCCGGTCGACATCAGCCAGCCCACGCGTCCGCTCCATCCCCAGGCTTGCTCCTGCCACTGGAACATGGCGTAGGCCAGCACGCCCAGCCATGCCGGCACGCACAGCCAGGTCAGAATGCGGAAAAAGAGGCGCGATTCGAGACGCTGCATGGAGACGGCATTGCGCGGGTTGCGGGTATCGCGGCCGAGCAGCAGGTCCAGCATCGGCACCAGGCCGAAGATCACCGCCAACGGCATCCAGGCCGCCAGGCCGGGCGGTACGCCCAGGGCGATCAGGCCTGCCGCCTGCATGGGCAGCGAGGCGGTAATGAAGACCGCCAGATAGCCGAAGTCGCGTATGCGCATTACGGGCACTTCCTGCGGTTCGGGATGTCCAAGCCTACACCGCGCAGGCCAGACTCGCACGCAGCGCGTCGAATCGCGTTACGCTTGCGCGTCGAGTGCCGATCGGCACCAATCGACCTTCCCATGGAGTACACCGATGCGATCGAACAACCCCGTTTTACGGAACAAGGCGTTCCAGGATATGCGCCTGGAAGGCGAGCGCATGACCATGAATGGCACGGTCACCAAGACCGGCATCCTGCTGCTGCTTTGCCTGGTCACGGCAACCTGGACCTGGAGCCGGTTCGACACGGCGATGGCGAGCGGCAACATGCAGGCGGCCATGGCCAGCGTGTCGCCGTTCCTGTGGGGCGGCCTGATCGCCGGTCTCGTGCTGGCACTGGTGACCGTGTTCAAGCCGGTCTGGTCGGGCATCACCGCACCGCTTTATGCCTTGGCCGAGGGCCTGGCGCTGGGCGGCATATCGGCCTACTTCGAGCTGCGATTCCAGGGCATCGTCCTGCAGGCCGTGGGACTGACCATCGGCGTGCTGGCGGTCATGCTGGTCGCTTATCGTGCCGGCTGGATCCGCGTGACTGACAAGTTCCGCATGGGGGTGGTCGGTGCCACCGGTGCGGTGGTGCTGCTGTACCTGGTGGACATCGGCCTGAATGCCTTCACCTCCATCCCCGGGATCGGATTCATCCACTCCTCGGGTGCGCTGGGGATCGGATTCAGCCTGCTGGTGGTGGGGCTGGCCGCGCTCAACCTGGTGCTGGACTTCGACATGATCGACCAGGCCAGTTCGCAGGGCGCGCCCAAATACATGGAGTGGTACGGCGCCTTCGCACTGATGGTCACGCTGGTATGGCTGTATCTGGAGATCCTGCGCCTGCTGTCGAAGGCGCGGCGCTAGGCCAAGGTCATCCGCACCGGACCATGACATGGGCATGCCGGCACGCCACCGGCACGATGAATCCTGCAGACCTGAAGGTTCAGACGGGTTCGACCGGCTCGGTGGCGTCTGAGCTGCCGGCCGGTCCTGCCGGTCGCAGCAGCGTTTGCCGGGGATGCTCGACCCGGCTGTCGTCCACCACCCGATTGCGGCCCTGCGACTTGGCCATGTACATCGCCGTATCGGCACGTTCGACCAGACTGGACAGGCTGTCATGCGGGCGGCGCGTGGCCATGCCGATGCTGATGGTGAGGAAATGGTCCTCGCGATCGAGAGGAATTTCCATGCGGTGCAATCGCCGGCACAGACGCTCGGCGACCAGGCGGGCCTTGTCACGGTCGGTGGCATGCAGCAACGCCACGAATTCCTCGCCGCCAAAGCGTCCGATCAGGTCCTGCGGGCGCAACTCGGTCTTCAGGTTCTGCGCCACGCTGGCCAGCGCGTAGTCGCCGGCCACGTGACCGAGCTGGTCATTGAGGGTCTTGAAGTGGTCAAGGTCCATGAACAGCAGGGTGTGTGTGCGCCCGTCCGCCAGGGATTTCTCCGCTGCATCGATCCAGCCGCGGCGGTTGAAGATGCCGGTCAGCGGATCCTTGTCAGCCAGCTCGCGCGCAAGATTGTGGTCGCGACGCAGGTTAAGCGTGCGGTCGGCCAGACCCACGGCCAGCACCAGCGCCTCGATCGCACCGGCCGCCAGGCTGGCCTGGTTGAGCCAGTCGACATCGGGAAGCGCGCCGCCGACCTGGGCACTGGTCAGTGCAGTGAGCACCAGCAAGGGCAGCCAGCCGAACAGGAAAAACATGGCCGCACGCGAGCCGCGTAGCAGGGCGATGGAACTGGTGACCACCATCAGTCCCGCGCTGAGTGCCAGCAACGGGTTGAACAGCACATGCACCAGATCGCGTACGGCGGGATAGGGCGTCAGGTCCAGCCCCGCAACCAGGGCCACCATCAGCGCCATGGCCAGCATCAGGCGGCGCAGCCAGGGGGCATAGCGACGCAAGTCGCAAAAACGCACCATGAACAGTACCGCGCTGGCCACGGATATGGCCGTCAGGGTGACGCCGACCGGCAGCGCAACCGGTGCCAGCGAGGTCAGGTGCAGGGGCTGGAAAAGGAAGCCGGTCTGCACCGACTGCAGTCCGGCATAACTCCAGACGTACAGGGCATACCAGGCGAAGGTTGCATCCCGCAGCATGGCGGCAAAGCACAGTGCCATCAGTCCCATGGCCAGCATCACGGCGAGGCTGGCACTGGCCATCACCAGCCACTTCGTGTCCACTTGCCGGAATGCCTGCGGCGACTGCAAATGAAAGTTTACCGGTGCATTCAGTGCCGTGGACGGCTCGAACTTCAGCAGGATTGGCGCGTGGACAGACATGTCCTGCGGCAGCATAAAGGCGATCCGGCCGTGGGCCGGCAGGGCCGGATCGGTTTCCGTGATGGCGTTGCGGTTGAGTAGACCGTCGGCGTCATACAGCGCCACGGTGCCAAATGGCGGCGATGGAATGCTCAGTATCCGCTGTCCGGGCGCTTCGGACACCGGTGGCTGCAGGACAACCCAGGTGCCCAGTCCATCGCGGGGGATACGCGTCAGGTGCGAGGGATCGAAACGATGGAACTCCCCCAACGAGGCCGCCTGGAGGGCCTGGGCTGGCGTTTCGCCCGGCTGCACCGCACGCCAGGCGCCCTGCGTCAGGCCGGACGGGTTGGCAACGGCACCGGGGACGATGAACAGAAGCGTTCCACCCGCCGCTGCCAGAATCAGGATTCCGCGCAAGGCGAGCCTGCATGCTTTCCGGTACCAGGTCATGCTGACGTTCCGGCGACGGGTCCGGAAACAGGTATTGTGTCCGGTATCCGCGCGGTACACCCCCTGTGGTCGAGGCACACCTGCATTGTGCCGGACTGCCCCGCCTTGCGCCAGCGCGCTACTTGCCCGTTCAACCGGACGCACCGATCACCTGCGGTTCGGTGTCGAGCATGACCCCGAAACGTGCCTGGACGCCCTGGCGAACACGTTGTGCAAGCGACCACAGCGCCGCGCCACTGGCCTGGCCATGATTGACGAGAACCAATGCGTGGCGGTTCGAAATGCCTGCATCACCCTCACGTAAACCCTTGAATCCACAGGATTCGATCAGCCATGCCGCCGAGAGTTTCACGCTGCGGTCGGGGTTTTCCCAATGCGGCAGGGCGGGATGTTCGCGCAGCAGCCGTGCTGCCGCTTGTGCATCCACGTGCGGATTCTTGAAGAAACTGCCGGCATTGCCGATGACTGCAGGATCCGGCAGCTTGCGGGTGCGCAGGTGCACCACGGCCTCGGCCACGTGGTAGGCGCTCGGTTCTTGCACGCCCATGCGCTGCAACTGCTCGCCAATGCCGGCATATTCCAGGCGCAGGGCGCGCTGGCGGGGGAGGGTGAAACGCACGGCCGTGACGATGTAGCGGTCCGGCTCGTGCTTGAAGCGCGAGTCACGGTAGCCGAAGGCACATTCCGATCGCGGCAGCGACAACGCACGCCGTTGCTGGCGGTCCCAGGCTTCCACCGACTCGATGAATTCGGCCACTTCGACCCCGTAGGCGCCGATGTTCTGGATCGGTGCAGCGCCGACCGTGCCGGGGATCAGGATCAGGTTCTCCAGGCCTGCGTATCCCTGCGCCAGCGACCAGCGCACAAAGTCATCCCAGCGCTCGCCGGCCGCCACGGCAATGCGCGTGGCATCCCCGTCCTCCTCGACCTTCACGCCGCGCGTGGCCATGACCAGCACCACGCCGTCGAAATCGCGCGTGAACAGCACATTGCTTCCTTCGCCCAGTACCTGCAATGGCAGGTCCCCGAAGGCGGGGTGGGCCAGGGCGTCCGGTAGGCGCGAAGCGTCATCCAGTTCGACCAGCCAGCGCGCACTGGCATCCACGCGCAGGGTGTTGCGGGCACGCAGCGAGGCGTTTTCGCTCACGCGATAGCCGCCCATGTCCACGCTCGATTGGTCGGGCTGCATCGGCAATCCTTCAGGCGGCGGTCGATCCGGGAGCGCGGCGAATCGCATCCACGCAGTCGCCGATCAGGCGCGGGCCGCGGTAGATCATGCCGGTATACAACTGCACCAGGTCGGCGCCGGCCGCCATGCGCCGGGCGGCATCCTCGCCGTCGAGGATGCCTCCCACGCCGATGATGGCCATCGAGGGGCCGACGCGTTCGCGCATGCCGGCAAGTACCTGCAGCGCGGCCTGGCGCAGCGGACGTCCGGAAAGCCCGCCTTCCTGCTGCGCATTGGGCGCGCCCTGCACCCCGCTGCGGTCCAGTGTGGTGTTGGTGCAGACCAGGCCGTCGATGCCGGTTTGGGTAACGACGCCGGCGATGGTGTCCATCTGCGACTGGTCCAGGTCGGGTGCGATCTTCAGCAGCATGGGCACCCGACGTCCGTGGCGGCCGGCCAGGGCTTCCTGCTCCTCGCGCAGGCGACTGACGAAGCCGTGCAGATTCTCCTTGTTCTGCAGCTCGCGCAAGCCCGTGGTGTTGGGAGAGGAAATGTTGATGGTCAGGTACGAGGCCAGCGCATAGGCGCGGCGCATGCAAACCTGGTAGTCCTCGAAGGCCTTGTCATTGGGAGTGTCGCGGTTCTTGCCGAGATTGATGCCGAGCACGCCCCGGTAACTGGAATGCTCCACATTGCGGACCAGCGCGTCGATGCCTGCGTTGTTGAAACCGAGGCGATTGATCACGGCTTCGTAGGAGGGCAGCCGGAACATGCGCGGTGCAGGATTGCCGGCCTGCGGACGCGGTGTCACGGTGCCGACCTCGATGAAACCGAAACCGAGTGCGGCCAGCGCATCGAGATACCGGGCATTCTTGTCCAGACCCGCGGCCAGTCCGACCGGATTGGGAAAATCGATGCCCAGCACCTGTGCCGGCAGCGGTTCAGGCGTTGTGGCGATGCGATGGGCGAATCCGCTGCGCTGTGCCACGCCCAGGCCATACAGGCTCAGGCCGTGTGCGGTCTCCGGGTCCAGGGCGAAAAGCAACGGACGGATCAGGTGATACATGGCGATCACTCCCTCAGCCGTTCAGCGATTGCCCGCCATCCACGCACAGGGTCTGCCCGGTGATCCACCCGGCCAGCGGCGAAGCGAGGAACAGGGCCACGTGCGCAATGTCTTCGGGTGTGCCCATCCTGCCGAAGGGGATCGCGTCCCGTGTCGCCTGGTATCGGGAAGGATCCTGCTTGTGCACGCGATCCCAGATGCCGTCGGGGAATTCGACCGATCCGGGCGCGATGGCATTGACGCGGATGCCTTTCGGGGCAAGCCTGAGCGCCTGGGAGCCTGTGTAGTGGCTCAGTGCCGCCTTCATTGCCGCATAGGGCGGCCCCTGCACGCGCGGGTGCAAGGCGGCGATCGAACTGGTGTGCAGGATGCTGGCGTGCGAAGAACGTTCCAGATACGGCATAGCCCTGCGCGAAGCGCGCACTGCGGCCATCAGGTCGACGTTGAAATCGGCGAGCCAGCTGGCATCGTCGTCGGCATCGAAACCGTAGCCGGATGCGTTGTTGACCAGCACATCGATGCCACCCAGGGTCTGTGCAGCAGCTTCGATCCATGCGGCGATGGCATCGGGCTCGGCCAGGTCGCAGGCATGCGTATGCACGGTGCCCCCGAATCCCGACAGGTCGCCGTCCAGGGTTTGCAATGTGTCGGGATTGCGTGCGCATACCGATACGGCGGCGCCGGCCTCGGCGAATTCCATGGCGATGCTGCGACCGATGCCCTTGCTGCCCCCGGCAATCAGGACTCGGTAGCCGGAAAAATCGAATGGAACATGCATGACGGGAATCCTGTAGTCAGGCGTTCATTGTAAACACCTTGTGCCCGGATACGCGCGCGCGGTCAGCGCATGCGAATGAGCCGGGCTGGAACCCGGCTCATTGGCGATTACTCCGTATCCGCCGATCCTCAGATCTCGAACTTGATGCCCTGGGCAAGCGGCAGCTCGGAAGACCAGTTGATGGTATTGGTCTGCCGGCGCATATAGGCGCGCCAGGCATCGGAGCCCGATTCCCGCCCGCCGCCGGTTTCCTTCTCGCCGCCGAATGCGCCGCCGATCTCGGCCCCCGAGGTGCCGATGTTGACGTTGGCGATGCCGCAATCGGAACCGGTGGCGGAAAGGAATTTCTCGGCGTGGCGCATGTTCAGCGTGAAGAAGGCGCTGGACAGGCCTTGCGGTACGCTGTTCTGCAGGGCGATGGCTTCGTCCAGGTCGGTGTACGGGATCACGTAGAGGATCGGCGCAAAGGTCTCGGTGCGCACGATCTCCGCGTCGCCCGGCAGGCCGGTGACGATGGCCGGGGTGACGAAATGGCCGGGACGGTCGAGCACCTTGCCGCCGGTGGCGACGGTGCCGCCGGCGGCTTTCGCCGTTTCCAGGGCCTTGCTGAAACGCTCCACCGAAGCCTGGTCGATCAGCGGGCCCATCAGGGTGGCCGGGTCGGTCGGGTCGCCGATCTTCGACTCGATCTGCTGGTAGGCCGCAACCAGCTTTTCGGTGACTTCGGCGGCGATCGACGCGTGCACGATCAGGCGTCGGGTGGAGGTGCAGCGCTGGCCGGCGGTGCCGACGGCGCCGAAGGCGATCGCCGGAATGGCCAGTTTCAGGTCTGCGGTCTCGTCCACGATCATGGCGTTGTTGCCGCCCAGTTCCAGCAGCGAGCGCCCCATGCGCTCGGCCACGCGCACGCCGACCTTGCGGCCGACCGCGCACGACCCGGTGAAGCTGATCAGGTCGACTCGCCGGTCGTCGACAAAGGTCTGCGCCAGTACGTTGCTGGCGTCGTTGAACAGGAAGAAGATCTCCGGGAAACCGCCGGCCTTGAGCGCCTCGTTGCAGATCTTCATGGTGGCGATGGCGGTCAAGGGAGTTTTGGGCGAGGGCTTCCAGATGCACACGTCGCCGCATACCGCCGCCAGCATGGCGTTCCAGGCCCACACCGCGACCGGGAAATTGAAGGCCGAGATGATGCCGACCACGCCCAGGGGATGCCACTGTTCGTACATGCGGTGACCGGGACGTTCGGAATGCATGGTCAGGCCGTACAGCATGCGGCTCTGGCCGACCGCGAAGTCGGCGATGTCGATCATCTCCTGCACCTCACCGTCACCCTCGGGCTTGATCTTGCCGTTTTCCAGGCTGACCAGTGAGCCGAGTGCATCCTTGTGCCGGCGCAGGGCCTCGCCACACAGGCGCACGGCTTCGCCACGCTGCGGTGCCGGGGTGGTGCGCCAGGTCTGGAAGGCCGCACGGGCGCGTTCGACGATGATCTCGTAATCGGTGGCGCTGGTACCGCGCACCTTGGCGATGACCTCGCCGGTGGACGGGTTGCTGACCTCGATCATGTCGGCGCTGGTGTCCTTCGACCAGGTGCCATGGCCGAGGAAGGTGCCGGAATTGACGTCGGAAAGGCCCAGGGCCTTGAGGATCTCGTGCGACATGCGTGCTCCTGCATTGAGGGGGCGAGCTGCCCCGCGCAAAACGGGCATTCTAGCAGAAGCCCCCTGGTGACCCGCTCCGCAAGCGGATGGTGACCCCGGCAGGATTCGAACCTGCGACCTGCCGCTTAGGAGGCGGCTGTTCTATCCAGCTGAACTACGGGGCCGTAGGGAGTGGCGGCAAACCGGCATTCTAGCCGCGAGCGGCAGCGAAACGGAAACCGGGTCAGGCGCCCAGGCCGGTTGCCTGGCGTGCCAGTGTCTCGATGGCGTGCCAGTCTCCCGCCTGCACGCGATCGCGTGGCGTCAGCCAGGAGCCACCCACGCAGACCACGTTGGGCAAGGCGAGGTAGTCGCGTGCATTACCGGGTTTCACACCGCCGGTGGGGCAGAAGCGGATGCCAGGCAACGGGCCGGACAGCGCACGCAGCATGGCGATGCCGCCTGCCGCCTCGGCGGGGAAGAATTTCTGCATGGTGTAGCCGTGTTCGAGCAGGAACATGGCTTCGCTGGCGCTGGCGGCACCCGGCAGAAGGGGAACGGAATGTGTCCCGGCAGCATCGAGCAATGCCGGCGTGCTGCCTGGCGACACGATGAAGGTGGCTCCGGCTTTCACGGCGGCACCCAGTTGCGTGCCGTCCAGCACCGTGCCGGCGCCGACCTGTGCGCCCTCGACTTCGGCGGCTATGGCCGCGATGGCATCCAGGGCGACTGGCGTGCGCAGGGTGACTTCGATCGCCGGCGTGCCCCCGGCCACCAGGGCGCGCGCCAGTGGCACCGCGTGCGAGAGGTCCTCGATCACGACCACCGGGACCACCGGCGCCAGGGCGAGGGTGGATTGGAGGCGGGCAGTACGTTCGTTCATGGCAGGTGGTTCCCCGGGAAGGACGGATCAGGCGTCGCCGGCATGGTGCCGGTCGACGGCGTCAAACACGCTGGCTCCGGCGTCGGCGGTACCGACGGCGTTGCGCATCAGGGCGAAGAGGTCTCGGCCCAGGCCCACATGATGGGCCGAAAGGTCGGCATGGATGGGTTTGCGTGCATCCCATTGCGCCGGGTCGACCTTCGCTTCCAGCACCCCGGCATCGGCATCGAGACGGATGATGTCACCGTCGCGCACCTTGCCGATAGGACCGGCGTCGACGGCTTCCGGGCTGACATGGATGGCAGCGGGTATCTTCCCGGATGCACCCGACATCCGGCCGTCCGTGACCAGCGCGACGCGATGGCCGCGCCCCTGCAGCACGCCGAGGGTGGGCGTGAGCTTGTGCAGTTCCGGCATGCCGATCGCGCGTGGGCCCTGGAAGCGGACGACGGCGACGAAGTCGCGGTCCAGTTCGCCGCGCTCGAAGGCGGCCCGGATCTCGTCCTGGTCGTGGAAAACCACCGCGGGGGCTTCGATGACGTGACGATCCTCGGGGACCGAGGACACCTTGATCACGGCGCGGCCCAGGTTGCCGGTGAGCACGCGCAGGCCGCCTTCGGGCTGGAACGGGTCATCGGCCGGGCGCAGGATGTGGGTATTGCCACTCGGGCCCGTTTCGGCCCAGGCCAGTGAACCGTCGGCGTCCAGCACGGGTGTTCTGCGGTAGGCGTCCAGCCCCTTGCCGTGCACGGTGGAGACATCGGCGTGCAGCAGGCCGGCGTCGAGCAGGCTGCCGATCAGGAAGGGCATGCCGCCGGCCTGGTGGAAATGGTTCACGTCGGCGTAGCCGTTCGGATAGACGCGCGCCAGCAACGGTGTAATGCGTGAAAGCGCGTCGAAATCCTCCAGCTCCAGCCGGATGCCCGCGGCAGCAGCGATGGCGACCAGATGCAGCAGGTGGTTGGTCGATCCGCCTGTGGCATGAAGACCGACCACACCGTTGACGATGCTGCGTTCGTCGATCACGTGGCCGGCCGGTGTGTAGTCGTCACCCAGGGCGGTGATCGCAAGCGCGCGTTCGACTGCGGCACGCGTCAGCGCATCGCGTAGCGGGGTGCCGGGATTGACGAAGCTCGAGCCGGGCAAGTGCATGCCCATGATTTCCATCAGCATCTGGTTCGAATTGGCGGTGCCGTAGAAGGTGCAGGTGCCGGGGGCGTGGTAGGAGCGGGCCTCGGCTTCCAGCAGGTCTTCGCGCGTGACCTTGCCCTCCGCGTACTGCTGACGGACCTTGGCCTTTTCCTCGTTGGGCAGGCCGCTCGGCATCGGACCGGAGGGCACGAAGACTGCCGGCAGATGACCAAAGTGCAGTGCGGCAATCATCAGTCCCGGCACGATCTTGTCGCAGATGCCCAGGTACAGCGCGGCATCGAACATGTCGTGCGAAAGCGCCACCGCGGCCGACATTGCGATCACGTCACGCGAAAACAGGCTCAGCTCCATGCCGGCCTGTCCCTGGGTGATGCCGTCGCACATCGCCGGGACACCGCCAGCGACTTGCGCCGTGCCTCCGGCTTCGCGTGCCAGGCGGCGGATCCGTTCCGGGTAGTGCTCGTAGGGCTGGTGCGCCGAGAGCATGTCGTTGTAGGCGGTGACGATGCCGATATTCGCGGTCACGTCACCGCGCAGGGCTGCCTTGTCCTGCGATCCGCAGGCGGCGAAACCATGGGCCAGGTTGCCGCAGGAGAGGTGGCGCCTTTTCGGGCCGTCACCTCGCGCTGCATCGATGCGTTGCAGGTAGGCGGTGCGTGTTGACCGGCTGCGCTCGACGATGCGTTCGGTGACTTCAATCAGGACAGGATGCATGCTCATGTTCGTTCTCGCTTGTGCGTGTGGCGATCCGGAGGGTGTCGCGTGGCGATGCCCCGGCCCTTCACGGGCACCAGTAGGCCTGGAGCCCGGGTGCGGCATCCAGCACGCTACCGATCGGGACACCCGAGCCGTGCACGGCATCGATCAGGACACGACGTTTGGTATCGCCTTCGATCTGCAGGTACAGCGCCCGGGCCTGGACCAGCACGGGCAGTGTCAGGGTGATGCGCGGTTCACCGGCTTCGGGTGCGCGCATCGGCAGCACCAGTTCGCCGCCCCTGGGGTCCAGTGCCGCATCGAGATGATCGCCACCGGGGAAGAACGATGCGGTATGGCCATCCTCGCCCATGCCCAGCACGGCGACGTCCAGCGGCCAGTCCAGCGATGCCAGGGTCCGGCTTACCGTGGCAAGACCGTCTTCCGGAGTGGGAAAATCGGCATACAGGGGTACGAAGCACGCTTGCGCGGCCTTGCCGAGCAGCAGGTTGCGCCGCACCAGTCCGGCATTGGCGCGTGGATGATCGGCCGGCACCCAGCGTTCATCGACCAGGGTCACCGTTACGCGGGACCAGTCCAGTTCGCGCTGCCCCAGTTGCTTCAGGAAGCGTTCGGGCGTGCGCCCACCGGACAGTGCGATCAGCGCATGCTGGCGTTGTGCGATGGCTGTCTGCAGGTCGTGCGCCACGGCGTCGGCCAGGGTGCTGGCCAGATGGCTGTCGTCTTCGCAGGAATTCCAGTGCATGGCTAGTCTCCGGTCCGTTGTGCCCTGGGCGGTCGGGATCGTATTCCGCCCGGCCGGGGCGGCATGGGATGGCGAAGCGCTGCGCCGTTCAATGGTCGTCGTCATGCCAGGTACGACCATCGCGTTCGATCAGTGCGACCGAGGCGCTCGGCCCCCACGTGCCTGCGGTGTAGGAGCGCGGGCTGTCGGGACTCTCCGCCCACGCGGCGAGGATCGGGTCGATCCATTTCCAGGCGGCTTCGACTTCATCGCGGCGCATGAACAGGGTCAGGTTGCCGCGCACCACGTCCAGCAGCAGACGCTCGTAGGCATCGGGTTGCTGCACCCCGAAGGCTTCGGCAAAGCTCATGTCCAGCGGCACCGATTGCAGGCGCAGGCCACCGGGGCCGGGATATTTGGCCATCATCCACAGTTTCACGCCCTCATCGGGCTGCAGGCGCAGGACCAGCTTGTTGGCGCTGATCCGTCCGCTGCTTTCGGCGAAGATGGAGTAGGGGATGTCACGGAAGTGGATGATGATCTCCGAGACCCGATGGGGCATGCGTTTGCCGGTGCGCAGATAGAACGGCACGCCGGCCCACCGCCAGTTGCACACCTGGGCCTTCAGGGCGACGAAGGTTTCGGTGTCCGAAGCGGGGCTGCCCAGGTCTTCCAGATAGCCAGGCACCGACTGGCCGTTGGCCGAGCCGGCGCGATACTGGCCACGCACCGTCACTTGCCCGGCATTGCCGGCATCGATGGTCTTGAGCGCGTGCAGCACCTTGAGCTTTTCGTCGCGCACGGTGTCCGCATTCAATGAGGCCGGCGGCTCCATGGCCACCATGCACAGCAATTGCAGCAGGTGGTTCTGCACCATGTCGCGCAGGGCGCCAGCATGGTCGTAGTACGGTCCGCGCTGTTCCACACCGACTGTTTCGGCCACGGTGATCTGCACATGGTCGATGTGTGCGGCATTCCACAGCGGTTCGAACAGGACATTGGCAAAGCGCAGGGCCAGCAGGTTCTGCACCGTTTCCTTGCCCAGGTAATGGTCGATGCGGAAGATCTGGTTTTCCGCAAACACCGCTCCGACCGCGTCGTTGATCTCGCATGCACTGGCCAGATCGTGACCGATCGGTTTCTCGATGACCACGCGGGAGCCTTCGCCATTCAGGCCGTGCTGACGCAGGCGTTCGCAGATGTCGACGAAGATGCCGGGGCTGGTTGACAGGTAGAACACCCGCACATGGTCTTCGATCGACTTGAGGTCCTGGGCGAAGTCCTCCCAGCCGGTGTCGCTGGTGGCATCGAGCGGGTGGTAGCTGACCATGCCGAGAAAGGCGTCGATGCGTGCGATGGCATCGTCCTCCTTCACGGCCTTGCGCAACGCTTCGCTCACCCTCTGGCGGTAGGTGTCGGTGCTTTGCTGCTCGCGCGCCACACCGATCAAACGGCATGGTGCAGGCAACTGGCCATCGAGAAAGCGCCGGAACATGGCCGGCAACAGCTTTCGCATGGCCAAGTCCCCGGTACCGCCGAAAATCACCAGGTCGAAGGCCACGACAGGCTTGGCATGCGTGATCACGGGAGTTCCTTGCAAGAGAGCAGGGCATTAGGATACCACTATAGGACCAGTGTCTGGCAATACCCGGACAAAGGCGGATATCTGCGAAACCTCTTGCCCAAGTGGTATTAGACTGGTATTTTCAGCGCATGGACAACGCCCTGCTTCATGCCTACCAGCGTCAGGCCGGAGACAGCCATGCCCCAGCCTACCTGCGCTTGCGGCGCGCGATACGCGGCAGCATCGAGGAGGGCCGGCTCGGTCCCGGCCAGGCCCTGCCCAGCGAACGCGAACTTGCACGCCGGCTCGAGGTGTCGCGGGTAACGATACGCAAGGCGCTGGCCGGGCTGGTCGAGGACGGGGTGCTGACCCAGCGGCACGGTGCCGGCACGTTCGTCGCCGAGCGCATCATTCGCCCGCTGTCGAAGCTGACCAGTTTCACCGGTGACCTGCGCGCGCGCGGCCTCAACCCGCGTTCGGTATTCATGGAACGCGAGATCGGCGAGGTGACACCGGAGGAAGCCATGGCGCTCAATCTTTCGCCCGGTGCCCTGGTAGTGCGTCTGTACCGGCTCCGATACGGCTCCGACGAGCCGTTGGCGCTGGAGCGCAGCGCCATACCGCAGGACATCGTTCCCGATCCGGAACGCATCGTCGACTCGCTCTACGAGGTGCTGGAGGCTCTGGGCTGCCGCCCCGTGCGTGCCTTGCAGCGTCTGCGTGCGGTCAATCTGAATGCCGAGCAGGCGCGACTGCTCGAAGTCCCCGTGGGCAGTGCCGGACTGGCACTGGAACGACGCACCTTCATCGCCGACGGGCGTCTGGCCGAGTTCACGCGCTCGTGGTACCGCGGCGATGCCTACGACTTTGTCGCCGAATTGCAGGACGAACCCTGAATCATGCCCCTCTCCCCCTTCCCCATTCGTACATGCTGGACATTCAATCCATGACCACCGCCTTCATCAACGGACGCATCCTTACCAACCACGGCCTGCAGCGCGGCTGCGCGGTACTGGTGGATGGTGACCGCATCACCGGCCTTGCGCTGCCTTCCGATCCGCGCGTGCGTGCCGCCCAGCGGCATGATCTGGACGGCGGTTACCTGCTGCCTGGATTCATCGACTGCCAGGTCAACGGCGGCGGCGGCGTGCTGTTCAATGACGTACCGACGCTGGAAGGCATCCGCACCATGGCCGCGGCGCATCGCCGGTACGGCACGACCGGTTTCCTGCCGACCCTGATCAGCGACGATCTGGAAACCATGCGTGCCGCGATTGCCGCAGTCGAGGAGGCCATCGCACTGAAGGTGCCGGGGGTGCTCGGCATCCACATCGAAGGCCCGTACCTGGCCCCGGATCGCAAGGGTGTGCACGATGCACGCAAGTTCCGCGAACCCACCGGGGAGGAACTGGACCTGTTCGCCTCGCTGAGCAACGGCATCGTGCTGCTGACACTGGCGCCCGAACGGGTGCGGCCGGAAACGATCCGTCGCCTGCGCGAGGCGGGCGTCATCGTCGCCGCCGGACACACCGCAGCAGACTACGCCACCATGCGCACGGCGCTGGATGCCGGCGTGCGCGGTTTTACCCACCTGTTCAATGCCATGTCCCCGTTCACCAGCCGCGAGCCAGGCGTGACGGGCGCGGCGCTGGAGGATCCCGACAGCTGGTGCGGGCTGATCGTGGACGGCCATCATGTGCACCCGGCCAGTTTGCGCGTGGCTATCGCGGCCAAGGCAAAGGGCAGGATGATGCTGGTGACCGACGCCATGCCGCCAGTAGGGAGCGCCAATGCTTCTTTCACACTCAACGGCGAGACGATCACCGTTCGTGACGGTATCTGCCGCACCGCCGACGGGGTACTGGCCGGATCGGCCCTGGACATGGCCAGCGCGGTGCGCAATTGCGCCAGCATGCTGGACATGCCGGTCGATGAAGCGGCGCGCATGGCGTCCACCTATCCGGCCGCGTTCCTCGGTCTATCCGCGGACCGTGGACACATCAGTGCCGGTGGTCGCGCCGACCTGGTGGTACTCGATACCGAGCTTGAGGTGCGCGAGACCTGGATCGGCGGCGTCGCGCATTCCTGACAGGTGCAGTGACAATCGAGACCGCTGGGGGCGTGTCATGCAGTCGTGCGGTGGCCCGTGGTCGATGGCTTCATTTGAACATCACACCCGGACGGCCGAGCAGGATGATCATGGTGCCAACCAGGCATAGTCCCGCTCCGATCAGGTCCCACCGGTGCGGTGCCTGCCCCTCGACAATCCACAGCCAGATCAGGGATGACACGATGTAGATGCCGCCATAGGCGGCGTACGCGCGACCTGCAAGGTTCACATCGATACGTGTCAAAAGGACGGCAAACAGCACCAGCGATACCAGGCCGGGCACGATCCACCATAGGGTTCGATGCATGCGGATCACGGCCCAGAAGGCGAAACATCCGGCAATCTCGAATCCCGCTGCTGCTGCGTAGACCAGCAGCATCCGCGCTGTTTCTCCGGATACGGTCATGAATGATCCGTTTGCAGCGACAGCCCCTCGGCCAGCCAGGCCTTCTTGCCGCCTTCGTAATGATAGATGTGGCGATAACCGAGACGCTTGAGTCGTTCGGCAGACAGGCCTGCGCGTTTGCAAGTTTCACTGGCGCAGTAGACCACGAGTGTGACGTCCTTGTCGGGGAAACGGCCGGGAGCCAGGTCCAGGATGTTGTCCGAGGGCAGATTGACGGCTCCGGGCAGGTGGCCTTTGGCAAAGATCGACCCAGGCAGGGTGTCGATCAGTACGAAGTCACGGGATTGCCGAATCCATCGCTTCAAGGTGTCTGTATCCAGGGGATGACTCATGGATGACCTCCGGTCAGACGGATGCTGCCCGATGGGGGATGAATGTTTCGAGTAGCCACAGGAACAGGCCGAACAGAAGCGGTCGTGCCAAAAGCGTTTGCGCGAAGGCCAGTGACGGAGGTTCCGGGAAGGGTGACACGCCGGTCTTCAACAGCACGACCATGATGACGGCGGTCAGAATGGAAACGCCCAGTCCAATTCCGATGGCACCTGCCCATGAACGTCCTGGGTCCTGCTTTGCGTGTGTGGATGTCATCGTGAGAGTCTCCGGGGTGGAAGTGTTTCCAGCGAAAGGGGGAAGTCCGCTTTCCGATTGCCTGTGCCTGAACATCGTGGGCCGCAGTTCTGTTCAGCATCCGTGCAGCAGGCACCCACCAGGTAGTCAGTGATATCCCGCAAGGCATCGAACATGGCCGCATAGAAGATGAACTGGCCATTGCGCCACGAATGAAGCAGTCCGGCATGCGCCAGTTTTTGCAGATGGAACGTGAGTGCGCTGGATGTGATGTCCAATGGTTCACCCAGCCGACCGGCGGGCAACCCTTCCGGGCCGGTTTTTACCAGCGCGCGAACGATGGCCAGGCGGGCCGGGTGCGCCAGGGCTGACAGCTTGCGGGTCATGTCGAGATCGTCATGCATGATTCAATATTACAATAGTAAATGAAATATTAAAACAAAGGATTGCGAATGCACTGATACCGCGCCGACACGGCTACGGTGTCCACTGTCACGCCGGTGATGCGGGAAGCTTGTCCGTATGCGCCGCCAGCCCGTACGGGCGGTGGGCATGTGCCAGAATGGTGCATGGGCACATTGCGAGGGGCCGCCATGAAAGCAATCGGCTTGCTGGTGTTGGCCGCCGCCTTGATGGCAGCCACGATCGGCTGCACGGCCCGGCAGCTTTATGCAGGCGGGCAGGCGTGGCAGCGCAACGAATGCTTCCGGCAGGTCGATCCACGCCAGCGCGAGCAGTGCCTGCAGCGTACCCGGGTGCCATTCGACCAGTACGAAAGCGAGCGCAAGGCAGACAGCGAACGCACGCAATCGGGTCCTCCATGAGCCCATCCCGGGCCGGCTCGCCCCGGCTGCGGCGTGTCACTGGCGGTTGAAATGACATCGGCCCCGCAGTTGCCTGCGGGGCCGATGCATGGCGTATCCAGAAACAGCCGGGTCTTTCAGAATCCGGCGGCCATGCCGGCGGGGCGGCGCCGGTCGTTGGCACCTTCCAGCAAACCGGTGTGCGGGTTGACCAGGATGGCCTCGTCCGCGCCCCATGAACGCACCACCTTGAAACGGTAGCCCATCTTTTCCAGCGCCTCGCGGGTCGTGTCGGTCAGCAGCCCCGGCTCGACAAACACGAGATCCGGATACCACTGGTTGTGCACCCGCGGCGCATCGACCGACTGCTGCATGTTCATGCCGAAGTCGATCACGTTGAGCATGCTCTCCAGCGTGGTCGAGATGATGGTCGAGCCACCTGGGCTGCCGGTCACCATGAACAGCTTGCCCTGGTGCAGCACGATGCTGGGCGACATGGAGCTCAGCGGCCGCTTGCCCGGCTCGACCTGGTTGACCTTGCCCTGCACCAGGCCGAAGGAGTTGGGCACGCCCGGCTTGGAGGTGAAGTCGTCCATCTCGTTGTTGAGGAAGAATCCGGTATTGCCGGCGATCTGCCCAAGGCCGTAAAGGTAATTGATGGTGTAGGTGATGCTGACCGCGTTGCCCTTGGGGTCGACGATGGAGAACTGCGTGGTGTGCATGCCCTCGACCGGTCCCAGGCTGCCCTTGATCTGACTGGATGGCGTGGCCTTGTCCGGATCGATGGTGGTGCGAAGTTTTGCAGCATGTGCCGGCGAGAGCAGCTTCGCGATCGGGTTGTGCACGAACGCCGGGTCGCCGAGATAGGTATTGCGGTCAGCGAAGGCGCGGCGCTCGGCTTCCACCAGGTAGTGAATGGCCTTGACCGAACCGTATCCCCAGCGCGACATCGGGTAGGGCTTGATGATCTGCAGGATCTCGCAGATGGTCGTGCCGCCGGAGCTGGGCGGCGGCGAGGACATGATGGTGAAACCGCGGTATTCGCACTGGACCGGCTTGCTCCATTGCACCGTGTAGTCGGCGAAATCCTTCATGCTCAGCAGGCCGCCGTTATTCTCGCTGGCCTTGACCACCGCCCGGGCGATCGAGCCCCGGTAGAAGGCGCGCGTGCCGCCCTTGGCAATCAGCTCCAGGGTGTGTGCCAGTTGCGGTTGCACCAGACGGTCGCCGGCCTGATAGGGCTTGCCATGGTTGAGGAAGATCTTCGCGACATTCGGGTACTGCGCGAAATCCTTGCTGCGCGTGTGCAAAATGTTGACATCGCCCTGCCGCAGTATGAAGCCGTCACGCGCCAGCTTGATGGCCGGGGCCATGACCTGTTTCAGACTCATCGTGCCGTACTTCTTCAGCGCCGCGTTCAGGCCCATCACCGTGCCCGGGACGCCCACGCCAAGGTAGGTGTGCGTGCTGCGGCCCTTGACCACATTGCCCTGGGCGTCCTGGAAAATGGTCGGCGTGGCCTTCAGCGGGGCCTTTTCGCGAAAGTCCAGGAACACGGTCTTGCCCTTGGCCAGGTGCAGCACCATGAATCCGCCGCCGCCGATATTGCCGCAGCACGGATGCACCACGGCCAGCGCGTAGCCGACGGCTACCGCCGCGTCCACGGCGTTGCCGCCCTGCTTGAGGATATCCACGCCAACGCGGGTGGCCAGATGCTGCGCTGTGACGACCATGGCATGTCGGGCCAGTACCGGCCTTGCCGCGGCGAGCTGGGCGCGGGTGGTGGGTGGGGCGGTGGCATCCAGTGCCTGCTGGGGAATCGAATGCCTGTTCTGTGGTGTGCTGGAGGCGAACGCGACCGACATCGCCGCGCACGACACGAACACGGCGAATGCGAGGAAAGCTTTGCGCATGGCTGGATCTCGTTGTGCGGGTGTGGGGGAGGGGACGTTGTTGCCGGATCACCATAGCATCGTTCGCGAGCATGTGTCCCCATGCAGAAGATGCCTGGCGGGGTGGCTTGCGTGTGGGCTTTCCCGACATCCCCCTGACATCCGGATCCACAGGATGGATGCCGTTGAACCTGCAGGTGGCTACCTGGTACACCGTTTGGAAAGGCAGCCAGATGGCCTGCGCCGATGCATCTGCGTGCAGACACAATGCGTAGACGGAATCAGAACATCCTCAACGTTCGTGTATGGGTTGAGAAAAATGAGCATACGCCGCTCGGGGACCTTCGTCGGATTTCTTCTGCTCGCCTTCATGGCCGGCTTCATCGGCAGCCGGTTTGCTCCCGGCCTCTGGTATGCGCAGCTGGCCAAACCGCCATTCAATCCTCCCGACTGGGTGTTTGCTCCGGTGTGGTCGATGCTGTTCGCAATGATGGGTGTGGCGGCGGGGCGGGCCTGGCTGCGTGGCGGCAGGAACCGGCCCATAGGCTTGTGGCTGGTCCAGCTGGTGTTCAATGCGGGATGGTCGTGGCTGTTCTTCGGGCTGCGCAGGCCGGATCTGGCGCTGCTGGAGATCGTCGTGCTGCTGTCGTTGATCGTGGCCACCGCCGTTTCGTTCTGGCGGATCGATCGTCTGGCCGGCGTGCTGATGGTGCCCTACGCGGCATGGGTGGCATTCGCCGGTGTGCTCAATGCCGCCTTGTGGATGCTCAACCGGACTATCTGATCAGTTGCCGGAGCCTTTCCAGGCCTGCACGGCATGCACGAAACCCAGGCAGTCGCGGTAGCAGTTGTACATGGGCACCGGGGCGACACGGATCACGTCCGGTTCACGCCAGTCGCCGATCACGCCATGCGCGGTCAGATGCTCGAACAGGGCACGCCCGCGATCGCGCCCGCCGTGTACCCGCAGGGAAAGCTGGGCGCCTCTGCGCGCGCTCTCGCGTGGTGTGAGTACCTCGAGCGTATCGGCAAGTTCGTGTTCGACCAGCCATTCCAGGTAGCCGGTGAGGCGCTCGGACTTGGCGCGCAGGGCCTGCATGCCTGCCTGATGAAACAGTTGCAGGGAAATACGCAGGGGCACCAGTGCCAGTATCGGCGGATTGGACAATTGCCAGCCTTCCGCGCCCGGCGTCGGGTCGAAATGCGGATCCATCCGGAAGCGGGTGGCCTTGTCGTGTCCCCACCATCCGGCAAGACGCGGGCGATTGGTGCGCGCGTGACGCTCATGCACGAATGCACCGCCCACGGCGCCGGGGCCGCCGTTGAGGTATTTGTAGTGGCACCACACCGCGAAATCTGCGCCGCTGTCATGCAATGAAAGCGAAATGTTGCCGACGGCATGTGCCAGGTCGAATCCGACCATGCATCCGCGCGCATGTGCGATGCGCGTGATGGCCGCCAGGTCGAAGGCCTGTCCGGTGCGGTACTGAACGCCGGGCCACATCACCAGAGCGATATCATCGCCGTGTTCGTGCAGGACGTGCTCGATCGCCTGCATGGATACGGTACCGTCGGGCTCGTCGGCTTCCAGTTCGATCAGCGCCTGGTCCGGATCGTGGCCATGAAAGCGGATCTGCGATGCCACGGCATAGCGGTCGCTCGGGAAGGCGCCGGCTTCGATCAGGATCTTGTGGCGTTCGCGGGTGGGCCGGTAGAAGCTGACCATCATCAGGTGCAGGTTCACGCTGAGCGTGTTCATGGCCACCACTTCGCTCATCGAGGCGCCCACCAGTTCGGACAGGTGCTCGCGGACGTATTCGTGGTAGTCCATCCACGGCAGTCGGCCCTTGAAGTGACCCTCCACGCCCAGTTCGCCCCAGTAATCCAGCTCATCGTTGATCGCCTCGCGCACGCCGCGCGCCTGCAGGCCCAGCGAATTGCCGCAGAAATAGAGCGTCAGGCCATCGCCATGCGGCGGAATCAGGAATTGCTCGCGATAGGCGCGCAGCGGGTCATCGCGATCGGCCTGTTCGGCCCATGCGGGGGAGGCGTCGTATGGATTGTTCATGGGAGGGGTCCGAAGAAAGGGTGCCCGGATTTGCGTGTCATGCCTGCGCCTCTGGCGTTTCGGTCTTGAACCGGTTCAATGACAGGCCCAACCATTCCAGCGCGGTGCCGTGCATCAGGCGTGCGCGCGATTCGGCATGCAGATCCAGCGCCTCGATGCCCGAGCCGGGTGACTGTTCGCCCAGCGGGAAGGGGTAGTCGGTGCCCAGCATGACGCGGTCGTGCCCGACCACCTGCAGCAGGTAATCCAGCGCCTGCGGGTCATGCACGCAGGAATCGAAATACAGGCGGGGGAAGTACTCGCGCGGATTGCGCGCATTGCGTTTGGCGACCAGGTCCGGACGCACGTTGAAGCCGTGCTCGATGCGTCCGATGGTGAACGGAAAGCTGCCGCCGCCATGCGCGAACATCACGCGAAGCTTCGGCAGGCGCTCCAGTACCCCGCCGAAGATCAGGCTGCAGGCCGCGCGCGACTGTTCGGCGGGCATGCCCACCAGCCACGGAAGCCAGTAATCGGGCATGGTGTCGCGACCCATCATGTCCCACGGATGCACCATGATCGCGGCGCCCAGGTCGGAGGCAGCCTCGAAGAAGGGAAACAGCTCCGGCGCGTCGAGATTCCAGTCATTGCAATGCGAACCGATCTGCACGCCGGCCAGATTGAGCTGGTCCATGCATCGCTCCAGCTCGCGGACGGCGAGGTTGGGAGACTGCAGCGGCACCGTGCCGATGCCGATCACATGGCGTGGGTGGTCGCGACACAATGCGGCGCAGTGGTCATTGAGAAAGGCGTGCAGTTCCAGCGCCTGGCTGCCGCGCGCCCAGTAGGAGAACAGCACCGGTACGGTGGAAATCACCTGAACGTCCACGCCGTGTCTGGCGTAGTCGGCGATGCGCGTTTCCATGTCGAAGGCCGAGGGCCACACCTGGCGAAAGAACTTGCCGCCACGGTAGATGCGGTGGTATCCGCCCGAGTGCGTCATCACCGGAAAACGCGGTTCGGCGTATTTTTCTGACAGGTTGGGCCAGTCCCGCGGCAGGATGTGGCTGTGGGTGTCGATCTTCAGCATGACGCGAGTGTAGAGGCAGTCCGCAGGTGACGCACCTCGTCAGCGAACCGTCCAGAGCACATGGCAGGGGTCAGTGTTTGGAGGAAGGGGGCTTGGCGCCTTTCTCGAACTGCACGGTCATCGGGGAAAAACTTTTCAGGAAAGCCTGGAAGGCGCCGCGATACCGGGCTGTCTGGGCAGGGGAGAGGGTGCTCAGCGCGACGATGAAATAGGCCGTCGGGCCCTTGATGTATTCCACCAGTTCGTCGCGATCGCCGGAGTCATGCTCAAAATGGACCAGACGGCGTGTCGCGGACACGGTCCTGACTTTGCCGACATGCATCGGAGGCTGCCGCACATTTGCCTTGCGGGACTTTGCATCACGATTCACGGCAGTTTCGATGTCGCCCTTGACGAAGTCATCGAGGCCGTCGTGTCCCAGACTGGAGACCGTCACGTACATGATTGTCTTTAGGGCTTGCGGCGATTCGTTGGAGGGCCAGAGCGTGAACACGGTGGACTGCAGGGCCTGGTCGCCGCAGGCAGCCAACCAACCCTTGGGCGCCTCGGCCATGAAGGCCCAGTTGTCACCGTAGACGATGAAGCACGAACCGTGTCCGGCAATGGCTACGGACGATGCCGGTGTGGTCGTAGCCGCAGCCGCAGGCGGAGCTGCCAGGGCGAGTATGGCGATGAGTGCGAACATGGACATGCGCGTCATCCTGCGCGGAGACCGGAGCCCAGCTTATATGCCATCACCGCCGGCCGACAGTACCGACCGGGCGGTACTGTCAGGCGCGGCCGGCGAATTCCCCGGTCAGGGTGTTGACCGTCACACGCTCGCCGACGCTGATGTATTCGGGCACCTGGATCTCCAGTCCGGTTTCCAGCGTGGCCGGCTTGGCACGCTTGGTGGCGCTGGCGCCCTTGAGTTCGGGCGCGGTGTCGGTCACCGCCAGGCTCACCGTGGCCGGCACCTGCAATCCCACAGGCACCTCGTCGATCAGTTGCACGTAGCAGTGCTCCAGCCCGTCGCAGATGTAGCCGGCGTAGTCACCGACCAGTTCCGGCGCCAGCAGGTACTGGGTGAAGTCTTCGGCATCCATGAACACGTAGGCCTCGCCGTCCCGGTAGGAATAGTTGGCCTGGCGGCGCAGCAGCTCCACTTCCTTCAGGTCATCGTCGGCGCGCAGGCTGAGGTCGAATTTCTGCGCGCCGGGCACCGAGTACATGGTGAAGCGGAACGTGACGTTGCCGCCACGTGCGGTGGGAGCGCTGCGCTCGATGTCGCGGATCTGGTAGACCGTGCCGTTGTACTCGACGACGTTGCCGCGCTTGATGTCGGATGCTTTCATGGATGCACCGGAAGTGGGAAATGGAAAATCGGGACCGGGAAGAGCGGGGTGTGCGGAGGATAGGGCGATTTGCGGCCCTGTCCCATTCACGGATCCACCGCTACTTGGGTTGCAAACGCACCGCGCCGTCGAGTCGTATGGTTTCCCCGTTGATGTAGCGGTTGACCAGGATGAAGGCGGCAGTCTCGGCAAATTCTTCCGGCTTGCCCAGCCGCGAGGGGAAGGGAATCGATGCCGACAGCGATGTCTGTACCGCCTCCGGCATGCCGTCGACCATCGGCGTCCAGAAAATACCCGGGGCGATGGTGGCCACGCGGATGCCGAAGCGCGCCAGCTCGCGCGCCATCGGCAGCGTCATGCCGACCACGCCACCCTTCGATGCCGAGTAGGCAGCCTGTCCGATCTGCCCTTCGTAGGCAGCCACCGATGCGGTGTTGACGATCACCCCGCGTTCGCCGTCCTCGCCCGGTTCGTTGTGCTGCATCAATGCGGCGGCCGACTTGGCCACGTTGAAGCTGCCGACCAGGTTCACCATCACGGTAGTCGAGAAGTTGGACAGCGGCATCGGCGCCTCGCGTCCGAGCACGCGTCCGGCACCGAGAATGCCGGCGCAGTTGATGACGGCATTGAGACCGTCCATCGCCCCCCTTGCCGCGTCGAGGTTGGCTGCCACGCCATCCTCGGAGGTCACGTCGGTGCGGTAGAACTGCGCGGCCTCGCCCAGTTCGCCAGCCGCCTGCCGGCCTTTTTCGTCATTGACGTCAAACAGTGCGACCTGTGCGCCGTTGCCGACCAGGAGGCGGGCCACGGCGTGGCCGAGGCCGGACGCGCCGCCGGTGATGACGGCCTTGATGTTCTTCAGTTCCATGGCGATGCCTTGTTGTCAAAGCTGCCATTTTACCTGAGCAAATGGTTCTGGAGAAAAGCGTTTCGTCCGGCTGGCACCGGCCGAGTTCATTTTCTGCTTGTCCAAGAAAACGAACCAAAAGAAGGACACCCCGGCGTACGCGCCTTCCGGCCCTGTGGGCCGAAAGGTCCGCTCCGGGTTCCGGGGGTTCGCCGACAGCACATCCTGTGCTGGCGGCGAACGGGCGCACATCCGTGTGCGCCCCCCTGCGGGCCT
>JALUXG010000010.1 GCA_027019085.1 Rhodanobacteraceae bacterium | reverse complement strand
CATTCATAGCCATGGGAGTTGTCCTCGCTGGATCGTGGGGCCATGGTGCGCTAGAGACGTCGCAAATCATGCGATTCCGGGCTGAGGAAGAGGGCTAATCAGGTACCCACTTGCACCGCAAGTATCGCCCCCACTTTGCCGTTCCCGATCCCGGCAACTTCGTCTTTGCCGTTCGCTACGCATGGATATGGATCCATGATCGACAAGACACCGGTGCGTGCCGTTTCCGCGCACGGAACAAGATAGGTCGGCACTTCATTCTCCAGATCGGCCACGATACCGGCTACGGCCTCGCTGCAGGTGCCCGCCCAACAAACCGGACGCAACACCCGGGCTTCGGTATCGACCTCTCCGATCCATGCCAGGGCCAGGCCTCCGATCTCGCATGATGCTTTACAGACCGTGTCCATCAAACCCTCTTGATTCTCCCTGTTGAGGAGGGCATCAATTACTGACTGCTGAACTTCGTAAATACGATTGGTTCGCTCCAGTTTCCTTCTGTACGCACTCTCCTTCTTGGCATTCTTCTCAATCTCGTCCGCCATGCCATCGAAGGACAAAGCCAGTCGTGACACATCGTCACTTCCGTATTTGATGCCCGTCCGTACAAAGTAATTGCCCCTGGCAATATTCTCTGCAACCGACATCAATGTCAGCTGAGGCTTGATGATGAATCGTTTACTGATCCACCATGCCAACATCAGGGTCAATACCAGGAAAAGGGACAGCAACCAAGCTGTTTGGTGAATTTGGGCATACGCATTGCGATACAGCTCATGACGTGGAATGCTGATCACAATGCCGTCGGGTACGCCAACCATACCGAGCGGAACCATACCTAACAGTCCGCTTCCGGACTCGTATAGAAACGGCCGTCCCACCGGATCGAGCATCCGATAGAGATTCTTCCGCGCGATGTCACGGCCAATATCGGCTCCCTCTTTATCGGCATGAAAGCGATAGAAGTCGCCGCTTGCATCCACAATCGTGATCGACGCGACCGGCGTGAATTTAATGTTTCTCAGATGAAATACGCTATCGAACGACTTCATCGCAAACAGGACGAATCGATGCCCCTCTGTTGTGGTGAAAGCATGCACAAACATCACCACGGGCAATCGCCCGCCAGAGGTCTTTCTCAAGGTTGTAAGGGTGGATCCTCGTGCCGACTCTGCTTTCTCCAGCAACCCGGAATCAGGTACGACTTCCCGTGTGCCATCTCGGTCCAGTCTGCACACGATCCTGCCTTCCGGGCTGACTACACCCATGCCGCGGTAATCGACATTCGCCTGAAAGAACGCATTCAAGCTTGCTGAACACGATGCATGCGGATCACCCAAGGCAAGCGCCAGCCGGTTCATGTCATCCGTGATTTCTCCCGCGGCGAAATGCTGTTCGAACACAAGCCGGTCCAGCGCCTCCACCAGAGAAGCGCGCGTCGCTGCCTTTGCATTGCTGACGGCATGCATGGCATTCAATGTCGCAACCATGAACCCGGGAAGCACGGCAATGACCACCATCGTCATCATCCGCCGCCGTGTGCTTCCGAATAGCATTCGGACCATCTTTCGGAGTGGGTTCCGCATCGTGCCTGCTCTTGTGGGGATAGCTACGACCGAACGGCTAAAATTTTCACTTCCGCTGCCATCGCCCGGCCACTGTCAGGGCAATGGAGCAAGCGTCCAGATCCCGTTCACTTCATGAGATCGGCAACGCAATCCCATGCTGAGCAAGCAAGTAATATGCCACTTCCTTCCAATGCTTCTGTCACAGATACGCTTGGTCGCGCCTGCTCCCGGCACCCAGGGACATGCGGATATCCTCTGGTGTCGGCAGTGCTCCTTGAAGTACGCATTTACTCCGCTGTCTAGCGTCCCTGGAACCGACCTTTGCGATAGTCTTCGACGGCTTCGACTATTTCCGCTTTCGTGTTCATCACAAAGGGTCCATAACGCGCCACAGGTTCGTGCAAGGGGCGGCCCGCGACCAACAGCACGCGCGCAGGGTCATTTGTGACGCGGAGCGTCACTTCATCTCCATCCGACAACACGGCCAGTTCATTGCGTCCCAGGGGGACACCGCCAAGCGTGACGGGACCGCCCTCGAACACATAGGCGAAGGCATGGTGGCCCGTGGACACAGGTACGGTGAGGGCCGTACCTGCCTGCAGGGCAATATCCAGATACAGGGGTTCGGTGGCAATGCCGCGTACCGGACCCTCGGTATCACCGAATCGTCCGGCCACCACGCGCAGTCGTACACCGGATAGCGGTTCGATTTCGGGAATTTTTCCGGCCTCGATGTCCTGATAGCGCGGTGCGCACATCTTGTCCTTCGCCGGCAGATTCACCCACAACTGGAAGCCGCGCATCAGGCCTTCTTCCTGCTCGGGCATCTCCGAGTGCACGATGCCGCGACCGGCGGTCATCCACTGCACGCTGCCGGGCCCGAGGACGCCGCTGTTGCCCTGGTTGTCGCCATGGCGCATGCGGCCGTCGAGCATGTAGGTGACGGTCTCGAAACCGCGATGCGGATGCTCGGGAAACCCGGCGATGTAGTCACCGGGTTTGTCGGATCCGAACTCGTCCAGCAGCAGGAACGGGTCGAGCATGTCCAGCGCGTCCTGGCCGATGATGCGGGTCAGGCGCACGCCTGCGCCGTCGGAGGTGGGCTGGCCGCGCACGCGGTGCATTACGGTACGGGTGGACATGGGCGGACCGCCTTTCATCAAGAGTCGTTACCGCAAGCATGTGTCCGCCGTGCGTACATTTCCAGTTGCCTCAGGGGAACGGACTGTTTCTTCCAGGCGGATGGCGGTCACCGGGGTGGCCCATTTTCGTCATGCCGTTCGCGCCTGCCGGCGCTCCTGCCACCGCAAGCCCGCACCTCGGTAGGAGCGGCGGAAGCCGTAACCGAAGGGCATGCCTGTGGTGCGATCACGCAGGGTTGCAACCTGCCACATGACCCCTTCGCGCCTGCCGGCGCTCCTGCCCGGATAAGGGCCCTGGCCAGGCCTGGAAAACACTTGCGTCAATGCAGCCAGTGGCCGTCGCGGTGACGCGGGGGAGCGTCGCGATCGGCCGTCGGCGGTTCGCGCTCGGCAGCGGCGCGGCGTTCGGCTTCGCTGGGCGCCTTGTCGTGCCAGTACTGCGCCACCGACAACAGGACTTCCGGAAGCCGCTCGAGGCAGGACTCGTATTCTTCGTCGGATAGCTTCTCGAATTCGGTCTCGCCGGTCAGTACCCCCTCGTCCACGGCCAGCGCCATGATCGGACTGAGCAGCTCGATCAGCTCGCCGTCCCCGGCCAGGCGGTGTTCCCAGAATCCGGCGCGCAGATCGATACCGCGGCTGAATCCCTCGCACCAGCCCGCCGCAGTGAGGGCCGTGCCGGTCTCGTCCTCCACCTCCCCGAGGATCGGCTCGTAGGCATCGACATCCAGCTCGGCACCGATCGAATCATTGAGCTTGGCCAGCAGGGACAGAACCCGCGTTGCCTGTTCGGGCTCGGCAAACGGGACGTGCAGGACTTCCGGCAGCCATTCGTCGGGGCTTGCCGGATCCGGGCCGATGACCAGGGCAGTGAGCAGGCCGTGCACACCGTCCAGCAGCAGGTCGCCCTCTTTCGCACTGTGGCGCAGGAAAGTATCGAGTTCTTCCAGCTCACTGCGGGTCAGCGAGCTTGGCCAGTCGGTCGCTCTCATGGCATATCCAGTTCGACGGTGACCGGGGTATGGTCGGAAGGGCGCTCCCAGGTGCGCGGTTCGCGTTCGATCGCGGCAGCCCGGGCGCGCGCCTTCAGCGCATCGCTGACCAGGATCAGGTCGATGCGCAGACCCATGTTGCGCCGGAATGCCGCCTGGCGGTAGTCCCACCAGCTGAAGTGGCCGGTGCCGTCCTCGAACAGACGGAAGCTGTCGCTCAGGCCCAGCTCCGTGATCGCCGCCAGTGCCTTGCGCTCGGGCACGGAACACAGGATCTTGTCCTTCCAGCTGTCCGGGTCATGCAGATCGCGGTCATCGGGTGCGATGTTGAAGTCGCCGAGTACCACCAGGTTCGGGTGACGTGACAGCTCGGCGGCAAGAAAATCCCGCACGCGGGCCAGCCAGTCCAGCTTGTAGTCGTACTTCGGGTCGCCCACGGCCTTGCCGTTGACCACGTACAGGTTGACCACGCGAAGATCACCCACGCTCGCAGCGAGAATGCGGCGCTGCTCGTCGGCAAGTCCGGGCGGATCGGTGACCACGTCGCTGATCGGCTGGTTCGACAGGACCGCAACGCCGTTGTAGGTCTTTTGTCCCGAGAACGCCGCTTGATAGCCCATGGCGCCGATCTCGGCGACCGGGAACCGGTCGTCGGTCAGCTTGGTTTCCTGCAGGGCGACGATGTCCGGCTTCGAATCGGCCAGCCACTGCTCCAGGTGCGGCAGGCGCACCTTCAGTGAATTGACGTTCCAGGAAGCAATCTTCATCGGATCATTGTAATGGCTTTGCCGAACGGACTTGCGGAACCGACCGGCGCAGGGCGGGCTCCGTCCGACGTACGCGCGTGCACTGCGGAAAGCGGCGGACGGCGTCCGCCCTACGTTTGCAGGCCGTAACTGCGCAGCAGGGCGCCCGGTTCGGGTGCGCGTCCGCGGAAGGCGACGAAGCTCTCCAGCGCCGGTCGCGTGGCGCCGACCGCCAGCACTTCACGGCGGAAAGCCTCGCCGGTCGCGCGATCGATCACGCCGGCCTGTTCGAAGCGCTCGAAAGCATCTGCCGAGAGTACCTCGGCCCACAGATAGCTGTAATAGCCCGCCGCGTAGCCGCCCGCGAAGATGTGCGTGAAGGCATGCGGGAAGCGCTGCCAGGCCGGCGGGTGCAGTACCGCGACTTCGCGCCGCACGCGTTCGAGGGTGGCCAGCGCACGCGATCCCTGTGCAGGGTCGTATTCGCTGTGCAGCAGAAAATCGAACAACGCGAATTCGATCTGGCGCACCAGGAACAGGCCGGCGTGGAAATGCCGTGCGTCGAGCATGCGCCGGTACAACTCGTCGGGCAGACGTTCACCGGTGCGATGGTGTCGGGCAAACAGGTCCAGCACGCGGCGGTCCCAGGCGAAATTCTCCATGAACTGGCTGGGCAGCTCGACGGCATCCCATTCCACGCCGTCGATGCCACCCACCGAAGGCAGATCCACCTCGGTCAGCAGATGGTGCAGTCCATGGCCGAATTCGTGGAACAGCGTCAGCACGTCGTCATGCGTGAGCAGGGCCGGTGCATCCTCGCCGGGCGGGGCGAAATTGCAGGTCAGGTAGGCCACCGGCGTGTGCAGTGTGCCGCCGTCGCGAAAGCGTGCGCGGCACACGTCCATCCAGGCGCCGCCGCGCTTGCCGCTGCGCGCATGAAGGTCCATGTACACCCCCGCAAACACGCGTCCGTCGCCATCCAGCACATCGTAGTAGTGCGCATCGCGATGCCAGGTCCTGGCCTGCGGACGCTGGCGCAGACGGATGCCGTACAGCGACCCGACCAGTGCGAACAGGCCATCGAGCACGGACGGCAGCGGGAAATACTGCTTGAGCTGCTCCTCGTCGAGAGCATGGCGTTGCTGGCGCAGTTTTTCCGACAGGTAGGCAATGTCCCAGGGTTCGGGATTGGCCAGCTCAAGGCGTTCGGCCGCGAAACGACGCAGGGCTTCAAGCTCCTTGCGCGCAACCGGTCGGGCACGTGCGGCCAGATCGCGCAGAAAGGCCAGCACGGTCTGCGGGGTGTCGGCCATCTTGGTGGCCAGTGATTCCTCGGCCGCATTGGCAAATCCCAGCAGTTGCGCGGCCTCGTGGCGCAAGGACAGGATGCGCTCGATGCGCCCGGTATTGTCGAACCGGCCTGCATCCGGACCCTGGTCGGATGCGCGTGTCTGGTAGGCCCAGTAGACCTCCTCGCGCAGATCACGGTTGTCGGCATAGGTCATCACTGCCTGCACCGCCGGCTGCTTGAGGGTGACCAGATAGCCTTCCAGGCCGGCCTCGCGGGCGTACTGGCGCAGGACCGAGCGTCCCGAGGCGGGGATGCCGGCCAGGTCGCGCTCGTCGGTGACATGGCGATGCCAGGCATCGGTGGCATCCAGGACCGCATTGGCGAACTCGGTACCCAGGCGCGACAAGTCGTTGGCGATGGCGCGGAAGCGGCTGCGGGCCGGCTCTTCCAGGGTCACGCCGGAGAGGCGGAAATCACGCAGCGCGTGTTCGCGTGCCGCCCGCTGTGCAGCTGTCAGCGACGGACCATCGGCATCGGCAACCGCTTGCACCGCCTGGTACAGATCCCGGTTCTGTCCCAGTTCGGCGTGGAAATCGGTGATTTTCTCCTGCGCCGCGGCGTAGGCCTCGCGCAGGGCCGGCGTGTCGGCCACTGCATGCAGGTGCGAGACCGGCGACCAGACCCGCCCCAGGCGTTCCTCCAGTCGCTCCTGTGCCAGCATGACGCTGTCGAAGTCGCGCAGTGCATCCGCTGCCGTGATTGCCGCCACGGCGGCACGATACTCATCCAGCACGGCTTCCACCGCGGGAAGCACGTGTTCGGCACGGATGGCGTCGAAGGCGGGAAGATCGTTCGTGTCGAGCAGGGGATTGCCGGGGGTCATGGGCGTGCCATGCAGGGGACGGAACCTGCAAGCGTGGCGGTGACTTGCGTCAATTTCAAGCTAGCATGTGCGCCATGCCCCCGGGATCGCTCGACATCACGTCCCTGTTGCGCCACAGCCAGGTATTCGGTGAACTGGATGACGGGACGCTGGCCGCACTCGCAGCCAGCCTGTCGTCGATGACCGTGCGTGGTGGTGGCCTGCTGTTTTCCGCCGGTGAGCCGTCCGATGCACTGTACATCCTGCAATCGGGAAGCCTGGGCGTGTTCCGCAAGCCGCGCGCCGGCGGTGCCCCCCACCTGGCGGGACTGCTGGGTGCCGGCGACACGGTGGGCACCGCCGGCCTGCTGCTCGACCAGCCGCACTATGTCTCGGTCCGGGCACTGCGGGACAGCCAGCTCCTGCGCTTGTCGCGCGAGACCTTTCGTGCACTGGTCAGGGAACACCCGCAGATCATCATCGATGCGGCACCCGGCGCCTTGCGCAGCCTGCTGCTGCCCGACGGCGACGAGCCGCGCATCCTGCCGCGTACCTTCGCGCTGCTGCCGCATGCGCCCGATATCCCGGTACGCGATCTTGCCGAGCAGCTGCGCCATGCCCTGCTGCCTTTCGGCAACTGCATGCTGATCGACGAGGCCCTCGGCCACGACCGCGATCCGTCCTGGTTCGCCGAGCGCGAACGCGAGATGCGATTCGTGCTGTACGTGGACGAAGGTCGGGAGGAACGCTGGCGCAACCTGTGCCGCCGGCAGGCCGATGCGCTGCTGCTGGCCGTGCGCAGCGAACGCACACCCGCGGCCTGGCCCGACCATGCCGCCCTGCTGGAGCATGCCGACCTGCAGCGACCTCGCCATCTGCTGCTGCTGCACCCGGACGGTGACATCGTGCCCGGCTCTGCACGCGCCTGGTGCGATGCCATCGGAGGCATCGACCAGCATCATCATGTGCGCGGCCTGCACGACACGCATCGGCTGGCACGGCTGCTGGCACGGCGCAGCCTCGGCATCGTGCTTTCCGGCGGTGGCGCGCGCGGCTTTGCAGCCATCGGCATGGTGCGCGCCCTGCACGAGCACGGCTACGACATCGACCGCGTCGGCGGCACCAGCATCGGCGCGATCATCGGCGCCGGCATCGCCACCGAATGGGACGATGCCGCACTGACCCAGTATTACCGCGAAGGCTTCGTCGATGGGCGCCTGCTCTCGGACTGGACGCTGCCGCTGGTCGCGCTGAGCCGTGGCGAGCGCGCCTCGCGATTGCTGCAGTATTTCTTCAAGGACCTGGACATTGCCGACCTGCCGATACCGTTCTTCTGTGTGTCCTCGGATCTGACCCGCGGTGGCGCCGACGTCCACCGCGGCGGTCCGTTGTGGCTCTGGCTGCGCGCCTCAAGCGCGGTCCCGGGACTGTTCCCCCCCTTGCTGCGGACAGGGCGGGTGCATGTGGACGGCGCGGTGACCAACAACCTGCCCGTGGACGTGATGTACGACCACGGCATGGGCGCCATCGTGGCCTGCGATATCCGCTCCGAGGATGTCCTGCATACCGACCTGGACCGCGCATGGATGCCCGGCTGGTGGCAGCAGTGGCGACTGCGTCGACGGATGCCGGGCATCGGTGCGATCCTGTTGCGCGCCGGCATGGTCAATGCGGAATCCGAGGCCGACAGCCGCCGCGAACTGGCTACCCGCGTCATCGCTCCCGACATGCAGGGCATCGGCCTGCTCGACTTCAAGGCCTTCGACCGCGTGATCGAGGCCGGATACCGCGCCACCGTGCAGGCGCTCGAGGAGCCCCTGCTGTGAATGGCAACCCGCCGCTTACGACCCTCCTGCGCGCCTTCGCCGACACGTCCCCGGTGCTCGGTGAACGCGTGTACGTCGATCCTGCCGCCACCGTGATCGGCGACGTGCAACTGGCCGACGATGTCTCGGTCTGGCCGGCCGCGGTGCTGCGTGGAGACGTTCATCGCATCCGTATCGGTGCACGCAGCAACATCCAGGACGGCGCCATCGTGCATGTCACCCATGACGGCCCCTTCACGCCCGGTGGCCACCCCTGCCTGATCGGGGAAGATGTCACCGTCGGCCACGCTGCAGTGATCCACGCCTGCACCCTGGAGGACGCCTGCCTGATCGGCATGCATGCAACGATACTCGACGGCGCCATCGTGCGGCGCCACGCCATGGTCGGCGCCGGCGCCCTGGTGCCGCCAGGCAAGGTCGTCGGGGAAGGGGAGCTGTGGCTGGGCAACCCCGCGCGATGCGTGCGCGAACTCGACGCCGAGACCATCGCCCAACTGCACTATTCGGCCGCCCACTATGTACGCCTGAAAGATCAATACCTGGCATCGATCTGAACAGGTGAACCTGCACTCGGCGATCATGTTCAGCCTTGCACCAGACCCCGTGTTCAGGGTTCCTTGCCCTGGTATTGAAATGCCTCCTCGATCCCGACTCCCAGCGCGCGGGCGATCATGAATGCCACTTCCAGCGATGGCGAATATCGGTTCGCTTCGATGGAAATAACGGTCTGGCGCGTGATCCCTGCGCGTTCTGCCAATTCCGACTGCGTGATGCCACCGCAACTTTGACGAAGCTCGCGCAAGCGGTTCCGCAACCGGTGTGTTCTCTTGCCCACGATTCACCCCCGTCGATACAACACGAGCTGCGTTGCATAGTCCGTAACCTGCGCCACCACCCAGAACGCAAGGAGCACATGGACAAAGGCAAAATTCCCGCTTCCGGCAACTCCCACGCACAACGACAGGAACACGCCCACCGCGAGCACCAGTGAACTTGCCCGGCTTCCTTTCAGCCGTACCATGGTGTCCCTCTCGTCGGTTTGTATCTTTGCCGACAGCTCACGAAGGCTGGCGACGGCAAGCACGACGTGACCGATGATCTGAATCAGGACAAGCACGACAATGGCGCTTGCGAACAGTACAATCTGCCCCGCCTGCACCCGCTCCGTGACATGGTTCAGGGCATGGATGAAGTAACCGCCGAACACGGCAACAAGGCTGACGATCAGTAGTCCGAGACTTTTTTCGCGAAAGCTTATGTACATGTTCCACTCCTGCTTGACGAGATTGAACTTTGTAAAAACTAATTTACATTTCCAGCGTAGATGCGGGACGCAAGAATGTCAATTACTTTTTACATAAGGCCTGCTCACGTCCAGCCCGCATCATCCGGAACGTCCGGCCCGGATTTCCCCGATCGGCTTCAGGATGTCCCCATCACGTCGATTCACCTTGCCTGCGGCGTCTTTGCATGACTCGCCAACGGAAACGTGCAGGAAATCGACGGCGCGATGCAGCAGGCGCCGCAACCGGCGCGGCATTCCATCATGCCGGTGCTCAGGCCTGTTCGGCGCGCAGGGTCGCGTAGACCGGCTCGGTATCCGGTCGTTTGCCATGCCAGTGCTCGAAGCTGTCGGCCGCCGTTTCCACCAGCATGCCCAGGCCATCCAGCGCCAGGCGCGCACCGGCGGCACGCGCCCAGGCCAGAAAGCCGCTGGCGGCAGCGCCGTAGGAAAGGTCGTAGCACAGGGCGCGCGGCGCAATCAGCGAGAACGGCAGGTCCAGGGCCTTGCCCTGCACACCGGCCGAGGTGGCGTTGATGATCAGGTCGTAGCTGCCCAGGCCGGGCAGATCTTCCCAATACCGGCTGTGTGCCCGCGCGGGCTCGCCCAGCCGGTCCGCCAGTGCATCGGCGCGTTCGGGGCTGCGGTTGACGATGGTCAGTGTCTGCACCCCCGCTTCGAGCAGTGCCGCGGCCACGCCCTGTGCAGCACCGCCGGCACCGAGCAGCAGCGCATCGTGTCCACGCAGGTCCTGTCCATGGCGTTCGGTCAGATCACGCACCAGTCCGGCACCGTCGTTGTTGTGGGCCTCCACCGAACCGTCCGCGCGTCGCGTCAGCACGTTGGCCACACCGGCGAGGGCAGCGGCACGGCTGTGGACATCGGCCAGGGCCATGGCCGCCTCCTTGTGCGGCACGGTGACATTGGCTCCCCGCCCGCCGGCGACGAAAAAATCCCTTGCCGCATCGGCAAATCCCGCCGCATCGACCTCCACGGCCTCGTAGGACAGGTCGATGCCGAATTGCCGTGCGAAGTCCCGATGGATGCGTGGCGAAAGCGAATGCGCTACGGGATGACCGAACACTGCATATCGGCGGGGTGATTCACTCATGCGTGTCCCTGTGTGCTGACCGGTGGAACGGCATTGTAACCGCTCGCCCCGGAGCTACTGATAGCCGGGCAGGCCGACCTGGTTCGGTTGCTGCGGCACGCGACGCAGCTGGTCCACGGGATAGCCTAGGGACCTGGCCTTGGCCACGTACTGCCTGTAGACCGCCTCGGGCATGGCTGGCTTGCGCGACATGATCCACAACAGCTTGCGCGAGGGCACGCCGACCATCACATAACGGTACTCGGGGTCCAGTGCAAGGATCAGGTAATCGGAGGTGAACGGCCAGACGATGCGCACCTTCCAGTATGCCGCGTTGTTCTTGTCCGGTAGCCAACCCTTGCCGTGCCAGGCATCGGGCTTGAGATCGAATCCCTTGCGGAAGTGGTAGGTGATGTCGATGTCGCCGTTCTTGCGCAAATGGTATTCGTCAGCCGTAGCCACCTTGCCGCGTTCGAAGATATTGGGAATGTTGGCGATCACGTGCCAGGTGCCCATATACCGTTGCAGGTCCACATGATCGACCGTTTGCGGCCACTTTGAGGGGTTGGCGGCGCAACCGGCCAGCAGGACCAGGCCGGTCAGCATGAGAAATCTGGGCGTGTTCATGGGGAGACTCCGCGGGGTGCCGGTTTGATGCGTATACGCGGATCCCGCGGCATCGGATGCGCCGTCGCAACCGGTGAGATGCATGCACGGCAGGGTACGGGTCAAGGAGGAAACGCCATGAAGACACCTCATCACCCGCGCCGTTCCCGCGCCTTGATCGCTCTGGTCTGGCTGGCCTGTGGCCTGCTGATGCTGTGTACCCCGCTGGCCTGGCCCAACCGGATGCTTGGCTTTACTACCGTGTTCTGGCTGGTCGCGGCACCCGCCTGCGTGCTGCTGGCCCTGCAGCCTCGTCTGGCGACACGGCTGCTGCTGCCGACGCGATTTTGGCGTCGCCCCTAGCCGCTCACGCCCAGCCGCTTGCGTTCCAGCCGCCGCACCAGTTCGCCGATGATGCGGCGGTACAGGTCTTCGCCGAGGTAGGCGTCTTCCACGCCGGCGTCGATGGAGGGGTTGTCGTTGACTTCGATGACCACGGCGCGTTCATCGGTCTGCTTGAGATCCACGCCGTACAGTCCGTCCCCTATGGCATTGGCGGCCCTGACCGCCAGGCGCACCACATCCGCCGGTGCCTTGCGCACCGGCATGGTGCGGAAACCGCCGGATTTTGGGCCGCTCCCGTTGTGGTTGTAGATCTGCCAGTGGCCGCGCGACATGAAGTACTGGCAGGCATACAGGGGCTCGCGATTGAGCACGCCGATGCGCCAGTCGAATTCGGTGTACAGGTACCGCTGTGCAATCAACAGGGCACTGTGGGTAAACAGCTCGGTCACAGCCTGCTTGAGCGTGTCCGCGCTTTCCACCTTGATCACGCCACGGGAAAACGATCCGTCCGGGATCTTCAGCACCAGCGGCAGGCCGAGTTTGTCGGGCAATTCGTCAAGTGCATGTGGATCGTCCCGCTGCAGGATTTCGGTATCGGGCACCGACAGCTTTCGCGATACCAGCAAGTCGTGCAGGAAGATCTTGTTGGTGCAGCGCAGGATGGATGCCGGATCGTCGATCACCACCATGCCTTCCTGCTCGGCGCGGTGTGCGAAGCGGTAGGTGTGGTGGTCGATGGCCGTGGTCTCGCGGATGAACAGGCCATCGTATTCGGCCAGGCGCGTGTAGTCGTTCGGCCCGATCTTGTCGACATCCACATCCAGCTGCTTGCCGGCCGCCACGAACTGTTTCAGCGCACCGCGGTTGGACGGCGGCATCGATTCTTCCGGATTGACCAGCATGGCGATGTCGTAGCGGTAGCGCCGCCGGGCCCGGGGCTTGCGCCAAACCTTGCTGGCGAAATGGTCCAGCGCCTGCGCGAAGGCATCCTCCTGGGCGTCTCCAAGGGTATTGATTCCTACCGGACGTATGGCGCCAATCTGCCAGGTACGGTCACGCCGGAACTCGATGCGCAGCAAGGGGCAGGGGAAAAGCTCGAATACCTGGCGTGCCAGATCCTGCAGCAGGGCATGTGCGGTCTGTCCGAAATAGACGAGGATGCCGAAGTCGTTGCTGTCGCGTTCACTGGCGGACAAGACCTGTGCCAGTTTCTGGTTCAGGTCCTCGATGTCCAGCCCGTACAACGCGCGTCGGCGCAGGCCGTTGATGCTCCGGACGGAGGGAATCACGCGGTGGCCGCGTGCTTCGGCGAGCAGCGAGACGTAGTAGCCGCTGCCCAGGTACTTGTAGCTGCGGCACAGGTTGATGACATGGGTGCGCTCGCTGCTGCCGAGCGGTTCACGCAAGTAGTCGCGTGCGGCCACGACCTGGGTGGATGGATAGTAGGCACCCCAGTCGGCGGGGTTTTCGACCACGATGACCAGCCGGCTCATGCAACCTCGCTACTGTCCGCACGATTGTGATGGACCCGGTGCCGTCCCGTGCCTGGCACCGGATGGTGCGCAGTGTGACATGAATTGCGCATGTCGCAAGCAGCGATTCGACCTCGCCGCCGGCTTGCAGCAGGGCCCGTCTCGCGTACAGTGCGCGCATGCCTGAAGCTGCCATCCCGCCACGTGTTCGCACGGCCCGTCCCGGGGATCTCGATGCACTGCTGATGCTGGAGCAGGCCAGTTTCACCGGCGACCGGATGTCGCGGCGACAGTATCGCCACCACCTGCACAACCCGCGCGCCGTGATGCTGCTGGCGCAGGACGGCAAGCGCATCGTGGGCTCGGCTCTGTTGCTGTTTCGCCGCGGCACGCAGGCGGCCCGGCTGTACTCCATTGCGGTCGACCCGCAGGCGCGCGGGCGCGGCGTGGGCCGGGCTCTTCTCGCTGCCTGCGAACAGCGCGCCGCCGGGCGGGGATGCACGCGGCTGCGGCTGGAAGTGCACGCCGACAACCGCGCGGCACAAACGCTGTACCAGCGTGCCGGCTATCACCGACGCGGACAGCGCGTGGGTTACTACGAGGATGGCGGCGATGCCTGGCTGATGGAGAAGACGCTTGCCGCCCCGCCATACTGACCCGTCCGCTGGCGAAGCCGCCGGGCCGTGGCCGCATCCGGTCGCGCGACCAGCGCACCGGTGCTCATCAGGCTCACCGTGTAACGTCCACCGTCGACCAGCGGAAGATAGACGCCGCTGCCGTACATCGTGTCGACCATCGGCAGCCATTGCGGATACTGCCGGCGCAGGCTGATCAGGTCCGGTCCCGGGGCGCGCAGGTCGTACACCGTCGAGCGGGCCTGGCTGGCCTGGCCGACATCCTGGTACCGCCCCGACAGCCTGTCGAGCCGATACAGGGGCGGGATTCCGGCCAGTTCCACCGGCAGCTTCCATTTCACGATCACCGCCTCCAGGCGAAAATCGTCACCGCTCAACGGCAGCGTGCGCGTGCCACCGCCGGGCAGCTCGAGCCGCAATTGCCAGTACTGTGGGCCGAGGCGATGCGCCAGGATCGTCGCCACCGGCGTTTCCCTGGCCAGCACACGGTACCCTCGCAGGGCGGTTCCGGCACCGGCCGCGAGCACGCCCAGGCCGGCAAACACGGCCATCAGAAACATACGCCAGAGTCCGGCGATGCGCCGCCCCTCGCGCCAGTGGCGTCGGCCCTTGACGGCATGCAGGACGCCCAGCAACAACAGCACCAGTGCCGCCAGCCACAACACGCGAACCGGCCAGTAGACCATCTGCATCCACGACATTGCTTGCACTCCCCGAATCAGGCGCCGAAGTGCATCGTAACCGGGCGCGGAAGTCATCGGCGTTGCGGCTGCGTATACTGGTTCCCGGTTTACAAGGAATCGGACCCGATGCGTCGACTGATGTTCCTCGTGCTGGGCGCGGGCATGGCCGTTTCACTGGCGGCCTGCGGCAACAAGGGCCCGCTGTACCGGCCGGCCGTCCAGGCCGCAACGCCGCAGCCAGCGCCCGCCATCAGCGCCCCCGCGCCGGCTCGTTCGGGCTGAACATGCGCCTGGACTTCACCAAGATGCACGGCATCGGCAATGATTTCGTCGTGCTCGACTGCCGCACCCGACCAATGCCTCTCGATGCGCGCACCGTGCGTGAACTGGCCGACCGGCACCTGGGCATCGGATTCGACCAGTTGCTCAGCATCGAGCAGGCCGCCGAGCATCATCCGGCACGCCATGCCTATGGCATATGGAATCGCGATGGCGAAGCGGTAGGCCAGTGCGGGAACGGTGTGCGCTGCATCGCTGCCTGGCTTCATCGGGCGGGCTTGCTGGCGCTGCAGGAGACCGTATTGCTGCAAAGCCCTTCGGGCCCGGTGCGCGTACGCCTGAGCGATCCGCACACCGTGGCGGTGGACATGGGCGAGCCGCAGTTCGAACCGACGCGCGTGCCATTCGATGCACCGCACCGCGCGGACCGCTATCCGCTGGATGTCGACGGCTCCCCGGTCACGGTCGGCGTCGTTTCCCTGGGCAACCCGCATGCCGTGATGCAGGTCGACGACCTCCGGGCTCATGCGCTGGAACGCCTGGGACCACAGATCACCGCGCATGCACGCTTTGCGGAAGGCTGCAACGCCGGATTCGTGCAGGTTCTCGACGCCGGGCATGTGCGTTTGCGGGTGCACGAGCGCGGCAGTGGCTGGACCCGGGCCTGCGGCACCGGTGCCTGCGCCGCAATGGCCGTGTTGCGTGACCAGGGCAGGGTCGATGCGCGCGTGGACGTGCAGTTGCCGGGCGGCACGCTGACCATCGAATGGCCGGGTCCGGGCCGCACGTTGTGGATGACAGGTCCGGCAGCGTTCGTGTTCGAAGGACAGGTCACGTTGCCCGAATGAACGCCCCGTCGGCTGCTTCCGGTTATCATGCCCACGACACGGTGCGCATGGGCATCCCCATTATCTCCGCCGCGGAGTCCGATATGGCCGACATGACCCTCAAAGACGGATTGCAGGCGATGGACATCGCCGATTACCTGCGCAGGAATCCGGCTTTTCTCAAGGACTTCCCCGACCTGGCCATGCGCCTTGAGGTCCCCCGCGAACACGGGCCTGCCGCATCGCTTGCCAGTTACCAGCTGGATGTGCTGCGCGGCAAGAACCGTGCGCTCGAACGTCGTCTGGCCGACCTGATCGGGATCGCCAGCACCAACGAACAGCTGGTGATCCAGGTGCATTCGCTGACCATGGGCCTGCTGCGTGCCGACAACCTGCTCGACAGCCTGCGCAGCGTGGTCGCCGGCATCACCGAGGATTTCGAGACCGAGCTGGTGCGGCTGGTGCTTTTTGGCGCGCATCCGGAGCTGCCCGAGACACCCTGGCTGAGGATCGAGTCCGACGGCATCGATGCGCTACCGGCATTTGCCGAGTTCTACGAACGCAAGGAACCCATGATCGGCCGGCTGGCTTCGGAAAAACTGGTCTACCTGTTTGGCGAGCAGGCCGACTCGGTGCAGTCGGCGGCTCTGATGCGCATGGGTCGTTACGGCATGCTCGCGGTCGGCAGCCACGATCCGAACCGCTTTCATCCGGGCATGGGCAGCATGTTCCTGAAGCTGATCGGGGAAAGCGTGAGCGGTGCCGTGGAACGTTACGCGGGGCAGGGCTGAAGCCATGTCGTCGCCGGCCGAACAGGTCCGGGACTGGATCGAACGCATGCGCGTGGAACGCGCACCCTCCCCGCACACCCTGGCGGCCTACCGCCGCGACAGTGCACGTCTGCTCGCCTTCATGCAGGCGCGCGCATTGCCCGGCTTCGATGCGCTGACGGCCGATGGCATGCGCGCCTTCGTCGCCGCCGAACATCGACGTGGCCTGTCACCGACCAGCCTGCAACGTCTGCTGTCCTCGTGTCGCAGCCTGTTTCGCCAGTTGATTCGCGAAGGACTGCTGGATCACGACCCGGCCGCTGGCGTGCGCGGCCCCAAGCCTCGGCGCAAACTGCCCCGGACGCTGGACACCGACGATGCCACCCGGCTGGTCGACATGCCGGCCGACGGACCGCGCGGACTGCGCGATCACGCCATGCTCGAACTGTTCTATTCCTCGGGCCTGCGCCTTTCCGAGCTGGTCGGACTCGACTGGCGCGACCTGGAACTCGACGCCGGGCTGGTGCGTGTGCGCGGCAAGGGCAACAAGACCCGCATTGTCCCGGTCGGGCGGCATGCCGTCAGTGCACTTTCGGCCCTTTGTCAGAGCCTTGCCGCCGACGCCGAAAGTCCGGTCTTCCGCGGTCGCAACGGACAGCGCATCCACCCGCGCACGGTGCAGGCACGACTGCAGAAACTGGCCCTGGCACGCGGTATCGCGCAGCGCGTCCATCCGCACATGCTGCGCCATTCGTGCGCCAGCCACCTGCTGGAATCGTCCGGCGAACTTCGTGCCGTGCAGGAACTGCTGGGCCACGCTGACATCGCCACCACCCAGATCTACACCCATCTGGATTTCCAGCACCTGGCCCGGGTCTATGACCAGGCCCACCCGCGTGCACGGCGCAAGCGCGAGGATTGAGCCCCCTGGCCGAGCCCGGCCCGATACCCACTTGTGATTGCGCCGCGGCGACCCATGTCTGGATTTCCCCGGAGACAAAACGGCACCACTGATGGATTCGTTTCACGCCACCACCATCGTTTCCGTCCGCCGTCACGGCAAGGTCGTGATCGGCGGCGACGGCCAGGTCACGCTCGGTCACACGGTGATGAAGGCCAATGCGCGCAAGATCCGTCGCCTGGGCAAGGACGGCGCGATCCTCGCCGGCTTTGCCGGGGCCACCGCTGACGCCTTTACCCTGTTCGAGCTATTCGAGGACAAGCTGGTCAAGCACGGCAACAACCTCACCCGCGCCGCGGTGGAACTGGCCAAGGAATGGCGTACCGACCGCCGCCTGGGCAAGCTCGAAGCGATGCTGGCCGTAGCCGATCGCGAGCACTCGCTGCTGATCTCCGGCAATGGCGATGTGCTCGAGCCCGAGGAGGGCCTGATTGCGATCGGTTCCGGCGGGCCCTATGCGCTGGCAGCCGCGCGTGCACTGATGGATGGCTCGGGCCTGGATGCCCGCAGCATCGTCGAGAAGGCACTGAAGATCGCCGGCGACATCTGTATCTACACCAACCACAACACCTCGATAGAAGAGTTGTGAATGGGCCATGGGTTGATGCCGGTCCCCATGCCGCGCTCCCGCTCCGATCCATTCCCGATTCCCCATTCCCGGCGAAGCCATGTCCGAACTGACCCCCCGCGAAATCGTCAACGAACTCGACCGCTTCATCATCGGCCAGGATGACGCCAAGCGCGCCGTGGCCATCGCCCTGCGCAACCGCTGGCGCCGCATGCAGCTCGATCCGGCCATGCGCAACGAGGTCACGCCCAAGAATATCCTCATGATCGGCCCGACCGGAGTGGGCAAGACGGAGATTGCGAGGCGCCTGGCCAATTTGGCCAATGCGCCGTTCGTCAAGGTTGAAGCGACCAAGTTCACCGAGGTCGGCTACGTCGGCAAGGACGTCGAGTCGATCATCCGCGATCTTGCCGATCATGCCTACAAGCTGGTGCGCGAACAGGCCACGCAGCGCGTGCGCTCGCAGGCCGAGGACCGCGCCGAGGACCGCATCCTCGATGCCCTGCTGCCGCGCCGCCAGTCCTCCGCGCCCAGCGACTGGACCCAGGACGCCGCGCAGCCCAGGCCCGACGACAACGACACCCGTCAGAAGCTGCGCAAGCAACTGCGCGAAGGAAGGCTGGATGATCGCGAGATCGAGCTGGACGTCAACCTGCAGGTCGGGGTGGAGATCATGTCGCCCCCGGGCATGGAGGAAATGAGCCAGCAATTGCAGCAGATGTTCCAGAACCTCGGCGGCGCACGCACGCAAAAGCGCAAGATGCACATCGCCAACGCACGCCCCCTGCTGATCGAGGAAGAGGCTGCCAAGCTGATCAACGACGAGGAAATCCGCGCGGCAGCGATGGAAGCAGCCGAACAGAACGGCATCGTGTTCATCGACGAGATCGACAAGGTCGCGCAGCGTTCGGAGTACGCCGGAGGCGCATCGGGCGTCAGCCGCGAAGGGGTGCAGCGCGACCTGCTGCCGCTGGTGGAAGGTTCGACCGTGTCCACCAAATACGGTCCGATCAAGACCGATCACATGCTGTTCATCGCTTCGGGCGCGTTCTCGCTGGCCAAGCCCTCGGACCTGATCCCGGAACTGCAGGGGCGCCTGCCGATTCGGGTCGAGCTGCGCGCATTGTCGGTCGAGGACTTCAAGCGCATCCTGCGCGAGCCGAACAATGCACTGACCAAGCAGTACACGGCACTGCTGGGTACCGAAGGCGTGACGCTCACCTTCGCCGATTCAGGCATCGACCGGCTGGCCGAAGTGGCTTTCCAGGTCAACGCCCGCACGGAGAACATTGGCGCGCGCCGCCTGCATACCGTGATGGAACGGCTGCTGGAGACCATTTCCTACGAAGCCACGGACAAAAACGGTGAAAAGTACGTGATCGACGCCGAATATGTAGACAAAACCCTGGAAAACCTCGTCGAGGACCAGGATCTCAGCCGTTACATCCTGTAAACGCCGCCTGTCCCCACGTTGTACAATTGACCGGCTATGGGAACCGTTCATCGCCTGCACCACCGTGGTCACCGCGCCCGCCTTCGCCAGGCCCGGGAGCTGCATCAACTGGTCCGGCTGTGGCGTGGCAACATCGAGCACGGCAGCTTTTGCGGTTACGTGGCCGGGGTGGGACGTGAATTTTTCCTGCTGCACGTGATTGGTGACGGCATCACCGACGATGGCCTGTACGCGATGCGTCATCGTGACATCACCGAGCTTGAAGTACCCGACCACCATGCCCGGTTCATCGACCGCGCCGTGGTGCACAAGGGTATTGCCCCGCGCCAGCCATCGGCCTTTCCCCTCGACGAAGTGCGTCAGGTCGTGCTCGCGGCAGCACGGCTGGCGCCGGTGATCGGCGTGCATGTGGACAGCGAGGATGAAGCCGAGGTGTGCTACATCGGCCGGTTGCTGGACACCGACGAGGACAGTTTTTCGCTGCAGGAAATCAGCCCCGACGCCGAGTGGCTGCGCGAGCCCTCGCCCTTCACCTGGGACGAAGTGTCGACCGTATCCATGCACGACCCCTATGCCAGCGCCCTGCTGGCGGTGGCCGGGCCCGTACCCGCGCTGGCCACCGGGGAAACCGGCGCCGGCCGGCCTTCCTGAAGAATCATACGGCCAGCATCGCTGACAGCGTCTCACTCCCCGTCATGTCGGCCCGCGGTCGCAACAGCACCGTCATGCGGAATCCGAATGTCTCGAAGACCCGCGCTCAACGCTGTCCGAACAGGTGGCCGCGCGCCTGGGCACTGGTAAGGTCGCTCCGATAACGCTCACCCAGCGCATAGGCGCGCCGGGTCGCCGGTCGTGCGCCGATGGCATCGAACCAGCGCTTGAGGTTGGGGAAGGCATCCAGGTCCATCTGCTGTGCGCGGTAGGGCACGATCCACGGGTAGGCCGCCATGTCGGCAATGCTGTAGTCCTCCCCGGCGATGAAATCGGCCTGGCCCAGCCGCTGGTCGAGCACACGGTACAGGCGATGCGTCTCGTTGACGTAACGCTCGATCGCATACGGGATTTTTTCCGGTGCGTAGCGGTTGAAGTGATGGTTCTGCCCCAGCATCGGACCCAAGCCGGCCATCTGCCAGAACAGCCACTCCAGGGTGCGCTGGCGAATGCGGAAATCGCCAGACAGGAATTGCCCGCTCTTCTCGGCCAGATACAGCAGGATGGCGCCCGACTCGAACAGATGCAGCGGATCCCCGCCGTCGGCGGGGGCATGGTCGACGATGGCCGGCATCTTGTTGTTGGGCGAGATGGCCAGAAATTCCGGCGTGAACTGCTCGCCCTTGCCGATGTCGACCGGGTGGATCGCGTAGGGCAGGCCGGCCTCCTCCAGGAACATCGTGATCTTGTGTCCGTTCGGTGTGGGCCAGTAATACAGGTCGATCATGGGACAGGCTCCGTGCGCGTGCATGGCGGTATCGACACCGATATGGCCTTGCAAGCGCCTGTGGACAAGTGCTGCAGATGGAAACGCTTATTTTCCGATGCAGAACGATCCGAAGATCGCGCCCAGAAGATCGTCGGGATGGTAGGCACCGGTAATCTCCGACAGGGCGCGTTGCGCCAGGCGCAGATCCTCGGCGGCCAGCTCGCCGGCCCGCGTGGCATTCAGGGTTTCCTCGGCACGGTTCAGGTGCGCGGCCACGGCCTCCAGCGCCTGGACGTGCCGCCTGCGCGCACTGAACGCACCCTCGGCATCACTGCCAGCGTACTCGCGCAGCAACCCGCGCAATGTGTCGAGACCCTCGCCGCTGCGCGCCGACAGCCACAGCCATTCGCTGTCACCGCGTCGCTCACGGCCCGGTTCTCGACCGTCGCGGTCGATCTTGTTGACCACCACCACCCGCGCTGCGCCCGGGTCCTGGTCTGCAAGCAGCGCCAGGTCGCCTTCGGCATGTCCGGCATCGGTGACCAGCAGCGCCAGGTCGGCGCGGGCCAGGTGTTCGCGGGCGCGGCGCACGCCTTCGCGCTCGATCGGGTCCTGGCTGTCGCGCATGCCGGCGGTATCGAGCAGCTCGATGACCTGCCCGTCCAGTTCGAGGCTTTCACGCAGCACGTCACGGGTGGTGCCGGCGATATCGGTGACGATGGCACGTTCGGCTCCGGCCAGGGCATTGAGCAGACTGGACTTGCCGACATTGGGCCGGCCGATGATCGCCACGCTGAGACCGTCGTTGAGACGGACCCCGCGACGCGTTTCTTCCAGCAGTCGCAGCAGTTGCCGACGCAGGCGCTGCATCTGTTCGGCAATGGCCGGATCGGCGAGAAAGTCGATCTCCTCCTCGGGAAAATCGATCGCGGCCTCGACATGCATGCGCAAGGCAATCAGGGCTTCGAGCAGTGCCTGCACGCGCTCGGAGAACACCCCTTCCAGCGAACGCAACGCCGCGCGTGCGCCGGCGCGCGATCGCGCGCCGATCAGGTCGGCAACCGCTTCGGCCTGGGCCAGGTCCAACTTGCCGTTGAGGAAGGCGCGCTCGGTGAATTCGCCGGGCCGGGCCAGCCGCGCGCCCATCCGGCACAGACGCTGCACCAGCATGTCCAGAAGCACGCGGCTGCCATGGCCCTGCAGTTCCAGCACGTCCTCGCCGGTGTAGGAATGCGGCGCGGGGAAATACAGCAGCAGCACCTGATCGAGCACTTCGCCGTCCGCATCGTGAATGCGGCACAGGTGCGCGTGCCGTGGTTGCGGCTCCCGGCCCAGCAGCACCGAGGCGATAGCCGGCGCCAGCGGCCCGGACACGCGCACCACGCCGACCCCACCGGCGCCTGGAGCGGTGGTGATGGCGGCGATGGTGTCGGTGGCGTGCAGCGCGTCGGTCACGGGGCACGATGATGGCGCAGCCGCGGTCCGGGCGCCATCGATCCCGTCAGGCGGTTCGCGGCTTGCCGGTGCGCCGCTTGTCCTCGGCCTCGAACTGGCGCAGGACCCACCATTGCTGGCCCAGCCGCGCCAGTCCGTTGACGGTGTAGTACAGCACCAGGCCGGACGGGAAGAACGCGAAGAACACCGGGTAGATGACCGGCATCCACTTCATGATCTTCGCCTGCGTGGGATCCATGCCGGCTGTCATCGGCATCATGCGCTGGGTCAGGTACATCACGCCCGCGTAGATCAGCGGCAGAATGAAGTACGGGTCCGGCGCGGACAGGTCATGGATCCAGCCGATGAAGGGCGCTTGGCGCAGCTCCACGCTCTCACGCAGCACCGTGTACAGGGCGAAGAACACCGGGATCTGCACCAGCAAAGGCAGGCAGCCGGCGACCGGATTGACCTTCTCCTTCTTGTACAGCTCCATCATCGCCTGCTGCATCTTCTGCTTGTCGTCGCCGTAGCGCTCCTTGAGGGCATCCATGCGCGGCTTGAGCTTGCGCATCTTGGCGCCGGAGCGGTACTGCGCGGCGTTGAGCTTGTACAGCACGATGTTGATCAGCAGCACCACCAGGATGATGGCGACTCCCCAGTTGCCGGTCAGGGCATGGAACCAGGTCAGCATGGTATGCATGGGCGCGGCGACCACGGTGAACATGCCGTAGTCGACCGAAAGATCCAGCCCCGGGGCGATGGTGCCCAGGGCGTTGCGCAGCTTGGGTCCGGCATACAGCCGCGATTGCGAGGCCGCATGCCCCCCCGGCGCCACTTCGATGGGCTGTCCCAGTTCGCGGATCAGGTAGCGCGGGCGACTGCCGTCCACCACATGGGTGCTGAACTGCTGCGGCTTCTTCGCATCCGGAATCCATGCGGCCATGAAATAGTGCTGCTCCATGGCCATCCAGCCGCCCGTCACCGTTTTCTTCAACGGATCCTTGCTGAAATCGTCGAAGTGCAGTGTCTTGAACTTCGATTCGGGGCTGTACCAGGCGGCGCCAAAAAAGCTGTAGCGCGACTGGTCCGACCACTTTGCCAGGAAATTGTGGTAGGTCGGTTCGGGCGGCACCACGCGTTGCAGCTGGCGATAGGGCCATACCGTCCATGCCTGCTTCGAGCCGTTGACAACCTGCTGTTGCAGATCGATCACGTAACTGCCGCGGGTGAACGTGTAACGCTTGATGACCTTCAGTCCGTCCGCCCCGGTCCAGGCAAGATCCACGACCAGGGTTTTCTGCCCCGGTTGCAGGTCATAGGAGGTTTTTGCTGCCTGGAAAAGTGCGCGCTGATCCGGAGCCTTGCCGTCACGGCTGAGCAATCCGTCCTGGGCCACGAAGAAATGCTCGGGCTTGTCGCTGAACAGCTGCACCGACTGCTTCGACTTCAGCGTTGCCGGATACGCCAGCAGTGCGCTGCGTACCAGACTGCCGCCACGCGTGTCGATATCCACGCGCAGCACGTCGGTCGTGACCTGGATCTGCTGACCGCCGTTTCCCCTTGCGGCCGCCGTGGCCTTGCCCGGTACGGGCGGTGTCGCCGCCTTGGGGGCGGCGGCGGTAGAGGACGATGCCGGGGCGGCGGGCGCGTCAGCCAGCGTGGGCAAACCGGCACCCGCCGGGCTTGCCGTCTTCGTCGCTGCTGTTGCCGGGGCCGGAGCAGCGGGTACCTGGTAGTCGTGCTGCCACTGATTCCACAGCAGGTAGCCGACAAAGGCCAGCGCCAGGAGCAGGAACGTACGCGTTTGGGGCATGACGGAACATCCGTTGGAGGGTCGCACGTTACGCAGCGGAAAGGCCCGTCGCGGTGCGCGATGAATCGGCAGGTCAGCACGCGATTGTGCCGGTCTGGCGCCCGTGCATCAACGTTGGCGCGATGCCAGCCGTTGCCACAGACTATCAAGCTCTTCACGCAACTGGCCGCGCGTGCGTGCCGCAGCCGGATTGCCGGCCACGATAAGCACGTCCACCGGTGGCAGCTGGTGACGCACTGCGCGGAACGATTCGCGCACCACGCGCCGGATGCGGTTGCGATCCACCGCGCGTTTGGAGACACGTCGGGAAATCGCCTGCCCCAGACGCGCAAAACCGACCGCGTTGTCACGGTAGCGGATGCGAAAACATGCACTGCCGAGACGTCCGGTCGGTTTTTGCAGGGCCCTGAAATCCGCGGCGCGGCGAAGCCGCGCGACGGGCGGCAAGCCGGCGACCGTCACGATCACCCCGCTTACGGGATCAGGCGCTTGCGGCCCTTGGCGCGTCGTGCATTGATGATCTTGCGACCGTCGGCAGTGCGCATGCGGGCGCGGAAACCGTGCGTACGGGCGCGCTTGAGCTTGCTCGGCTGGTAGGTCCGCTTCATGGCGTGCTCCAGATAAAGATGTGCGGAAAAAGACGCGGGAGTATGCGGGGCGGCTGTGTCACTGTCAAGTTGAGTCCAACTGCAGCAGGTACGTGTTCGACCGGATCATCTCATGCTTTCCAGTTCGTGCATGCTGCTAGACTCATCGACTTCGGTCGCGCATGCGCGCGATCGCGATCGATGTCCGGTGAAGGCTCCGATGAGCGATTTGTGGCAGCGCTGCCTGCAGCGCCTGGAAAGCGAACTCCATCAGGAGGACCTGCACACCTGGTTGCTGCCGCTTCAGGCTCGCGACGAAGGTGAGGGTCTGCATCTTTTCGCGCCCAATGCCTACACCCTCGACGTCGTGCGCAACGATTACCTGGCTCGTATCCAGGCCGTGCTCGAACACCTTCAGGGAGCCCGCATCCGGGTGCAACTGAGTGTGGGTTCGGTGCCGTCAACTGCCCGGGAGGCTGCCAACGGCCACGATGCGCCCGTTCCCGTGTCGACGGCCGCGCCTGCTGTCCCGTCAGGCGCACAGCATCTGGATCCGCATTACACCTTCGAAACCTTCATCGAGGGCAAATCGAACCAGCTCGGCAAGGCGGCCGCGATGCAGGTGGCACAGAATCCGGGCCGCGCCTACAACCCGTTGCTGCTGTACGGTGGCACCGGTCTGGGCAAAACCCACCTGATGCACGCCGCCGGCAACCTGATGTGCCACCACAAACCGGGCACCAAGGTGCTGTACCTGCGCTCGGAACAGTTCGTCAGCGCCATGATCGAGGCCCTGCGCGCCAAGAACATGGATGCCTTCAAACGCCGTTTCCGTTCGGTTGATGCGCTGCTGATCGACGACATCCAGTTCTTCGCCGGCAAGGACACCACGCAGGAAGAGTTCTTCCACACCTTCAACGCCCTGTTCGAGGGCAAGCAACAGATCATCCTGACCTGCGACCGTTACCCCAAGGAAGTCGACAAGCTCGAGCCGCGTCTTAAATCGCGCCTGGGCTGGGGACTGTCGGTGGCCATCGAGCCGCCGGATTTCGAGACCCGTGCCGCCATCCTGCTCTCCAAGGCCCAGGAAAAAGGTGTCGACGTGCCCCACGACGTAGCCATGTTGCTGGCGCGACGCATCCGCTCCAACGTGCGCGACCTGGAAGGTGCACTCAATACACTCGCCGCACGCGCGCACTTCTTTGGTCGCGCCATCAGCGCCGATTTTGCCCAGGAAACCCTGCGCGACCTGCTCAGTACGCACGCCCTGGCCGTCACGGTGCCCAACATCCAGAAAACGGTGGCGGACTACTACCAGATCCGTCTTTCGGACCTGTTGTCCAAGCGCCGCGTTCGCTCGCTGGCGCGCCCCCGCCAGCTGGCCATGACATTGTCCAAGGAACTGACCGAACACAGCCTTCCCGAGATCGGCGAGGCGTTTGGCGGACGCGACCACACCACAGTGCTGCACGCCTGCCGCACGATCCGCACCTTGATGGACAAGGACGCACGCCTGAAACAGGACTGGGAGCAATTGATCCGTATACTCACCGGTTGAATAGTTGTGGACAAGTTGTGAAGTACGCCCACATGGCGACTTGTCCACAGCGCATGCACAGGCTTCCAAACACCTTGCATGCAGCAACGATGCACGCAAGTTACTGGAAAACATGCAAAAATTTGGCTTACCCCGATACACACAGAGCCAGCTACCACCGCTTTTTCATTTATCACTACAATCTTTTGGATAGGGGACAAGGGGCACACACATGCAATTCGGGATTCAACGAGAAGCGCTGCTCAAACCCTTGCAACAGGTCGTGGGCGTGGTCGAGCGCCGGCAGACACTGCCTGTACTGGCCAACCTTCTGGTGCAGGTTCAGGACGGCAAGGTGGCTTTCACCGGGACCGATCTGGAAGTGGAAATGCTCGCCAGCATCGAGGTCGGACAGGCGCAGGATGGTGAAATCACCCTGCCGGCACGCAAGCTGTTCGACATCGTGCGTGCCTTGCCGGATGGCGTGGCGATCGACCTGAGCCTGCAGGGCGAACGGATGGCACTCAAGGCCGGGCGCAGCCGGTTTACTCTGGCCACGCTCCCCGCCAGCGAATTTCCGACTATCGACAACATCGACCTGGTCGAACAGGTCAGCCTGCCCGAGGCCGTGCTGAAGAAGCTGATGGACCATACCGCGTTCGCCATGGCCAATCAGGACGTGCGTTATTACCTCAATGGCATGCTTCTGGATCTCAACGAGGACAGCCTGCGCTGCGTGGCCACCGACGGCCATCGCCTTGCCCTGGCCGAAACGGCGCTGGCGTCGGATGTTGGCGCACGGCGGCAGATCATCATTCCGCGCAAGGGTGTGATCGAACTGATCGGCTTGTTCGAAGCCGGGGAAGGCGAGGTCGAACTCGAATTTGGACGCAATCACCTGCGCGTGCGCCGAGGCGCGGTGACATTCACGTCCAAGCTGATTGACGGGCGCTTCCCCGATTACGAGGCCGTGATCCCCATCGGAGCGGACAAGGAAGTGATGTTGCCGCGCGACTTGCTGCGAGCGGCATTGCAACGCGCAGCCATTCTCTCCAACGAGAAATACCGTGGCGTGAAGCTGGAGGTCAGCCCCGGAAAACTGTGCATCAAGGCGCATAACCCCGAACAGGAAGAGGCGGTCGAGGAGTTGGAAGCCGATACCCAGGTGGACGATATTGCGGTGGGCTTCAATGTTGGCTATCTGATGGATGCTCTGGGTGCATTATCCGGCGACACGGTCACGGTCAAGTTGCGTGATGCGCAATCGAGCTGTCTGCTGCAGGCAAGTGACGATGAGCGGATCCGCCACGTGATCATGCCGTTGCGGCTGTAGGTTCACTGGGCTTTCGAGGCCTGCGTAGCGCATCGGCCTGGCACGGTTTTCGTGTCTCGCCGGTCAGCATGACGGAGTGCGCGTTTGCATATTTCCCGCCTGCAGATCCAGGACCTGCGCTGTCTGGCCGATGTGCGCATGGACCCGGCACCCGGGCTTAACCAGCTGGTCGGGCCCAACGGATCGGGCAAGAGCAGTGTGCTGGAAGCGATCCACCTGTTGTCGCATGGCCGAAGTTTTCGCAGCGGCCCGGTGGACAGTCTGATACGACGTACCGGCACTTGCTTGCAGATCTATGCTGAAGTGCAGGTTCGTGATGGCCCTGCCGACCGGCTGGGACTCGGGCGTCCCGGAGGGCGATGGGAAGTGCATGTTGACGGAATCAGCAACCGCACCCTGGCTGAACTGGTGGCGCGCTGTGCCGTCATCTGTTTCGAGCCAGGCTCCCATGCCCTCATAGCGGGCGCTGCCGAAGAACGCAGGCGGTTCCTCGATTGGGGTGTGTTTCACGTGGAACACGCTTTTCTTGCCCATTGGCGCAGATACCAGCGCGCGCTACGACAACGCAATGCCGTGTTGCGTCACCTCCCACATACCGCCAGCGATGCCGAGCTTGCACCATGGGAAACGGCCATGCAGGAACATGGCGCCTGGATTGATCGGGTCCGCCTGTCCTATCTGCAGCAATTGACCCCACACCTCCGCGAACATCTGCACGCCCTGTTGCCGGAACTGGGGGAGCCACGTATCGACTACCGCCGCGGTTGGTCGGGTGACCAGACGCTGGATAGCGTACTCGCCTTGCGACGGGAACGTGACCGGCAACGCGGGCACTCGACGCTCGGCCCGCATCGCGCCGACTGGAGTCTGGTATTCGAGCACGCACCGCAGCGCGAGCACCTGTCCCGAGGCCAGGAAAAACTTGCAGCACTTGGATGCCTGCTGGCACAGGGCAGTGTGTACAGCGCGCAGCATGGACAGTGGCCGATCGTCTGCCTGGATGACCTGGCTTCCGAACTCGACGAACCACACCAGCAGCGGCTGCTTGAGGTCCTGGCTTCGGTGAACACCCAGGTCTGGATCACCGCCACTTCGCCCTTGCAGGGTCTGCCTTCCACGGCGGCGATGTTTCACGTGGAACAGGGAAACATCTCGCGCAACTGAGGGTGCGCCCATCGCGGGGGAGCATGGGCGTGTTCAGGGCCCTGTTATACTGGGACGAATGGGTGGACACCCATCTCTCAATCACTCCCGTCGTCCGTCGGGAACATGGCGATCGAGCATGAATCAAACCTACGACTCCAGCAGCATCAAGGTTCTCAAGGGACTGGAAGCTGTCCGCAAACGTCCCGGCATGTACATCGGCGACACCGATGACGGAACGGGTTTGCACCACATGGTGTTCGAGGTGGTGGACAACTCGATCGACGAGGCTCTGGCCGGCCATTGCGATCGCGTCGTGGTGACGATCCATGATGACGGCTCGGTCAGCGTCAGCGACAACGGGCGCGGCATTCCGGTGAAGGAGCACCCGGAAGAGGGGCGGTCAACGGCGGAAGTGGTGATGACGGTCCTGCATGCGGGAGGCAAGTTCGACGCCAATTCCTACAAGGTTTCCGGTGGATTGCATGGCGTGGGCGTCTCCGTGGTCAATGCGCTCAGTGAGCGCCTGTGGCTGACCATTTGCCGCGACGGCAGCGAACACGAACAGGAATACCGGGAGGGCGAACCGCAGTACCCGATCCGTGTCGTGGGCCCGACGGAAAAAAGTGGTACCACGGTGCGTTTCGTACCCAGTCCGCGGACCTTCAGCAACATCGAGTTCCACTACGACGTGCTGGCCAAACGCTTGCGCGAGCTTGCCTTCCTCAATTCCGGCGTGACCATCGAGTTGCACGACGAGCGCCACGACCGCCATGACCAATTTGCCTATGAGGGCGGCATACGTTCCTTCGTGCAACATCTGGCACAACTGAAGACGGCGCTGCACCCCAATGTCATCAGCATCGGGGATGAGCAGGGCGGCATCTCGGTGGAACTGGCCATGCAATGGACGGATGGTTACCAGGAATCCATGTTTTGCTTCACCAACAACATTCCACAGCGCGATGGCGGGACCCATCTGACAGGCTTCCGCGCAGCGCTCACGCGCACACTTCAGGGTTACATCGAGAAAGAGGGCCTGACCCGCGGCAAGCTCGGGCTGTCGGGCGATGACATGCGCGAGGGCATGATTGCGGTGCTGTCGGTGAAAGTGCCGGACCCGAAGTTTTCCTCGCAGACCAAGGACAAACTGGTGTCGTCCGAGGTCAAGACCGTGGTCGAGCAGGTGGTCAACGAAAAGCTCGGCGAGTTCCTCCTCGAACACCCCGCCGAAGCGCGTGCCATTGCGTCCAAGGCGGTCGATGCCGCCCGCGCACGCGAGGCCGCGCGCAAGGCGCGCGAGATGACACGCCGCAAGGGCGCCCTGGACATTGCCGGCCTACCCGGCAAGCTGGCCGATTGCCAGGAAAAGGATCCGGCCCTGTCGGAACTGTTCCTGGTCGAGGGTGACTCGGCAGGCGGATCGGCCAAGCAGGGCCGCAACCGCAAGTACCAGGCGGTGCTGCCGCTGAAAGGCAAGATCCTGAATGTGGAAAAGGCGCGCTTTGACAAGATGCTGTCTTCGGCCGAGGTCGGGACCCTGATCACCGCGCTTGGCACCGGCATCGGCAAGGACGAGTACAACCCGGACAAGCTGCGTTACCACCGCATCATCATCATGACCGATGCGGATGTCGATGGCTCCCACATTCGTACGCTGTTGCTGACTTTCTTCTACCGGCAGATGCCGGAACTGATCGAACGCGGACACGTCTATATCGGGTTGCCGCCCTTGTACAAGATCAAACAGGGCAAGAACGAGCTGTATCTGAAGGACGATGCGGCGCTCAACGACTACCTTATTTCCAATGCCGTGGACGGTGCGGTACTGGTGCCTTCGCAGGATGCCCCGCCCATCCAGGGCGAGGGGCTGGAAACGCTTTTGCGTGATTACCAGGCCGCACTGGGACAGGTCGAACGACTGGGCACCCGTTGCGACGCATTGGTCTGGACGGCCATGCTCGAGCACAAACCGCTGCAGACTGGCATGTGGGACGACGAGACGGCGCTGCGGGCCTGGCTGGAAGGCCTCGGCGGACACCTGGCCGCCAGCGGACTGGGCAAGCCGCGCTTTGGCTTGCGCTACCGTGCGCCGGTGAACGATCAGCCGGCGGCCATCGAGGTGATACGCAACCAGCACGGTCTGGAGCATACATGGCTGCTGCCCAGGGCCTTTTTTGCCAGCGCCGAATACCGGCCGATCCTGCATGTGGCGCAGTCCCTGGACGGCCTGGTCCAGGCTGGCGCCGAGGTCAGGCGTGGCAATGCATCGCGTGGCATTACCCGTTTCGACGAGGCGCGCACATGGTTGCTGGAAGAAGCCAAAAAAGGACGCAGCATCCAGCGCTTCAAGGGACTGGGTGAAATGAATCCGGAGCAGCTGTGGGAAACCACGGTCAACCCGGACTCGCGCAGGATGCTGCAGGTCGGCATCGAGGATGCGGTCGCCGCCGACCAGATGTTCTCGATGCTGATGGGTGAGGCGGTCGAACCGAGACGCGCTTTCATCGAGACCAACGCCCTGCGGGTGGCCAATCTGGACATCTGATCACCGCACGCGCGGAGCAGCCAAGCCGCAGCACGCGCGAAAATGTAAATATTTAGTAAAATCAATACGCTGGGGTATGCTGATACCGCGGCATGCGACTTGAGTCCGCAAGGGAGAAACGGGTACTCTTGTCGTCTTGACCGCGCGGCCAACGCGCATAGCCCTGCAACCAAGAGGTGCACGATGAAGGTGGTATCGATCTCAAGAATGCTTCTGGCCGGTGCGCTGGCGCTGGTGATGGTCACCGGCGTGGCCGTGGCCGGCGGAAGAGCCGATAGCCAGAAGAGCGAGACCAAATACCCCAATGCCACACGCAAGGCGCCAAAGCTGGACCTGGTCAAGCAATCCGATGCCGACGCCGTGAACAAGGGTGCCAAGGCCTACAATGCCGGCGACTACGCCAAGGCCACCGAATTGCTCAAGCCGCTGGCCGATGGCAAGGACACCAAGTCCAAATATGCGCAGGTGGTGGCCAACCAGATCCTCGCCAACATCGCCTACAAGCAGGGACATGTGGACCAGGCCGTGACCGATCTGGAAAAGGCGCTGAAACTGAACGTGATGCCGAACGACACGTACTTCGACATGGAGTACCAGTTGGCACAGTTCTACATGGCGGACGGCAAGTACCAGAAGTCGATCGACCTCATCAATACCTGGAGAAAGGACGGCAAGCGCCAGACAGCCGACTCGTATGGTCTTCAGGGCATCGCCTATTACCGCCTCGGCCAGTACAAGAACGCGGTGGCGGCGATCAAGCAGGCGATGTCGATGACCAACAAGCCGAACTCGTCCTGGAACCAGGTGCTGGCAGCCAGTTATTCGGAACTGGGCGACACCGGACAGGCCATTGCCGCCGCCAAGTCGCAGCTGGCCAAGAATCCCGATGACATGACTACCTTGCACAACGCAGTGGCGGTCATGGTGGGCGCCGGCAAGTACGATGACGCCCTGAAGCTGATGGAAAACGCGCGGGCCAAGGGCCTGTTGAAGGAAGGCAAGGACTACATCCTTCTGGCCAAGCTGCACATGATGCAGGCGCAGAACATGAGCAAGCCCAAACCCGAGGCCGAGGCCGCACTCGCGGTACTCAAGGAAGGCGAGACCAAGGGCCTGGTCAAACCGGGCTACGACACCTACCGCATCCGGGGCGACGCCAGCTATCTGGATGACGACATCAAGGGCGCCATCCGCGAATACAAGCTTGCGGCCAAGACGGCGCCGAACGGCCAGATGGATCTGCAGGTGGCCAGCCTGTTGCTGAGCGAAGGACACAGGCACGCTGCGGAAGCGCGCCGCTACGCGAAATCGGCGATCAAGCGCGGGCTGGACCATCCAGGCAAGGCTTATATGGTCCTGGCCGAGGCCGAGCGCGCACTGGGCAACAAGGGTGCGGCCATCGCCGCCATGCGCAAGGCCGAGCAGGATCCGACAACCCGCGCGAAGGCGCATGCCTGGCTCAAGAAAGCAGGCCGCTGAAGCGACACAAGCGATTGATTTGAATTGATATTTTCGTACCTGAACCAAGGCTGTACAAAAGCGTCTCGCTGGTGTACCTTGAAGGACTTACGCTCCACGGATGGGGTGATGCAGCGACCACGCTGGCATCGCCTGGTTCGGGTGGACAACAACATTTTGTTGGACTTAGCAACTGACTGATGGCCTCACAGACTGACAACTCCGGCCGCACGGCGTTCAACTGGCGACGTACGTGGGCGATCGCGGTGACCATCGCACTGCATGGCTTTGCCCTGCTGCTGCTGGCATCCCCGGCTTCCCCACCGGGCAAGAAGGAGACCAAGAAGCAGGACGTGGTGCAGGTGACCTTCATCGAGCCGCCGCCGCCACCGCCACCGCCACCGCCGCCGCCACCGAAGCCGCCGAAGATTCCGCCGCCGAAGGTGATCGTGCAGCAAAAGCCGCCGCCGACCCCGCCGCCGCCGACTCCGCCGCCGCCGGTCAACGTGCCATCGCCGATGGCCGTGGCCACGCCGCCGGCACCGCCGTCGCCGCCGCCGCCGCCGCGCGATGTCGCACCCAGTGCGGATCTGTCGTATCGTCAGCGCATCCCGCCGCGCTATCCGCCACAGGCACGGCGCATGCACCATGAAGGCACCGTGATCCTGCTGGTACTGGTGGGTGTCGACGGCACGCCGAAGGAAGTGAAGGTCGACCAGTCCAGTGGCTACAGGGAATTGGACCGTGCGGCCGTGCAGGCAGCGAGGCGCTGGAAGTTCAATCCAGGCACGCGCAATGGTGTACCGTACGAGACTTGGGGCAAGATCCCGGTCCAGTTCAAACTCGGGGGCTACTGAGCCCGGTGTTTTCCCTTTTCCACAGCATGTTCCTCGCTTGATTTTCCAAAGGTAGCGTTATGTTTCTACAGACCACTCCGACTCCCCCGGCAGGCGCTCCGCAGCCGACGCTTGGAGGCGACGCCAACGCCCAGGCCATCTCGCAGATGGGTTTTGACAACCTGATCCAGCATTTCGATGCGCTGGGCTGGATCGTGTTCATCACCCTGCTGGTGATGTCACTGCTCTCCTGGTACTTCATCGTCGCGAACTTCATTCGCAATTCGATGATCCGCGCACGTGCCGAAAAGGTCATGGCGGCATTCTGGAACAACCCGTCCGCGCAGGAATCCATTCGCGAGATGGAAGCGCAGCCCAAGTCCGAACCGTTTTCCAAGATCGCACTGGACTGCGCATCGGCGGCGGCTCATCACCAGCGTTCCGACGGTGGTCGTCTGGCCGAGTCGCTGAACCGGTCCGAGTTCATCGACCGCGCCCTGCGCCAGGCCGTGGCACGTGAAAGCCTGCGCCTGGAAGGCGGCATGACCTTGCTGGCCACGGTTGGCTCGTCCGCACCGTTCGTCGGTCTGCTCGGTACCGTGTGGGGCATCTACCACGCCCTGATCGGCATTGGCGCCACGGGCGAGGCATCGATCACCGCAGTTGCCGGTCCAGTGGGCGAAGCGTTGATCATGACGGCCATCGGTCTGTTCACCGCCATCCCGGCCGTGCTCGCCTACAACTTCTTCACCCGCTCGAACCGCTTGACCTATGCGCAGTTCGACGAGTTCGCGCATGACCTGCACGACTTCTTCGCCACCGGTGCCCGCGTTGACGCGCCGGCGCAGTCCAAGAAGTAAGCGGGGGAGGACCTGAATCATGGCGATGAGCGCCGGAGGCAATGATGGCGGCGTGATGTCGGAGATCAACGTCACGCCACTCGTGGACGTGATGCTGGTTCTGCTGATCATCTTCATGATCACGGCGCCACTTCTCAATCACAAGATCAAGGTGGCGGTCCCGGATGCCAATCCGAAGGCCGCCAAACAGAAGGTGGTCAAGCCGATCGACCTGGCGATCAAGGAAGACGGCACCATGTACTGGAACGACCGTCAGGTCAGTCACGCCTTGCTGGTGGCCAACCTCAAGCAGGTGGCTTCGCAGAACCCGCAACCGGAACTGCAGATCCGGGCATACAAGAGCCTGAAGGTGGGTGACATCAAGGACGTGCTGAAGGCGGCCAAGGCAAGCGGGATGGTGCATATCGCCTTCATCACCACAGGCAAGCACTGATCGCTAAGACGTTCAGTTCATGGACAAGGCGGTCAGGATGCATCCAGGCATCGTGACCGCCGCACCAGATTCAATTCACCACGGATGCGGACCGGCTAGATCAGCCGGAAAAGACGGGTCGAACGCCCACCGCGTCGGAGGATCGCAACATGGCATTCAGTTCCAATTCGGGCAGCAGCGGTGCGATGTCGGAAATCAACGTCACGCCGCTTGTGGACGTGATGTTGGTGCTGCTGATCATCTTCATGATCACCGCACCGATGCTGACACATCGCATTAACATCGACCTGCCGCAGCCCAACGACACGATCAAGCCGCCGGAGAATCCACCGGAGCCCTTGCGCCTGACGATCCAGGCGGACGGTTCGCTGTATCTGAACGAGGTACCGATCAGCGAGCAGGGCCTCAAGCTGCAGCTTGGCGTCTATGGCAGCAAGCCGCTGGACAAGCAGCCGGAATTGCAGATCTCGGCCAACAACAACGCGCAGTACAATGTGCTGGCCCACGTGCTGGCCGATGCCAAGAGCGTCGGTATGCAGAAGATCGGATTCCGCGACATGGACCAGATGCAATAAACGCCGATTTTTGCGAATCGAGACCACGGGCGCCGAAAACGGCGCCCGTTTTGTTTTTTGCGTGGAAAAAATTTCGTTCCATGGCTTGCGTTATGTACAGCATGGCAATGCGTACGATGTGTATCGTTGCTTGCGGGTGGTTGTGCCATGCTGGGCGACGCCCATAAGGAGAAGCCCGGACGTGACAGATGATGCAAGATCACCGATCAGCCTTGCATCCATTCCCTGGCCGTGGGTCGAAAATTCAGCGCAGGATATCGAGATAAGCCCGTACCGTCGTATCAAGTCCGGCATACAGGGCTTCGCAGATCAGCGCGTGCCCGATGGAAACCTCGGCGAGCTCGGGTAGGGCCTGTTTGAAGGCACCGAGATTTTCCTGGCTCAGGTCGTGGCCGGCGTTGACAGCCAGTCCGGCGGCATGGGCGCGACGGGCGGTCGACGCGCAGCGCTCGAGTTCGTCCTGGGGCTTGCCGGCGGCAAACGCCTTTGCATAGGGGCCGGTATAGATTTCCACCCGGGAGATACCGGCTTGAGCTGCATATTGCAAAGCCGGGGCGGAATCATGGCCGGGATCCACGAATACGCTGCAACGGGCGCCTGTCTGCCGGATGGCTTCAATGGCCGGTGCAAGCCGCTCAAGATCATGTGCGAGGTCGAATCCATGATCGGACGTGATCTGATCATCACTGTCCGGTACGAGTGTGACCTGGTCGGGACGGGCGGCTCGCACCAGGTTGAGGAAACCCGGAAATGCGCCACGGGGACCGGCAAAAGGGTTGCCCTCGATATTGAATTCGACGCGACCGCGCGTCTGCGCAGCAAGCTGCATGACATCGTCCGGACGGATGTGGCGCATGTCGGGACGCGGATGCACGGTGATACCGCCACAACCGGCGTCCATGCACACACGGGCAGCGGTGGGCAGATCCGGCGGCTCGTGGCCGCGGGCATTGCGAAGCACGGCGATCTTGTTGAGATTGACACTGAGGACGGTCATGGCTCTTTCCGTCATGGCAGGCAGACAACTGTACGGCAAAAATCGTCCCGGGCGATGCCGCAGGCATCCAGGTGGTCAATGAACGCCAGAACAAATGCCATCTTGAATGGTATGACAGGGATGCTGGACCATGCGCAGATGGCATGCGGGGCCGGGAAAGGCCGGCAGGTACGGCAGGCAGAAAAAAAGCGCACGCCGAGGCGTGCGCGTGAAGCAGGGGAAACCAGAGAGAGAAAACGTGAAGCATCAAACCACCATGCATCGCGTTGCAAGCACGATCACGTTCTTGCAGAACATAAGACACACACTCAAGGGCAAAGTTCCGCATCGGGAAGGAAACAGGCCACATGCCGGGCCGGTCCACGCCAGGCAAGACCGAGGTAGCCACTTGCGTCGGTTCGTGAGTGGATTTGCCAGCGGGAGGCTTCGCCCACGGGACCATCGAATTCCAGGGCCTCTATTGCCGTGTCGTTGAGGGCGAAGGGCACACGATCAAGGCCGTAATGAAGACCAACGCCCAGGCCCTTGAGAACTGCTTCCTTGGCCGTCCAAAGGCGCAGGAAAGCCGACGTTTGCAGATCGGGTGCCAGAGCGGCCAAGGCATCGGCCTCGTCGTGTCGGAAGAAACGCCGGGCCAGCGCCAGTGCCCTGGGACGGGGACGGACCGCCTCGTAGTCGACTCCCAGGCAGGCAAGCGATCGGGACAAAACCATAACAGCGCATTCGCCGCTGTGCGACCAGTTGAAGCGAAAGTCGTCCTGGGGCGCGGCAAGATACGGCCGGCCATGCGGACCCCGGGCAAGCTGCACGTCATCGGGAGCCATACCGAGATAGGCGCTCAGCAGCGCACGAAATGGAGCATGTCCCTGGTGGCGTGCATAGGGCAGGCGCCAGACATGCACCTGGTCGCCGGTCAGCGAAGCGCCGACACGTTGCGGGTCGGCATGCAGGAAATCGGACACTGCGCTTACTGCGACAGGCGTTGCTGCACCAGCACGTCGACCACGGCGGGATCGGCCAGCGTGGAGGTGTCGCCAAGCGTATCGGGCTGATTTTCGGCAATCTTGCGCAGGATGCGGCGCATGATCTTGCCCGAACGGGTCTTGGGCAGGGATGGCGCCCATTGCAGGAAATCGGGCTGGGCAATCGGGCCGATCTCCTTGCGCACCCAGCGGATCAGTTCATCACGCAGGGCATCGTCGGGCTCGACGCAGGCGGTCAGGGTGACGTAGGCATAGATGCCCTGACCCTTGACCGGATGCGGACAGCCGACGACAGCCGCTTCGGCCACCTTGGGGTGGGCAACCAGGGCGCTTTCGACTTCGGCGGTACCGATGCGGTGTCCGCTCACATTGATCACGTCATCGACGCGTCCGGTGATCCAGTAGTAGCCGTCGTCGTCGCGGCGCACGCCATCGCCGGTGAAATACATGCCGGCATAGGTACTGAAATAGGTATCGACGAAGCGCTGGTGGTCGCCGTAGATCGTACGCATCTGCCCGGGCCAGGAATCGGTCAGCACCAGGTTGCCCTCGCACGGGCCTTCGAGTACCTGGCCTTCGGTATCCACCACTGCCGGTCGGATGCCGGGCAGGGGACGGGAGGCGGAACCGGGCTTGAGTTCGGTGGCGCCCGGCAACGGGCTGATGAGAATGCCGCCGGTTTCGGTCTGCCACCAGGTGTCGACGATCGGGCACCGGCTGTCACCCACCACGCGGTAGTACCATTCCCAGGCTTCGGGATTGATCGGTTCGCCCACCGAACCAAGGATGCGCAGGCTGCGACGCGAGGTGCGATGCACCGGCTCGTCACCCTCGCGCATCAGTGCGCGAATGGCGGTGGGCGCCGTGTAGATGATCGAGACCTGGTGCTTGTCCACCACCTGCCAGTAGCGGCTGGCATCGGGATAGGTGGGAATGCCTTCGAACATCACGCTGGTGGCTCCGTTGGCCAGCGGACCGTAAACCACGTAGCTGTGGCCGGTGATCCAGCCGACGTCGGCACAGCACCAGTACACGTCATCCTCCTTGAGATCGAACACGCACTCGTGGGTGTAACTAGTGTAGACCAGGTATCCGCCGCTGGTGTGCAGCACGCCCTTGGGCTTGCCGGTGGAGCCGGAGGTGTAGAGGATGAACAGTGGATCCTCGGCGTTCATCGGTTCCGGTGTACATTCGGTGGACTGGCCATCGATCAGGGTGTGATACCAGCGGTCGCGCGGTGCCTGCATGGCGACACCCGAACCGGTGCGTTGCACCACGATGACCGTCTCGACGCTGCGCGTGCCTTCGCGCTCCAGTGCCGCATCGACATTGGCCTTGAGCGCAATGTGCTTGCCGCCCCGCAGGCCCTCGTCGGCGGTAATGACGACCTTGCAGCTCGAATCGGCGATGCGTCCGGCGAGCGAGTCGGGAGAAAAGCCGCCGAACACCACCGAATGCACTGCACCAATGCGCGCGCAGGCCAGCATGGCCACCGCGGCTTCGGGAATCATCGGCATGTACAGTGCGACCCGGTCGCCCTTGCCCACCCCCAGGTTGCGCAGGGCATTGGCGAAACGGCAGACCTCGGCATGCAACTGGCGGTAGCTGATGCGGCGGTCCTGATCGGGTGCGTCGCCCTCGAAAATGATCGCCGTCTTGTCGCCGCGCTGTTGCAGATGGCGGTCCAGGCAGTTGTAGGCAACATTCAGTATGCCGTCCTCGTACCAGCGGATATGCAGATTGTCACGGGCATAGCTGACGTCCTTGATGCGGGTGGGCGGCTTGATCCAGTCCAGGCGCCTGGCGACTTCGGCCCAGAAGGTCTCCGGGTCGCGAACGGAGGCCTCGTACAGCCGCGTGTAGTCATCACGCGTGATGCGGGCGCTGGCAGCGAACTCGGGGGAAACGGGATAGGACGCAGTCATGATTCGACTCCTGGAGGCATGGCAAGACGGATCCGGCCCGGCATACACGCACGGCGTGTCGTCGAACTGCATCAGTGTAAACGCGTTTGGTGATGGGCATCAGTCCCTGTCCCTGTCGCGGGACGGCTCCGGCTGCGCGCCGGACGAAGGCGAAGGGCGATGGCCAGGATGCAGCAAGGCCTGATCTTCCATCCGGGCATCGGAAGCAATGCGTGCATGGGCAAAGGCCAGGGTGGTGGCGATGCTGCCGATTAAAAACGCTGCGACGCCAATGCCGACCCAGGCCGCAGAGGGACCGAAAAACATCAGCGCCAGACCAGCCAGACTGAGAAGCAACAACAACCAGCGACCCATGCACACGCTCCGGTGATCGAGAACGATGTCCCGATAATAACGCGCAGGCGGCAAGAGAGGGTTGGCGTACGTTCCGCTAACACAGGAAGTACGATCATTGTGGAATACTGGCATGCACCGCCCGATCACTGGAGGGCTGTCATGCTCGAAACCGTCTCTCGCCCTGACACACACCCGACATGGCGTGCCAGCCTGGACGCCCAGCGTGCCGCGTTCGCCGCCAATCCCTTTCCCGCGTGGGCACAGCGTCGGCGATGGTTGCAGCAACTCGGGCGCATGCTGGAGGACGGCGAGCTGGCCATCTGCGCAGCCATCCATGCCGATTTCGGCTGCCGGCCCGAGCAGGAAACGCAGCTGCTTGAGCTGTTTCCATCCCGTGAAGCCATCACACATGCCCTGCGCCATGCGCAGCGCTGGATGCATCCGCAACGGCACTGGGCCAGCCGCTGGTTCCTGCCGGCACGCACCGAACTGCTGCCGCAGCCACTGGGCGTGGTGGGGATCATCGTGCCCTGGAACTATCCCCTGTACCTGGCCATCGGGCCGATCGCCGATGCGCTGGCCGCGGGCAATCGCGTGATGGTCAAGATGAGCGAATACACGCCGAACTTTTCGGCACTGTTCGCGCAACTTGTCGCACAGGCCTTTCCCGACGGCGAGGTCAGCGTGGTGACCGGCGATGCCGAGGTGGGGCGTGCCTTCGCCGCCCTGCCGTTCGATCATCTGCTGTTCACCGGCTCCACGGCGGTAGGTCGCCACGTGATGCGTGCAGCAGCGGAGAATCTCACGCCGGTAACGCTGGAACTGGGCGGCAAGTCGCCCGCGATCATTGGCCCGGACGCACGCTTCGAGCATGCCGTGGAACGCATCGTGTATGGCAAGTGCGTCAACGCCGGCCAGACCTGCATCGCGCCCGATTACGTACTGCTTCCACGTACCCGCGTGGACGCGTTCATTGCCACGGCAAGGCGGCAGTTTGCGCGCATGTACCCTGACCCGGCCGGCACGCGCCAGTACGCCAGCGTGGCCAGCGATCGACATTGGCAACGACTGAAGACGTGGCGCGACGAAGCCGTACAGCTGGGCGCGCAGATGCACGAAATGGCAGACGTGGATGCCAGCGCGCGGATCATGCCGCTTACGGTGCTGACCGATGTGGACCCGGGCTGCACCGTGATGCGCGAGGAGATCTTCGGACCGCTGCTGCCACTGGTGGCCTACGACAGCTTCGAGCAGGCACTCGATTTCATCGACACGTACCCGCACCCGCTGGCGCTGTACCTGTTCGACGACGATCGCACCCGGCAACGCGAGGTGTTGCGCCGGCATCGTGCCGGTGGCGTCAGCATCAACGATGTTCTCTACCACATCGCCCAGCATCGCCTGCCCTTCGGCGGCATCGGTGCATCCGGCATGGGTGCGTACCACGGCGAGGCGGGATTCCGGACCTTCTCCAAGATGAAGCCGGTGTTCCGTCAGGCACGCTGGAATGCAGTGTCGCTGCTCAATCCACCCTACGGACCGCGCTTTGAACGCATGATGCGACTGTTGCTTCGCCGCTAGTTGTGCAGACCCGCCAAAGGTGAATGTGGATGTATTCATCTGCAGTAATACATACACTTCACGAACTAAGCCGCATGCTATTCCGGTATGCGACATGCGCGAAGAATGCATCCCGTACGGCAGCTCTTGCCGCCAGGCAATCGGTCAGGTGGTGGGGCGGTGGTAGCGTTCGGCCACGGCGATTTCCTCGCGCGATCCCAGGAACACCGGCACGCGCTGGTGCAGGGCTTCGGGCCGGATGTCCAGGATGCGCCCGCGCCCGGTGCTGGCCGCGCCGCCGGCCTGCTCGACGATGAAGGCCATGGGGTTGGCTTCGTACATCAGGCGCAGTTTGCCGCCCTTGTCCGCGTTCCTGCGGTCCAGCGGATAGCTGAAGATGCCGCCGCGGGTGAGGATGCGGTGCACGTCGGCGACCATCGAGGCCACCCAGCGCATGTTGAAGTCGCGCCCGCGCGGACCGTCCTTACCGGCCAGCAGGTCATCGACGTAGCGCTGCATGGGTGGTTCCCAGAAGCGACGGTTGGACATGTTGACGGCAAACTCCGAGGTCTGTTCGGGAATGCGCACGTTGCGCCGGGTGAGCAGGAAACTGCCCACCTCGCGGTCCAGCGTGAACACGTGCGTGCCGTGGCCCAGGGTCAGCACCAGCATCGTGCTGGGGCCATACACCACGTAGCCGGCCGCGACCTGGGCACTGCCCGGCTGCAAGAATTCCCCGACACCGGGCTCGACGCCCGCATTCTCGGGACGGCGCAGCACCGAGAAGATGGTGCCCACGGAAATGTTCACGTCGATGTTGGAACTGCCGTCCAGCGGATCGAACAGCAACAGATACCCACCCTTGGGATAGGCGTCGGGGATCGGCTGCGGGTCTTCCATTTCTTCCGAGGCGCAGGCGGCCAGATGCCCGCCCCAGGCGTTGGCATCAAGCAGGATCTCGTTGGACAGCACGTCGAGCTTTTTCTGCGCCTCGCCCTGCACGTTGTCGGTGCCGGCCTCGCCCAGCACGCCGCCGAGCGCACCCTTGCCGGTGGCCACGCTGATGCGTTTGCAGGCGCGCGCCACTACCTCCATGAGCTGGATAAGGTCGGTATTGCCGAAACCGGCTCGACGCTCTTCGGTGAGAAACTGGGTCAGCGTGATCGAATGCATGGGCTTGCGTTCCTTTGCGCCAAAACAGGCATTGTCGCGAAGACGACGGCGCAAGGGTAGTGCGCAGGCAGGATCGGGTACTGCGTCACGTGCGGCCACGCAGCGGGTTTGCGATGATGCAGGTCCGTTACGGGGTCGAGGATGCAGCATGAGGTGGTTCACCAGGATCATTGTGCTTGTTGCCGTCGGCATGACGGTTTCCGTCGCGCATGCGCAATCGCATGTTTCGCAAGACGCACGCTTTGTTGCCATCTACACCCGGGAATGGGCCTGGCGCAGCGGCGTCTCGCCGGGACCGGCGTCCATGGACCTGCCCGACAACAGCCGCCTGGATACCGCAGGCGCCGTGGACCAGGCACGCCGGCTGGCGTACTGGAAGCAGGTGCTGTCCGAACTTGATGCCATCGACCCCTCGCGCCTGTCCCCGGGCGAGCGGATCAACTACGCGGTGTACCGTCGGCAGATTGCCGATCGCGTGGCCGAAGGGCGCTTCAAGACCTGGCAGATGCCGTTCAACAGCGACTCGGCTTTCTGGTCCGACCTTGAATACGAGATGGGCGGGAAGCGCCTGCATGATGCGGCTCAATACCGGGCCTATCTGGACAGGCTGCGCCAGATCCGGCATTACTTCGCGCAGGAGGAAGCCAACATGCGCCTGGGCCTGGCGCGCGGTTTCAGCGTGCCGCGTGCCGTGCTGGCCGGTCGCGACCGTTCCATCGCCGCCATGGCCAGGCTGACCGATCCGGCGCAAAGCCCCTATTACCGACCGTTCCGGCACATGCCCGACGCCATGCCCGTGGCCGAACGGCATGCGCTGCGCGCAAAGGCGAGGGCCATCGTGCGCACGCAGGTGGTCCCGGCCTACGCGAAACTGCTCACCTTCTTCGACACGGTGTACGTGCCCCGCGCACGCAGCACTCTTTCTGCCGAAGCCCTGCCCGATGGCAAGGCCTACTACCGCCAGCAGATCCGGCGTTACACCACGCTCGATCTGGATCCGGACACGATTCACGCCATGGGTCTTGCGCAGGTGGCGAAGATCCACGCAAGGATGCTGGCCACGATGCGCGCGACCGGCTTCAAGGGCAGCTTCGCCCAGTTCCTGCATTTCCTGCGCACGGACCCGCGTTTCTACGCGCGCACGCCCCAGGAACTGCTGGACAAGACCGCATGGGTGACCAAGGAGGTGGATGGGCAATTGTCGCACATGTTCGCCCACCTGCCGCGCGAGCGTTTCACGATCCGGCCGGTTCCGGCGGCCATCGCGCCCTACTACACCTCCGGGCGCGGCGGTCCGAAGGTGTACCTGGTCAACACCTATGACCTGAAATCGCGCCCGTTATACAGCATGCCCGCGCTGACCCTGCACGAATCCTACCCCGGCCATGCCCTGCAACTGGAACTGGCCGAAGAAGCGCGCGACCAGCCTGCCTTCCGGCGCGATGGCTACATTTCCGCCTATGGTGAGGGCTGGGCACTGTATGCCGAATACCTGGGTCAGGCCATGGGCATCTACAAGACGCCCTACCAGCGCTTTGGCTACCTCGCCTACCAGATGTGGCGGGCCTGCCGGTTGGTGGTCGACACCGGTATCCATCATCTGGGATGGAGCCGCAAGCAGGCCGTGCACTACATGCTTGCCAACACCGCGCTCAGCCGGCGCGAGATCGACAACGAGGTCGACCGTTACATCAGCTGGCCGGGACAGGCACTGAGCTACGAGATCGGTTATCTCGAGATCCGCCGTCTGCGCGCGAAGGCGGAAAAAGCCCTGGGCCCGGCATTCGATGTTCGCGCTTTCAACGACACGGTGCTGTCCACCGGGTCGGTACCGCTGCCGGTGCTGGCACGGCGCATCGATCACTTCATTGCCGAGGGTGGCCCGGAGCCGGATTGGGGCTGTAGGTGCGCGCGCAAGGCGCCGTAGCGTAGCGCGCCTGGTGTTCAGGATGTCCGGACAGTATCTGGTCGACGGCCGGGGCAAGGCCAGCGCATGCATTGCAATAGCGCTACGGTCGTCGCAGGATGGGAGAACATCTCTGGGAGAGCCAGTGTGCGCAAGAACATCGTGATGGGCCAACGGGATCTCGTGCAGGCGGTACGCAGCGAAGCGGGAATGATCGTAATGGCGGTTGCGGTGGGTCTTGTCGCGGGCTTGGGAGCTGTGGCCTTTCGCAAGCTGATCGCGCTGTTCCACAACGGCTTTTTCTTCGGCCGGTTCAGTGCCGAATACAACGCCCTGGAACATACCGCGGCCAGCCCGTGGGGCGCATGGATCATCGCGGTACCGATCATCGGTGCGTTGATCGTGACCTTCCTCATCAAGCACTTCGCGCCCGAGGCCAAGGGACACGGCGTACCCGAGGTGATCGATGCGGTGCACTTCAAGCGCGGCGTCATCCGTGCGCCGGTGGCGCTGATCAAGGCGGTGGCCTCGTCGATCTCGATCGGCTCGGGCGGCGCGGTGGGTCGTGAAGGGCCGATCATCCAGATTGGCGCCACCTTCGGCTCGGTACTCGGCCAGTGGGCGCGGATTCCCGAATGGCAGCGGCTGGTGCTGATTGCCTGTGGCGGCGGGGGTGGTATCGCGGCCACGTTCAACACCCCGGTCGGCGGCGTGCTGTTCGCGGTGGAGATCCTGCTGGTGGAGATCAGCGCGCGCACCATGATCCCGGTGATGATTTCGACCGGTACCGCCAGCCTCGTCGGGCGCATGTTCTTCGGCAACCATTCCTCGTTCATCCTGCCACCGCTGACCCTGGATCGACCGGCACTGGGCTGGGGCGGGACGACATTGGCGCTGATTGCCCTGGGGTTGCTGACCGGCGTGGCGGCGATGATCTTCACCCGCTCGATCTATGCCTTCGAGGACCTGTTCGCGCGCATGCCAGGCAATGACTACCTGCGCCATGTCACCGGCATGGCACTGGTCGGCGTGACGATGTTCCTGCTGCTGCACTACACCGGCCACTATTACGTCGAGGGCGTGGGCTACGCCACCATCCAGGACATCATGAACGGCAGCGGCATGGTGGTGGGCCTGCTGTTCCTGCTGGCCTTCCTCAAGCTTCTGGTGACGTCGCTGACCCTGGGCTCCGGGGCATCGGGCGGGGTGTTCTCCCCGGCCCTGTTCATGGGCGCCACTCTGGGCGCCGGGTTTGCAGCCGGAGTGCAGGCGCTGTTCCCCGGGATCGACATCAACCCCGCCAATGCCGCGGTGGTCGGCATGGCATGCATGGTCGGCGCAAGCACCGGCGCGGCGGTCACGGCGGTGGTAATGATCTTCGAGATGACGCGCGACTATCACGTCATCATTCCCCTGATCATCAGCGTGTCCGTGGCCTATTCCGTGCGGCGCCTGCTGCTCACCGACACCATCTACACCCTGAAACTCACCCGTCGCGGACAGCGTGTTTCCACGGCCATCCAGAGTCAGCTCTACCTTTCACGTCGCGCGCTGGAATTCATCCAGGCGCCCTTCATCTGCATGGACGCCGAAGCACACCTGGCCGATACCATGCATCATCGACACGGCGGAGGCAGGGTGCCGCGGGTGGTGCTGGTCAGGGACGGGCAGGCCAGCGGCGTGGTGCCGGCGCGGGTCTTGCGCAGCGCCTGGAAGAAAAGCGATCCCTCCACACCCCTGAGCGCACTGGCCGACCCGCATGTGGTCGTGGTGGCGAGCACGATTCGCCTGTTCGACCTGGTGGCCCTGTTGCGCAGCAGGACATGCCGCAACGCCGTCATGGCGCGCGATGGCACCATGCAGGGTGCGGACAGCGTGGCCGGCGTGGTCACCTGGGAGGACCTGGTCGAATATGCCAACGTTACCGACAGCTATGACCAGGATGATGGTGCCGGAGGCGAGCCAGGCCGGAAGGCGCCCGCGAATGAATCAGCCGGCAGCTGAAGCCTCGCGCTGGTGACGTTTCCGGCCCGCCACCCAGGTGGCGCGCACGGCACGGTCGTCGCCCAGGGTCATCAGCACGGCGAGCGCTTCCTCGAGGCTGTCCACGTGGGCCATGCGTGCCTGCATCAGCGGCGTGGCTTTCAGGTCGAGCACCACCAGGTCCGCTTCCATGCCCGGTGCAATCGAGCCGATGCGATGTTCCAGGTGCAGGGCGTGTGCGCCACCACGGGTGGCCAGGTAGAACGCATGGCTTGCGGGCAGGGGCGCCCCGCGCATCTGCGCCACCTTGCCGGCTTCGTCGAGAGTCCTGAGCATCGAAAAGCTGGTGCCTGCGCCAAGGTCCGTGCCCATGCCGACGCGCAGCGGCCGGTCGGCGCGGCGCGCGGCGGCAAGATCGAACAGTCCGCTGCCGAGGAACAGGTTGGAGGTCGGGCAGTGCACCAGTGCGCCGTCCGCTTCGTGGCAGCGGGCGTATTCGCGTTCGTGCAGATGGATGCCATGGGCAAACAGTGCGCGTGGGCCGAGCAGCCCGTGGCGGTCGTAGACGTCCAGGTAGTCGAGCGCTTCGGGGAACAGTTCGCGCGTCCAGGCCAGCTCGGCGCTGTTTTCGGCCAGGTGGGTATGCACGTGGCAGTCCGGATGGGCTTGCCACAGCGCGCCGGCGGCATCCAGTTGCGCCGGTGAGCTGGTAGCGGCAAAGCGCGGCGTGATCGCATAACCCAGTCGCCCCCGGCCGTGCCAGCGCGCGATCAGCGCTGCCGAATCGTCGTAGCCCGATTGCGCGCTGTCGCACAGTGCAGCCGGGGCGTTGCGATCCATCAGTACCTTGCCGGCGATCAGCCGCAGGTTCAGCTCCAGCGCGGCCTCGAACAGGGCATCGACGGATACCGGGTGCACGGTGCAGAACACCGCGGCGCTGGTGATGCCGTTGCGCAGGTTTTCACGCAGATACAGCCGCGCCATGGCCTCGGCATGGGCGCGATCGGCATAGGCCTGTTCGGCAGGGAAAGTATAGCGTTCAAGCCACTCCAGCAGGGGCAGTCCGCGCGCGCCGATGATCGGCAGTTGCGGGTAATGCACGTGCGCATCGACGAAACCGGCACAGATCAGCGCATCGTCGCATCGTTCGACACCGGTTCCCGCAGGCAGTGCAGGCAGGACCTCACGAGCGGGACCGACCGCCTCAATGAGGCCTCCGCGCATGGCCACCACGGCATCGCGCTGCAAGCGCATGCTGGCATCGATGCCGTGCACAAACGGATCGTCATGGAACGAGAGGATATCGCCGCGCAGGGCCTGGACGGGAGGCATGCCGATGTCGGTAAGGGTCATGCCGATCCGTTCCTGGAAGGCGCGCCTTCGGCGGTATTGCGTCGGCGGCTGCGTGAAGAGCCGAGCTTGCGGGTCAGGGTGTTGCGGCCCACGCCGAGTGCCTGCGCGGCTTGTCCACGGTGGCCGTCATGGGCGGCAAGCGCGCGTTCGAACAGCACCCTGTCCAGGGTGTCGCGGGCCTGGGCGTGGATGTCGGTCTGACCCTGGGCCAATGCCTGGTCGGCCCAGGCGCGCAGTGCGTCGGCCCAGGTGGCATCGGCGTCGATGCCCGCCTGGACCCGGTCGCGGTCGAGGTCGGTGGGCACGATTTCCCTGCCCGGGGCGATCACGGCCAGGCGACGGCAGAGGTTTTCCAGTTCGCGCACATTGCCGGGGAAATCCATGCTCGACAGCACCCGCAGTGCCGAGCGCGAGAACCGCTTCGGCGCGACGTGCAATTGGCGCGCGGCGTCAGCCAGCAGATGGCGTGCCAGCAGCGGGATGTCGACGCGGCGTTCGCGCAGTGCGGGCAGGGCGATGCGCACCACGTCGAGCCGATGCTTGAGATCGGCGCGGAAGCGGCCTTCGGCGATGCGCGCGTCCAGATCCTGGTGCGTCGCGGCGATGATGCGCACGTCGCAGCGCAAAAGCTCGCGCCCGCCCACGCGGTAAAACTCGCCTTCGGCCAGCACGCGCAGCAGGCGCGTTTGCAACAGCGCCGGCATGTCCCCGATCTCATCCAGGAACAGGGTGCCGCCTTCGGCCTGCTCGAAACGCCCGGCATGGCGGCGATGGGCCCCTGTGAAAGCGCCGGCCTCGTGACCGAACAGCTCGCTTTCCAGCAGCTCGGCAGGAATGGCTGCGGTGTTCAGGGCAACGAAGGGTCTTGCGCGCCGCGCGCTTTCGGCGTGCAGGGCGCGAGCCACCAGTTCCTTGCCGGTTCCGGTTTCGCCGGTCACCAGGACGTTGAGGTCGCTGGCGGCGATCCGACCGATCAGTCTGAAGACCTCGCGCATGGCAGGACTTTCGCCAAGCAGGGCGTCGGTTTGCGGTTGCTCGATGGTGTCCTCGTCTGGCGCATCGGCCAGTGCCCGCTCGACAGCCTCGACCGCCTGGTCCAGGTCGAAGGGCTTGGCCAGGTAGTCGATGGCCCCTTCGCGATAGGCGGCAGCGGTGGTGGATACGTCGGTAAAGGCGCTCATCACGATGACCGGCAGATGCGGCTTGTGCACATGCACGGCCTGCAACAAAGCCAGGCCATCCTCGCCGGGCATGCGCACATCGGTGACCAGCAGGGCCGGGGTGTCATCGCGCAACGCCGTGCGCACGGCGTTTCCCTGATCGAATTCGCGCACCTCATGTCCGGCATCGCGCAGCGCGGCGGCCAGCACGAAACGCACATTGCGATCGTCATCGGCGATCCAGATTTCCCGTGTCATGGCTTGCGGTCCGTATCAGGGCTGTCGCTCGGGGCGTGGGCCTGCCCGCTGCGTGCAGGCAGGAACAGGGAGAACATGGCGCCTTGCGGCAATGCGGTGTGTCGCAGGTCACCGCCGTGCTCGATGGCGGTTTCGCGGGCCAGCGCAAGACCCAGGCCGGTGCCATCGGCGCGTCCGGACACCAGCGGGTGGAACAGGGTGTCGCGCAGCGCTTCGGGTACGCCCGGTCCGTCGTCGATCACGTCGATGCGAAGCGCGGTGCGTTCGATGCGGTCGTTCAGGCGCAGCGCGTACTCGACCCGCGTGCGCACGGTAAGCGTACGTGCACCAGCCTCCACGGCGTTGCGCGCGAGGTTGAGCAGCAGTTGCTGCAGGCGGTCGGCATCACCGGTGCAGGCAGGCAGGCTGGGGTCGCAGTCGTACACGATCTGCGGCGCGCGCGGTTCGCTTTGCACGATGGCCGCGACCCGGTCCAGTACCGCATGCAGGTCGACCACGCCCACGTGTGGCCGACCGCCATGCCGCAACAGCCGGTCTGCAAGATTGACCAGACGGTCGGCCTCGTGGATCACCATGCTTGCCAGGGTTTCCAGTTCCGCATCCGCAACACGCCGCTGCAGCAGTTGCGCTGCCCCGCGCAGCCCCGCCAGCGGGTTTTTCACTTCATGCGCAAAGCCGCGCAGGGTGGCCGACAAGGGCGTTTGCTGATGCACGGGTTCGGCCAGGACGTGGATTTCCAGCAACAGCCCTTCGGCGATGGCCTGCAGCGATACGTCCACCCGGTGCATCTGGCCATGCAGGGTGTGCATGATGATGTCACGCATGCATACCGGTGGTTCACCGCGCAGCACCCGTTCGGCCTGCCCGGCAAAGGACGGGCCCTCGAACAGGGTCGCGATAGGCTGCCCCTGCAAGGGGCGGATCCCCACCTGCAGGGCTTCGGCAAGCGCGTCATTGAGCCAGGTCACGCACAGCTGAGGATCCAGCACGGCAATGCCGGTCAGAAGGCGGGCACAGGGTTCAAGTGGCGGTGACGGTGGCATTGCACCAATCTAGTGCGGAGCGGCGCAAGCCGCAATCGATCCGTGATGATGTACGCAAAACAAAACGGGGCGCCCGAAGGCGCCCCGTGGCTTGAGCGTGTGTCCTGCCGGTATCAGAACGAGTAGTACATCGAGAATTCCAGCGGATGGGTCGAGGCGCGGTAGCGGGTCACCTCCTGCATCTTCAGCGCGATGTAGCCGTCGATGAAGTCGTCGGTGAACACGTCGCCGGCCTTCAGGAAATCACGATCCTTGTCCAGTGCCTCAAGGGCGGCATCGAGGCTGGAACACACTTGCGGGATGTTCTTTTCCTCTTCCGGCGGCAGGTCGTACAGGTCCTTGTCGGCTGGTGCACCCGGATCGATCTTGTTCAGGATGCCGTCCAGGCCCGCCATCATCAACGCCGTGAAGGTCAGGTAACCGGACTGCATGGGGTCGGGGAATCGCACCTCGATGCGCCGTCCCTTGGGGTTGCCGACATAGGGAATACGGCAGCTTGCCGAGCGGTTGCGTGCCGAGTACGCCAGCATCACTGGTGCCTCGAAGCCAGGGACCAGGCGCTTGTAGCTGTTGGTGGTGGAGTTGGAGAAAGCGTTGATGGCGCGTGCGTGCTTGAAGATGCCGCCGATGTACCACAGCGCGGTTTGCGACAGGCCGCCGTAGAGATCGCCGGAGAAAAGGTTCTCGCCTTTCTTGCTCAGCGACTGGTGCACGTGCATGCCCGACCCGTTGTCGCCCACCAGAGGCTTGGGCATGAAGGTCGCGGTCTTGCCATTCTGGTGCGCCACGTTCTTGACCACGTATTTGAGCAGCAGCAGTTCGTCGGCCTTCTTCACCAGGCTGTTGAAGAGCGTGCCGATCTCGCACTGCCCGCCATTGGCCACCTCGTGGTGGTGCACTTCCACGGTCAGCCCCAGCGATTCCATCACCTTGCACATGTCGGCGCGCAGGTCGGCCAGCGAATCGACCGGGCTGACGGGGAAGTAGCCACCCTTCACGCCCGGGCGGTGGCCGGAATTGCCGTCCTCGTACTTGTATCGGGAGCTCCAGTGAGCTTCTTCCGATTCGATCTCGTAGAAGACCCGTCCCATGTCGTTCTGCCAGCGCACCGAATCGAACACGAAGAACTCCGGCTCCGGTCCGAAGAAGGCGGCATCGGCGACGCCGGTGGATTTCAGGTAGGCCTCGGCGCGGCGTGCGATCGAACGCGGGTCGCGGCTGTAGGCCTGCATGGTCGAGGGTTCGAGCACGTCACAGTTGATCATCAACTGGGGATGCGCGCTGAAAGGGTCGACCAGCGCCGTGTCCGGATCGGGCATCAGGATCATGTCCGACTCGTTGATGCCCTTCCATCCGGAAATGGACGAGCCGTCGAACATCTTGCCGTCCTCGAAGGTCGAGGCGTCGATGGTGTGCGCGGGGAAGGTGACATGGTGCTGCTTGCCGAGCATGTCCGTGAACCGGAAGTCGACAAATTCGATCTGTTCGTCCTTGATTTTTTTCAGTACGTCTGCGGGGGAAGTGGACATGAGCTACCTCTCGTGAATGACAGCCTGGGACCAGCAAGCATTGTGCCAGAGTGCGAAACCATGCAAACCGGGCATGACAGGCTGGATGCGGCACACTTGCAGCACCACTATGATGCAACAAGCGGAAATCATGTTCTAACGCGGTGCAAAAAAAGGCCCCGCCCTTACCGGGCGGGGCAGAGGAGGCAACCGGTTTTTTCAGGTTTCGTACGCCGTTTCGCCATGCGTGGTGGTGTCCAGACCTTCGCGCTCCTGTTCTTCCTCCACGCGCAGGCCCAGCACGGCCTTGACGATGAGGTAGGAAACCAGCGCGACTACGCCACTCCAGACCAGGGTGACCAGTACGCCCAGGGCCTGGATCATCACCTGGTGGACGATGGAGAAATCGGCCGCGCCAGTGCCACCGAGCACCGGGGCGGTGAATACGCCCGTGAGCAGTGCGCCGACGATGCCGCCCACGCCATGCACGCCGAACACGTCCAGCGCATCGTCGGCGCCCAGCAGGCGCTTGAGGCCGGTGACGCCCCATACGCAGGCCAGGCTGGCGGCGGCGCCGATGGCGATCGAGCCCATCGGGCCGACGGTGCCGCAGGCGGGGGTGATCGCCACCAGACCGGCCACGGCGCCGGAAGCGCCGCCGAGCATGGAGGGTTTGCCCCGGATGACACGCTCCACGGCCAGCCAGGCCAGCACCGCGGCAGCGGTGGCGATCATGGTGTTGATAAAGGCCAGGGCGGCGCCGGCATTGGCTTCCAGATTGGAGCCGGCGTTGAAGCCGAACCAGCCGACCCACAGCAGCGCAGCGCCAACCATGGTGTGGGTCAGGTTGTGCGGGCGCATCGAATCGCTGCCAATGCCGATGCGCGGTCCAAGCAGGTAGGCGCCGACCAGGCCCGCGATACCGGCATTGATGTGCACCACCGTGCCGCCGGCAAAGTCCAGCGCGCCGCGTGTCAGCATGAAGCCGCCCGGTCCCCAGACCATGTGCGCAATCGGGATGTAGGCAAACGTGAACCACAGCGCGGAAAAAAGGAGTACAGCACTGAATTTCATGCGTTCAGCGAACGATCCGACGATCAGCGCACCGGTAATGCCGGCGAAGGTCGCCTGGAAGACGATGAAAACGTATTCGGGAAGTTTCACTCCGGCGGTGAAGGTATCGGCCAGAGAGGACGGCGTGACGCCGCGCAGGAACAGGTTGCTTGCGTTGCCGATGAAGGCGTTGCCGGTGCCGAAGGCGAAGGTGTAGCCGTACAGCATCCACAGCACCACGATCAGCGAAAACACCGTCAACACCTGCATCAGCACCGAGAGCACGTTCTTGGCGCGCACCAGGCCGCCGTAGAACAGCGCAAGTCCGGGCACGGTCATCATCAGCACCAGCAAGGTGGAGGTGAGCATCCAGGCGACATCGCCCTTGCTGACGGTCGCGGTGGGGGCGGCGTGCAGTACCGGGGCAAAGCAGGCCAGTCCCGCCAGGGTGATGGCTGTGCGCAGGCCGCGTTTGGGAGCGTGAGCAACGTGATTCATGAGAGACCTCTTTGGGTTCATGCAAAGACGGGGCGCCGCATGCGCTCAGAGCGCGTCGACACCCTCCTCGGCAGTACGGATACGGATGACCTGAGTCACTTCGCTGACGAAAATCTTGCCGTCACCCACCTTGCCGGTACGCGCGGCGCCGGCAATGGCTTCGGTGGCAGCTTCGAGCAATTCGTCCGGCACCACGGCCTCGACCTTGATCTTGGGCAGGAAGTCGACGACGTATTCGGCGCCCCGGTACAACTCGGTGTGCCCCTTCTGGCGACCGAAGCCGCGGACCTCGGTTACGGTCAGTCCCGAGACGCCGGCCTGGGCAAGCGCCTCGCGAACCTCGTCGAGCTTGTACGGACGAATGATGCTGGTGATCAACTTCATGGTGGATTCCCTCGTGGGCAGTTCAGTCAGAAGCTCTTGCTGAGCGACAGCACCGCAGTTGCGCGACCCAGATAGTGGCCGTAGGCATTGCTGTAGACGCCCCGGTCGGCGTTGGTGTCGTAGTAGCCGAGGGCCACGGCGTAACCGTGCGGCAGACTGCGGCTGACGCCGAGATTCCAGTCGGTGTAGTTCCCTCGCGGCACGTTCTTGAGGCTCTGGTGACCGACATGGGCGCTCACCGACCAGTACTTGCCCAGGGCGTGGCCCCAGGACAGGTCCAGGTACCCGCTGTGCTTGCTGCGGTCGAAACCGAACAGGTTGGTGACGGCCCAGGAATACTTGAGGGTGAAGCCGGCGGCGCCGATCCCGGCGTAGATCTCGGTCGTGTTGGGGCTGGTGAAACCGGCCGGATAACTGCCCGGGTACTGGTAACGGTAGATCCCCCCATCCACGCTGATGCCGCTGGAGAACGTCTTGCGCCAGCCGGCATAGGCATCGACTTCCAGGCTGCTGGAAATCGGTGCGGCCGAGGTGGATGCGTCCGAAAGCCAGCTGATATTGCTGCCCCAGGCGCCGGCATAGACACCCGAGGCCGAGTCGTATTCGACACCGGCCTGCAGAGCGGGCTTGCGGTTGGTTTGCGAAAGACCGCGGAACAGGTAGTCGCTGACGATGCTGGCCGATCCGGACACACTGCCGTTCGCGTCATCGGCATGGGCCAGTGGCACGATCCCCGGCATGGCGAGCAGGCAGGACAGGGCGTAAAGGGTACGTCGTGGCAGGATGGACATGGTGGTCTCCCTCGGGTGGCTGGCAACGGATCGGTCCCGCAGGCATGCGGTCTCATCCTGTTGATAAGCACCCTTAGCAGGAGCCATGCCAATGCATAAATATGCAATTAATTTAACGAGTTATACATATTCTGGAGAAATAGGGAAGGGATTATAAGCAATTGTGGTGCAAAAACGGTTGCAAGAAAGAACCATTATGGTGCAATTTGAATGGCCGCCGTAGTGACCCTTCCACGGAAACCACGGCTACACTTGCCCGCTACGCCTGGCCATTCGCGGAACCACCATGCACGACCTGCTGCGCGTCATCCTTCTCGGCATCATCGAGGGCATTACCGAATTCCTGCCCATCTCCTCCACCGGCCATCTGCTGATTGCCGAGCGCTGGCTGGGCGCGCGTTCGGACCTGTTCAACATCGGCATCCAGGCCGGTGCCATCCTGGCGGTCACGTTGATCTACTGGCGCCGCATCTGGCAGCTGCTGACGAAGTGGCACGACCGGGCCAACCGTGATTACCTCCTCAAACTGACCGTGGCCTTCCTGATCACGGCGGTGATCGGACTGGTGGCGGTGAAGTTCGGCTTCAAGTTGCCCGAAACGGTGACGCCGATTGCCTGGGCGCTGATTATCGGCGGGGTGTGGATGCTGGCCGCCGAACAGGTGGCCGCGCGCAAGCCGGACACCCGCGAGATCACCTGGCGGGTGGCCATTCTGGTCGGCATCGCGCAGATGGTGGCCGGCATCTTCCCCGGCACCTCGCGTTCGGCGTCGACCATCTTCGCGGCCATGCTGTTTGGCACCAGCAACCGTGAATCGGCCACCGAGTTCGCGTTCCTGGTCGGCATCCCGACCATGTATGCGGCGACCGGTTACGAACTGCTCAAGGTATGGCGCGATGGCGCCGCCGTGCACACCGACTGGAGTGCGCTGGGTGTGGGTTTCGTGGTCTCGGCGATCGTCGCCTTCATTGCCGTGAAGTGGCTGCTTGGCTATATCCGTACGAACCGCTTCACGCCGTTCGCGATCTACCGCATCGCGCTCGGCGTGGCGCTGCTGCTGTGGCTGCCGATCGGCAGCTGAGCATGCCGACGGCGTGAGGCTGCGGAATCAGTCCTCCAGCAACCGCGGGTTGAGGGTGTAGGTGCCCATCCAGCCGGCCTCGGCCAGCACGTGCCCTTTCATGGCACTTCGCAGCGCGGCGAGATCGAAACCCTGATCCAGTCCGAGCGAGGGAACATCCAGGGCCACCAGGCGCAAGTGGTAGTGATGCAGGAGGCTGTCGTTCCAGGGCGGGCACGGCCCATCGTAGCCGAGGTAAAGCCCGCTCATGTCGGGGTCGCCCTCGAACCAGCTGGTGTAGTCGTTGCGCCCCTGGACAGCGCCCGTCGGGCCTGGGGGGCTGGACTTGCCATGCGGCGTGATGCCCTGGCTGCAGCTGCCGGCTGCCAGTTCGCGGCAGTCGGCTGGCATGTCGGCCATCAGCCAGTGCACGAATTCCACGCGCGGCAGGTTGGCCGGGATCTCACGCCCATCCTGGTTGACGTCGTCGGGCTTGCTCGGCACATCCGGATCGATGCAGATCAGGGCAAGCGAACGCGTGCCGGCAGGGACGTCGGACCAGGCCAGGTGCGGGTTGCGGTTGCCCGACAGGGCCACCGGTGCGTCGCGCTTGCAAAAGGCATATTCAGGGGGGATCGGGCTGCCATCATCGAAACTGTCACTGCGAAGCTTCATGAGCTCTCCTTGGGTCTCTTGGCGTATCCGCTCAAGCTTGCGGTTTGCGCCAGGTGATGCGGTAAATCGCACCGGCCAGATCATCGCTGACCAGCACGCTGCCGTCGGGCAGCACCAGCACATCGGCGGGCCGCCCCCAGGCCTTCTGGTTTTTTTCGAAGCCATCCAGCAAGGGCCACTGGCGAACGACGCGATTCCCTTTCACGGCCACCACCATCACGCGATAGCCACTCTTGGTGGAGCGGTTCCACGAGCCGTGTTCGGCGACCAGGATGGCGCCGTGGTATGCCCTGGGGAACATCTTCCCGGTGTAGAAGCGCATGCCCAGTGGCGCGACGTGCGCGCCCAGTTTCAGTGCGGGGGGTGTGTAGTCGTGGCAAGGATGCCCCTTGCCGAATTCGGGATCGGGCAGGTCGCCCTGATGGCAGTAGGGGTAGCCGAAATGCTCGCCGATGCGGTCGATGCGGTTCAGCTCGTCGCTGGGCTGGTCATCGCCCATCCAGTCGCGGCCGTTGTCGGTGAACCACAGCTTGCCGCTGCCCGGCTGCCAGGCAAAACCCACGCTGTTGCGGATCCCGCGAGCGACCAGCTGGCGGTCGCTGCCGTCGGGGTTCATGCGCCACAGGGCGGCATACGGCAACGGTGGGTCGCAGATGTTGCAGGGCGCACCGATCGGCACGTAAAGCTTGCCATCCGGGCCGAAAGCGATGAATTTCCAGCCGTGGTGGCGGTCGGTGGGCAGGTCGTCGACCACCACGCGCGGGTGTGGTGGAGCATCGAGATGCTTGCCGATATCCGGCAGTTCGAGGATACGACTGACGGCCGAAACGTACAGGTTGCCGTCCTTGAAGGCCACGCCGACGGGCATGCGCAGTCCGTCGGCGATGACCCGCACGCGCTCGGCACGCCCGTCATGGTTGCGGTCGGCCAGGGCATAGACCTTGCCTGCGCCCATCGAGCCGACATAGATCGTGCCGTCATCGCCCAGCGCCATTTCCCGTGCAGAAGGCACCTGGTCGCTGAAGATCGAGACATGGAAGCCGGGCGGCATCGTCAGGCGCTGGATGGGCGGTGCCGCAAGGACAGGGGCGGCGAGCATGCACAGCATCAGGACGGACACGTAGCGCATCGGAGGCTTCCTCCGGGACGGTCGGTCGTACAGATTACACCATCAGTTGCCGGCACGAGGTTCGACCGCGGCATTGAAGCGTGCGGTGATGTAGTCGTCGGTAAAGCTGCGTAGCCACCAGTTGTCGATGAAGCTGCAATGGCCGCCGCGGGGCGCGATATCGAGCTCGACGCAATCGGGCAGATCCAGCTCACGAAATTCACGTACAGGAATGACCGGATCGTCTTCGGAAGTGAGGATGGTAGTCGGCACGGCCAGTGCGGAAAGTCGCGCGCCGCTCACCGCATAGCCGTCCAGATAGGCATCGAGCGTGCCGAAATCGGTGTGCCGCTCGACCAGGCTGCGGGTCATTCCGCGCAGGCCCTGCCCCAGGTCTTCGCGCCCAAAATAATCATGGGCAGGAAACAGTCGTTGCTTGCGCTTGAGCGATCCGCGCCACTTGTGCATGAAATACCATTCGTAGATCCACGGTGCGGTTTCCAGGGCGTGCAGACCCGCGTGCGGGTCGATCACGGGGCACACCGCCACGGTGCAGGCCAGCGGCAGACCGATGCGTGGTGCGCGCAACGCAACCCGCAGGGCGAAATTGCCACCCAGGGAAAATCCGGCCAGCGCGACCGGTGCCTGGCCGGGGCGCAGACGTGCCACAGCCTCGGTGGTCGCTTCGACCACCTCGTCGATCAGGCAGGAATGGAACAGTCCGGCATTGAGATGATGCGTATCGCCGTGGTCGCGAAAATTGAGCCGGAACACGTCCCAACCCGCTTCCAGCAGGCTGGCCCCGGTCTGCAGGACATAGGAAGAATCGATGCTGCCTTCCCAGCCGTGGTAGACCACGGCCAGACCGCGCGGCATCTCGCGGACCCTTTGCCGGGTTACTGCACCTTCCAGACGCACACCGTCGGTCAGGGTGAAATGTACCGGTTCGGCAGTCTTGCGCACCAAGGCCATGCGCTTGCGCAGAAACAGCCGGCGCAGGCTGCTGGAAGACAGCATGGTCTGCACGTGCGCGTTGCGCAGCAGGGCGGGTGGGGTGAAATCGGAACCGCGCGGCAGACTCAAGATTGCGCTCCGCTCGGGGCATCGAGGACGTCGGCAATGGACTGGCGCGCGGCATCCGCCATGCGGCGGCGTCCGGCATCCGAACGCGGCACGGTGGGCAGGAAATGCACCTCCACGTCCAGGGGCGGTGCACCCAGCAAGCGCACGAAGCAGGCCAGAAAGCTTTCTTCAGGCAGGAAGCCCGCGTCGTAACAGCGCACGCCTTCGCGGCTGAAACGCAGCGCGGCCGGCTGCACCGCGACATCCGCATCCAGCGCCGCCTGGAAGATGCGCGCGTGGAAAACCTTCAGGGTATGCCCGTCATTGGTGCCCCCTTCCGGGAATACCGCCACCGACCGGCCCTTGCGCAGACGGCGGGTCATCTCCTTCATCACCAGGGACAGCGAATGGTTGCTCCCTCGGCGATGGAAAATGGTGCCGCCGCAGGCCGCCAACCAGCCGACCAGGGGCCAGCGGGCGATCTCGGCCTTGGCCACGAAACAGGCCGCGCGCTGGCTGTGGATCAGCACGATGTCCAGCCACGAGGAATGGTTGCACACGAAAAGCACCGGATCGGGCAGGGGCGTACCGTAGCGTTGCACGCGAAAACCGAAGATGCGCAGCAGGAGCCGCGACCACCAGCGGATCAGGCGATGGGAAACCGGTTCACGACCGTGGCGCGCGACGGCCTCGCGTCGCCAGGTGAACACGAGCAGCGCAAGCATGATGGCCAGCAGTACATGCAGCAGCAGCAGCGGCACGCGATACAGGTAACGCAGGGTGCGCCAGGGGTCGCGCATCGTGTCCAGGGGCCGGTACGGGGTATCCATCGATCCTGAAAGGATACGCGAGGCGATACGCAAACATCCACCGGCTCATGCCGACGCGTCGCGCCGTCCCAGCGGCAGGGCCGCTGCTTGCTTGACGGTACGCAGCACGAAACTGGAATTGACGTCGGCCACGCCGGCCGTATTGAGCAACTGGTCGAGCAGGAACCGCGAGAAGTGATCCAGGTCCTCGACATGGATATGCAGCAGGTAATCCATGTCGCCGGTCAGGGCATGGCATGCGGCCACCTCGTCCCAGTCGTTGACCAGCCGGACAAAGCGTTCGATGGTCGCGCCATCGTGCTGCTTGAGCTGCACCCGCACGAAGGCCTGCAGGCCCAGCCCGACCGCCTGCGGCTCGATGCGTGCGGCGTAGCCGGCAATCACGCCGGCCTCCTCCAGCCGCTGCACCCGCCGCAGGCAGGCCGAGGCCGACAATTGCACCCGCTCGGCAAGTTCGGCATTGGTGATGCGCCCCTGGTGCTGGAGCACGTCGAGAATGCGGCGGTCCGTGCGGTCGATTCGTGGAATCTGCATGATCTTCGACAATTAGATTGATATGCACAATATTATTGCCAATATGCAGCCAAATGGAACAAGATCGCAACCATCTTGTGCACCGCGTTGTCTATGCTGGTAGCACGAAGCCATGCATGCGAGGGCCGGGCCATGAACACGCCACAAAGGGTCGAACACCAGCAGACCGACCGCGGGACCATACCGGTCTATGCCACCGGTGTGGTCGAGCAGCCGTGGCAGGACTACAGCGCCGTGGACCATCACGTGTGGGGCGAGCTGTTCGAGCGGCAGCGCGCGATCCTTCCCGGCCGTGCCTGCCGCGAGTTTCTGGAAAGCCAGAACACATTGAAGATGAGCGCGGACGCCATTCCACGCTTCGACGAACTCAACCCCATCCTGCGCGCGGCCACCGGCTGGGAGCTGGTCGGCGTGGAAGGCCTTCTGCCCGAGTACACCTTCTTCGAGCACCTGGCCAACCGCCGCTTCCCGGTGACCTGGTGGATCCGCAAGCCCGAGCAGATCGACTACATCTCCGAACCGGACCTGTTCCACGACCTGTTCGGCCACGTGCCGCTGCTGATGAACCCGGTGTTCGCCGATTACATGCAGGCCTACGGCCGCGGCGCGCTCAAGGCCCACGGTATCGGTGAACACGCCCTGCTCAACCTCACGCGCTTGTACTGGTACACCGTCGAGTTCGGCCTGATCGCCACGCCCGAGGGCCTGCGCATCTACGGCGCCGGCATCGTCAGTTCCAAGGGCGAGTCGATCTACTGCCTGGAATCGGACGCCCCCAACCGGATCGGCTTCGACCTCGAGCGCATCATGCGCACGCGCTACCGCATCGACACCTACCAGCAGACCTACTTCGTGATCGACGACTTCGAGCAGCTGTTCGAGGCCACGCGTCCGGACTTCACGCCGATCTACCGCCAGGTGAAGGCCATGGACGACATCCGTGCGCGCGACGTGCTGGAGACCGACAAGGTGTTCCACCGCGGCACCCGCGAGGGCTTTGCCACCGACGCCGACGCCTGAGGGCATCGGCCGCAGGTTTTCCTCGTGCGCGGGGCGTACTAGGCTGTCCGCTCCCCGACCGAGCGAGAACCTGCCGTGAGCGCACCACGCATCCGACCCGCGAGCCACGAGGATCTCGATGACCTGGTGGCGTGGAATGCCGCCATGGCCATCGAAACTGAGGACAAGGCGCTGGACCGCGCGGTGCTCGCCGCCGGCGTACGCGCTGTATTGGACGAGCCGCAGCGCGGCTTCTATCTGATCGCCGAACGCGATGGGCGCGCGGTGGGCAGCCTGCTGGTCACCTACGAATGGAGCGACTGGCGCAACGGCGACTTCTTCTGGATCCAGAGCGTGTACGTGGCCCCCAAAGCGCGGCGCAGCGGGGTCTTCCGCGCCCTGTACGCCGCGGTCGAGCAGCGTGCGCGCGAAGCCGGCGCGGTCGGCCTGCGCCTGTACGTCGAACACGAAAACCGCCGTGCCCAGCAGACCTACGAAGGCCTGGGCATGCGCCGCTGTCACTACCACATGTACGAAGTCGAGTTCGCCTGAGCCAAGCCCAGCTGCCGCATGAGCCCAGCCAGCCTAAGCCTGTTTGAAGGCCACGGCCGCGCTGGCCGGTCCGCCGAGCGGCAGGACCCGAGTCGAGGCAAACCCGGCCTCCCCGCACCAGCGCGAGAAATCGGCGCCGGTGTAATCGAAGGCATCCCCGAACTCGATCAGCATGTTGAGCGACATCATGAGACCGAAGGCGTTTTCGCGTCGCGCATCGTCGATCAGGTTCTCGATGACGATGAACGCGCCGCCCTCGGGCAGGGCATCGTAGGCGGCCCGGATCAACTGTTTCTTCTTCTCCAGGCTCCAGTCGTGGAGAATCATGCCCATGGTGATGACATCGGCGCGGGGCAGCGGGTCGGTGAAAAAGTCCAGCGCCTGCGCCGTTACCCGGTCACTCAGTCCGCAGGCCTCGATGTGCCTTTGCGCGATGGGCAGCACCGCCGGCAGATCGGCGCTGATGCAGTGCAGATGGGGATGCTTGGCGGCCAGGGTGGTCGACAGCAGTCCGGTGGCGCCCCCGGCATCGCACACGGTGCGGTACCCGGAAAAATCGAACGTGTCGGCCAGCGCCTGAAAGTTGCCGGCTGAAATTCCGCTCATGGCCTTGAGAAACTGATCCAGACGTTCCGGCTGGCTGTACAGCTCCTCGAACATGGATTTTCCGGTGGCCTTGATCTCGTTCTGCGGCCGGCCGGTGCGCAAGGCTTCGGTGAGGTCGCCCCAGAATCGGTACAGGCGCGCATTGACCATGGTCAGGAAGCCGCCCATGTACTGCGGGCTGCTGCGATCGAGGAATAACGCCGTTTCCGCGGTATTGCGGTACGACGCACCGGCACCGTCGCCTTCGCGATCAAGAAAGCCGAGCGCAACCAGGGCGTCGAAGAAATCCGGATTGGCCCGCGCATGCAGCCGCACGGCCCGTTGCAGGGCGCTGCCATCCATCGCCTTGTCGCCAAGCACCGAGAACAGATCCAGTTCCACGGCCGAGAGCAAGACCTTCGATGGCCAGAATGCCATCCCGGTTTCCATGATCCGTGCCGGAGACAGTGCAGTCATGGCCATACCCCGCGAGCAGCAAGACAGGATTCGTTCCGCAACCCTGCACCCGGCCTCGGCCACGACATGCGGGTTCGCGAAGACAGTGGCCCCGGACCCTCCTCGCATTGGCGCTGCGTGTCAAGGCAATCGGCGAACCGATTGAGCCCTTGTCATGACAGGTGTCGCGTTCGGGCAGTCATGCCCTCAGCGTCCATAACGGGGAATAGGGGCGGGGAATGGGAACGGAGGGGATTACCAGGCCACCGGTCTGATGTTGCAGCTGTTATACCAAAGTAATACCGTATGGGCATGAAAGTGGCAATCTCAGTCCCGGATCCAGTCTTTGACGCTGCTGAGCGTCTGGCCAGGCAGCGGTCGATTCCGCGAAGTCGGCTGTTTACCGAAGCTTTGCAAGAGTATGTAGCAAGACACGGTGGCAAGGCCGTTACGGAGCAGTTGAACGCGGTCTATGCCGAAGAGCATTCGGACGTGGAGCAGGCAGTGATGCATGCACAACTCGAATTGGTAGATGATGAAGCGTGGTGAGTTGTGGTGGGCTTCACTACCGACGCCTACAGGATCCGGTCCAGGTTTCCGACGGCCGGTACTTGTTGTCCAATCCAAGCCATTCAACGATAGCCGCATCGCCACCGTGATTGTGGCTGTTGTGTCATCGAACCTGGCCCTGGCTGATGCACCAGGAAACGTACGCTTGGTGAAATCCGAGGCGGGCTTGCCGAAAGCGTCGGTCGTCAACGTTTCTCAACTCATCACGCTGGATCGTTCGTTGCTGACCTCCAGGCTCAAGTCCCTTCCGGCAAAAACCATGTTGCAGGTGGACGAAGGCTTGCGTCTTGTACTTGCGTTGCCGTGATCGCCCGACGAATCGATCCATCTTCTCTGGCGTTGGGCCTCATCGAACCCCGTGGCGGTTCAGTCTTTTTCCCCAAGTGAGCACCACTCCGCAGCAGTGGCGTGCGGGTTGTCAGTGCAGGGCTTGCGGCGGGGGAACGGTGAGGGCGTACTGGGGGTCGAGGACAAGCCGGCCGAGTGGGTGTGCGGTGGCAGGGGTGGCGTAGCGTTGGGCCAGATGGGCCAGGTGATCGTCCAGCGCACCGCCCAGTACCAGGGCGTGGGCCAGCGTGTGCACGCGGGGGCCGTCGACCTGGGCGATGGTGATGGCGACGGTGCCCAGGCCGGGTGCGGAATGTGTGTAGAGCGTTGGTGACGGCAGCGACGGGTCGGCATCGGCGACTTGATGAAGGTACAGGTCTGCGCGGTCGTCGGCATCGCCGTCGATGCGCAGCGGCACGCGGTGGGCGGCGAGCACGGCGGCGTACTGGCGCAGTTCGAAGATCCAGCCGGCCAGGGTGTGGGCGGCGGCTGCGGGATTTTCATGCGGCTCCTTGCCGAGCCGCTCCAGTGGCGAGGCGACGTGGATGGTGCCGGATTCGTAGCGCAGGGGCAGGCCACGCGCACTGACCGTGTTCTCGGTGCCGTGCGGACTGAGCAGGGCGGCTTCGAGGCCCGTCCACAGGGGCGCCAGACCGGCGTGTTCGTAGTGCACGCAGGTCAGGGCCAGCAGGTCATGCCGGCTGAAATAGCGCGCATGCGCGAGGCGCATGCCCAGGGTTCGCATCAGGAAATCCGCGGTACGCGCGCCGGCTTCGCCGCTGCCCAGCAAGCGGGTTTCCATGGCCTGCCCGAGCGGCTGGGCATGCCGTGCCTCGGTCTGCAGGGTCCAGGGCAGATGCAGCATCGCGCCACTGGCAAGCTGTGTTTCGGGCATCAGTGCCTGGGCCGGCATGCGGCCCTCGCGTGCACCGAAGGCGACCACACCGCCGGCATCGCGGGGCAGCCGGGCCGCCAGCTCGTCCAGCGTGGTCCAGGCGGGGAAGCCGGGGCGCAGCAATTGCGCTGCATCGAACAGCCCGGCGGCCAGGGCCAGGCGCGTGTTGTCCAGGTCGGGCAACAGGGCGGAAAGGTCGTCGGCCACCAGGTTGGCCAGCGTCTCGGCCTCGTTGCGTTCAAGCACAAGGCGCTGCGGCATGCAGCCCTCGGCCTGTTCCAGCGCCAGTACCGCAGGGAAGCTGATGAGGTCTGGAAGGATCACGAAGATGCTTTCCGGCAAAACCGAAAGTGTACCGCGGCCAACGGAACATACCGCGCAGGGTTCCGCCGATGGCGCGGGCGCGTTACCTTTGGAGACCCTCGTGATCGGGACGGAAACGACCATGCAGACCCTGCAACAGCCGGTGGGCGTCATCGGCGGCGTGCGCATCCCCTTCTGCCGCAACAACACGGCCTATGCCGAGGTGGGCAATTTCGGCATGTCGGTGAAGGTGCTCGGCGCACTGGTCGAACGTTTCGGCCTGCATGGGCAGGAACTGGGCGAAGTGGCCATGGGTGCGGTCATCAAGCAGCCGTCGGACTGGAACCTGGCCCGTGAGGCGGTGCTCAGTTCCGGTCTGGCCCCGACCACGCCCGGCATCACCACGGCCAGGGCATGCGGTACGTCCCTGGACAATGCCATTGCCATTGCCAACAAGATTGCCACCGGTCAGATCCAGGCCGGCATCGCCGGTGGCAGCGATACCACCAGCGACGTGCCGATCACGCTCAGCACGCGCCTGCGCAAGCGTTTGCTGCGCATCAATCGCGCCCGCTCGCCGATGGACAAGCTCAAGACCGCGCTGCGCGGGTTTTCCCTGGGGGAACTCAAGCCGGCCTTTCCCGGGGTCGCCGAACCGCGCACCGGCAAGTCGATGGGCGATCACTGCGAGCTGATGGCGCGCGAGTGGAAGATCGAGCGCGAGGCGCAGGACCGGCTGGCGCTGGACAGCCATCGCAAGCTCGCCGCGGCATACGAAGCAGGCTTCTTCGATGACCTGGTGGTGCCCTTCCGCGGCCTCAAGCGCGACGGATTCCTGCGTCCGGACACCACCCTGGAAAAACTGGCCGCGCTCAAGCCCGCCTTCGACCGCACGTCCGGCCACGGCACCCTGACCGCAGGCAACTCGACCGGCCTGTCCGACGGCGCGGCGGCGGTGCTGCTGGCCAGCGACGACTGGGCGAAGGCGCATGACATGAAGGTGCAGGCCTACCTCACCCATGCCCGCGTGGCGGCGGTCGATTTCGTGCATGGCGAAGGCCTGCTGATGGCGCCCACCATCGCGGTGCCGCGGATGCTGGCCGAGGCCGGGCTCACGCTGCAGGATTTCGATTTCTACGAGATCCACGAGGCTTTCGCCGCGCAGGTGCTGTGCACGCTGCGGGCCTGGGAGTCGGAGGACTATTGTCGTCAGCGGCTGGGCCTGGACAAGCCGCTCGGGTCCATTGACCCGGCCAGGCTCAACGTGAACGGCTCATCGCTGGCCGTCGGTCACCCCTTTGCGGCGACCGGCGCACGCATCGTTGCCACCCTGGCGCGCCTGCTCGAACAGAAGGGCCAGGGGCGCGGGCTGATCTCGATCTGCACCGCCGGCGGCATGGGCGTGACGGCCATTCTCGAGCGGCCCTGAACCCTTACCGTGCTGCGGCTTCGCACCATGCTTGCGGCAGGCACCACGGTGTTGCTGTTTTCGGTCGCGGCAACCGCCTTGCTCAGTTCCGTACAGCGACTGGAGGGTGCCGCCAGCCTGGACGCAAGGGGGGGCATGGCGCGCGCAGCGGCGCATCGCCTCGCAACGGCAAGGGTGAAGCCCAGCGCAGGTGTCATCGCGACGCACGCTCCCCGGGTGCTGCAGACGCCGGCACCGCGTTATCCGATCGAGGCGCTGCGCGCCGGTCGCGGCGGCAAGGTGCTCGTGCGTGCCCGACTGGGCGGAAACGGCCAGGTCATTGCCACCGCAGTGGCGGCATCGAGCGGCGATCCGTCGCTGGATCGTGCGGCGCAGGCGGCGGTCAGGCACTGGGTGTTCCGGATGGATTCCGGGTCCAGGCGAACGTTGGTGATACCGATCCGTTTCCGCATCGACCGGCCCCGGACGACGAACCAGGCCCGGGGGCGCTCCGGTTCCTGATTCGACATCAATCCGATTCGCGGGCTCGTGGTGACGTGGCCGGCCGTGCGGGATGCGCCCGGCTGCCCGCGCTCGCCGGGGGCGCAGCGATGACGATCAGCCGGATGGCCAGCGCCAGTTGCACGCGCCTGGACACCAGGGCGCGGTAGGCATGCATGCCAAAACGGGTGCGGTCGATCCAGCCTTCGAGGCGCAGGATGCAGCCGGCCAGACCGGGCCCGGGACAACGCGCGGGGACCTGTCGCAGGACGATGGGGCGGGTCACGCCGTGCAGGGTCAGGCGCCCGGACAGGGGCAGGCCCCCGAGCAGCGCCGCCTGGGGCATGGGTCGTGAAACGAAACGGATGTCCGGGAAGCGTACGGCATCGAAAAACCGCGGACTCAGCAGGCGTGCACGGTAGCGGGAAGGGTCGACCACGACGCTGTTCACCGGAATCGTTGCATCCACACGTGCGAGGCCATCGCGCGGATCGATTCGAACCTGGCCCTGCAAACCATGAAAGCGGCCGGATACGGACATGAACCCCATCACCTTCACGCTGAACAAGGCACGCGAACTTGCGGGATCGATCCCGAGCCGGTTTGCCTGGCCGGTGCTACCGGTCGCATGCACGCTCGCCAGCAACAGGCACAGCACAAGCGCGGCGGTACCACCCGACCGCAGGCTGCTTGCGCAGCGCAGGATGCGTTTTCCGTGTTCACAATGGCGCCGGCATGGGTAGGCGGGGCATCGCGGGGCGATGGGGATCTGGGCAGGCATGCCCGGTTACCGGCTCACGTGTTGCCTGTGGGCATTCAATCGCAGTGACCCGGCGGCGACCAGAACGCCTGGACGCGCGCCGATCCCGGCTGCAGTGGAAACTCGGCCTGCAGCCAGACCAGGCCCGCGGGCGGCATACCGCGGGCCGCAGCGGAATCACCCTGGGCCATCAGGCCCACCAGCTGTTCCAGGCCGGGGTTGTGTCCGATCAGCAGCAAGGGAGCTTCCGGGGCGTGGCGATCCAGCACGTCGATCAGGGTGCCGGGGACTGCATCGTAGATATCCGGTTCCAGAACCGGCTCACGCGTGTCGCGCAGCGACTTGAGCACGATCTCGGCAGTCATCACGGCGCGCCGGGCCGGGGAACACAGTACGCGGCCTGGCCGACATGCATGCGCCGTCAGCCACTGGCCAACCTGCTGCGCGTCACGCATGCCTTTGGGGCGCAGGGGCCGGCTGGCGTCGCGGCCATCCGGGGATTCGGACATGGCCGAGGCATGGCGCAGAAGCAGGATGTCGGTCATATCGGGAATTTTTCCGGCGTTTCAGGACTGCCGTGCAATCCAGCGCAAGGGTTTGCGCCAGTCATCCTGATGGCGACGCACCAGTTCGGAGCCGTAGTCGAAGATGCTCTTGCCCAGACCGGTCAGCAGCACGTAGGCCTGGCTGTCGCGCAAGCCCCCGATGATCGGGAATGACAGCTCGCGCAGATTCTCCATGGCTTCCTGGCTGGCGTACGTCCAGGGCTTGAGCCGGTTGCAGACGATGCCCGTGGGCAGCTTGCCGCGGCGTATGCGGGCGTTGCCGCAAAGCATGTCGAGGAACTCGGCGGTGGCATCGAAATCGATCTGCGAGGGCAGTGTCGGCACGAGCACCACGTCGGCGCGTTCCAGCCATGGCGAGAGCTGGTATTCGGTGATACCGGCCGGGGTGTCGATGATGACCAGCTCGGTGCCCTCGGGCAGGCGGTCGAAACACTGGCTGGGTGGGCCGTCCATGCCCAGCACGCCCGGCAGGTTTTCATGCTCGGCGCGGCGCGCGCACCAGCGGTAGCTCGAATGCTGGCGGTCGGCGTCGATGATGACCACGCGCCGCCCCTTCTGGGCCCGGGCTGCCGCCAGGTTGGTGGTCAGGGTGGTCTTGCCGCAGCCGCCCTTGCTGCTTGCCACAAGTATCGTCTGCATCGCCGACTGCTCCCGTAGCCTGGAAGGATCCCGGCCTGTGCTGGACGGCCGCTCACCGGCGACTAGCGTACACGGTGCACGCACAAGCGCAAGTTGTGCGCCTGCAGCCTGCACGAACCGGGCAATCGTTGTTACAGTGAAGAGGTTTCAAGCCGCAACCGATCCCGGAGTGCATCATGGATCAAGTCGCCACGTTTGCTACCCAGGGCGCGCCCTATTTCGTGGGCTGGGGCACCCTGGCCCTGCTCAATGCGGGCATCGCCCAGGGGAAGAACCGTAGCGGCCTGGGCTGGTTCCTGCTTTCCCTGCTGCTGGGGCCAGTCGCGACCCTGGTGCTGGTGCTCCTGCCCAAGCTGCGGCAGAGTCTTTTCTAGCCGGCAGCTTACTCCCCCAGCGCCTGGCGCATGAATTCGGGCAGTGCCAGCGCGGCGCGATGGATATCGGCGTTGTAGTAGCGCGTGGCAAACCCCTTGGTGGCGGCGCCGCGCTCACGAAAGCCCGACAGGTCGCCGCCCTTGCGTGCCATGGTGCAGCTCCACCAGCCGGTGGGATAGCACGGCTGCGGGAACGGCAGGGTGCGCAGGGCATCGAAGCCGGCGGTGCGCATGGCGCCGCGCATGGACTTGATCAGGTCCAGGTGCGCCAGCGGCGATTCGGACTGTTGCACCAGCAGCCCACCGTGCCGCAGGGCCTTGTGACAGCTGGCATAGAAGTCGGCATTGAACAGGCCCTCGGCCGGTCCCACCGGGTCGGTCGAATCGACGATGATCAGGTCCACGCTGTCGGCGGCGCATTCGGCCATGTAGCGGACGCCGTCCTCGAAGCGCAGCTCGGCCCGGGGGTCATCGTTGGACTCGCACAGCTCGGGGAAGTATTGCTCGGACAGACGGGTGACACGTTCGTCGATATCCACCTGGGTCACCTGCTCGACCTCGCCGTGCCTGAGTACTTCGCGCAGGGTGCCGCAGTCGCCGCCGCCGATGATCACCGCGCGCTTGACCCGGGCATGGGTGAACAGCGCCGGGTGGGTCATCATCTCGTGATACAGGAAATTGTCGCGCCCGGTCAGCATCACGCAGCCGTCGATCACCATCAGTCGCCCCCAGTCGGTGGTGTCGTGGATCTCGATGTGCTGGAACGGGGTCTGCTCGCTGTGCAGCAGCGCGCGGGTGCGAAAACCTATGGACGAACCGGAGGCCTCGTGCGCTTCGGTGAACCAGTTCGATGACGACATGACGGATCCTTGAGGTCATGGTGGGACGGAGGAGGGCCGACTATTGTAGCGGCATGTCCCAGAGCGCACATGCTCGATTACACTCACATGCCCAGGCACGCACCACGGGAGCACGCCCAGCATGAGCCAGGAATGGAACCCCGAGCGGGCGCGACGCGCCTGGTCGATACCGAACTGGAGCGCGGGATATTTCGATGTCGGCACCGATGGCGCGATGCAGGTGCTTCCGCAGGGTGCAGGCGGGCCCTCGCTGGCGCTTCCCGAGGTCGTCGCGCATGCGCGTGCACAGGGGCTGCGCCTGCCGTTGTGGATCCGGTTCCCGGATATCCTCGCCGATCGCCTGGCCCGCCTGCAGCAGGCCTTCGCGCAGGCGATGGAGGCCCGCGACTATCAAGGCGGATACACCGCGGTATACCCGATCAAGGTGAACCAGCAACGCGGGGTGGCGGGTGAACTGGCACGCGCCGGCACGGATGGCTTCGGTCTGGAGGCCGGCTCCAAGCCGGAGCTGATGGCGGTGCTGGGCCTGGCACGGCGCGGCAGCCTGGTGGTGTGCAACGGCTACAAGGACCGCGAATACGTGCGCCTGGCCCTGATCGGCCTGAAGATGGGTCTGGACGTGCACATCGTGGTGGAAAAGCCGTCCGAACTCGAACACGTGATCATCGAGTCGAAGGCCCTGGGCGTCACGCCACGGCTCGGCGTGCGTGTGCGCCTGGCCTCGATCGGTGCCGGCAAGTGGCAGAACACCGGCGGTGACAAGGGCAAGTTCGGCCTCAGCCCGCGCCAGTTGCTGGCGCTGGTCGATCGCCTGGACGAGGCGGGCCTCAAGCACAGCCTGCGGCTGCTGCATTTCCACATGGGGTCGCAGATATCCAATGTGCGCGACATCGCCACCGGCATGCGCGAGGCGGTGCGCTACTACGTCGAGCTTCGACGCCGCGGCGTGCCGATTGCGATACTCGATGCCGGCGGCGGCCTGGGCGTGGATTACGAGGGCACCCGCTCGCGCAGCTTCAATTCGATCAACTATTCCCTGCAGCAGTATGCCGCCAGCCTGGTGCAGCCGCTGGCCGAAGCCTGTGCAGCCGCCGATCTGCCGCAGCCGCGCCTGGTCACCGAGGCCGGTCGGGCGATGACCGCGCATCATGCGGTGCTGGTGGTCAACATCAGCGAGGTCGAGCCGGTGCCCGAGGGGCGGGTTCCGCCGCTTCGCGAGGACGAGCCGGCGGTGCTGGCGCATCTGCGCGACGTGCATGCGGCGCTGGACGAGCGTCCGCCGCTGGAGCTCTACCATGAGGCCCAGCACCATCTGGTCGAAGGCCAGACCCTGTTCGCTCTGGGACAGCTGGCGCTGGACGACCGTGCCCGCCTGGACGACCTGTATTACGCCATCGCCGGTGCCGTGCGCAGCCGCCTGCTGCCCGGTGAGCGTGCGCATCGCCAGGCCCTGGACGAACTGGACGAGAAGCTGGTCGACAAGTACTTCGGCAATTTCTCGGTGTTCGAATCGGTGCCGGACGTGTGGGCGATCGACCAGGTGTTCCCGATCGCCCCCATCGGCCGTCTCGATGAAGCGCCGACGCGCCGCGGCGTGCTGGTGGACATGACCTGCGATTCGGACGGTCGCATCGATGCCTATGTCGACGCCGAAGGGGTGGATGTCAGCCTGCCGCTGCACGCGCCACGCAAGGGGGAGTCCTACTGCCTGGGCCTCTTCCTGGTGGGCGCCTACCAGGAGACGCTGGGCGATATCCACAACCTGTTCGGTGACACCGATGCGGTGAACGTGCGATGTGCCGAAGGCGGATTCCGCTTCGACCATGTGCGACGCGGCGACAGCGCGGACCTGATGCTTGACTACGTCGGCTATGCGCTGGACGACCTGCGTGCGACCTATGACGGGCGTCTGGCCGAAGCCGGCATTGCAGGCCAGGAAGCACAGGCGTTGCGCGCCTCGCTTGAGGCGGGCCTGACCGGCTATACCTACCTGCAGGAATCTCCCTGACGGCGGACATCGTCCGCTCCTGCTGTTGCGGATGGCGGACGGTGCCCGCCCTACGAGTGGGTGCGTGCGTGGCTCGGGTGTGGTGTACCTGCGGACGACGGGGTGACCGGCACCCCACCTGCAGATTCCCCCTGAGGCGTAGGGCGGGCACTGCCCGCCATGCATCGTGCGGTCCAGTTGTTGCGGGTGGCGGACGGTGCCCGCCCTACGAGTGGGTGCGGTGCGTGGCTCGCGTGCGGCGCACCTGCGGACAATGGGATGACCGGCATCCCAGCTGCAGATACGCGTTGAGGCGTAGGGCGGACACTGTCCGCCATGCATCGTGCGGTCCTACTGTCAGTCGCGGGTGGCGGACGGTGCCCGCCCTACGAGTGGGTGCGGTGCGTGGCTCGGGTGCGGCGCACCTGCGGACAATGGTGTGACCGGCATCCCAGCTGCAGATTCGCGTTGAGTCGTAGGGCGGGCACTGCCCGCCATGCATCGTGCGGTCCAGTTGTTGCGGGTGGCGGACGGTGCCCGCCCTGCGAGCGGGTGTGGTGCGTGGCTCGGGTGCGGTGTACCTGCGGACAATGGGATGACCGGCATCCCAGCTGCAGATTCGCCCTGAGGCGTAGGGCGGGCACTGCCCGCCATGCATCGTGCGCTCCTGCTGTTGCGGGTGGCGGACGGTGCCCGCCCTACGAGTGGGCGCCGTGCGTGGCTCGGGTGCGGTGTACCTGCAGGCCGGCGGCTGACTGGCTGACCGGCATGACCTCGATGCGGTTGACGTTCAGATGCGCCGGCAGATGCGCGATCCATGACACCGTCTCGGCGATGTCGGCGGCGGTGATGGGGTGCGTGCCGGCATACAGGCGGTCGGAGGCGTCCTGGTCGCCACCGGTGCGAACCAGGGTGAACTCGGTCTGCGCCATGCCCGGTTCCACCGAGGTCACGCGCACGCCGGTGCCGTGCAGGTCGGTGCGCAGGCCCAGTGAAAACTGGGTCACAAAGGCCTTGGTCCCGCCGTACACGTTGCCGCCGCGGTACGGATAGCTGGCGGAAATCGAACTGATGTTGATGATCGCTCCGCGCCGCTCGATCAGTGTTGGCAGCAGCCGCCGCGTAAGCGTTACCAGCGCGGTGATATTGGTGTCGATCATTTGCCGCCACTGTTCCAGGTCCGCATCCTGGGCCGGGGCAGTCCCCAGCGCGAGGCCGGCATTGTTCACCAGCAGGTCGATCCCGGCGAAGGCCGGGGGCAGGCCGTCGATCGCCTTGCGCATGGCGTCCGGGTCGCGCACGTCGAAGGCGGCAAGGTGGACGCGTCCGGTATCGTGGGTGCGGACCAGGTCCTGCAGCCGGTCGGCCCGGCGTCCACAGGCGACCACGTGCCAGCCGTCATCGAGCAGGCGATGGGCGATGGCGGCGCCAAATCCCGAAGTGGCACCGGTAATGAAGGCGGTTCGTGCAGGCATCGGTGAAGTGTAGGGCGATTTTCAGCGTGCGAGAAGGGCGGTTCGTACTGCAAGGGCACAGGTCGACTAGAATCGGGACACGCGATCACGAGGCACGAGCGGCATGGCCGGTTCGAAGTATTCGGTAACGCTGACCGGAAAGATCCGGAGCGGACGGGATGCCCCGGCAGTGTGGGCGCGGGTGGCCCTTCTGCTCAGGCTCGGGGACACGGCGTTTCGCGAACGGGTGTTGGCACGCGTGCCGGTTACGCTCAAGGCCGTGGATTACGCCTCGGCGATGCGTCAGCTCGAGGCGCTGACAGCCGCCGGTGCCGATGCGCGGATGCTTGCCGACGAGCCGGAGCCACGGGTGTGGATGCGGCGCGCTGGCCGCACGTGCGGACCGCTGACCCAGGCCTATGCGCGCTTTGCCATGCATGCCGGTGACGTGCCGGGCGACATGCTGGCCTGCCTGCACGGATCCACCCGGTGGCAACCGCTGCAGACCCTGCTTGGGCGCAAGCCTCCCGCAGATGCGTCGATCACGTCAAAACCGCCGGATCGTCCGGCATCGGCAGGGAATGCGTCCGGTGGCATGTCGGGCAGCCTGCTGGTCGTGCTGGTGATCGGCGGCAGCCTCTCGCTGTTGGCATTGCTGGCCGTCCTGCTGGGCCTGGTGCCGCTGTAGGCACGACATGCAACGCTGGCATCAATGCTCCTTCAGTGCGATGGCCTTGATGCCCGCCGACGCCAGACGCTGCTTGTCGGTTTCCAGCTTGGCTGCGGTGGAATACGGCCCCAGGCGTACGCGGTTCCAGGTCTGGCCGTTGATCGTTACCGGCTGCACCCTGGCCACGAACCCCTGCAGGGCAAGCCGGGCCTTCATGGCCTCGGCATCGGCGGCATTGGGGAACGAGCCGACCTGCAGCAGATAGCCACCACTGTCGGTGATCTTGTGCGCACCCGGTTGCTCCTCGGCCTTGGCGCGGCGGCTGATCTCGGCGTCCGGGATCACCACCTCCTTTTCCGGCAGCACCTTGTAGAAGTCGTAACTGGGCTTGTCCGGGCGTGCCGTGCTGGCGGGATGGTCAGCCAGGCCCCTTTCGCTGCCGCGCGCCTGCGTGGTGTCCGGACGGGGCCCGGGATTCTGGTACACGCGGCCCATGGGGAACCACCCGCCGCGGATGGCCATGGCCATGAGCAAACCACCGGCAACCAGTCCGATCAGAACCCATCCCCAGGCCGGGAAGCCGCCGTTGCGGACGGCCTGTTTGTTCTTGCGTGCAGCCATTACATGCTCTCCGGGGCCGACAGGCCCAAAAGTTCCAGTCCGTTTGCCAGCACCTGGCGGGTGGCGATGACCAGGGTCAGCCGGGCCTGCCGCAGTGCATCATCGTCGACCAGGAACTGGTACGAGTTGTAGTAGGTGTGGAAGGCCTGCGCCAGCTCGCGCAGCCAGTTGGCCAGCAGGTGCGGTTCCAGGCTGGTGGCTGCCGATTCGACGATCTCCGGGTAGCGGGAGATCTCGGTCATCAACGCCTGTTCGTGCTCGCTGTCCAGGCGGTCCAGGTGCATGCGGCCGGCTCCGGGGTCGAAGGCCAGGCCCTTTTGCCGGCATTGTGCCAGCACGCTGCACACGCGGGCGTGCGCGTACTGGATGTAGTACACCGGATTGTCGTTGGTCTGCGAGCGTGCCAGGTCGATGTCGAACACCAGTTGCGAATCGCCCTTGCGCGCGATCAGGAAGTAGCGCGTGGCGTCCTTGCCGACCTCGTCGATCAGGTCGCGCAGGGTCACGTAACTGCCGGCACGCTTGGAGATCTTCACCTCCTCGCCGCCGCGCATCACGGTGACCATCTGGTACAGCATGTAGTCCGGGTAGCCGGCCGGGATACCGGCATCGAGCGCCTGCAGGCCGGCCTTCACGCGCGCCAGCGATCCGTGGTGGTCGGCGCCGAGTACGGTGATGGCGCGTGCGTAACCGCGTTGCCACTTGCTGCGGTGGTAGGCCACATCCGGCACGAAATACGTGTAGGTGCCGTCGGACTTGCGCATCACGCGGTCCTTGTCGTCGCCAAAATCCGTGGTCCGCAACCACAGGGCGCCGTCTTTTTCGTAGGCATGGCCGTGGGCCTGCAGTTCGCGCACGGTGTCCTCGACCTGTCCGCCCTCGTACAGCGAGGATTCGAGGAAATAGACGTCGAAACGGATACCGAAGGCTTTCAGGTCCCGGTCCTGCTCGTGGCGCAGCCAGGCCACGGCGAAATTGCGGATGGCGTCGAGGTTGTCCGGCTCGGCGGCGGCCGTGACGGTGCGGTCGTCGGCCGTGACGGACTCGCCCGCAAGGTAGGCGCGGGCGACCTCGGCAATGTACTCGCCGCGATACCCGTCCTCGGGCCAGCCGTCCATGCCAGGTGCAAGGCCACGCGCACGCGCCTGCACGGAAACAGCCAGGTTGTGGATCTGTACGCCGGCATCGTTGTAGTAGAACTCGCGGCGAACGTCCCAGCCGCAGGCATCGAGCAGGCGTGAAATGCTGTCGCCCAGGGCTGCATTGCGGCCGTGGCCGACATGCAGCGGGCCGGTCGGGTTGGCAGAAACGAATTCGACGCCGACCACGCGCCCGTTGCCGCTGCCATTGCGGCCGTAATGGGCGCCGCGATCGAGTACCCGTCCGATTTCGGCGTGGTAGGCCGCCGGGGCCAGGAAGAAATTGATGAACCCGGGACCGGCGATCTCGACCCGTTCGACCATCGCGCTGGAAGGCAGGGCCGCGACCATGGCCTGCGCCAGTTCGCGCGGGCTGCGACGGGCCGGTCGCGCCAGCAGCATGGCCGCGTTGCAGGCAAAATCTCCGTGCTGGCGGCTGCGCGTGCGCTCGATCACGAATTCGGGAACGGCCAGGTCGGCAGGCAGGTTCTGGTCGCGCTGCAGGGCGACAAGTGCCCGCAGCACCAAGTCATGAAGCTGCTCTTTCACGTTGGTATTCGGTGGTTTCGGAAACGTCCATGCTAGCAGTCTCGCCCGTGCGCGAACATCAAGCGACAATGCAGGATTTCATGTAGGTCATGCCATGCGTGTCCGGAGGTAACGGCATGCCCGGCCAGCAACAGAATCTGTTGCAACCCGGAGGCTGTGGATAAGTCTGTGGGCAAGAACGCAGGTCCTGGGCGTGGGGGATGCATGCTGGGCGTGGCAACACCGCTCTTCCTTATAATATTACATATAATCAATAGCATGCATGATTATTCTTGAATCGACATGCATTAACGCCATGTAAGTTGCGGTTTTGCCGGTTTGTGCATAAGTCAAGCCGTACGCACCCCGAGGCTGGCGCCCGCTTTCACCTGTCACGGTACGGTAACGGTCGGAGGTGAAAATGCATGGTGTTGCGTGACCGCCCCTGGGGCACGGCAATGCCTGTGGAAGTGCGCTCCCCCGCTACCCGCATGTTGCCGATCATCGTCCTGGTACACGCACACCAGTCAGCGCGGTTCATTGCGAACCGCGCTATTTTTTTATCGATCAGAGCAGGCCGCGCGAGGCCAGGGACACCGGTTGTCCGCTGCCGACCACGATGTGATCGAGCACCCGCACGTCGATCATGCGCAGGGCGTCGCGCAGATGCAGGGTCAGGTCGCGGTCGGCGCGGCTGGGTTCGGCCACGCCGGACGGATGGTTGTGGGCGAAGATCACGGCAGCGGCATTGTGGCGCATGCAGGCGCGGACGACCTCACGTGCATGCACACTGGCGCCGTCGATGGTGCCCCGGAACAGCTCCTCGAATGCCAGCACGCGATGCCGGTTGTCCAGATACAGGCAGGCAAACACTTCGTGCGGAAGATGGCGCAACCGGGCCTTGAGGAAGGTCGCGCTCGAGGCCGGGTCGCGCAGCGGTTCGCCACGTTCGAGCTCCTCTCCCAGCGCGCGACGCGCCAGTTCCATGGCCGCAGCCAGGCGCGCCCGCTTGGCCGGACCCAGGCCCGGCATGCGCGGTGGGTCGATGCCACCAAGCAGGGCAGACAAACCGCCCGTGGACGCCAGCAGATCGCGACCCAGCGCCACGGCATCCTTGCCCGTGACACCGTGGCCGATCAGCACGGCGAGCAACTCGGCGTCGCCCAGGGCGCGTGCACCCTGTCGCAACAGGCGTTCGCGTGGGCGATCTTCTCGGGGCCAATGGCGGATGGACATCTCACGGGTCCGGGTTGCACTCGATAGTCATGGTGTGCGCAGTCTTGCATCCGGGCAACGGCGTGACGCCCTGATTCCGGTAAGCTACGGTCTCGCCCGATTGTCAGTGAGTGCCCACATGAGTCTGGCCCGTCGCCATATCCTGCTAGGCGTGTCCGGAGGCATCGCCGCCTACAAGGCGTGCGAACTGGTGCGGCGATTGCGCGATGCAGGGGCCGAAGTGCGCGTGGTGCTGACCGAAGGGGCTGCGCGATTCGTCACGGCCACCACGTTCCAGGCATTGTCAGGCCAGCCGGTACGCAGCAGTCTGTGGGACGAGCAGGCCGAAGCCGCCATGGGGCACATCGAGCTGGCGCGCTGGGCCGATCGCATACTCGTTGCGCCGGCGTCCGCCGATGTGATTGCCCGGCTGGCGCACGGCATGGCCGATGACCTTCTGACCACCGTGTGCCTGGCCAGCGATGCGCCGCTGCATGTCGCGCCGGCGATGAATCACCGGATGTGGGCGCATCCGGCCGTGCAGGCGAACGTGCAGATACTGCAGGGGCGGGGTGTGGGGGTCCATGGACCGGACAGCGGTGACCAGGCCTGCGGGGAAACCGGCCCGGGGCGCATGCTCGAACCGGCGGATTTGCGCGACGTGATCGCGGCCAGTTTCCGGGACGGACCCATGCAAGGTCTCAGGGTCCTGGTCAGCGCCGGCCCGACCTACGAGGACATCGACCCGGTGCGCTATCTGGGCAACCGCAGTTCCGGGCGCATGGGGTTTGCCGTGGCGGCGGCGGCCGCGGCGGCAGGCGCGCGGGTGTGCCTGGTCGCCGGACCGGTGTGTCTGGACACGCCCGCAGGGGTCGCGCAGCGCATCGACGTGCGCAGTGCGCGACAGATGCATGACGCGGTGCTGGCCCATGCCTCCGACAGCGACATCTACATCGGCGCCGCCGCAGTAGGCGATTACCGGCCGCAATCGGTTGCCGCACACAAGCTGAAAAAGCGTGGTGGCGAAGCGCTGACCCTCAGGTTGATGGAAAACCCGGACATTCTCGAGGCTGTGGCGCGATTGCAGCAACGCCCGTTCCTGGTCGGATTCGCAGCGGAGACCGAACAGGTGGAACAGTACGCATCTGAAAAATTGGAACGCAAGCATCTGGACATGATTGCCGCCAACCGGGTCGGACCTGAACAGGGCTTCGAGGTCGAGGACAATGCGTTGACCGTGATCGACCGCGACGGCGTGCACGACATGCCACGCAGCAGCAAACGCGACCTGGCGCAGGCGCTGATCGCACGCATTGCGACCCGGTATCACGCAGGCCATCCGAAGAGGTCCGCATGATCGATGTCGAAGTGAAGATCCTCGACCGGCGCCTGGGTGACGACATCCCCCTGCCCACGTACGCAACCCGGGGCAGTGCCGGCATGGATCTGCGGGCTGCGCTGGAACAGCCGCTGACGCTGGCTGCCGGTGAAAGCGAACTGGTGCCCAGCGGCATCGCGATCCATATCGGGGATCCGGGCTGGTGCGCCGTGATCCTTCCGCGCTCGGGGCTGGGGCACAAGCACGGGCTGGTGCTGGGGAACCTGGTCGGCCTGATCGATGCCGATTACCAGGGGCCGCTGATGGTTTCGTGCTGGAATCGGGGCCGACAGGCCTTCACCATCCAGCCCGGCGACCGCATTGCGCAGCTGGTCTTCCTGCCGCTGGCGCAGGCACGCCTCAACGTGGTGGAATCGTTCGCTCCGAGCCGTCGTGGGGAAGGCGGGTTCGGCTCCACCGGGGTGACGTGAATCGGATCGGGAGGGATCGGATGAAGATTGCGGGAAAGTTGCGACGTGAAGCCATCCGGGCGCTGGTATTGCGCCTGTGGCGACTGGCCGCCGGGACCTTGCTCCTGGCGGCGGCCTTGTTCTGCGGATGGCAGACCTGGCTGATCGCGACGCGCAGTCATGTCAGGCATCAGGTGCTCCAGGCCCAGGACCAGGTTGCCGCTGGCTTGACCAAACTGTTCCGGCAGCAACGACAACAGCTCCAGGCCATGCTCGACAACAGTGCGTTGCGCGCCGACCTCGCCCGCAACGACGTCGAAGGCCGGGAGGCGGCTGCCCGGCTAGCCCGTAAGCTTCTGCCCACTGCGGCCGATATCGTGTTTTTCAGCCCCACGCTGGAAGAAGTGGTGCATGCAAACTACGACCGCTTCGGCTATTCGCGGGCCGCGCAACTGCTTGCGGCCCAGAGCACGGATACCGCGCCACGTTTCCAGGCCACGTTCAAGCAGGGCAAGGTACGCTGGACGCTGGCCTTGCCGGTCGGCGCAGGCAACAAGCCGCTGGCCTATGCGTGGTTCGAGTTGCCGTTTGCCTCCGCGAAACCCGTTTTCGAACAGGCCCGGGTCGACAACGGGCGGCTGGATCTTGTCCTGGGCGACGATGTCGAGGGTCTGCTGCTGTATCGGCAAGGCAACTCCGCCGCGCAACTGCCCGAATCACCCCGAGGGCTCAAAATCGCCGGTACCCGCCTGATCGTGTTCAGCGCCCTGCCCAAGACATGGATCGTCCTGCCACGGTCGCTGCCGCTGGGCATTGCACTGACTGTACTGGCACTGCTGGCTGCACTTGCCCTGTTCTGGTTGCGTCGACGTTCCCTCAAACAGGCGGGTGCCGAGCTCGATGAGGGCGAATTGCTCTTCGACGTCGTGAGGGAACTCAAGGCCAAGGCAACCGGACGAGCGGTGGCGTCCGAATCCGCACCCGAGCCGGCCCGGTCACCGCAGGCCGTGCCGCGTGCCGTGGACCGCGGCATTTTCCGCGCCTACGACATCCGGGGGGTGGTGGGGGATACGCTCGATGCGGGTGTGGCGCGGCTGATCGGACAAGCTGTCGGTTCGCTGATGCACGAAAAGGGCCTGTCCGAGGTCGTGATCGGACGCGATGGGCGCAAATCCGGACCGGAGTTGTCGGAGGCACTTGCGGAAGGCTTGCGGGAAGCCGGGATCGAAGTGATCGACATCGGTGCGGTGCCAACACCGCTGGTGTACTTCGCGACCTACCACTTCAACACGGGGTCCGGCGTGGCCGTGACCGGCAGCCACAACCCTCCCGACTACAACGGATTCAAGATCGTGGTGGGTGGCGAAACCCTGTCCGAGGGGGCCATCCAGGACCTGTACGCGCGAATAGCGGAAAACCGGCTGCATGTCGGCAGCAAGGCCGGCCTGCGACGCGAGGACGTGGCGGGTGAATACATCGACCGCATCGCCGACGACATCCAGATCGAAAGGCCGTTGAAGGTCGTGGTGGACGCCGGCAACGGCATCGCCGGCGCAATCGGACCTCAGGTCCTGCAGGCTGTCGGGTGCCAGGTGATCCCCCTGTATTGCGATGTGGATGGCGATTTCCCCAATCATCATCCCGATCCGGCTGACCCCGAAAACCTGCAGGACCTGATCCTTTCCGTGCAGAGCACGGGCGCAGATCTGGGTCTGGCTTTCGACGGGGATGGGGATCGTCTCGGACTGGTGACGGGCAAAGGCGAGATCATTGCTTCCGACCGCCTGCTGATGCTCTTCGCCCAGGATGTGTTGATCCGCAATCCCGGCGCGACCATCATTTACGACGTCAAGTGCACCGGGCACCTGCAGAGTGAAATTCTCAATGCCGGGGGCAGTCCGCTGATGTGGCGAACCGGGCACTCCCTGATCAAGGCCAAGATGCGCGAGACCGAGGCCCTGCTGGCGGGAGAAATGAGCGGGCATTTCTTTTTCCGTGAACGCTGGTACGGCTTCGATGACGGGGTGTACGCGGCTGCCCGCTTGCTCGAGATCGTGGCGGGGGATCCGGAGGAGCGCACCCTCGATGAGATTTTCGAAGCATTGCCGCATGGCGTGTCCACGCCGGAACTGAAGATCCCCATGAAGGAAGGCGAGCACTACGCATTCATCGAGCGCTTCCGCGAGAAAGCTTCGTTCGAAGGCACACGGGTGACCACTCTCGACGGCGTGCGCGCGGACTGGAAGGACGGCTGGGGCCTGGTGCGTGCATCCAATACCACGCCGGTACTCGTGCTGCGCTTCGATGCCGACGACGAAGCGGCGCTCAAGCGTATCCAGCAGGCATTCAGGGAGCAGTTGCTGGCGGTCAAACCGGACCTGAAGCTGCCTTTCTGAACTACTTCCGGTGCATTTCAGGGGCGAACCCGGAATGCTCCGGTCACCCACTCACAGTTTGCCTTCGTCCAGTTCGGTACGCAGCTTGCGGTAGCGGGCGATGCGCTCGGCCACGCGTTTGACGGCGGCCTCGCGGGCCTGCTGCTGTTGCACAAGGGTTGCCCGTTGCTGTTTGACGGCGGCACGCTGGGTGTCGATGCGCTTGCTCAGGAAAGATGGCACCGGTTTGCCGGACTGCCTGATCTGGGCGGCATGTGCCAGCAGATCGGCCAGATTCTGTTCCTGGGCATGCAGATTGATCTTCGTCGTGTGCAGCGTCTGGTCGATTTCGTCGATGCTGGCCTGCTGGGCGTCGCGAAACACGCGTTCATTGGGATAGGCCTCGAGCATCTGCATGTCTTCGGCATGCTCGCGTTCGGCCGTGGCCCGGGCGGCGGCCTCGCGTGCCTTTCTGGCATCGGCGAGCTTGCGTTCCTGTGGCGTCAGCTGCCGTTGCACGTGACGGATGACCAGACCGTTGTTGTTGAGTACGTCGTACCCGTTCTTGATGGCGTCGGCGGTGAGGCTGTCGCTGAAATGGATCTGGCCGTGATTGTCCAGCCAGCGGTAGCGGTAGCTTTCGGATTGTTTGACGCCTTGCGCAAGCACGGCGAAGCTGGCCGAGAGCAGGACAGCGCACAGGATGCGGGATGTGAATCGAACGGGCATGGGATACCTCCGGCCCCGAGTATAACGAGGCTGGGCTGCACGGTAACCGGTACCAGGACACAGCATGGGCCGGTGTTCAGGATCCGTAGCGTGCGCGGTAGGCTTGCAGTCGCGCCTGTTCGGCGCGAAGTTGCGGGTTCTCGCCCGCGAACTGCAGCACATCGCTGAAGCTGGCAATGGCCGTTACCGGAACGCCGGTGTCGGCCGTCAGCTGCCGCGCCGCCGACACCCCGCTCTCGCCGCGTTCCTGGCGATCCAGGGCAATCAGCACACCGGCCGGCGTGGCGCCCTGGGCACGAATCAGTGCCAGCGATTCGCGCACCGCGGTACCGGCCGTCATGACGTCGTCGACGATCAGCACCCGTCCGGCGAGCGGTGCTCCCACCAGTGTTCCGCCCTCGCCGTGATCCTTGGCCTCCTTGCGGTTGTAGGCGAACGGTACGTCCCTGCCGACCGCCTCGGCCAGGCCAATCGCGGTAGCCGCAGCCAGCACGATGCCCTTGTAGGCCGGGCCGAAGAGCATGTCGAAAGCGACACCCGATTGCTGCGCCGCAATTGCATAGGCCCGCCCCAGCTGTCCCAAGGCAGCACCGGATGCAATATGGCCGAGGTTGAAGAAGTACGGGCTGATGCGGCCCGACTTGAGCGTGAATTCGCCAAAGCGCAGCACGCCGCGGGCGAGGGCTAGTTCGAGAAATTGGCGTTGATGCGTTTGCACGCGTTGCTCCCTGGAGTGGCGAAGGCTGCCGGCGCGCTTGCTATGATGCCGCATTGTTCCCGGGAAGGTCATGCATGCGCATCGTCAGCCTCAATGCCAACGGCATCCGATCGGCAGCGCGCAAGGGGTTTTTCGACTGGTTCGACCGCCAGGATGCCGATCTGCTGTGCCTGCAGGAGACCAAGGCCCGCACGCATCAGCTGGACGACCCGGTGTTCACCCGCGAGGGCTATCACGACTGCTTCCATGACGCTCGCAGCAAGAAGGGCTACAGCGGCGTGGCGATCTACTCGCGGCGCAAGCCGGATGCAGTGCTGACCGAACTGGGCCGCGAGGACTTCGACTGCGAAGGCCGTTATATCGAGGCGCGGTTTGGCCGGCTGAGCATCGTGTCGCTGTATTTCCCATCCGGTTCGTCCGGCGAGGAGCGCCAGCAGTACAAGTTCCGCATCATGGACTGGTTCGCGCCGGTACTGGCCAGCTGGCTGGCCAGCGGCCGCGACTACGTGGTTTGCGGTGACTGGAACATCGTACGCGGTGAGCTGGACATCAAGAACTGGAAATCCAACCAGAAGAATTCGGGCTGCCTGCCGGAGGAGCGTGCCTGGATGAACGACCTGGTCGAAGCGCACGGCTGGGTGGATACCTTCCGTAGCCTGAAACCCGATGCCGTCGAATACACCTGGTGGTCCAATCGCGGCCGGGCGCGACAGAACAACGTCGGTTGGCGCATCGATTACCAGCTGGCCACGCCGTCGCTGCGCGATCGCCTGAGGGGGTGTTCGATCTACCGTGACGAGCCGTTCTCAGACCACGCGCCGTACACCGTGGACTATGACGCATGAGCGCCAGCAAGGTGCGTGGCTGGCGCAGTATCGTCCAGGCTTTCGCCACGCCCTCGGCCGGCACCCTGTGTGTGCTTGGCTTCGGCTCCGGACTGCCATTCCTGCTGATCGGTTACACGCTGTCGATCTGGCTGCGCGAGTTCGGCCTCGGCCTGGGCGCGATTGGCCTGTTCAGTTATGTCAGCTTCTTCTACGTGTTCAAGTTCATCTGGGCGCCGTTGCTCGATCGCTGGAAGGCGCCGATTCTGGGCCTGCTGGGTCGCCGTCGAGGTTGGCTGGCCTTGTCGCAGTTGATGTTGATAGCGGCGCTCGTCGGCATGGCGGCAACCGGGCCCGCGCAACTGGAACTGTTCGTGGCACTGGCGGCGCTGGCCGGTTTCTCCGGCGCCACCCAGGACACCATGATCGATGCCTATCGCATCGAGATCGCACCGCCGGAGGCGCAGGCCGCGCTGGCCGCAACCTACACCCTGGGGTATCGCTTCGGCCTGATCGTTTCCGGTGCGGGTGCTCTGTACATCGCGGCCTACAGCAGCTGGCACGCTGCCTACCTGGCGATGGCGGGCTCGCTGTTGCTGCCGCTGTTGACCACGCTGCTGATGCGTGAGCCGGAAACCATCCGGGTGCGCAAGAAGATCAGGTTCCAGGCGTCCTTCGTCGAGCCGTTCCGTGATTTTTTCCAGCGTCACGGCACCGTCATCGCAGTGGGCCTGCTGGTGTTCATCGGCCTGTTCAAGTTGCCCGATCAGATGCTGGGTGTCATCAACGGACCGTTCTACATCGATACCGGGTATACCAAGGACCAGATCGCCACGGTGTCCAAGATCTACGGGGTCTGGATCGGCATTGCCGGCGCCTTTCTCGGCGGGGTCTCGGTGGCGGCGCTGGGGATGAAGCGCTCGCTGTACATCGCCGCGCTGGGTGTGGCGTTGTCAAACCTTCTGTATCTGCTGATGGCGCAGCATCCCGGCCAGACCTGGGCCTTCATCGCTGCCATTTCGGGCGACAATTCCACATTGGGCTATGCCGGTGTGGTGCTGGTGGCCTTCCTTTCGTCGCTGACCAGTCTGGAGTTCACCGCCACCCAGTATGCATTGCTCAGTTCGCTGGCCAATCTGCCGGGCAAGCTGATCGGCGGCATGTCCGGATTCCTGGTCGAAAGCTGGACCTATTCGGGCTTTTTCATTTTCAGCGCGGTATCGGTAGTGCCTACCTTGCTGGTGCTGCGCTGGTTGTCGCGACAGGGCGTGCTGGAGCCTTCGGCGCACCTTGGCATGCATGAACCGGGTGCTGCCAAGGCCGATCAAACCTGACACAATGTGATCGAACAGGGGCATGTGACACGCAGAGGTCATGCACGTGCCGGACATCGTCGTACGCCACATCGAAGAGGCCATGGTCGAGCGTATCAAGCAGGTCGCGCGCGAACGCAAGTGGTCGATCAACGACGTGATTCTGCATGCGATGCGCAGCGGACTGGGCCTGGGCGGCGAGCAGCTCGGCACGGAACGCGAATTTCGCAGCATTGCCAATCTGGCCGGCACATGGAAAGCCGACGAAACGGCGGCCTTCGAGGAAGCGCTCGACGCGCTGGCCACGGTCCCCGACGGTCAGCTGGCGCGCAAGCCCTCCGAAGACACATGAAGCGCGCGCGGGGCGGCATGCACGGCGCCAAGAAGCCGCGGTCCGGAGGCTCCGGTCACCGACGGCAGGTTGCCGGGTTCGCCGCGCAACCTGCGCCATGCCAGCCAGGCAAAGCCCATCGCCTCGACGTGATCCGGGTCCACGCCCAGCTCGGCGCTGCTTGACAGCTTGCGCGGGGCCAGTGCCCGGGCCAGGGCATCCATCAGGATGCGGTTGTGGACGCCACCGCCGCACGCCACGACTTCGCCGATTGCGTGACCCTCACGCTCCACCGCATCGGCAATGGTGCGCACAGTCAAGGCCAGCAGGGTGGCCTGCACGTCCTCGGCGGCCATCGCGGTCACGTCCACGCGTTGACGCAGCCAGTCGAGGTGGAAGTATTCACGTCCGGTGCTCTTGGGTGCGGCCAGCGTGAAATAGGGGTCGTCGAGCAGGCGTTTAAGCAGGTCGGTGTTCACGCGTCCGCGTGCGGCCATTTCGCCGTCGCGGTCACAGGGTTCGTTCTGTACGTGCATGCTCCAGGCATCCATCAGACCGTTTGCCGGCCCGGTGTCAAAGCCCGTGACCGTGCCGTCGGCATGCAGGACACTGAGGTTGGCGATCCCGCCCAGGTTGAGCACCCCGCGAACCACTTGCGGGCTGGCCATCACGGCCGCGTGAAAGGCCGGCATCAGCGGTGCGCCCTGCCCACCGGCAGCGACATCGGCGCGGCGGAAATCGGCCACGGTATCGATGCCCGTGTTTTCCGCAATGACGCTCGGATCGCCGACCTGCAGGGTAAAGGGTTCTGGCCCATCGACGCGGTGACGCAGGGTCTGCCCATGCGAGCCAATGGCGCGAACCGCTTCCGGGGCCGTGCCTGCTTCCTTCAGCAGGGCATGTACCGCATCGGCGAAACAACGTCCCACCGCCACGTCGAGGCGACCCAGGACGTCGAGGTCGATCGGTCCGGTGGATTGCGCGATATCGAGAATCTGCCTGCGCAGTGTTTCCGGCCAGGGCCGGGTGTGCGCGTGCAGCAGCGTGGGTGATGGTTCGAAGCTGCACAGGGCGGCATCGATCCCGTCCGCGCTGGTGCCGGATATCAGGCCGACATACAGGCCGGGGGCGGAATCGCTCATGCCGGGGTCAATCCGCGCGGGGCGGGGAATCGGTCGTGCGGCTGGCCAGGCGCACATTTGCATCGTAGGCGGTGATGCGTGCCATGAGCGGTTGCATGCGCTGCCTGAACAGCGCCAGCAGGTGGGTGGGCAAGGGCTTGGGCTTGGGCATCGTCACCGTGAGTGGGTTGACCGGACGGCCGTGGATGCGCACCTCGTAATGCAGGTGCGGTCCAGTGGCCCAGCCCGACTCGCCGACGTAACCGATGACCTGGCCCTGGCGGACATGCGAGCCGACATGCAGGCCCGGTGCGAACCGCGACATGTGGCCGTAACCGGTACTGTAGGCGGGCGTGTTGCGGATGCGGACATAGCGCCCGTATCCACGCACCCAGCCGCGGATGGTGATGACACCATTGCCGGCGGCATGGATGGGGGTCCCCATGGGCGCTGCCAGATCGATGCCGGCGTGCAGATGGCGGCTGTGCAGGATCGGGTCCATGCGCATGCCGAAACGCGAGGAGATGCGGGTGAACGACAATGGCGTACGCAACAGGGCGCGTTGCAGCGGGCGCCCGTCCTCGCTGTAGTAGCCGATGCTGCCATCCGGCTTGGTGAAACGGAAGGCGGTGAAGCGCTTGCCGCGGTTGTAGAACTCGGCGGCGATGATGTGGCCGGCCTGCAGATAGGCGCCGTCGCGCCACACGTCGTCGTAGACCACGGTGAAGCGGTCGCCGGTACGGACTTCACGAGCCAGGTCGATGTCGTACTTGAACACGTCGGCCAGCTTCACCACCATCGCATCGCTCAGCCCGGCGCGGCTTGCGGCATCGAACAGCGAGGATTCGATCACCCCGTGAGCAATGTGCTCGCGGCGTTCGATGTCGCGCGTGGTCACCTGCCGCGTCACGGTGCCGTCGGCAAAGCGCAGGGTGACCCGGTGTTCGGCGTCGCGGTCGTAGCGCATGCCGAGCAGGGTGCCGTGATCGTCGGTCAGGAAGCCGATGGCATCGCCCGGGTGCAGGTCGTGCAATGCGCCAGTCTTGCGGGTTGCATCGAGCGCCAGCTTGAGGTCGGCGTAATCGAAACCGTGCGCCTGGAACAGCCCGGAGAGTGTCTGTCCGGACTCGACCCGAACCACCTGCCAGTCCACCTGCGGTCTAGGTGCCGGTTGCGGTGGCAGGGTGGGCAGGGCGAGCGGGATCTCCGTGTAGCTCGATCCGGTGGGCACGTGCTTCATCACGTTGGCCCAGGTTGGCATGACCAGGATCGAAAGCACCGCAACCAGGCCGACGGCAACCGTCAGGATCCGGCGTTCACGCGTCCAGTGTGGAGACGGCGCAGCGTCCGGTGAGGATGGCGACTGGCCCGGGATACGGGCACGCAGGCGGTCGAGGATACGGCCACGACGGTTCGGCTCGGTGGCACGGGGGTGGGTGTGTGGCGGATTCGTATCCCGGGCCATGCTGCGTTACCGTCGTTGGTTCAAGGGGTTTGGAAAGTTTCGGACGCTACGATAGCGAGCGCCGCGAAAGCCCGTCAACGCCTTTTCATTCAAAGCGTTGCGCCAGTCACTTCGATTAACGCACAATTAACCGAACAGTCTTCGTCATCTTGCGGTGGCGGACTTCTCCAGCAGGACACCCGAGGTGGGCATGAGTGACATCGAAAGCGCCATGGCGCTGATCGGCCGTGGCGCCGATGAAATCATCAAGGTCGAGGAACTGGAAAAGCGCCTGGCCGCGGGCCGGCCCCTGCGCGTCAAGGCCGGATTCGATCCGACAGCCCCCGACCTGCACCTGGGACACACGGTATTGCTCAACAAGATGCGCCAGTTCCAGGACCTGGGGCATTCGGTGATCTTCCTGATCGGCGATTTCACCGGCATGATCGGCGACCCGTCGGGCAAGAATGTCACCCGCAAGCCCCTGACGCCCGAACAGGTCCAGGCCAATGCCGAAACCTACGCCGCCCAGGTGTTCAAGGTGCTCGACCGCGAGAAGACCGAGGTGCGCTTCAACAGTGAATGGTTCGGTGCGATGCAGGCTGCCGACATGGTGCGGCTGGCGTCACAGCATACGGTCGCACGCATGCTCGAAAGGGACGATTTCGACAAGCGCTACAAGGCGCAGCAGCCCATCGCCATCCACGAATTTCTCTATCCACTGGTGCAAGGCTACGACTCGGTGGCGCTCAAGACGGACGTCGAGCTGGGCGGTACCGACCAGAAGTTCAACCTGCTCATGGGGCGGGCGCTGCAGGAGCACGAAGGCCAGTTGCCACAGATCGTGCTGACCATGCCGCTGCTGGAAGGCATCGACGGCGTCAACAAGATGTCCAAGTCGCTGGACAATTACATCGGCATCGACGAGCCGGCCATCGACATGGTCACCAAGACCATGAAGATCGATGACGCATTGATGTGGCGGTGGTTCGAGCTGCTCAGTTTCGAGGTGTCGCTGGACGAGCTTGCGCGCATGAGGCGCGAGGTGGATGCCGGCCAGCTCAATCCGCGCGATGCCAAGCTTCGGCTGGCGCGCGAACTGGCCGCGCGTTTCCATGATGCGCAGGCGGCCGAGCAGGCGATCGCCGGCTGGCATGCCGTGGTGCGTGGCCAGGGTGACACCTCCCTGCTGCCGCTGGACGAGATCGTGGTGCCCGCCGAGGGCCTTCGCCTGCCTGCGTTGCTTACCGCCGCCGGTTTGACCCGGTCCAATTCGGAAGCCAACCGCAAACTCAGGGAGCGAGCCGTGCGTATCGACGGGGACGTCGTCGAGGATGCCCAGCGCAGCTTCCAGCCCGGTTTTGAAGGCGTGCTGCAGATCGGCAAGCGCAACTTCGCGCGCGTGCTTCTCAAGGCGACCTGATTCGCGTGGCAGCCCGGGCTTGTGCTTTGCCCGGCAAGTGCCTATGATTCGCGCCCCGCCGCTGGGTCGTTCGGTGGCGGGAACAGGCGCGGCGCGGTGGATTTTTTTGCACTGCGAGGTGTTGACGGACATCGAAAGCGATGTAGAATGAGCGGCTCCCTCGGGCGAAAGGCCCGGACGGGGAAGCAGGGCGAAAGGCCCTGCGACGAGCAGATCTTTGACAGTGTGCGCAGGTGACTTGTGTGGGCGTCTTGCATGTTGGAATCGAGTCCAAGCAATGCAAGCGTCCAAACCTTTGACCTAAGTGATTCAGCGATGAATGACTGGGAGGG
>JALUXG010000009.1 GCA_027019085.1 Rhodanobacteraceae bacterium | reverse complement strand
GCACGCTCTGCGTTGTGCTAAGGTAACTCATGAGAAGGCCCTTTTGATGGGTAAGTATCTGTTTCGCAACAATATCTTATCACACAAAAGGCCTTCTCATCCTTTGTGCCGTGAATAATTCAGGCTAAGGAGGAGGAGAGAGCAACTCAAATTGAAGCTGAGGTTGCTAGGGGGCTTGGAACTAACGCTCGGAAATCATATTACGATTGGTCAAAAGCAGTTACCACGTGTGGCTCAACGAGTAGCAAGATATGCTCAAACTAAAAACCTACATTTTGATGACCATCTTTTTGATAGCGCTACCTTCTTACGCGTCATCAGCGCCATTAGATAAAGCAAGTGACCTTAAAAATTACATTGCAAGCGCAAGTGTAGTTCACCTTTATTACTACACCAAGACTGATCAATTGAATCTTACAAATTCCGAATTTAGGTCGGGTGCTACAGTCGAAGTTATCTTGAAATGCGGACACTCATGTGGATATATGCTGCGGCAGTTGATTTCACATTTTGAAATTTCGAAAGAAATGGCTAATTGCCCTACAGATCAAAAATATCTGTTAATTGACTTTGGAAAAAAGAAGCACATCTTATATTACGTTGGTGGACGAATTAGTAAGCTGAATGGACATTGTTACTACAATGACCAAAACATAAGCGATGTGTTGCATTTTCCTGATTAGCCCCGACACTCAGCTGCCCGTCGCGTGATTTGCGTCGGCGTTGGCCGACGATGATGCCATCTTCGAGAGTGAGGGTGTGCGCCATGGCCATGAATCTTGTGCAATTCCAGCAGGGCCTGGATAACGTAACGTATCTTGCGCACATTTGAAGAGGCGGTGGCCTCGCTTGGATACTTTGGATGCGACGAAGCAATCCAACCCAAGGAGACCACCACCATGAATGAGTCTACCCCTGGCCTGGCCCAGGTGATCAAGATCGACGAGGCGCAGATCCAGGACCACCTCGGGCAGGTCGTACGCAGCACGGTCGAGGAGACCCTGAATCGAGGACATCACCGAAGCGCTGTGGGGTACGCGGGTGAGCGCCGGGGCGGTGAGCCGGCTCAACCGGAAGGTCTATGCCCGCATTGAAGCCTGGCGTAACGAGCCTATCGAGGGCCACTACCCCTACGTCTACCTGGACGACATCGTGCTCAAACGGACCTGGGCGGGTGAGGTGCGCAACGTGTCGGTGCTGGTGGCCATCGGCGTGGACACGGAAGGCTACCGCAAGATCCTGGGCGTGGCCGAAGGGGCCAAGGAGGACAAGGCCGGCTGGAGCGGTTTTCTGGCCTACCTGAAGGGACGTGGGCTGACCACACCACGGTTGTTCATCTCCGATGCCTGCATGGGGCTGGTCGAAAGCCTGGGCGAGCACTACCCTGAGGCCCGCTGGCAGCGCTGCACGGTGCATTTTTACCGCAACGTGTTCAGTGTGGTGCCCAGCGGCAAGGTGCGCGAAGTGGCCGCCATGCTCAAGGCGATCCACGCGGCGGAGGATATCGATGCGGCCCAGGAGAAGGCCGCGCAGGTCGTGGCCAAGCTCAAGACCATGAAGCTGGAGGCGGCCGCGGACAAGGTGCAGGGACATATTGCCGAAACCCTGGCCTATTACGCGTTCCCCGAGACCCACTGGCGAAGAATCCGCACCAACAACCCGCTGGAGCGGATGATGCGCGAGATCCGGCGCCGAACGCGGGTGGTGGGTGCGTTTCCGGATGGTCAGGCCGCGCTGATGCTGGCGGCGGCCCGACTGCGTTACCTGGCCGGCACCCACTGGGGCGCCAAGCGTTACCTGTGCATGGACGAACTGAACAAGCAGCAAGCCCTCACGAGCGTCGCAGCGTGAAGGCGCGGGGACACCGCCCAGCAAATGTGCGAAAGAATCGTTGCGCTACCATGTGGCTTACAGCGCCTCGAAAATCCCCGCAGCCCCCATGCCGGTACCGATGCACATGGTCACCATGCCGTATTTCTGCTTGCGCCGGCGCAGGCCGTGCACCAGGGTGGCGACGCGGATGGCGCCGGTGGCCCCAAGCGGGTGGCCCAGGGCGATGGCGCCGCCCAGCGGGTTGACCCTGGCCGGGTCGAGGTCGAGGTCCTTGATCACCGCCAGTGACTGCGCGGCGAAGGCTTCGTTGAGTTCGATCCAGTCCATCTGGTCCTGTTTCAGGCCGGCCATCTTCAACGCCTTGGGAATGGCTTCCTTGGGGCCGATGCCCATGACCTCGGGCGGTACGCCGGCAACGTCGAAGTTGACGAAGCGTGCCAGCGGGGTCAGGCCGTGTTCCTTGATGGCCTTTTCGCTGGCCAGGATCACCGCGCCGGCGCCGTCGGACATCTGCGAGGAATTGCCCGCCGTGACGGTGCCGCCGAACTGGCCGTTGCGGAATACCGTGCGCAGTTTGGCCAGCACTTCCGGCGTGGTGCCGGGGCGCGGGCCTTCGTCGGTGTCGATGACGCGCTGGTCCTCGTGCACGCTGCGGTTGGCGATGTCCGGATAGCGGTCGTCCAGCGTGTAGGGCGTGATCTCGTCCCGGAACTCGCCGGCCTCGATGGCAGCCAGGGCGCGACGGTGGCTTTCCACCGCGAAGGCATCCTGCTGCTCGCGGGTGACCTTCCAGCGTTCGGCGACCTTCTCGGCGGTGATGCCCATGCCGTAGGCGATGGCGACGTTGTCGTCCTTGAAGATGGCCGGGTTCATCTGCACGCGGTGGCCCATCATCGGCACCATCGACATCGACTCGGTGCCGCCGGCGACCATCAGGTCGGCTTCGCCCAGTCGGATGCGGTCGGCGGCCAGCGCCACGGCCTGCACGCCGGAAGAGCAGAAGCGGTTGATGGTCATGCCCGGCACGGAGTCGGGCAGGCCGGCCAGCAAGGCGCCGATACGCGCCACGTTCATGCCTTGCTCGGCCTCGGGCATGGCGCAGCCGATGATGACGTCGCTGATGCGCGCCGGGTCGATGCCCGCGCACTGTTCGAGCGCGGCGCGGATGACATGCGCCAGCATGTCGTCGGGGCGGGTGTTGCGGAATACGCCGCGCGGCGCCTTGCCGACTGGTGTGCGGGTGGTGGCGACGATGTAGGCGTCCTGGATCTGTTTGCTCATGATCTTGTTCCTCGATCGGGAATGGGAAATTGGGGAATGGGAATTCGGCTTCGATGCCGTTCCGTTGCCTGACCTTTCCCGAGTCTCAGTTCCTCAGCGGCTTGCCGGTCTTCATGGTGTGGGCAATGCGCGCCTGGGTCTTTTCCATCTGCGCCAGGGCGACGAAGTGCTTGCGCTCCAGTTCCAGCAGCCAGGTTTCGTCGACTTCGCTGCCGCGCACGACCTGGCCGCCGCACAGCGTGTCGGCGATGCGGCTGGCGATTTCGAAGTCGTGTTCGGAGATGAAATAGCCTTCGAGCATGTTCACCAGCATGGCCTTGAAGGTGGCGTTGCCGGGTTCGCCGGCGACCTTGATGTGGCGGGCCGGGAGGGGCGGACGGTAACCCGATTCGGCCAGCGCGCGTGCCTGCTGCATGGCCACGTACAGCAGCTCGAAGCTGTTGAAGACCACCACGTCCGATTCGCGCAGCAGACCGAAGGCCTTCGCTTCCAACGCCGAGCCGGCAACCTTGGCCATGGCCACCGTTTCGTAATAGCGCTTGACGTTCTCAAAGGCATCGCCGACCGGCGCTGCAGCGCAGCGGGTGGCGATTTCCTTCAGCCCGCCACCGGCCGGCAGCAGGCCGACGCCGGCCTCGACCAGGCCGATGTAGGATTCCAGCGCCGCCACGGTGCGCGCCGAGTGCATCTGGAATTCGCATCCGCCACCCAGGCACAGCCCGCGCACGGCAGCGACCACCGGGATCTGCGCATACTTGATGGCCATGCTGGTGGCCTGGAAATTGGCCACCATGGCCTCGAACTGCGCCAGTTTTCCTTCCTGCAACAGGCCCAGCGCACCCTTCAGGTCGGCGCCTGCCGAGAACGGCTCGCTGGTCTGCCAGATGACTATGGCGTCGAGGCTGTCCTCGGCCACCTTGATGGCTTCCTGGATGCCGTCGAGCACATGGTCGTTGACGGTATGCATCTTGGTCTTGAACGAGAGAATGCCGATGCGGTCTTCGCCCAGCGTCCAAAGGCGCACGCCATCGTTTTCCCAGACGGTCTGGCCCGCGGGCGCCTTTTCGCCGAGGATCAGGTCGGGGAAGATCTGGCGACGGTAGACCGGATGCGAGGAACGCGGCAGGTCCTTGCCCTGCGAGGGCGAGAATGAACCGTCGGCATGATGCACGCCGCGACGGCCATCGGTGACCCAGGCGGGCAGGGGCGCATCGCTCATGGCCTTGCCGGCCGCGATGTCTTCTTCGATCCATGTGGCCACCTGCTGCCAGCCGGCGGCCTGCCAGGTTTCGAAGGGTCCGAGCTTCCAGCCGTAGCCCCAGCGAATGGCCAGATCCACGTCGCGTGCGGTCTGCGCGATGTCGCCCAGATGGTAGGCGGTGTAGTGGAACAAGTCGCGGAAACATGCCCACAGGAACTGGGCCTGCGGATCGCTCGACGCCCGCAGTTTGCCGAATTTCCCGGCCGGGTCCTTGATCGCCAGGATGGCAGCGACTTCCTCGGAAGCCTTTGGCGATGACGGAACATAGTCGCGCTTGCCCAGCTCCAGCACTTCGATGGTCTTGCCGTTCTTGCGGTAGAAGCCGATGCCTTTCTTCTGGCCCAGCGCGCCTTTCTCGATCAGTGCCGAAAGCCACTCGGGTGCCTTGAAATAACGGTGCCAGGGGTCATCGGGAAGGGTGTCGGCCATGGTCTGGATGACATGCGCCATGGTGTCCAGGCCCACCACGTCGGCGGTGCGGTAGGTGGCGCTTTTCGGACGGCCGATGGCGGGGCCGGTCAGGGCGTCGACGACATCGAAGCCCAGTCCGAATGCCTGCGTGTGCACCATGGTCGCCAGCATCGAGAACACGCCGATGCGGTTGCCGATGAAGTTGGGGGTGTCGCGGGCGATGACCACGCCCTTGCCCAGCGCGGTGGTCAAGAAACCTTCCAGCCCGTCCAGTACGCCCACGTCGGTGGCACGGTTGGGAATCAGCTCGACCAGGTGCATGTAGCGCGGCGGATTGAAGAAATGTATGCCACAAAAACGATGGCGCAGGTTTTCCGGCAGGGCCTCGGCCAGGGTATTGATGGAAAGCCCCGAGGTATTGGAGGCAATGACCGCATGCCCGGGCAGTTGCGCAGCCACCTTCTTGTACAGATCCAGCTTCCAGTCCATGCGCTCGGCAATCGCCTCGATGACCAGATCGCAATCCTTGAGTTGCCCGAGGTGCTCGTCGTAGTCGGCGGGGATGATGGCGGCAGCCAGTGACGATTCCGCCAATGGCGCCGGCTTGAGCTTGCCCAGTTGCTTGATCGCATTCACGGCTATGCCGTTCTTCGGGCCTTCGCGGGCGGGCAGGTCGAACAGTACGGTTTCGATGCCTGCCTGGGTCAGGTGCGCGGCAATCTGCGCGCCCATGACGCCGGCGCCGAGCACCGCAGCTTTGCGGATTCGAAGCGGATTGGTGGTCATGCCAGTCTCCAGATGGAACAGGTTGGGTGTCGTCGACGACTGTGCAGCGTCGACCAAGGGGGTTCGGTTCAGTCTGCGCGCAGGCCCGCCGAGGCAAATCGGATCAGGTGTTCGATGGCCTGTGCGCGATGCTCGCGTTCGCTGACGTTCGGACGCCGCTGGATAATGCCGAAGTCGGCCATGGCATAGGTCAGCGCACCAGCCACGATATCCGTGCGCCAGTACAGTTCGTCGCGGGAAAGGTGCGGCAGTTTCCCGGCAAAAACCTGAGTGAAGCGTTTCAGCACATGGCCGTAGTTGTTGGACAGGAAGGCCCGCAACTGGTCGTTGTGCTCGGCATAGGCGCGCGCCAGGACGCGCACGAACGCAGCGCCGCCCTCACCTTCATGGGCCAGCTCCAGGGCCGGCGTTATGAAGGCCGAAAGCGCTTCTTCAAGCGAAGCGTCGTCTTGCAGGGCTTCGAGGGCCTTGAGCCGTCTGCGATTGAGTTCGTCCAGTCGACGCCTGAAAACCTCCTCGATCAGCTTGTCCTTGGAGCCGAAGTGGTAGTTGACGGCGGCCAGGTTCACCTTGGCCGCCGATGTCACCTGTCGCAGCGAGGCGCCAGCGAACCCGTGCCGTGCAAAGAGGCTTTCGGCTGCTTCGAGGATGCGTTGCTTGGTCGAGAATGGGGTGCCGGACACACGGGTCTCCCAGGCAAAAGTCAGGAACTCAAACGATCGTTTGAAGCATAGGCCCGCGGCGCACGCAGGTCAAACCCGGGAATGGGGCGGGGCGGCGGTATCGCGAACCCGGCGAGCACTTGCGAAAGATCTAGAATCTGTCAAGCTTTAAAGGACCAAATGCCGAATTTTTCACGTGTTTGGTGTTAGCGTTACGGATCCGGTGAACGGATCCTGGTTTTCACTCACACAATTCCTTTCCGGAGCATCTGCATGGCGCTGGAGCGCACCCTTTCGATCATCAAGCCCGATGCCGTCGCCAAGAACGTCATTGGTGAAATCTATTCCCGCTTCGAGAAGGCCGGCCTGAAAGTCGTGGCCGCCAGGATGAAGCACCTTTCCCGCCGTGAAGCCGAAGGTTTCTATGCGGTTCATCGCGAGCGTCCGTTCTTTGCCGCACTGGTCGATTTCATGGTTTCCGGACCGGTGATGATCCAGGTGCTGGAAGGCGAGGGCGCAATCGCGAAAAATCGCGAGCTGATGGGCGCGACCAACCCGAAGGAAGCAGCCCCGGGCACCATTCGCGCTGATTTCGCCGAGTCGATCGACGCCAATGCCGTGCACGGTTCGGATGCGCCGGAAACGGCAAGCACCGAAATCAGCTATTTCTTCGCCTCCACGGAACTGTGCCCGCGCTGACGGAAAATTCGGAATCGACATCGTGACCACGACGGGGAAAACCAATCTGCTCGATCTCGATCGCCAGGGCCTGCGTGCGTTCTTTGCGCAGCTTGGCGAGAAACCGTATCGCGCCGATCAGGTGATGAAGTGGATCTATCACCGCCTGGAGAACGATTTCGAACGCATGACCGACCTTGGCAAATCCCTGCGCAACAGGCTTGCCGAGGTTGCCTGTGTGGGGCCGCCGAACATCCTGCACGAGAAAGGGTCGACCGACGGCACGCACAAGTGGCTGTTGGGCATGGATGGCGGCAATGCCATCGAGACGGTGTACATCCCCGAACCGACGCGCGGCACGCTGTGCGTGTCTTCGCAGGTGGGCTGTGCGCTCAACTGCACGTTCTGCTCCACGGCCACCCAGGGTTTCAACCGCAACCTCTCCACTGCCGAGATCATCGGCCAGGTATGGGTGGCCGCCAGGCATCTGGGCAATGTTCCGCATCAGCAGCGGCGCATCACCAACGTGGTGATGATGGGCATGGGCGAGCCGCTGATGAATTTCGACAGCGTGGTCGCGGCGATGAACCTGATGCGTGACGACCTGGGTTTCGGGCTGGCCAGCAAGCGCGTCACGCTATCGACTTCCGGCCTGGTGCCGCAGATCGACAAGCTGTCCGAAGTGGTCGACGTGTCGCTGGCGGTGTCGCTGCATGCGCCGACTGACGAACTTCGTTCCACGCTTGTGCCGATCAACCGCAAGTACCCGATCGACGAGCTGCTTGCAGCCTGCAAGCGCTACGTGGAACTGCGCCCGCGGGCATCGGTCACGTTTGAATACACCTTGATGAAAGGCATCAACGACCATCCCGACCATGCGCGGAAACTGGTCAGGCTCATGCGCAGACTGCCGAGCAAGGTCAACCTGATTCCGTTCAACCCGTTCCCGGGCACGCGTTACGAACGATCCGACCCGGAAGTCATCGAGGACTTCCGGCGCATCCTCAACAACGCCGGCGTGATTGCCACCGTGCGCCGTACCCGCGGCGACGATATCGACGCCGCCTGCGGCCAGCTCAAGGGACAGGTGCTCGACCGCACGCGGCGTTCGGCCACGTTTCGCAAGCAGATGCACGAGGAATCGACCCATGCGGCCTGAATGGCGGATCGCCGGCATCCTGTTGGTCCTGTTGCTGGCTGGCTGCGCCACTTCCGGCGGGAATGGATTTTCCACGGGCAAGGTCAATGCCATGGAAGCGGCGCGCATCCATACCGAACTGGGGCAGCAGTATCTGGAACGCGGCGAATTGAAGCAGGCCCTGGAAGCCTTGCAGAAGGCGTTGCAGTTCGACGACGACTACGCGCCGGCACACACGGTCATCGCCACCATCTATGCCCGCATCGGCGAGAACGCCGAAGCGGAGCGCAATTATCGCCGCGCCGTCGAACTGAAACCCAAAAATGGCGACACCAACAACAATCTGGGCGTTTTTCTGTGCAGAATCGGCAAGGTGGACCAGGCATTGCCGTATTTTGAAACGGCCGTCCGCGATCCGTTTTACCAGACCAAGGATGTCGCCCTGGCCAATGCGGCGCGATGCCTGCTGAAAAAACATGACATCGCGGGCGCGGAACGCGATTACCGGCGGGTCCTGGCCATCAACCCGGTCAACGCCGACGCGCTCTACCAGTTGGCAAGTGTGCTGTACCGGCAGGGCAAGGCCTTCCAGGCAAGTGCATTCATCCAGCGTTTCGATGCGCTGGGTCGACCCAACCCGGCAGCCTTGCTGCTCGGGTACAGGATCGAAAAGCGTCTGGGCGACGAGGAGGGCGCCCGGAACTACAAGAAGAGACTGGTGACCCTGTTCCCGGACTCGGAACAGGCGCAGTCCATGCAATGATCGAGGCTCATCATGAGCGAACATGACACCGTGCAGTCGGAACACCGGGGGGTCGACGAACACGACGGACTATCTGCTGCGCCGAGGGATACCTTCGACGAAGGCGAAACACTGCACCCCTCACTGGGCGCATGCCTGCAGGCGGCGCGTGAACAACGGGCACTTGCCGTTGCCGACTGCGCACGGGCGCTGAGGCTTCCCACGCGACTGCTGGAAAAGCTCGAATCGAATGACTACTCCGGTATCGACTATGCCGTCTATCTGCGCAGTTACCTGCGCACCTATGCCGAATACCTGCAACTGGACGAGTGCATTCTCGCTCCGCGCCTGGCTGCACTCCAGGCCCGCCAGCCCGATCTCGTTGCACCGCAGTCTGTCCCGTTGTGGAAGAAAGGCATCCACCGTTACGTCACTGCCACGACCTATGCGGTGCTCACCGTACTCATCGTTGCGCCCCTGATCTGGTTCGGCGTCCACAAGTTCACGCAAGAGCAAGTGCAACTGACACCCTTGAACGCGCATCCCGTGGATACGCCGACGCAGGTGGCAGGCAACGCGCAGGCTGCGGCCCCGGATCAGGTTGCCGGAGCAGTCCAGGGGTCGCGATCCGGCTCGAACGGAACCGGACATACAGCGCCACCGCCGGTACCGGAGAAACCCCTGATGGCGTCGGTAGCACCCTTCAGTGCAATGGAACTGGGCTCGCGGCCCGAAGCCGCAGCCGGCACTGCACATGCGGCGCCACCCACCCGCCTGTCGATCCTTCTCATGCAACCGAGCTGGATCGAGATCACCGGCCCCGACGGACAACGCATCGAGTACGCACTACTGCCGGCCGGCACGCACAGGGACTATGCCGATCCAGGCAAGCTGAACGTGCGTATCGGCAATGCCGATGGCGCCAGGGTACAGGTCGATGGCAAGCCTGTTTCGCTCGGAGCCTACCAGCATGCCAAGGTGGCCCACTTCGACGTTCTTCCCGATGGAAGCCTGCAGCCGGACAACACTTGAGGCAGCCATCGCGGATCGCGTCGCGTCGTCCGGCAATGACTGAACCGCTATCGCGCAAGTTCGCCATCGGGTATCCTTTCGGGTTTGATCGTGCGCGTAGAACTTCGCGCCTGCCCGCCCGTGCAGTCGGGTTCCGTGCGCTGCCCCCGGGCCAGCGATATCTACAGGTGAATCATGGCATTTGACGCATACGACGATTACGAGCAGAGCGAGCGCCTGCAGGCATGGCTGCGGCAGAACGGACTTTCCGTGGCCGTGGGCATCGTGCTCGGTCTTGCGCTTATCTTCGGCTACAAGCAATGGCAGGCACACAAGGCCGGCCAGCGGATCGAGGCGGCCGAGCAGTTCGGGGCCATCGAGCGTGCCTATGCCGCGAAAAACGACACCGAGGCCAATGCGCTGGTCGAGACCATGCTCAAGGAGCATGCCGACTCGCCCTATGCCGTGTTTGCCGCCTCTGCACGAGCCGCCAGTCAGGTCGACCAGGGCAAGCTTGCCGATGCCCACGCCTCATTGGCATGGGCCCTCAAGCACGCCGATGGTGCCGATGGCGCCCTCAAGGCCCTGATGTCGCTGCGTCTGGCGCGCGTCGAACTGGCGCAGGGCAAGGCCAGTGACGCACTGGCGGTGCTCGATGCCATGCCGAAAGGCGATTACACCGGCCTGGGCGGGGAACTGCGCGGCGATGTGCTGGTCAAGTTAGGTCGTGTCGACGAAGCGCGCAAGGCCTACCAGGCGGCCCTTCTTGCCTATGGCAAGGATGCTCCGCAGTACCAGGGCGTACGCATGAAGCTCGATAATCTGTCCACGCCCGGGAAGCAGGGTGCATGAAACGAATTTTACTGATTACCACACTCACTGCCCTGGCACTGGCCGGCTGTCACTCCAGCAAGGACAGCAATATCCAGCCTCCCACCAAGCTGACCAAGTTCACGCCCACGGTCTCCGTGCAGCGTGTCTGGAAGGAAAGCGTCGGTGAAGGCGCACAGGAGTCCGGGGTACGCATGCGTCCCGCCTTTGCCGACGGCGTGCTGTATGCCGCCAGCACCGACGGCGTGATCAAGGCACTCGACGCAAAGACAGGCAAGACCCTGTGGCGGGACAAGGGGCCAAGTCGCGGCTGGTTCAGCTGGTGGGGCAAGGAAAAACCGCTGAAGGACACCCGCTATGCGGGCGGACCCGGGGTCGGTAGCGGCCTGGTCGTGGTCGGCACCCTCAATGGGCATGTCTACGCGCTCGATGCCAGGACCGGCAAGCAGCGATGGATGGCTACCGTGACATCCGAAGTGCTGGCGCCGCCCGTGGTCTTGACGCACATCACCGTGGTGCGCACCGAAGACGGCAACGTCTTCGGGCTGGACACGCGTACCGGCAAACAGCTCTGGCTGTACGACCAGGACACCGTGCCTTCCCTCAGCCTGCGCGGGCTCGGGCCGATGCTGGTCGCCCACGGCGTTGTGTTCTTCGGGTCTGCGGACGGAAAACTGGTGGCCATTCGCCTGGACAACGGCGAAAAGCTCTGGGACCTGCCGCTGGCCAGCGGGGAGGGGCGCACCGAAATCGAGCGTCTGAACGACGCCGATGGGGATATCGTGTTCGACGGCAACATGCTTTATGCCGATGCCTATCACGGCAACCTGACACAGGTGGACGGCGCCTCGGGACGCCCTGGCTGGCACCGCAAGCTTTCCACCTACACTTCGCTTGACCTGGGCGGCCATACCCTGGTGGGTGTCGATTCGCACTCCAACGTGTGGGCCTTCGACAAGGGTTCCGGCAGCGACCTGTGGAAGCAGGACAAGCTCAAGTGGCGCTGGCTGAGCGCACCTTCGGTGATGGGCAAGTACGTGGTGGTCGGCGACCTCAAGGGTTACGTCCATTGGCTGCAACTGGACAACGGGAAGCTCGCCGCGCGCGAACAGCTTTCCAGCGACGCCATTCGTTCGCAGCCGCTCGTGGTCGGCAACATGGTCTACGTCGAAGACGTCAAGGGCCATATCGGGGCCTACCGCCTGGGTCCAGCCAGACATTGATTCCACAACACCTGCGCCCAGTGCGCGGGTGAGGATTCGCCGGAGCGTCATCCATGGACCGTACTGCCGATACGCTTCCCGTCGTCGCCCTGGTCGGTCGGCCGAATGTCGGCAAGTCGACCCTGTTCAACGTGTTGACGCGAACCCGTGATGCCCTGGTTGTGGATCTTCCCGGGGTCACCCGGGACCGTCACTACGGTGTGTGCCGTCTGGGTGAGACGCCCTTTGTCGTGGTCGATACCGGAGGGCTTTCCGGCGATGAAGACGGACTCGACGGCCTGACCGCGCGCCAGGTGCGCCTGGCCATCGACGAAGCCGATGCCGTGGTCCTGCTTACCGATGCCCGTGACGGACTGCTACCGCAGGATCAAGCGATCCTGGACGAACTGCGGCGCACCGGAAAACCCATGCTGCTGGCGGTCAACAAGACCGAAGGCCTGGACGAATCGGTTGCCACGGCCGAATTTGCCGGCCTGGGCATGGCCTCACCCCTTGCGCTTGCAACAGCGCACAACCGCGGCACCGAAGCGCTGATCGCGTCGTTGCAATCACTGTTGCCCCTGCCGCTGCACGAAGCACCTGTCACGCAAGTCGACGAGGGCATCCGCGTGGCTATCCTCGGCCGGCCCAATGCGGGGAAATCAACCCTGGTCAACCGTCTGCTGGGCGAGGAGCGGGTGATCGTCTCCGAGGTGGCCGGTACCACGCGGGACTCCATACGCGTTCCACTGGAACGCGATGGGCGAAAATACACCCTGATCGACACCGCAGGGGTACGTCGCCGTGCACGGGTCGACGAGGCCGTGGAGAAATTCAGCGTCATCAAGACGCTGCAGGCCATTGCCGCCGCCCAGGTCGCCGTGCTCATGGTCGATGCCCGCGAGAACCTGGCCGAACAGGACCTGACCCTGACCGGGCATGTGCTGGACGAGGGCAGGGCGCTGGTGATCGCGGTCAACAAGTGGGACGACATGGACCCCTACGACCGCGAACAATGCCAGCGGGCACTTGATCGCCGTCTCGATTTTGTCGCCTGGGCCAAGCGCGTGTTCATCTCGGCCAGGCACGGCTCGGGCCTGCGCGAACTGATGCGCGCCATCGATCGCGCGCATGCCTCGGCCACCTGCGCCATGACCTCCTCGCAACTCACCCGTACGCTGGAGCAGGCCTACGAGAGCCACCAGCCGCCGCTGGTGCGCGGCCATGCACCGAAGCTGCGCTACGCCCATCCGGGCGGGCACAACCCGCCAACCATCATCATCCACGGCACCCGCACCAAGCACATCGCGCCGGCCTACCGCCGCTACCTCGAAAACACCTTCCGCAAGCGTTACCGCCTCGAAGGCACGCCCGTCCGCATCGAGTTTCGCGACAGCGAAAACCCCTATGCCGGCCGCCGCAACGAACTCACCGACTCGCAAAAGCGCAAACGCCAGCGCATGATCCGCAAGGTCAAGCGCAACAAACGCTGATCGCGGCCCTGTTTCCAGCAAGGCAGGCACCGGGGTACGCTGTGCGACATGCCCTGGACTATTCATGATTCTCCACTGCAACCGTGCCTGTCACGCACTGTCGCGGCAGGAATGCGATTTTTCCTGATATTGGCAGCGCTGGCGCCACTGGCGGCCCGGGCAACGCCGCCGCCGCCGACGACTGTCCGCGTCGAAGGAGGTCAGATACACGGCCTGCGAACGGATGCGGCCGGTGTTGCGTTGCGTGAATTTCTCGGCATTCCCTATGCAGCACCACCTGTGGGAAGGCTTCGCTGGCGACCGCCGCAGCCAGTCATTCCATGGAAAGGCATTCGGCACACGACCCGTTTCGGACCGCGCTGCATGCAACGTCCGGTGTTCAGCGACATGGTGTTCCGCGCCAACGGCATGAGCGAGGATTGCCTGTACCTCAATGTCTGGACACCCGCACGCGCGGTCGGGAAACGGCTGCCCGTACTGGTGTATTTCTACGGCGGGGGCTTCATCGCCGGTGACGGTTCGGAGCCGCGTTACGACGGTACAAGCCTGGCCCGCCGCGGAATCGTCACGGTCACCGTGAACTACCGCCTGGGCGCATTCGGCTTCCTGGCGCTGCCCGCGCTGGCCGCCGAATCGCCGCACCATGCCACCGGCAACTACGGCCTGCTCGACCAGAACGCGGCCCTGCGCTGGGTTCGGGCCAATATCGCCCGCTTCGGCGGTGACCCTGAGCACATCACCATCGGCGGCGAATCGGCCGGTTCGATATCGGTCAGCGCACACATGGCCTCGCCGCTTTCACGCACCCTGATCGCCGGCGCGATCGGTGAAAGCGGCGGGCTGTTCGCGCCCATCCGTCCGGTCTCGCGAATGCAGGCCGAGCGTGAAGGGCGTGCATTCATGAAACTGGCGGGTGTCGATTCGCTGGTAACGCTTCGGGCACTGAGCGCCCAGCGCATCCTGGCACTCAGCGGACGCAAGGGCAGCCCTCCGTTCGATCCCGACATCGACGGCTGGTTCCTGCGCGAGCCGCCTGCGGTCACGTTTGCCCAGGGTCGACAGGCCCATGTCCCGCTGCTGGTGGGTTCCAATTCGCAGGAAGGCCTCTATACCGCGATCCTCAGGGGCGCCTCACCGACACCGGCCCACTACCGCGCGGCCATCGAACGCCTGGGCGGTCCGTGGGCCGCACGCATCCTGGCGATGTATCCAGGCCATACCCGCACCGAGGTCGAGCGTTCCGGCACCGCGCTGGCCGGCGATCTGTTCATCGCCCACAGCACCTGGCGCTGGATGGACTTGCAACGGCAAACCGGCCGTGCCGCGGTGTACTACTACTATTTCGACAAGCCGCGGCCTGCCAGACGCCACCCCGGTCCGCACGATTCGATGGCAACGGGCGCGGTGCACAGCGGGGAGATCGAATATGCACTGGGCAACCTGGACAGCAATCCCGTGTATGCCTGGACGTCCGCCGATCATGCCGTTTCACGGGTCATGGAAGGCTATTTCGCCCGCTTCATCCGCACCGGCAACCCCAACGGCGGTGAGCTTCCCTACTGGCCAGTTGCCATTGCGCAAGGCAAGGGACTGCTGCGGCAGGTCATCGGCACCTGCACCCATACACGCATCGACACGACGGTGGTGCGGCAACGCAGCTTGCAGGGCTTCTTCACCAGCCGGCCTGACAAACGCTGAACGCCGGCAACATCAAATACTGAGGCCGTTTGTCGCCAGCCGCCCGCTTCACGATAATGTCGCCTTTGATCGGCAGGAAACGGCATGAGCGCGCGCATACTTGACGGCAAACACATCGCGCAGGAGCTTCTCGGCGAGGTTGCCACCCGGGTCAGGGCTCGCGTGACCGAAGGCCAGCCACCGCCCGGTCTGGCCGTGATCCTTGTCGGCGCCGATCCGGCATCGACCGTGTACGTGCGCAACAAGCGCCGCGCCTGCGAGCAGGTGGGATTCCGCTCCTTCGATTTCGACCTGCCGGACACCACGACGCAGGATGAACTGTTTGCGCTCATCGACCGCCTCAACTCCGACCCGCAGGTCCACGGCATCCTGGTGCAGTCCCCGTTGCCGGACCACGTGGACGAGGATGCGCTGGTCGACCGCATCGACCCGCGCAAGGACGTGGACGGCTTCCATGCCGTGAACGTCGGTCGCCTGGTGCTGCGGCGGCTCGGCTTGCGTCCATGCACGCCCAAGGGCGTAATGACGCTGCTGGCGCATACCGACCGTCCGGTGCGCGGTCGCCACGCGGTCATTGTCGGAGCTTCCAACCATGTGGGACGGCCTCTGGTCCTGGAGCTGCTGATCGCCGGCGCCACGGTGACCTGTTGCCACCGTTTCACTACCGATCTGGACGTGCATGTGCGCATGGCCGATATCCTGGTGGTGGCAGCCGGCAAGCCCGGACTGGTGCGCGGTGAATGGGTCAAGCCCGGTGCCGTGGTGATCGACGTGGGCATCAACCGTCTGGACGACGGTCGTCTGGTGGGCGATGTCGAGTTCGAGCCGGCAAGCCAGCTGGCATCATGGATCACGCCGGTGCCGGGCGGCGTGGGGCCGATGACCGTGGCCACGTTGATCGAGAACACCCTGGAAGCCGCCGAATCGCGCCAGGCGCGTTCGGTAGCCTGATACTGACGCTTGCAAACGCGGGCGTTTTCGATGAGCTTCCAGTATAATGGAGCGATTTACCCGCGGGACCACAACGCCATGCGCATCCTTGCCGAGGCCCTGACCTACGACGACGTCTACCTCGTCCCCGCCCACTCCACGGTATTGCCGCGCGACGTGGACACATCAACGCGCCTGACCCGGAACATCCGCCTGAACGTTCCGATTGTCTCGGCGGCCATGGATACCGTGACCGAAGCACGCCTGGCCATCACCATGGCGCAATGCGGCGGCATCGGCATCATCCACAAGAACATGAGCCCCGAACAGCAGGCCGCCGAGGTTCGCCTGGTGAAGAAGTTCGAGGCCGGGGTGATCCGCAACCCCATCACCGTCGGCCCCGACACCTCGATCAGCGAGGTCATGCAGATCACCCGCGCGCACAGCATTTCCGGTGTGCCGGTGGTGGAAGGCGACGAACTGGTAGGCATCGTCACCAGCCGCGACCTGCGTTTCGAGAAGAAGCCCGGCGACCCGGTGCGCAACATCATGACGCGCAAGGAACGCCTGGTCACCGTACGCGAAGGCTCCGGACATGACGAAGTGCTGGATCTTTTGCACAAACACCGCATCGAGAAGGTGCTGGTGGTCAACGACGCTTTCCAGTTGCGTGGCCTGATCACCGTCAAGGACATCCAGAAGGCGCGCGACAACCCGCATGCCGCCAAGGACGACCACGAACGCCTGCGGGTGGGCGCTGCGGTCGGCGTCGGCGGTGACACCGAGCAACGCGTCGCGGCACTGGTCGAAGCCGGCGTGGACGTGGTCGTGGTGGACACCGCGCACGGACATTCGCAGGGTGTGCTGGATCGCGTCGCCTGGGTCAAGAAGCAGTTCCCCGCCGTGCAGGTGGTCGCCGGCAACATCGTCACCGGCGACGCCGCACTGGCGCTTCGTGATGCCGGGGCGGATGCGGTCAAGGTCGGCGTCGGCCCCGGTTCGATCTGCACCACACGCGTGGTGGCCGGCGTGGGCGTTCCGCAGATCACCGCCATCGACATGGTGGCCAGCGCCCTCAAGGATGACATCCCGCTGATCGCTGACGGCGGCATCCGCTATTCGGGCGACATCGCCAAGGCCATCGCGGCCGGGGCGTCCACCGTCATGCTCGGATCGATGTTTGCCGGCACCGAGGAAGCGCCGGGCGAGGTCGAACTGTTCCAGGGACGCTCCTACAAGAGCTATCGCGGCATGGGTTCGCTGGGCGCGATGCAGCAGGGTTCCAAGGACCGTTATTTCCAGGACGAGTCCGATGCGGACAAACTGGTCCCTGAAGGTATCGAGGGCCGCGTGCCGTACCGCGGACCGTTGCGCAACATCGTGCACCAGATGATGGGTGGCCTGCGCGCCTCGATGGGATACTGTGGCTGCGCCGCAATAGAGGACATGCGCAACAAGGCACAGTTCGTGCGCGTCACCGGCAACGGCGTACTCGAAGCGCATCCACACGACATCCAGATTGTCAAGGAAGCACCCAACTACCGTCTTGATTGATCGAAGGCCGGGAATGGGGGTAGAGAGCAGGGCATGGGGTTGCACGTCCATTTCCTGCGGTATTGTCACCTCGTTCGTGCTGCTGGCCGTCCCGATTTTCCCTACCCGATTCCCGGACCATGCAGAATATCCACAGCGACAAGATCCTGATCCTCGACTTCGGATCGCAATACACCCAGCTGATTGCCCGCCGCGTGCGCGAGATCGGCGTGTACTGCGAAATCTGGGCCTGGGATCACGACCCGGACGAGATTGCGGGCTTTGCACCGAAGGGCATCATCCTTTCGGGCGGGCCGGAATCGGTCACCGTTGACGGGTCGCCTCGTGCGCCGCAAGGCATATTCGACATGGGCGTGCCCGTGCTGGGTATCTGTTACGGCATGCAGAGCATGGCCGTACAGCTCGGCGGTCGCGTGGAAAGCGAACACCATCGTGAATTCGGTTATGCCAAGGTGCACGGTACCGGCACCTGCCGGCTGCTCGACGGACTGGTGGCGCGTGGCGGCGAACTGGACGTGTGGATGTCTCACGGTGACCGCGTCACCGCCTTGCCGGATGGATTCGAGAGCGTGGCTTCCACCGAATCTGTGCCGATGGTGGCCATGGCCGATGAATCGCGCCGCTTCTACGGCCTGCAATTTCATCCGGAAGTCACCCATACGCAACGCGGCATGGAAATCCTGCGCCGTTTCGTGGTCGATCTGTGCGAGTGCGCCGTCCTGTGGACCCCGGGGCGCATCATCGAGGACAGCATTGCCCGCGTGCGTGAAACGGTCGGCAAGGACCACGTGTTACTGGGCCTGTCCGGCGGCGTTGACTCCTCGGTCGTGGCGGCATTGCTGGAAAAGGCCATCGGCAACCAGTTGACCTGCGTGTTCGTCGACACCGGCCTGCTGCGCTATCGGGAGGGCGACGAGGTGATGGCCACCATGGCCGAGCACATGGGCGTGCATGTGATCCGCGTCGATGCCGCCGACCGCTTCTACAAGGCGCTGCAAGGGGTGGAGGACCCGGAAGCCAAGCGCAAGGTCATCGGCCGTCTATTCATCGAGGTGTTCGACGAGCAGGCACGCGGCATAGAAGGCGTGAAATGGCTGGCCCAGGGCACGATCTATCCCGATGTGATCGAGTCGGCGGGCGGCAAGACCGGCAAGGCGCATGTCATCAAGAGCCACCACAACGTGGGCGGACTGCCCGAGCGCATGAACCTGAAACTGGTCGAGCCGCTGCGCGAACTGTTCAAGGACGAAGTGCGGCGCATCGGCGTGGAGTTGGGACTGCCCCGCGAAATGGTCTACCGTCATCCGTTCCCCGGCCCGGGATTGGGCGTGCGCGTACTGGGCGAGGTGTGCCGCGAGCATGTCGAGCTGTTGCAGAAGGCCGACGCCATCTACATCGAGGAATTGCGCCGGCACGACCTGTACGATCGCGTCAGCCAGGCTTTCGCAGTCTTCCTGCCTGTCAAATCCGTCGGCGTGGTCGGCGACGGGCGCGCCTACGAGTGGGTGATCGCGTTGCGCGCGGTGGAAACCGTCGACTTCATGACAGCCCACTGGGCACAATTGCCCTACGATTTTCTCGACCAGGTATCACGTCGAATAATCAACGAGATAAAAGGTATATCTCGCGTCGTTTATGACATCAGCGGCAAGCCACCGGCGACGATTGAGTGGGAGTGACTGGCACTGGCAGGCAATAGCTGGCACTGGCAGGCATTTCGATCGAGGATTTAAGATCCTGCATTCAGGCGATAGACTGTATAAAAACACAGTTTCGCAAGGACGCGGATCATGCCTCAAGTGGCGGCGGCCAGGACGGCCGACCGGGAGGGGAGTGCGGGTCGTTACCAGCGTCACCGGCCCGAGCATACCCTTCTCTATCAGATCGTCGATGAATATTACCCGGCGTTCGCAGCGCTTATGGCAGAGCAGGGCAGGGAATTGCCAGGTTATGTGCAACGCGAATTCGAAGATTTTCTGAAATGTGGTCGGCTGGAACATGGCTTTCTGCGGGTGCGCTGCGAGTCCTGCCACGCCGAGCATCTGGTTGCCTTCAGCTGTAAGCGTCGCGGTTTTTGCCCCAGTTGCGGGGCGCGGCGGATGGCCGAAAGCGCCGCGCTGCTGGTTGATGAAGTACTGCCCGAACAGCCCATGCGTCAATGGGTACTGAGCTTTCCCTTTCAGCTGCGCTTCCTGTTTGCCAGCCGGCCCGAGATCATGGGGCGGGTGCTGGGCATTGTTTACCGTGTCATCGCCACGCATCTGGTCAGGAAAGCAGGCTACACACACAACACGGCCAGAACGGGTGCAGTCACGTTGATCCAGCGGTTCGGCAGTGCGCTTAACCTCAACATTCATTTCCACATGCTGTTCCTTGATGGCGTGTATGTCGATACTCGCCCTGGAGCTGCCCGGTTCCGTTGGGTGCAGGCGCCAAGCAGCGCCGAACTCACCCAGCTGGCGCGCACCATCGCCCAGCGGGTAGGGCGTTTTCTGGAGCGCCAGGGATTGCTGGAACGGGATGTGGAGAACAGTTATCTGGCCGCAGATGCGGTGGACGAGGATTCGATGACGCCACTGCTGGGGCACTCGATCACTTACCGCATTGCGGTCGGTCCGCAGGCGGGGCGCAAGGTGTTCACTTTGCAAACCCTGCCGGGCAGTGGTGAACCGTTCGATGACGGGATCGGCGAGGTAGCAGGGTTCAGCCTGCATGCAGGTGTGGCGGCCAGGGCCGATGAACGCAAGAAGCTGGAACGCCTGTGCCGGTATATCAGCCGCCCGGCGGTAT
>JALUXG010000008.1 GCA_027019085.1 Rhodanobacteraceae bacterium | reverse complement strand
TGCCCGATTGAAATTGGATCGCATTCATAGCCATGGGAGTTGTCCTCGCTGGATCGTGGGGCCATGGTGCGCTAGAGACGTCGCAAATCATGCGATTCCGGGCTGAGGAAGAGGGCTAATCAGGTGCGCGTTCGTCACGTAGTATGTGGTTTTTTCAGCGGCGCATGCAGACACCGAGACGAATGCCAAGGCAATCGTCAGCCAGATAACTTCCCATTGCTTCATATTCATCTCATAACTCCCTGTACCGCTCCATCATGCCGAATCCCCATGTACTCGCTCGGCATCTTCCATTCTTATGTGCGCTTCTAGCCCCCACGCACGAGTTCGCCTGCATTGCGCAGGCTAGGGCAAACATTGCACTGGCTACCCGGCATGTCAACGGTTGGGACAATGCCCCAGCGAATCAACGAGAGAGCGTGTGCAGGAACTCGCCCTAGACCGCTACCCACTACCGAGGCTACCCCGGACAGCCGGATGCGCTCTAGCGGCTTCCTAGGCGCTCGGAAGGGCGGAAGGGGATCGAACGCCGAAGCGCGGTTACGGCGCGGTTACCAATGAAAAGGCCGCTCATTGCCGAGCGGCCTGAATCATTGAAATCATTGGTGGGCGGTACAAGGATCGAACTTGTGACACCTGCCGTGTGAAGGCAGTGCTCTACCGCTGAGCTAACCGCCCGATAGAGAGCGCGAGAGTCTACGCAGACGGCGGGCCGGGGTCAATGCCGGTCAGTGTGGCGGGAGGCGTCTTGCGGGGTGCATCGGGGTGCGGGTGGCGTTGTACACTTTCCCGGTTGCCCCGCACCCGACCGGCCATGGACAGCTTGCACCAACACTTTGCCGATATCCTGGCCGCCCTGAAGGCGTTCGAGCTGACTCCCTGGAAGCTGGTGGGATTTGCCGGCATGGCCCTGTTCACCAGCCGCTGGTTCGTGCAGATGTACTACACGCGCAAGTTCAGGCGGGTGGTGATGCCGATGGCGTTCTGGTGGCTGTCGGTCAGTGGCAGCGTGTTGTTGCTGGCCTATTTCATCTTCGGCAAGAACGATTCGGTCGGCATCCTCTCGAACCTGTTGCCGGTGTTCGTGTCGGTCTACAACCTCGTGGTGCACACGCGCGACCTGCGCGCGCGCCGCGCGGCTCAGTCCGGTTCGTAGGCCAGGTTTGCCGCCAGCCAGCGTTCGGCCTCGGCCATGCTCCATCCCTTGCGCCGGGCGTAGTCGGCGACCTGCTCGCGGCTCAGGTTGCCGACCACGAAGTACTGGCTGTCCGGGTGCGAGAAATACCAGCCGGAGACCGTGGACGCCGGATGCATGGCAAAACCCTCGGTCAGTTCGATGCCGGTGTTGGCCGTGACGTCGAGCATGCGGAACAGCGTGGTTTTTTCCGTGTGGTCCGGGCATGCCGGGTAGCCTGGTGCCGGCCGGATGCCGCGATAGTTTTCCTTGATCAGCGCCTCGTTGTCGAGCTTCTCGTCAGCCGCGTAGCCCCAGAATTGGGTGCGGACCCGCTGGTGCATGCGCTCGGCGAATGCCTCGGCCAGGCGATCGGCCAGGGCCTTGAGCAGGATGGCCGAATAGTCGTCGTGGGCCGCCTCGAAGCGCGCCACGTGCGTCTCGATGCCAAGGCCGGCGGTGACGGCAAACGCGCCGATCCAGTCGCGCACACCGCTGTCCCGGGGGGCGATGAAATCGGCCAGGCAAAGGTTGGGCCGATCGCTGGGCTTGTCTGCCTGCTGGCGCAGGAAATGCAGGGTGATGGATCGGCTTGCGTGCGTGGAGGTCGCCTTTGGCGCGTCTGTGCCCGCATTTCCGTCGTCCGGGATCACTTCCACATCGTCGCCGACGCGGCTGGCCGGCCAGATGCCGATCACGGCGCGCGCACGCAGCCATTTCTCGGTCACGATGCGCTCGAGCATCGCCTGGGCGTCGGCGAACAGTTCGCGTGCCTGCGTGCCCACCACGGCGTCCTCGAGGATGGCCGGGTAGTGACCGGACAGCTCCCAGGTCTGGAAGAACGGAGTCCAGTCGATGCAGTTGCGTAGCTCGGCCAGATCGTAGTCGTCGAACACATGCACGCCGGGCTGCCTGGGAGCCGGTGGCGCATAGGCGTTCCAGTCGCGCGTCCAGGCGTTGGCGCGGGCCTGGCCCAGCGTCACCAGTTTCTTGGCGGAATCGCGACTGCGGTGGCGTTCGCGGACCTGGGCATAGTCCTCGCGGATGCCCTGCAGGAACTCGTCCACGGTTTCCTTGCTGACCAGCGACTGGGCCACGCCGACGGCGCGCGAGGCGTCCTTGACCCACACGGTGCCGGACGGGTAGTGCGGTTCGATCTTCAGCGCGGTGTGCGCACGCGAGGTGGTGGCGCCGCCGATCAGCAACGGGACGCGAAAATCCTGGCGACGCATTTCCCGGGCCACCTGGCTCATTTCCTCCAGCGATGGCGTGATCAGGCCGGACAGGCCGATCATGTCGGCATGCGCTTCGCGGGCTGTCTCGAGGATTTTGGCGGCCGGCACCATGACGCCGAGGTCGATCACCTCGAAGTTGTTGCAGCGCAGGACCACGCCGACGATGTTCTTGCCGATGTCATGCACGTCGCCCTTGACCGTGGCCAGCACGATGACGCCGTTGGGTTTGCCGGCATCTCCCGTGCGTGCCTTTTCTTCTTCGATGAACGGGATCAGGTGCGCCACGGACTTTTTCATCACGCGCGCCGACTTGACCACTTGGGGAAGGAACATCTTGCCTGCGCCGAACAGGTCGCCGACCACGTTCATGCCGTCCATCAGGGGGCCCTCGATCACGTCCAGCGGCCGCGTGGACTCGAGCCTTGCCTCTTCGGTGTCCTCGATCACGAACTGGTCGATGCCGTGCACGAGCGCATGCGACAGGCGTTGTGCGACCGGCAGCTCCCGCCATGCCAGTTTCTCCCGGTTGCCGGCATCGGCATCCGCGCTGTCGGAGCGGAACCGTTCGGCCAGGGAGAGCAGCCGGTCGGTGGCGTCCGGGCGACGGTTCAGCACCACGTCCTCGACCGCGTCGCGCAGCTCGGGGTCGAGATCGTCATAGATCGCCAGGGCGCCGGCGTTGACGATGCCCATGTCCATGCCGGCGGCAATGGCGTGATACAGGAAGACCGAGTGGATGGCTTCGCGCACGGTGTCGTTGCCGCGAAACGAGAACGACACGTTGGACAGCCCGCCGGACACATGGCTTTCGGGAAACCGGCGCTTGAGTTCGCGGGTGGCCTCGATGAAATCCACGGCGTAGTTGTTGTGCTCGGCAATGCCAGTGGCGATGGCGAAGATGTTGGGGTCGAAGATGATGTCCTCGGGCGGGAAATCCAGACGCGATGTCAGCAGTTCATGGGCCCGGGTGCAGATGGCGATCTTTCGCTCGCGGGTATCGGCCTGTCCCTGTTCGTCGAATGCCATGACGACCACCGCAGCGCCGTAGTGGAGCACGCTGCGGGCATGGTCGAGGAAGGTTTCCTCACCTTCCTTGAGCGAAATCGAATTGACCACGCCCTTGCCCTGCAGGCAGCGCAGGCCGGCTTCGATCACGCTCCATTTCGAGGAGTCGATCATCACCGGGACGCGGGCGATGTCCGGTTCGGCGGCAATAAGGTTCAGGAAGCGCACCATCGCGGCTTCGGAGTCGATCATGCCCTCGTCCATGTTCACGTCGATGATCTGCGCGCCGTTCTCGACCTGCTGGCGGGCCACTTCGACGGCTTCCTCGAAACGGTCCTCCTTGATCAGGCGGCGGAACCTGGCCGATCCGGTGACATTGGTACGTTCGCCGATATTGACGAAATTGAGTTCGGGGGTGAGAACCAGCGGTTCCAGTCCCGACAGGCGGGTCAATCGTCGTTTCATGCCGCATCGTCCTTGCGCATGGCACGGGGTGCGTGGCCGCGGACGGCCGTGGCGATGGTTTCGATGTGTTCCGGCGTGGTGCCGCAGCAGCCGCCGACGATGTCCAGCAGGCCTTCAGCGGCGAAGCTTTCGAGCGTACGCGCCATGTGTTCGGGGGTTTCCTCGTATTCGCCGAAGGCATTGGGCAGCCCGGCATTGGGATGGGTGCTGATGCGGCAGTCGGCATGGGCTGCCAGCGCCTGCACGTGCGGCCGCAGCTCTTCGGCGCCGAGCGCGCAGTTGAGGCCGATCGACATCGGGCGTGCATGGGCCAGGGAGATATGGAAGGCTTCCGGTGTCTGCCCGGAAAGGGTGCGTCCGGAACGGTCGGTGATGGTGCCGGACACCATCAGCGGCAGCCTGCCGCCGCGGCGACGGAACTCGGCATCGATGGCGTACAGGGCTGCCTTGGCGTTGAGCGTGTCGAAAACGGTCTCGATCATCAAGATGTCCGCGCCGCCTTCGATCAGGCCGTCCACGGCCTCGGTGTAGTTGTCCACCAGTTGCTGGAAATCGATGTTGCGAAATCCCGGGTCGTTGACGTCCGGCGAGATGGACGCGGTGCGGCTGGTCGGTCCCAGCACGCCGACGGCGAAACGTGGGCGCGCCGGGTCGCGCTTCTCGGCGGCAGCGCAGGCGGCGCGTGCAAGCCGCGCGCCCTCGACGTTCAGTTCGTGCACCAGGTCTTCCATGCGGTAATCGGACTGGCTGGCCCGGGTGGCATTGAAGGTATTGGTTTCGACCAGGTCCGCCCCGGCATCCAGGTAGGCGGCATGGATGTCGCGGATGATCTCCGGGCGCGACAGGCTGAGCAGGTCGTTGTTGCCTTTCAGGTCGCGTGTGCACGATGCGTCGTGTTCGTGCTCGTGATGCGCATCGCAGCCATGTGCAAAGCGCTCGCCACGGTACCCGGATTCGTCCAGGCCGTGACGCTGCAGCATCGTGCCCATGGCACCGTCAAGCAGCAGGATGCGCGAGTCGAGCGCCGTTTCGAGCTTTTCGGCGCGGTCAGGGTGCAGCCAGGGGAGGGCGTGGGTCATGGCAGGAAACATCGGGTGGGTGAGCGTGGCGAGATCGGGGGCGAAAATCCTGTGCTCAGGCTGGAATCCGGGGTCCGGGGAGATTTCCCGGAGTGACAGAGGGATTGGGTACCGGCTTGTACCCGGATGACAGAGGCGAGGGGTGTGCATGGCATGGGCGCTAGTCCGGTTTGCGTGCCAGCAGGCAGAGCACCTCGAAGTGTGGCGGCTTGCGTTCACGCGAGAGGTGTCCGCACTGCGCCACGTCCAGTCCGGCATCCTCGGTCCACTGCACCAGCTCGTCGGCGGTGCAGCCCAGGTTGCAGTGTCCGAACGGCGCCACGGCCGATTTGTGGGCGTGACGGGCAAGGGTCACGGCCAGCAGGCGACCGCCCGGGCGCAGGGCGCGCGCGGCTTCGTTCATGGCCGCTGCCGGCCGCTCGGCATAGGTCAGCGCATGCAGCAAAAGCACGAGGTCGAATGAGCTGTCCAGGCCCAGTGCATGCATGTCGCCCTGGCGCATATCCACGTTCGCGAAGGTTTTCAGGCGTTTGCGTGCGGCGGCCGTGACCCGCTCGCTGGCGTCGATGCAGGTGATCGATCTGGCGTGCGGGGCCAGCAGTTCGGCCGTCACGCCGTCGCCGGAGGCGATGTCCAGCACGTCGCCGGTCTCCAGCAGCTGCAGCAGGGCTCGGGCCAGGGTTTCCCAGGTGCGTCCGGGCGAATAGTGGCGCTCCATGTCTCCGGCGACCGTGTCGGCCCACCCCTGTTCGCGCGCGCGCTGGGCCAGGACCACCGGCAGATGGCGGGCATCGGCGTCGAGCAAGGCATCGTCGACCCCTTCACGCAGCGCCCCGAGCAGCCCCTGCAGGCCCGGGTCCGGGGCTTCCTGCGCGCGGTAGTAGGCCGAGACGCCGGCACGGCGGTCGCGAACCAGTCCCGCTTCCTTCAGTTTGGCCAGGTGCGTGGACACGCGGGGCTGGGCCAGTTGCAGCACGGCAGCCAGCTCGGCCACGGTCAGCTCCTCGCGTTCGAGCAGGGCCAGCAGGCGCACCCGTGTCGGGTCGGCGAGCAGGCGCAACAGGCCCGAGGCCGCAGACAGGTCCATGTACTGCATCCCTGTATCGCGATGAAAAGATAATGCTAGCCTATGCTGCGTCTTGCGAGGCGTCAAGCGGTATGCGGCAGGCTCGCTCGGCGCTATGGTGCGCACCCTCGCCAGGAGGGGTTGCCTGGCCCTGCTGCGCGCGCAAGCACCTTTCAGACGTCCTTGAGCACAAGGTGCAACGAAGGCCTCGGCAGGGTGGGTCAGTCCGCAAGACGGACAGGGTATAATGACCCGCTGAATGCAGCCGGGCGGATGGGTCCGGCCTTCTTCCGTTCCGACCGCCACACCACGCCGCCCTGGGGCGACGCAGGAGGATCCATGGATTTTCGCTTTACCGACGACCAGCTCTCGATCCAGTCCATTGCGCGCGATTTCGCGCAACGGCGTATCGCTCCCGTTGCCGCAAGCTTCGATGCCTCGGGTGAATTCCCATTGGACAACATCCGGGAAATGGGGCAGATGGGCCTGATGGGCATTGAAGTGCCGACCGAGTACGGCGGAGCCGGGATGGATTCGGTGGCCTACGCACTGGCGATGATCGAAATCGCTGCCGCCGATGCCGCGCATTCGACCATCATGTCAGTCAACAACTCGCTGTTCTGCAATGGCATCCTGACCCATGGCACCGAGGAGCAGAAGCAGGTCTACGTGAAGGCCATCGCCACCGGCGAGGCGATCGGCGCCTATGCGCTGACCGAGCCGCAATCGGGCTCGGATGCCTCCAACATGCACACCCGCGCGGTGAGGAGCGAGGACGGCAGCCATTACGTGATCAACGGCAAGAAAAGCTGGATCACCTCCGGCCCGGTGGCGCGTTACATCGTGCTCTTTGCCATCACCCGGCCGGGTATCGGCGCCAAGGGCGTAAGTGCCTTCATCATCGATACCGAGGCCGAAGGTTTTCATCGCGGCAAGACCGAGCCCAAGCTGGGCATCCGCGCATCGGCAACCTGCGAGATCGAGTTTGTCGACTACAAGTGCCCGGCCGATCACCTGCTGGGCGAGGAAGGGCAGGGTTTCCGCATTGCCATGGGCGTGCTCGATGCCGGTCGCATCGGCATTGCATCGCAGGCCGTGGGCATCGCCCGCGCCGCCTACGAGGCGACCCTGGACTGGGCCCGGGAGCGCAAGGCCTTCGGCAAGCCGATCGGTGCCTTCCAGATGACGCAGGCGAAAATCGCCGACATGAAGTGCAAGCTGGATGCGGCCACCCTGCTGACCCTGCGTGCGGCCTGGGCCAAGGACCAGGCGCGCGGCAACGGAGGCCGTTTCGGCAACGAGGCCTCGATGGCCAAGCTGGTGGCCTCGGAGACAGCGATGTGGATTGCCCATCAGGCGGTACAGATCCACGGCGGCATGGGCTATTCCAAGGAAATGCCGCTGGAACGCTATTTCCGCGACGCCAAGATCACCGAGATCTACGAAGGCACCAGCGAGATCCAGCGCATGGTCATCGCCCGCAACGAAACCGGGCTTCGTTGAAACGTCCATTCGTGCTGTGTCGACTGCATCAAGGTCGCCAGCGGCATCATTTCGGGTAAAATAACCCTTTCGTCCATCGCCGCCGCAAGGCGGATCTGTCCCAGTCCGGTTACGCTGGCGGCATGCCCTCAATGCCACTACAATGCGCCGGATACATTCCTGCGGGAGGTCATTAGCACATGAGCACCATCGAAGAGCGCGTCAAAAAGATCGTTGTCGAACAGCTTGGCGTGAAGGAAGACGAGGTCACCACAAACGCCTCGTTCGTTGACGACCTGGGTGCCGATTCCCTGGACACCGTCGAGCTTGTCATGGCGCTCGAAGAAGAGTTCGAGACTGAGATCCCCGACGAGGAAGCGGAGAAGATCACCACGGTGCAGCAGGCCGTCGACTACATCCAGGCGCACGTCAAGTCCTGATGCAGTCCGGTCCGGGCGGTCGCGCTGCGTGCGTGTCGTCCGGCGCCGAATACGGAACATCCACAAACTGCGCCTGCCGGCGCAGTTTGTGTTTGCGCAACCGCAAACGTTCTCCGGCGTATGGTGTGCCGGTGAACCCATGACGGAAACCGAGCATGAGCAAGCGACGCGTGGTAGTGACAGGCATGGGCATGGTCAGCCCCGTCGGCAACGATGTGGCCACCAGCTGGGCCAGCATCCTCGCCGGCAAGAGCGGCATCGGCGGGATCACCCATTTCGATGCCAGTACGTTCCCGACCCGTATTTCGGGCGAAGTGCGTGGATTTGATGCCGCGCAGTACATCGCCCCGAAAGACATCAAGAAGATGGATCCGTTCATCCATTACGGTGTGGCAGCGGGCAGGCAGGCCATGGCCGATGCCGGGCTGGAAGTGACCGAGGCCAATGCCGACCGCGTCGGTGCAGCCGTGGGCGCGGGCATCGGCGGACTGCACACCATCGAACGTACCGCGATCGACTTCCATGAGCGCGGCGTGCGCAAGATCTCCCCGTTCTTCGTGCCCAGCTCGATCATCAACATGGTCTCGGGGCAGCTGTCGATCATGCTGGGCCTGAAAGGCCCCAACATCGCCTGCGTTACTGCCTGCACCACAGCCACCCACAACATCGGACTGGCCATGCGCATGATCCAGTACGGCGAAGCCGATGCCATGCTGGCTGGCGGCGCCGAGTTCGCCACCACCGGTACGGCGGTGGGCGGATTCTGTTCGGCCCGCGCCATGTCCACCCGCAACGATGAGCCGCAGAAGGCCAGCCGCCCATGGGATGCCGGGCGCGACGGTTTCGTGCTGGCCGACGGTGCCGGCGTGCTGATGCTGGAAGAGTACGAGTCGGCCAGGGCACGTGGCGCCAACATCTACTGCGAACTGGTCGGGTTCGGCATGAGCGGGGATGCCTACCACATGACCGCACCGAGCGAGGGCGGCGAGGGTGCGGCGCGCTGCATGAAGCACGCCATCGCCGATGCCGGTCTCGATCCCGCACAGGTCGACTACATCAACGCGCACGGAACGTCCACGCCGCAGGGTGACCTGGCCGAGGTGCAGGCCGCCAAGACGGTGTTCGGCGACCATGCCTACAAGCTGATGATGAGTTCGACCAAGTCGATGACCGGTCATCTGCTGGGTGCCGCCGGCGGTGTCGAGGCGATTTTCTCGATCCTGGCCCTGCGCGACGACATCATCCCGCCGACCATCAACCTGGACGAACCCGGCGAGGGCTGCGACCTCGATTTCGTGCCGCACACCGCGCGCGAGGCCAGGGTTGACGTGGTGGTGTCCAATTCATTCGGCTTTGGCGGCACCAACGGCTCGCTGGTGTTCAAGCGGCTGTAATCCGGGCCGAGGCGTCTTTCGCGGCCGCGCAGTTGCTTGAACGCGTCCGCCGGTGCCCATCGCCTGGTTGTTCCCGACCGCCCATGCATCCCGCTTACGCCACCGAGGATTCCGCGACCGGGTCACGCGTGCTGGGTCTGCCTGGCACGCACGACCTGCTGGCGCTTGCCGCGGCGTACCCGGGACGGTATCCCTGTCTGCTCGAAAGTGTTGCCCATGGGCCGGCGCATGCGCGATGGGATCTGCTGCCTGCATTTCCGCAATCGCGCCTCGAGCTGGGTGCGGACGGTGTGACCCGGGTCGATGGACAGGCCGCAACCGGAAGCTTCCTTGATCGCCTCGATCATGCATGGCACAGCCTGCGGACAGCACGCGGCGAGGATGCCCTGCCTTTCCATGGTGGCTGGGCCCTGCTGCTGGCCTACGAGCTGGTTGCACAGATCGAGCCCGGTTTGCAGCTGCCGCCGGCCCCGGGACCGATGCCGGTTGCTCTGGCGTTGCGTTGCCCGGCGGCGGTCCTGGTCGATCATGCATCGCAGCGCACCCTGCTGGTCGCCGAAGCGGGCCATGCCGACAAGATTGCCTGCATGCAGGACGACCTGGCGCGGGCGCAGGTTCCCGGTCCGCCGGCGGTGATTGCCACACAGGTGCGCGAAGATCCCCCTGCACCGTTCCTCGATGGCGTGGCGCGCGTGCAGGAGCACCTTTCTGCCGGCGATGTGTTCCAGGTCAACCTGTCGCGCGCTTGGCATGCCCGTCCCGATGTTGCGGTGACGCCGGCGAAGGTGCATGCCGCGCTGCGCAAGGCCAACCCGGCGCCGTTCGCAGGCCTGTGGCAGGATAGTGCGTGGGCGGTGTCCAGTTCCTCGCCGGAACGCCTGGTTGAAGTGCGTGGCGGGCGCGTGCAGACCCGCCCTATCGCCGGCACGCGGCCGCGCATGGCCGGCGAAAACGATGCCGAGCGCATCGGCGAACTGGTCGGTCACCCCAAGGAGCGTGCCGAACACATCATGCTCATCGACCTGGAGCGCAATGACCTCGGACGCGTCTGCTTGCCGGGCAGTGTCGAGGTCGACGAACTGATGAGCGTCGAAAGTTATGCCCATGTGCATCACATCGTATCCAATGTGCGTGGCACCCTGCGCCCGGACGTGTCACCGGGGCAGGTGATCGCGGCGACGTTTCCCGGTGGCACCATCACCGGCTGCCCCAAGGTGCGTTGCATGCAGATCATTGCCGCGCTGGAGGGTGTGGGCCGGGGTGCCTACACCGGAGCCATGGGTTATCTGGATCGCAACGGGGACATGGACCTGAACATTCTCATCCGCACCCTCAGTATGCACGATGGCGGCATCGAACTGCGGGCAGGGGCCGGTATCGTGGTCGATTCCCGGGCACAGGCGGAACTGGAAGAGACCCGCCACAAGGCACGTGGCCTGCTGAAAGCGCTGGGTGTGCAGCCATGACCGCTCGATGTCGTGTCCTGGGCAGAGCAGGCGAATGGGTGTCGGCATGCGATCGCGGTCTGCTCTACGGCGACGGACTGTTCGAGACCTTGCGTGTGCGGCATGGGCGCTCGACGCTGTGGTCGCGGCACATGCAGCGCCTGACCGGAGGCTGCGAACGTTTGCACATGCCGTTGCCGGACATCGCGCTGCTGGCCCGGGAGGTCCATGACCTGACACGGGACATGCACGAGGCCGTGGTGCGCATCACCTGGACGCGGGGTTGTGGCGTGCGCGGCTATCGGCCCCCCGATCCCGCGACGGGCACCGGCATCATAACGGCCGGGACCGCCCCTTCCCTGCACACCGATTGGAGCCGGAGCGGAATCCGGGTACGCTTCTGCCGGACACGCTTGGCGTTGCAGCCGGCATTGGCGGGGCTCAAGCATCTCAACCGGCTCGAACAGGTGCTGGCTCGCGGCGAATGGGATGATCCGGACGTGGCCGAGGGCCTGATGTGCGATACCCGCGGCCGGGTCGTGTGTGCCACGGCAGCCAACCTGTTCGTGCGCCTGGCGGGCGTCTGGCACACCCCGGCACTCGATGACTGCGGGGTGGCCGGCGTGGCCCGCGCCGTGGTGCTGGACCGCTGGCCCGGGGTGCGGGTGGCGCCGATCGAGATGGAAACCCTGATGCAGGCCGAAGAAATGTTCCTCAGCTCCAGTGTGCGCGGCATCCTTCCGATACGCGATCTTGCCGGTCGCCGGCTGCCGGTCGGGAAGGACACGCAGGCCATGCGTGAGCACCTTTGCGCATGTCTGGAGCCGGAGGCATGAAACTGCAGCGCGGCGGTGTGCGTGTCTGGATTGGGATCCTCGTGTTGCTGGCGGCGTTGCTGGCGTCGGCGGTCGTGGTGTGGCAGGAAATCAGCCGCTTTGCGGATGCGCCGATGGCGATTCATCCCGATGCGCCATCGGTGGTCATTCCCCGTGGCGCGGGATTCAACCGGATCGTCGATGAACTCCAGGCACGGCACCTGAGCGCCGCTCCACGCTGGTTCTGGCGCGTTCTGGCCGAGCGCATGCATGTGACCCGGGACCTGCAGGCAGGCGAATACGCCTTGCGACCCGGCATGACGCCGCGACAACTGCTCGATGACATGGCACATTCGCGGGTGGTCCAGCATCGCTTTACCATCGTGGACGGCTGGACCTTCCAGCAGTTGCGCAAGGCGCTGGACGATGCACCGGCGCTTCGCCATGCCACGGCATCCATGAGCAATGCCGAAATCATGCGGCGCCTGGGCATGGCGGGGAAGAACCCGGAGGGACGCTTTCTTCCCGAAACCTATGCCTACGTCCTCGGTGACAGTGACCTGGACATCCTGAGGCGCTCCCATCAGGCCATGCAGCACCTGTTGGCGAAGTTATGGCCCGAACGGGAAACGGATCTACCCATCAAGACCCCCTACCAGGCGCTGATCCTGGCTTCGATCGTGGAAAAGGAGACGGCGCAGGCCGACGAGCGCGCGCGCATTGCTGGTGTATTCGTGCGGCGTCTGCGCAAGGGCATGCGCCTGCAGACCGATCCGGCGGTCATCTACGGCATGGGCGCCAGTTATCACGGCAACATCCGCAGGCGGGATCTGCAAACCGACACGCCTTACAACACCTACATGCACGCCGGCCTGCCGCCGACGCCGATTGCCTTGCCCGGCAAGCCGGCCATAGTCGCCGCATTGCATCCTGAGCCAGGCAAGGCGCTGTATTTCGTGGCGCGGGGAGATGGCACGCACGTCTTTTCCGACACCCTCGCCGAGCATGATCGTGCGGTGCGCTGCTATCAGCTCAAGCTATGCAAGGGAGCCTCACGATGAAGGGAAGACTGATCACGCTGGAAGGGGGCGAAGGTGCCGGGAAGAGCACCCTGATGGACGGCCTGCGTGTGCATCTGCGCAGTCACGGGATCGACCCGCTCATGGTCCGTGAGCCTGGCGGCACGAGCCTGGGGGAGCGCGTGCGGGAAACACTTCTCGATCCTGACCTGCATGATGAGATCTGTGCCGAAGCCGAGCTTCTGATGATGTTTGCCGCCCGCGCGCAACTGGTGCATGCCTGCATCCTTCCCGCGCTTTCCGCCGGGCGCTGGGTGCTCAGCGACCGGTTCACCGACGCCAGCTATGCCTATCAGGGCGCCGGCCGCGGACAGCCTCGTGAACGCATTGCAGCACTGGAGCGCTGGGCCGCGGCGGGCTTGCAGCCGGACCTTACCCTGTTGCTGGACGTACCGGTGGCCACCGGGCGCCGGCGTGCCGAGGGGCGCGGTGAACTGGCCGATCGCATCGAGCGCGAGCAGGCAAGCTTCTTCGAGCGTGTTCGTGCGGCCTATCTCGAGCGCGCAGCGGCCGAACCCGGGCGCATCCATGTGCTCGATGCCACCCGCACGCCTGCAAGCGTGCTGGAAACGGCGGTCCGGGCCATGCAGCCCCTGTTGGACGAGGCCGGGCCATGAACCGTCCGCTGCCCTGGCATGAAGAACCCTGGCAACGCCTCAGGCAACGCCGCGAACGCGGTGCAATGCCGCATGCCTTGATGCTGCAGGGGCCTGCCGGGCTGGGCAAGCGGGACTTCAGCGATCGGCTGCAGAACGCCTTGTTATGCGAGGCCTGCGAAGACGGCAACGCCTGCGGGCATTGTCGTGCCTGCCGATTGCTGCAGGCCGGGACGCACCCGGATCGTTATCGGGTCAGTCTCGAGGAACGCAGCGACGGGGTGCTGCGCAAGGAAATCGTGGTGCAGCAGATCCGTGTGCTTGCCGAACGCCTGAGCAAGGCCAGCCAGTTCGGAGGCTGGCAACTTGCCGTCATCGATCCGGCCGATGCCATGAATGCGGCAGCGGCCAATGCCTTGCTCAAGACGCTTGAAGAACCGGGTGAGCGCAGGTTGCTGATCCTGGTTGCCGATGCACCGTGGCGCCTGCCGGCGACGATTCGCAGTCGCTGCCATCTGGTCCAGTTTCGTCTGCCGGAAGCGCAATCGGCCGTGGCATGGCTGCAATCGGTCGGTGTGGCCGATGCCGATGACGCCCTGCAGGCCGCGTCAGGCAATCCGGGGCTGGCGCTGCGCTGGTTCGAGGATGGTCTGCTCGACGAGCGGCAGCGCGTGGGCGATGACCTGCGCTCACTGGCTGCCGGCCAGGGCAATGCCGGGGCGGTTGCCGGAGCCTGGGCCGACGAGCATGCAGGGCAGCGTCTGTGGTTTGCCGCCAGCCTGGTTGCAGAGGAATTGCGACAGCGTGCCGAAGGCGGTCGCGGCATGCTTCAATCGCGGCTTTCAGCACGCGGGCTGTCCGCCTGGTTCACGCAGGCCAACCGTGCGCGTACGGCACTCGACGGCCCCCTGCGCAAGGATCTGCTGCTGCTGGAACTGCTGACGGCATGGCGGTGAGGGACGTAGGCGGCCCTTGACCCGCTTTCGTCGATGGAACAAGCTCATTGAAGAATGGAGGTGACAGCATGAGCGTGGCGGGTGCATCGCGGCAGGGCATACTGTCGTTGAAGATCAAGGATCGCGGGGCGTTGTACAACGCCTACATGCCGTTCCTGAAGGGTGGGGGGCTGTTCGTGCCCACAGCGCAGCGTTATGACATCGGCGACGAGGTGGTGCTGCTGCTGACCCTGGTGGAGGTCAACGAGCGCCTGTCGGTGGCCGGGAAGGTGGTCTGGATCACGCCAGTCGGTGCGCAGGGCAACCGGACCGCCGGTATCGGAATCCAGTTCAATGACACCAGCGACGGCGAGACGGCGCGAACCAAGATCGAGTCGATCCTCGGGGGACAGCTCAGCGCGGACAATCCGACCCAGACCATGTGACGCGCGGCACCCGCCTGCGGTGACTTCCAGGGCCGGGGCAGCCTGGACAAGGCCGGTTTCCTGTCATTGCCATGCCTTCGCCTGCAATGAAAAGGCCCCCGGCAACGCGGGGGCCTTTTCATTGCATACCTGGTCGGGGTGACATGATTCGAACATGCGACTTCTACGTCCCGAACGTAGCGCTCTACCAGGCTGAGCTACACCCCGACGCGAGCCGCGCATGATAATGCGCCGCTGTTCCGCTGGCAACTGCTGTTGTTGCTTCCAGGGTGCCTAAACGGGGGCCGGAGTCTGCTACGCTAGGCCGCTTCCAGACAGGTCCGGCGTACCAGCTGCGCCCGTGTCCTGCGAATCACCGAATACCCTTGAAAGAGGATTCCATGGCGCAGACCCTGGCCCGAACCATGCCCGGCGTACTCGAACTGTTGCCGCGCGACCAGATTGCCTTCCAGCGGATGCTGGACATCATCGAGCGCAACTACAGGCTGTACGGTTTCTTGCCCATTGCCACGCCGGTCATGGAGTTCAGTGACGTGTTGCTGACCAAGTCCGGCGGCGAGACCGAGCGCCAGGTCTACTTCGTGCAATCGACCGGGGCGCTGGAAAAGGAAGGCCGCCCGGAACTTGCGCTGCGTTTCGACCTGACCGTGCCGCTTGCGCGCTACGTGGCCGAGCACGAACGCGAGCTGAGCTTTCCCTTCCGCCGGTATCAGATCCAGCGCGTGTACCGTGGCGAACGCGCGCAACGCGGCCGTTTCCGCGAATTCTTCCAGTGCGACATCGACGTCATCGGACGCGATCAGCTGTCCATTCGCTACGACGCCGAAATGCCGGCCGTCATCCACAGCGTGTTCCGCGACCTGGGCATCGGTCCGTTCACCATCCAGCTCAACCACCGCAAGCTGATGCGCGGTTTCTTCGAGGGTCTGGGCATAGCCGACAGCGAGCAGCAGATGCGCGTGCTGCGGGAAGTCGACAAGCTCGACAAGCGCGGTGGCGACCATGTACGTGATGTCCTGGCCGGGCCTGAATTCGGGCTGTCCGGTGAGGTGGTTTCGCGCATCCTCGATTTTGTCGCCGTGCGTTCGTCCTCGTTCGAGGATGCGATGCAGAAGCTGGATGCGCTTGGCGATGGCAGTGAAACGTTCGAGCAGGGCCGGGCCGAACTCAGGCAGGTGCTGGCCATGGTGCGCGATCTGGGCGTGCCCGAGGAGCGTTTTGCCCTGAACCTGTCCATCGCCCGAGGACTCGATTACTACACCGGCATGGTCTATGAAACGACGCTGGACGAGCATCCGGACATCGGTTCGATCTGTTCGGGCGGGCGCTACGACAACCTGGCCGGACAATACACCCGTTCCCATCTGCCCGGCGTGGGTATCTCGATCGGCGCCACCCGCCTGTTCTGGCAGTTGCGCGAGGCTGGCCTGATCTCCACCGCCGACAGCTCGGTGCAGGTCCTGGTCACGCAGATGGACGAGACCCGCATGGCCGACTACCTTGCCCTGGCCAGCGAGCTGCGTGCCGGTGGCATAGCCACCGAGACGGTGATGGAGCCGGGCAAGCTCGGCAGGCAGTTCAAGCATGCCGACCGGGCCGGTATCCGGTTCGTCGCCGTGCTGGGCAGCGAGGAGCTTGCGCGCGGCACGGTCACCATCAAGGACATGCGCCGCAACGACCAGTTCGAGGTGGCCCGTGACGAGCTGGTCAGGACCTTGCGGGTGGAGCTGGAACAGGCGGCCATCATGCCTGTTACGCGAAACGGGTAGGGCGTCCGGCCATGAGCAAAAGCGATGTCATTGTCCTCGATGGACTTCGGCTGACCCGGGCCGAGGTGGCGCGGGTTGCCCGGGGTGCATCGGTGGAGCTCGATAGCGGGCAGCTGGAAAAGGTGCGCAAGGCCGCCGATTTCCTGGCCGACAAGGTCCATTGCGGCGAGCCGATCTATGGCGTCACCACGGGTTTTGGCAGCAACGCCGACCGCCTGCTGGGAGCGCACCGCGCGCGCGACGAACTGCCCGGCGGACATCCGGATGCACCGGAAGGTTCGCTGATGGAGGAGTTGCAGCGCAATCTCATCGTCACGCATGCGGTGTGCGTCGGCGAACCGTTTCCGGTGCCGGTGGTGCGCGCGATGCTGGTGATCCGCATCAATACCCTGATGCGCGGGCATTCGGGCATTCGCGTGGAAACCCTCCAGGCGCTGGCCGCCATGCTCAATCGCGGCATCGCGCCCGTCATCCCGCGCAAGGGTTCGGTCGGTGCTTCCGGTGATCTCGCTCCGCTCTCGCACCTGGCCATCGTCCTTCTGGGCGGTGGCGAGGCCTTCCACGAAGGCGAGCGCCTGGCGGGTGCCGAGGCCCTGAAGCGTGCCGGCTTGTCGCCGGTGAAACTGTCCTTCAAGGAAGGACTTGCGCTCAACAACGGCACCACCCAGATGCTGGCCACGGCGGTGCTGGCGCTGGAAAGACTCGAACAGTTGCTGGTCACGGCCGACTTGGCCGCGGCCATGTCACTGGATGCCTTTGCCGGCCGCAGTGGCGCCATGCGCGAGGAAGTGCATGCCTTGCGTCCGCATCCGGGGCAGGTCGAGACCGCCGCACGCATGCGCGAACTGCTCGACGGCTCGACCCTGATCGATATTCCCTATCACCTGGTGCCCCGGTTCCGGCCCTGGACCGTCGAGGCCTGGCATACACCCGAGGCGCAGGCGCAGCGTTTCGACATCTGCTGGGACTGGGTGCCCGTCAGCCAGCGCCATGGCCGCGAAGCGTTCTATCACCGTTTCCTGCCATTCAGGGGGGGCAAGAAGCACCAGCCGCAGGACGCCTATTGCATGCGTTGCGTGCCGCAGGTGCATGGCGCCGTGCGCGATGCCGTGGCCCAGGCCTGCCGCGTCATCGATATCGAACTCAATGCGGTCACCGACAATCCGCTGGTGTTTCCCGAGGCGAAGAACCCCCGGTACATCGAGGACCAGGTGATCTCCGCCGGCCATTTCCACGGCATGCCGCTGGCGCTGGTCATGAGCTACGTGAAGGCGGCCATCCCGGTTCTGGCATCGATTTCCGAGCGGCGTCTCAACAAACTTGTGGATGCGGCGACCAACGATGGTCTTCCGGCCTTCCTCACCGGCAATGAGGACGCCACCGACTCCGGCTTCATGATCGTGCAGTACAGCGCTGCGGCGCTGGTCAACGACCTGGCCACGCGTGCGCATCCGGCCTCGGTGTATTCGATTCCGACCAGTGCCAACGCCGAGGACCATGTGTCCATGGGAGCAAACGAGGCACGCCACGTGCTGGACATGACCGAGGACCTGAGCCATGTGCTCGCGCTGGAACTGTTTACTGCCGCCCAGGCTCTGGAGTATCGCCAGGACATGCTCAATGCTGCGCGTGCGCTGGCGCGCGAGGGCGATTGGCGGGCCCTGGCTGCCAAGGTCACCGGCGCGCCTCCAGTGGGCCATAGGCATCATGAGCAGTTCGTGGAGGAAGTGCGGAGCCTGATGCGGGTGCTGGCCGACGCCGAATCGTTTCATGCCGGTCATGCCGTGCGCCGTACGCTGGAGCGGCTGCGCGAGGAGGTGGCCTTCCTGCGCAGCGACCGGCCGATGGATAGCGATGTGCGCCGCATCTGCGAACTGGTCGCGGAAGGCAGCTTGCTGGACTGAATGCATTGCGCAAGATTTGCGCAATGTGCTGGCTTGGTCGGAAGAACGGGCTGGCTTGCGGGTTGTCCACAGGGTTTTCCCGGATCTGTGCACAGGTCTTGTGGACAACTTGGCGTCCATGCCTGGACGCGCGTCGCATGGCGCGATTGCGTCAGGATCTTCCCGGGACGGCAGGTGACGCACTCCCGGGGCGTTCGCATCACGCGTGTGGAAGCATCTTTCGACTTCGCCGGTTTTCCGGATCACGCAGCAGGGCTTGCCAAGAGCCTGAGGTGGGTCTAAAATCCGCCGCTCAATGTATTAACGCATTAATATGTCATGAAACGACGCGCACTCGAACCCAAGCTCTCGCGCAGCAAGGCCGAAACCGGTCTGTGCAGGGCCATGCTGTCCCTGGACAGCGTGGAAGCCATGCGCGCGTTCCTGCGTGATCTGTGCACGCCCGCCGAGCTGGAGGCGCTGATCGACCGCTGGAGCGTGGTGCCGCTGGTCCTGGAAGGGCACACCTATCGCGACATCCACGAGCGCACCGCGGTCAGCATCACCACGATCGGGCGGGTGGCGCGTTGCATCAGCCAGGGAGAAGGCGGATACCGTGCTGCGGCGAATGCCTGCAAGGCCGTCCGTTCACGTAGATCGACCCCGGAGGCACGCGCATGATTCCACGCGACCGTTTGCGCATTGCCGTGCAGAAGTCCGGGCGCCTGGGCGACCCGTCCCGTGACCTGCTGACACGTTGCGGGCTGAAATTCCGCAGCAGTCGGGACAAGCTGTTCTGTTTCGGCGAGAACATGGCCGTGGACCTCCTGCTGGTGCGCGACGACGATATTCCCGGGCTCATCGCGGACGGGGTGTGCGACCTTGGCGTGGTCGGGCGCAACGTGCTTGAAGAGGCGGGGCTTGGCGTGACTGAGGCATCGCCGTTCCGCGAATTGCGCGCCCTGGGATTCGGCGGTTGCAGACTGTCCATCGCCATCCCGCAGGAGCAGGAATGGCAGGGCCCCGCGCAGCTTGCAGGGCAGCGCATCGCCACCACCTACCCGCACCTGCTTGCCGACTGGCTGAAGCGCCATGACGTCGATGCGCAGATCGTGACCCTGTCCGGCTCGGTCGAGATCGCGCCGCGCCTGGGCACCGCCGATCTGATCTGTGACCTGGTCTCGAGCGGGGCCACACTGGCGGCCAACCAGTTGCAGGAAGCGGCAGTGATCATGCAGAGCGAGGCCGTTCTGGCCGGTGCCGCCGAGGCGCCGCGTGACGAGCGCGGGGACCTTCTGGAACTGCTGCTGCGGCGCCTTGACGGTGTGCTGCACGTGCGCGAATCGCGTCTGCTCATGCTCAAGGCGCCGCGTATAGCACTGGAGGCCATCACCGCGCTGCTTCCTGGGCAACCGATGCCCACAGTCACTCCCATCGAAGGACGGCCGGACGATATTGCCTTGCAGTGCGTGTGCAGCGGCAACCTGAGCTGGCAGGATCTTGAAGCCATGAAGCAGGCCGGTGCGCACAACATGCTGGTGCTGCCGGTGGAGATGATGCTGGCATGAAGATCATCGACTGGATGGCCCTGGGCGCGAGGGAACAACTTGACCTGCTGCAGCGTCCGGCCCAGGCACAAAGCGCGGATCGGACCCGCGCGGTGGCGCAGATTATCGAGGACGTTCGCCGCGACGGGGATGCCGCACTGCGCGACCTGACCCTGCGGCTGGATGGCTGCGACCTGGTTGATGCGCGTGTTTCCGGGAGCGACTTCGATGCCGCGCAGGAACGGATCGATACATCGCTCAAGCAGGCAATTGGCGAGGCGCGCAATCGCATCGAGGCTTTTCATCGTGCAGCCGCGCCCACTACTGTGCGGGTGGAAACCGCTCCCGGTGTGGTATGCGAGCGCATGCTGCGACCGATTCGCCGCGTCGGCCTGTACGTGCCGGCCGGCAGCGCGCCCCTGCCGTCCACGGCCCTGATGCTGGGTGTGCCCGCGCAACTGGCAGGGTGTCCCGAGATCGTCCTGTGCACGCCGCCGCGCGCCGACGGGAGCGCCGATCCGGCGGTCCTGTACGCCGCACGCCTGTGCGGCATAGAACAGGTGTTTCGCATCGGTGGGGCACAGGCGATTGCCGCCATGGCGATGGGCACGCAAAGCGTGCCGCGCTGCGACAAGCTGTTCGGACCCGGCAACAGCTGGGTGACCGAGGCCAAGCAGCAGGTGTCCGCCAGGCCCGGCGGCGCAGCTATCGACATGCCGGCAGGTCCTTCCGAGGTGCTGGTCATCGCCGACGGGCAGGCCGATCCCCGATTTGTCGCCGCCGACCTGCTTTCCCAGGCCGAACACGGACCCGATTCGCAGGTTCTCCTGGTGACCGTGTCCGAACGTCTGGCGCGTGACGTGATCGGGGCGCTGGAAGAGCAGCTGGCGACCCTGCCGCGTGCCGATACCGCGCGCCGCGCGTTGGCGTCGAGCCGCGTGATCCGGGTCGATTCGCTGGCCCAGGCGGCCCAGGTCAGCAACGCCTACGCGCCCGAGCACCTGATCCTGCAGGTCGCCGCACCGCGGACCCTGCTCGAGAGCATCGAAAGCGCGGGCTCGATCTTCCTGGGAAGCTGGTCGCCCGAATCGGTGGGTGACTACTGCAGCGGCACCAACCACGTGCTGCCCACCTATGGCCATGCGCGGGCATGGAGTGGCGTGTCGGTGGCGAGCTTCCTCAAGCAGATCACCGTGCAGGAGCTGACAGCCGACGGCCTGCGTGGCATCGGCGAGTGCGCGGTGACTCTGGCCGAGGCCGAGGGTCTTGAGGCGCATGCGCGTGCGGTGCGCATACGGCTGTCCGCACAGGAGGCCGCATCATGAGCGTGCTCGATCTTGCCCGGCCCGAAGTGCGGGCCCTGGCGCCGTATTCCTCGGCGCGCATGGAAGCTGGCAGTGCCGCGATCATGCTCAATGCCAACGAGTCGCCGTGGCCACCGCGCGGTGATGGGGCTTGCGCGCTGAATCGCTATCCGGATCCGCAGCCCGTGGCCCTGCGCAAGCGGTTGGCGCAACTCTACGAAGTACGCGAGGAACAGGTGCTGGTCGCGCGCGGCAGTGACGAGGCGATCGACCTGTTGCTGCGCGCCTTCTGCCGGCCCGGGCGCGACGCCATCGCGATCAGTCCGCCGACATTCGGCATGTACGCGGTGTGCGCCGGTGTGCAGGGGGCCGCCGTGGAACGTTTTGCCCTGGACGCCGATTTTGCGTTGAATGTGGAGGCGGTGCTCGCCGGGCTTTCCCCCGCGGTGAAGTTGCTTTTCGTGTGTTCGCCCAACAACCCCACCGGCGGCCTGGTGCCCCTGGCTTCCATCGAGCGTCTGGCGCAGGCGCTTGGAGGGCGCGCGATGGTCATCGTCGACGAGGCGTATCTGGAATATGCCGAAGCCGGCAGTGCATCGCGGCTGCTTGACCAGTATCCGAATCTGGGCGTGCTGCGCACTCTGTCCAAGGCCTGGGCGCTTGCCGGTGCACGCATCGGTGCCTTGCTGGCCGATGCCGAGGTGATCGCGCTGCTGCGCCGGATCATGGCCCCGTATCCGATCCCCACGCCGAGTGTCGAGGCGGCGCTCCGGGCACTGGACAGCGAAGGCGCGGCATGGATGCAAGCGCACGTGTCCGAGGTACTGGCCGAGCGTGCCCGCATGGCCGTTGCACTGGGTGACATGCCGGGCGTTCGCAGGGTCTATCCCTCGCGCGCGAATTTCCTGACCGTGGCGATGGATGATGCCGGGGCGACCTATCGCAACCTGCTCAAGCAGGGCATCGTGGTTCGCGACGTGGGGCGTTATCCGGGCCTGCAGGGCTGCCTCCGCCTGAGCATCGGTACGCCTGAGGAGAACACGCTTGTACTCGAAGCGATGGCGCATTCAGGAGAGGTCGCATGAGCCGCAAGCTGTTGTTCGTGGACCGCGACGGCTGCCTGATCGAGGAGCCGGCCGACGAACAGATCGACCGTTACGAGAAGCTCGCCCTGCTGCCGGACGTGATCCCCGCCCTGCGTCGTTGCGTTGCCTGCGGGTACGAGCTGGTGATGGTGACCAACCAGGACGGTCTGGGTACCGAGGCGTTTCCCCAGGAAGACTTCGACGGCCCGCATGGCTTGCTGCTTGGCATCCTGGCCTCGCAGGGCATCGTGTTTCGCGAAGTGCTGATCGATCGCAGTTTTCCTGCGGACGGCAAGGACACGCGCAAGCCGGGCACGGGACTGGTGCGTCATTACCTGGCCGACGATGGCTGGAGTCGCGCGCAGTCGGCGATGGTGGGTGACCGCGACAGTGACATCGAGTTTGCGGCCAACCTGGGCGTGCGCGGTCTGCGCGTGGGTTCGGGTGGCATGGCGTGGATGGACATCGCGCACCTGCTGTGCGATGCACCGCGCACGGCCCGGGTCGTGCGTGAAACCCGCGAGACTCGCATCCGGGTGGCGGTGGACCTGGACGCACCGGGGGAGCCGGAGATCCGTACCGGCATCGGCTATTTCGACCACATGCTGGAGCAGATCGGCAAGCACGGCGGCTTTGCCCTGAGCCTGGTCTGTGAAGGCGATCTGCACGTGGACGAACACCATACCGTGGAAGACTGCGCACTGGCGCTGGGACAGGCCCTGCGCGAGGCGCTGGGAGACAAGCGCGGTATTGCCCGCTACGGTTTCACCTTGCCCATGGATGAAAGCCTAGCCCGTGCGGCACTGGATCTTTCCGGGCGTCCCTGTTTCGTGTTCGAGGGTGCATTTGCGCGCGAGCGTGTCGGAGAACTGTCCACGGAGATGGTGCCGCACTTTTTCCGTTCGCTGTGCGAGGCACTTGGTGCCAACCTGCATCTCGCCATCGAGGGCGAGAACACGCACCATATGGTCGAAGGCTGCTTCAAGGTCGTCGCGCGTACCCTGCGCCAGGCGATCCGCCGCGAAGGTGATGTGCTGCCCAGCACCAAGGGGGCGCTATGAGCGGCGAGGTGGTACTGGTCGATGCCGGCGGCACCAATATCGGTTCCGTGCGTTACGCCCTGGAACGTCTCGGCGTCGAGGCGGTGATGAGTGACGATCCCGGGCGCATCCGCGCCGCCAGTCACGTGATCCTGCCCGGGGTGGGTGCCGCAGGACCGGGCATGGCGCGACTGCGCGAGCGTGGCCTGGATGCGGTCATCCGCGCACTCACGCAGCCTGTACTGGGCGTGTGCCTGGGGATGCAATTGCTGTTCGAACATTCGCAGGAGGGCGATACCCCTTGCCTGGGCGTGGTGCCTGGCAGGGTGCTGGGTTTTCCGCGCGACACAGGACTGCGGGTGCCGCACATGGGCTGGAACACGCTTGATACGGTACGCGAGGACCCGTTGCTGGCCGGGCTGGATGCCGGCGACCGCCATGCCTATTTCGTGCATGGCTATGCGGCTCCGGTGGGGCCGTACACGCTGGCCAGCAGCGAATATGGCGCGCCCTTCAGCGCCGTGGTGAGGCAAGGCAATTTCTGCGGCATGCAGTTCCACCCGGAGCGTTCTGCTGCGGTCGGCGCGCGGCTGCTGGGCAATTTCCTGGCGCTTGGCAGCGCGAGCGCCCCAAGCACTGGCGAGGTCGTGGCATGAACGGTTTCAGCGTGATTCCCGCCATCGACCTGCGTGAAGGTCGTGTGGTGCGCCTGTATCAGGGTGATTACGACAGGCAGACGGCCTATCCGGTCGAACCGCTGGCGCTGGCCCGCAGCTACGCGGCGCAAGGCGCTCGATGGCTACACGTGGTCGACCTGGACGGTGCGCGCAGCGGGCAACTGGACAATCTGCGCGTGCTCGGGGATCTGGCACACGCCGGCATGCGCCTGCAGGCCGGTGGCGGGGTGCGCGATGCTGAGGACGTCCGGCGTCTGCTGGACACCGGGGTGGAGCGCGTGGTGGTGGGCAGCCTGGCCGTGCGCGAGCCCGAACGCGTGAAAGCCTGGCTCGGAGACTTCGGCGCCGATCACCTGACCCTGGCCCTGGATACCCGCTGGCGCGATGGCGCCTGGCGTCTGCCCAGCGCAGGGTGGATCAAGGACGAACGCGCCACGCTTGACGAGCTGGCACCGTATTATGCCGCGGTCGGCGCACGCCACCTGCTGTGCACCGACATTGACAGAGATGGCACGTTGGCCGGCTCCAACCTGACGTTGTTGTCGTACCTGCGCGTGCTCGCACCGGATCTTCACGTGCAGGTTTCGGGCGGGGTGCGTACCCTGGACGACGTGCGCGCCGCGCGAGAGCTTGGCGCCGCCGGCATCGTGCTGGGACGGTCGCTGCTGGAAGGCCGTTTCACCCTGGGCGAGGCGCTGGCATGCTGAAGCGGCGCCTGATTCCCTGCCTGGACGTGCGCGACGGCAAGGTCGTCAAGGGCGTGCGTTTCCGCGATCACGTGGTGATGGGCGACATCGTCGATCTGGCCCTGCGCTACCGTGACGCGGGCGCCGATGAACTGGTGTTCTACGACATCACCGCCAGTCCCGAGGGACGGCGCGTGGAGCGCGCCTGGGTCGAACGCGTGGCGCGCGGGATCGACATCCCGTTCTGCGTCGCCGGCGGCATCCGCAGCGTGGAAGACGCGCGCGATGTGCTGCATGCGGGCGCCGACAAGGTGTCGGTGAATTCGCCTGCACTGGAGAGGCCCGGACTGATTGCAGAGCTGGCCGAAGCCTTCGGCGTGCAGTGCGTGGTGGTCGGCGTGGACAGCATGCGCGATGCAGACGGGGAGTGGCGGGTGCGCCAGTACACCGGCAATCCGGACAAGACCCGTGCGCTGACTCGCCGCACGCTCGACTGGGTCGGGGAGGCGCAGCGCCTGGGTGCCGGCGAAATCGTGCTGAACTGCATGGGTACCGACGGCGTGCGTGCCGGATACGATATCGAGCAGTTGTCCCGGGTGCGTGCGATCTGCGAGGTGCCGCTGGTGGCATCGGGCGGTGCCGGCACACCGGATCACTTCGTCGAGGTATTCCGCGAGGCCCATGTCGATGCCGCGTTGGCCGCCAGCGTGTTCCATGGCGGTGATATCGCCATCCCCGACCTCAAGAAACACCTGGGCCGTGCCGGCGTGCCGGTGCGCTACACCTGGAACACTGACTGAAGGGTCCAGCACATGTCAGAACACGCAACTTCCGCTTTCGACCCCGAACGCCTGGACTGGAGCAAGGGCGACGGCCTGATCAGCGCCATCGTGCAGCACTGGCGCGACGGCCGCGTGCTGATGCTCGGCTACATGAATCGCGAGTCCCTCCAGGCCACGTTGAGCAGCGGCAAGGTCACGTTCTACAGCCGCAGCAAGCAGCGCCTGTGGACCAAGGGCGAGACTTCCGGCAACACCCTGGAACTGAAGTCCATCCATGCCGACTGCGACAACGATGCATTGCTGGTGCAGGCCGCGCCCAACGGGCCGACTTGCCACCTGGGCACGGACAGTTGTTTCGGTGACGACTCCAGTCATGCGCTGGCCTTCCTCGGCCAACTCGACGCACTGGTTGCACGGCGTCACGCCGAACTGCCCGAAGACAGCTACACCACCCGCCTGTTCGATGCCGGCGTGCGCCGCATCGCGCAGAAAGTCGGCGAGGAGGGTGTGGAGACCGCGCTGGCAGCGGTTGCTGAAGAAGACGGTGCCCTGGTCGGCGAGGCGGCGGACCTGTTCTACCATCTGCTGGTATTGCTGCGTGCGCGCAACCTGGGCCTGTCCGATGTGGAAGCCTGCCTGCGCGAGCGGCACGCGGGCTGAGCGCGTCACTCCGGGGCAGCGTGCCCGCCTGGAAGGGTCCTGTCGTCTTCCGGGCTGGTGTTCACGTTCGGCAGCACTCGCGCGCTGATGCCGTCTGTCTTTTGGTCCCCGTTCAGGCTGGCGGTGCGGTCTGGCGCATGGAAGGGCGTTCGGCAGCCCATAGCATCCAGGCGCCCAAGCCGGGGGCCTTCGCGCGCCAGTCGATCTGCGGCTGGCGAAAGTCCATGTAGGCCAGCGCGCAGGCCACGCCGATACTGTCGAGATTGAAGGGACCCTTGCTGGCATGGAAGCGGGTTTCCAGCGCCTGCGCACCGCGCAGCAGGGCCTGGGTGCGACGCTCGATCATGACGGAACTGCGCGACGGTTCCGGGCGGCGCCCTTCCAGCACCAGGAACACGGTGTACTCGATCATGGTCTGCGCGAGTGCCGCCACGGCCTCGGCGCGGGTCCGCGCGGCAGGATCGTGCGGCCACAGTGGGGTCTTCGGGAACGCCCGGTCCAGCCAGCCGAGGATGGTGTCGCTGTCGGTCAGCGCGAGACCCTCGTCAAGGGTGAGTGCGGGTACCTGCATCAGCGGGTTGGCCGCGGCCAGTGCCGGATCATCGTTCCAGGGGTCGACCACGTGCTCGGCAATGCGGTCGCCCAGTCCCTTTTCCGCCACGGCAACACGGACCTTGCGGGCGAACGGGGAAGTCAGGCTTATGTAGAGTTGCATGGGGTACTCTCCTCAGGGCAGGACGCTGACCAGGAGCACGATGAGTGCACTGCCGAACAGCGCCAGGAACAACGCGAACAGTGCGCCAAGATGCAGGCTCGTGCCCAGCCGTGTGCTGCGGTTGCGGTGATAGGACAGGGCGAAATGCATGTAGCGGATGCCGGCAGCAAGCGCCATCAGCACACCCATGCCGATGAGGATGGCGCCGCCCCAGGTTGAGAGCATGCGCGGGTAGAGCTGGGCATGCCCGGATGGGGCGGGGATCTGGTGCAGGATCAACCCGAAGCGATCGATGACGAAACCCAGGGCCATGAGCGAAAGCGCTGTGCGGATCCAGGACGTCAAGGTGCGTTCGGCAGCCAGGTAGACCAGTTTGCGCGACAGTTCCAGTGCAGTGTCCACAGGTTCTGATGGCATGCTTCATCCTCGGCATTGGGTGCATCGGGTCATGGTAGCGCGCCCGGGCTCGCGGTCGTGTTCTGCGATGCAGGCAGGAAGGGCACTGGCGGTCCCGGTCGGTGGCTGGCTCGCCATTTCACCAGTTGAGCCAGCACGGCCTTGCCGGCGCTGATGCCAGGATCCGATGCAGGCAGCTTTTCGCGACGCTCCCACTGCCGGACCAGCTTGCCTGCCTGTCCGAATGCGGCCACGAAATCGGCCGTGCGATTGAGTGCATGCACCAGGAAGGCATCGGCGAAATAGGTGATCTGCGATTCGCTCCCGCAGCCGAACGAAGTGCGGTCCGCGCTCGCCGAGCTGATGATCAGCGTGTTGGCGTTGCGCAGCGGCGCGATGAAACCGCCTGAATAGCACGCGTTGACGATCACCACTTTCCATCGGAAGTCGTTTTCGGCGAGGATCCCGGCCAGGTCCCTGGCGCCGATCGGATCCAGTGGCAGGGGTGGCATGTTCACCCACAGGGCGTGATCCTCGCTGCCGTGGCTGGTCAGGTAGAGCACCAGGATGTCCTGCCGCGGATCCATCACCTGATGCACCGCGGCCAGTGCCGTTTCCAGGTTGGTCCAGTCGGCAAGCGGCGCGGTGGCGAGCGTGGCCGGGTTGTTTTCCAGCACCAGGGTGTGACCGCGTGCGCCGAAACGGCGGGCAAACAGGCGCGCTGCGTACTCGACTTCGTTGCGGAACACGTTTTCACCGCCGTCGCCGGCGAAGGCGATGAGGTACAGATCGATCCGCTTCGGATCCTGAGGCGCAAGGCGGTCCAGGGCCTGTGCCATCAGCTCCGGTTGCGCGTACATCACCTGTTCCGGCGTCGGCGCGTGGGCAGGCCAGCGCGTGCCCGGATCCTGCGTCGGCGATGCCCCGGCATACGGCATGAACCATGCGGCCAGGACAAACATCGCCATGGAGGACAGGACGGCACCGGTTCGGCTGGCTTTGCGGCTGTTCATCTCAGGCATCGATGTGTTCGAAATCCGCCACGCAGCGGTGCGCGGCTTCAGGCGGACAAGGACGGGGCGGTCGGCAAATCAGCGTGGTGCCGAGACCGGCCGCACGCGCAGCATCCAGTTCCCCGGTGACATCGGAGAGGAACAGGATGGCAGCTGCTGGCAGGCCCACCTGTGCCGCGATGCGGCGATAGGATGCCGTGTCGCGCTTGGGTCCGGTCTCGGTGTCGAAATAACCCTGGAACAGCGCTGTGAGGTCGCCTGCCTCGGTGTGTGCGAAAAACAGCTTCTGCGCCGCGACCGAGCCGGAGGAATACACGTACAGCGCGATGCCGGCGTCATGCCACGTGCGAAGGCGGGCGGGGACTTCCGGATAGACATGCGCGCGAAAGGCGCCGCTGGCGTAGCCGTGCTTCCAGATCATGCCTTGCAGCGCCTTGAGCGGCGTGGCCTTGCGGTCGGCATCGATCCACTCAAGCAGCACGGCGATGACGGCTTCAGGGTCGTCTGGCTGTACACCTGCTTCCCGCGCCGTTTCAAGCAGCCGTGCACGTACCGCAGGCTCGCCGGCGTGGGCACGGACGAATGCCGGAAGATGCTCTCGCGCGTACGGAAACAGCACCTTGTGCACGAAATCGATCGAGCTGGTGGTGCCTTCGATGTCGGTAACGATGGCGCGGATGTTCATGGCGTGATGGCGAACCGGATCGGAAGGACAGGGGCATGTTTCAGGATAGCCGGTAACCGGGCTCTGCGCAGCGACGCTGCCCGGGTCGAGATGCGACTTCCGGGCATGGCGTCAGGCTGCTTTTTGCTTCCCAGGGGCGTTCATCGGGCGCTGGCAGGAAATACCGGAGGCGTTGCAGGCGATCCAGGCAGCCCTTACATCGCCTGCATGCGTGGAAAGCGACCGGCGATGTCGTCACCGGTGAATGTGGCTACCCAGCCTTCGGGATTGGTGAACAGGCGGATGGCCACGAACGAGGGCGCTTCGCTCATGTCAAACCAGTGCCGGGTGCCGTCTGGGACACCGATCAGATCGCCCGCTTCGCACAATATCTCGTAGACCTTGTCGTCGATGTGCAGGGTGAACTGACCAGCACCGGCAACGAAGAAGCGTACTTCGTCCTCGCTGTGGGTATGTTCCTCGAGGAACTTCCGGCGCAATGCGGCACGGTCGGGATGCTGGGGGTGGATGCTGATCACGTCGACCGTTGTGTACCCTTCGTTCGCCATCAGGCGATCGATGTCATTGCGGTAGGCGGCGATCACCGCCTCGGGCTCAGCGCCGGGCGCGATCGGATGTGCCGTTTCCCAACGTTCGAAGCGTACACCGACGGCATGGAGTTGGTGGGCGATGGCGTCGTGATCGTGGTGGCTGGTCAGGCAGCGGCTGCCGTCGGAATCGTTGTATATGCGAAGTCGGCTCACGGTGCGAGTCTCCTCAGGTCAAGTTCGCAACCAAGCAGGAATTCCAGGGCTTCGAGGTGGCGTCGCGCCTCCGTCATGTCACGGCCCCACACGTACAAGCCGTGGCCGTCGATAAGGTAGGCGTGCAGGGGCTTGCCGGCATCCAGCCAGGCATCGACGTGCGCTTCCAGGTCGGGCATGTGCTGGGTGTTGGGAAAGACGGGTACGTCCAGTGCGTCTTCGTGCGTGTCCTGGCCGCCGATGGCTTTTTGCAGCTCCCAGCCCTGCAGTCGCAACAGGCCCTGACCGGCGAACAGCCGCGAGGCCACGCTCTGGTTGCGCGAGTGGGTATGCAGCACGGCGTGTGCATCCGTCATGCGACGGTAGATCTGGGTGTGCAGTGTGGTTTCCGCCGACGGGCGATGATCGCTGTCGACCGGCTTTCCCGCCAGATCGACGACCATGATGTCCTCGTCGCGGAGTCGGCCCTTGTCGCGGCCCGATACAGTGATGGCCACATGCCTGCCGTTGGCCATGCGCATCGAAAAGTTGCTGCTGGTGGCCGGTGTCCAGCCCAGCGCGGCACATTCGGCGGCCGCTTCTGCTATGGCACGCGCGCAGCACTTGAGGTCATCGGCATTGGATGCGTCAGCATGCATTCATGGCCACGAATTTGGACGTCCAAAGTCGTGCAATCATATCACGCGGCTTCAGTTGGCAAACAGGTAATGAAAGCCATTCTCACCATTGGATTTTTTGCGCGGGGTGTCTGGTCGCGGGCTGATAAAATGGCATGATTCAAGAGTCCCTGGGCATACTGTAGGAGGTATCCAGTCCATGAGCAGCAAAGGTTCCATGAACGAATCACGGCGCAGTTTCCTGAAACTTGCCGCAGGTACGGCGGCGGTTGCCGCAGTAGCCGGCATCCTGCCGCGTGTGGCGCGTGCAGGTGGCTTGCCACATCTGTCCCCATCGGACCCAACGGCCAAGGCGCTGGGTTACGTCGAGGACCACACGAAGACCAAGAATCCGGCGTACAAGCCCGGAGCTGATTGCAGCAACTGCCTGTTCTACGAGGGCAAGGCCGGTGAGGCCTGGGGGCCGTGCAAGATCTTCCCGGGCAAGGATGTGGCTGCCAAGGGATGGTGCGTATCGCATCAGAACAAGGCCTGAGGATCCGCCGGGCGCAGAGCCCGGCACCCCGGCAAATACACATGAACGGAGGCCGGCATGTCCGGCCTTTGTCATGTCTGGAGCTTGCCTTCAGGGCCTGTGCACGTGTCCGCCCGCATGCGCAAGCTTTTGCGGCAGGGTGCGGGGATGGCATGGGTTGCCGGGAATGGGTGCTGCAGGAGAGGTGCTGCCCGAGCACACCGGATTGAGGAGCTGACCCATCCGGTGCGCCCGGGCGGCATTCCGGGGCCCACTGCCAAGTGAAAAACCCGCGGACCAAGCATGATACTCCCCCGCCCAGTCGGCATCCAGATGTTTTGCAGTCCGGCTGGAATAAAAAAAGAATAACCTATATTAAACAATAAAATATATGCAATATCTAATGTTATATCGAGGATAATTTGAGCATACGTGAGCGTATGTTCAGATGTTTCCGCCGGGCCGGGCCCGCTGCCTGAGCAGGCTGTTGCGGTAACCGTAGAGGAAATAGATGGCCAGCCCGAATACCGTCCAGACACCCATCAGGGTCCAGTTGAACCAGTTCATCTGCGACAGCAGGAAGCTGCAGCTCAGTACGCCTGCCGTGCAGGTGAACCATGCCGCCGGCACGCGGAAGGTGCGCGGCAGGTCCGGTTGGGTGTAGCGCAGGATCAGCACGCCCGCGCAGACTGCGGCGAATGCGATCAGGGTGCCCATCGAGGTCAGGTCGGCCAGCAGGTCCAACGGGAAGATTGCCGCCAGCAACGCGATCCCGAAGCCGGTGATCAGGGTGTTGATGTGCGGCGTGCGATGACGCGGATGCACCCGGGCGAATACCTTGGGCAGCATGCCGTCGCGGGCCATGATCATGAAGATGCGCGGTTGCGCGATGATCATCACCAGGATCACCGAGGACAGGCCGATCAGGGCGCCGATCTCGACCAGTGGTCGCAGCCAGTCAAGCTGCGGATGGCCGCGCATGGCGGTGATGACCGGGTCGGCCGTGTCCAGCATGGCCGCAGGTACCAGTCCGGTCATGACCGCCGCCATGCCCAGGTACAGCACCGTGCACAGGAACAGCGAGACCATGATGCCGAAGGGAAGGTCGCGTTGCGGATTCTTGCATTCCTGTGCCGCAGTCGATGTGGCCTCGAAGCCGATGTAGGCGAAGAAGACCATGGCCGCACCGCGGAAGATGCCGGACCAGCCGTACTTGTCCGGCCCTTGCTGCGCAGGAATGAACGGATGCCAGTTGTCGACATTCACGTAACGTGCACCGGCGACGATGATGACCACGATCAGTCCGACCTTGAGCAATACCATCAGCGCGTTCATGCCCGAAGACTCGCGAATGCCTATGTAGCAAAGCCAGGTCAAGGCCAGCACGATGGCCACGGCGGGCAGGTTGAACAGCGCGCCGGTATGCACCAGGTGGCCGTCGGTAAACGCCAATGGCGCGTTGGACAGTGCAACGGGCAGGTGAATGCCGAACACGTCCCGTAGCAGGCTACCGAAATAGCCGGTCCAGCTTGCGGCGACCGCCGAGGCGGAGATGCCGTATTCGAGCACCATGTTCCAGCCGATGAACCAGGCCGTCAGTTCGCCGAGCGTGGCATAGGCATAGGAATACGAACTTCCGGAAATCGGGATCAGGGTGGCGAATTCGGCATAGCACAGCGCCGAGAAGCCGCTGACGATGGCCGCCAGCACGAAGGAAATCAGCACCGCAGGGCCGGCGTGTTCGGCCGCGGCGGTGCCAGTGACCACGAAGATGCCGGTGCCGATGACCGCGCCGATGCCCAGCGCGGTGATGCCCCACGGCCCCAGCGTGCGTCGCAGACCCGGGCCGTGCGTATCGTCGTCGTTGCGGAACGAGGTCTTGCGGGCGAACAGCTGGTGCAGCATGGACATGGAAATACCGCTCGGTCGGAATGGGGTGCCGGCGTGGCCAGGGCTTACGACTGCTGTGCCTTGCGCAGCTTGCTGTGCTTGTATCCGTAGCTGAAGTACACGATGAACCCGATCACGGTCCAGCCGAGCAGCAGCAGCCAGTTGCGCACCGGCATGATCCAGATCAGCGACAGGCACGCAAGCACCCCGAGAGGGCAGACGAGAATGGCCAGAGGCACACGGAACGAGCGCTTCAGGTCCGGCTGGGTGTAGCGCAGGATCAGGACGCCGGCGGACACGGTAGCGAAGGCGATCAGGGTGCCCATGGACACGACGTCACCGAGCAGGCTGATCGGCAGGAAGGCGGCCATGATGGCGGCGATCACGGCAACGATCACCGTGGCGCGATGCGGGGTGCGGAACTTCGGATGCACCCTGCCCAGCGTATTCGGCAGCAATCCGTCATGCGACATGGCGTAGAAGATGCGCGGCTGGCCCATCATCATGACCAGGATCACCGTGCTGAGACCGGCAATGGCAGCCAGTTCGGCCAGGGTTTTCAGCCAGCTCAGCTGCGGATGCGCAGCCAGTGCGGTCGCGACCGGCTCCGGCGTGCCGAGCTGGGAATAGGGCAGCATGCCGGTCAGGACCGCAGCCATGGCGATGTAAAGAAGGGTGCAGATGAACAGCGAACCGAGAATGCCGATCGGCATGTCGCGCTGCGGGTTCTTCACTTCCTGAGCGGCGGTCGATACCGCATCAAAGCCGATGTAGGCGAAGAACACGATCGAGGCGCCGCGGAACACGCCGGACCAGCCGTAGATGCCCGGGCCTTCGTTCGGCGGAATGAACGGATGCCAGTTGGCCGGCGCCACATACTTCGCGCCGAAGATCACCACCAGCAACACCACCAGCACCTTGAGCGTGACAATGACGGCATTGACGGTTGCCGATTCCCTGATGCCGCGATAGCAGAGCATGGCGATGGCGCCAATGATCAGCACGGCGGGCAGGTTGAACCAGGAGCCGGTCCAGACCAGTTGTTCGTGCTTGAAGGTAAAGGGTGCCTCGCGCATGACTGTCGGTACATGCAGGCCGAATTGATCCAGGAAGCTCATGGTGTATCCGGCCCAGCCGACCGCGACTGTCGAGGCGGCGAACAGGTATTCGAGGACCAGGCTCCAGCCGACAAACCATGCGGCAGCTTCACCCATGGTCGAATAGGTGTAACTGTAGGCGCTGCCGGAGACCGGGATCATGGCCGAGAGCTCGGCATAGGAGAGTGCAGCGAAGGCGCAGGCGATGCCGGCGAAAACGAAACTGAGGATGATGGCAGGTCCGGCGTGATCGGCGGCCGCGGTGCCGGTGATCACGAAGATACCTGCACCGATCACGGCGCCGATGCCCAGCATGACCAGATGCGGCCAGCTTAACGTCCGGGTCAGCGAGTATTCCTCGACCTCCTCGCCCGCGACCACGTGAGCCTCGGCGTGCACCGGCTTGGTGATGAAAAGATCGTTCATGCAATGTCTCCCCGGATGATGCAGCGATGTTGGCGCGGATGTAGTCGTTCCCCGCCACTGCGAATGCGGCGGCCCGTGTCTGGCGGGTCGCGGTCGCCGTACCATGCCAAACTCCCCGATGCCGTACAAGGAGAAAAGTCATGGGTTAAGCTGCGCAGCCGGTCTGCCCCGTGTGGCAGCGCACTTTTCCCGCAAGGACCCAAGGACGCATGAACCCAGCCCTGGCCCGCCTGCGCGAGCATCTCGACAGCTATGCGCAGGCAATGAACGATGCACCCACCGCCGATCTTTTCACGAGTCTTGCCGGGGAAGGCAGGCCTGCTTTCCTGCGCACGCGTCTTGCTGGGCATTTCACTGCCTCGGCCTGGCTGGTCAGTGCCGACGGACGGCGTACCCTGCTCACGCATCACCGCAAGCTCGATCGCTGGCTGCAGCCGGGCGGTCATGCCGATGGCGACATGAACCTGTCGCATGTGGCCCTGCGGGAGGCGCAAGAGGAGACCGGTGTGGCCGGATTGAGGGTCGAGGGCGACATCTTCGACCTTGATCGTCATCGCATCCCGGCAAGGGGTAACGAACCCGAACACTGGCACTACGACGTTCGTTATGTCGTGCGTGCCGGCGAGGACGAACGTTTCGTCGTCAGCAACGAATCGCATGCGCTGGCCTGGCGCGAGGTGACCTCGATTGCCGACGACGTTTCGATGGATGCATCGCTGCGGCGCATGGCGCGGCGCTGGCTCGAGACCCGCGGCTGATTCAACCTGTGGCAGGGTCGGCGCATGATGCCTCCCCTGTGGCGGCGTGCTGCCACGCGCGCAGCCCCATTACCGCCAGCCCGACGAAAATGGCATACAGCACGGCGGTGATGCGCAGGTCCTTGTACAGGTATTCCCCGATGTAGATCACATCGAGCATGATCCACAGCCACCAGGCGGCGAGGTGGCGACGATCCTGCCAGAACTGGGCGACCAGGCTGAACGCAGTGAGTGCGGCATCCAGCCAGGGCAGGGCGGCATCGGTGTAGCGATGCATCGTCCAGCCCAGTGCCAGCGCGCCGAGCACGCCTGCCAGCACGCTGAGCATGGCGCGCCGGCGGGGCAGCGGCGCGATCCGCACGCGTCCGCTGGTGTCGAGGTTGCCGATCCAGCGCAGCCATCCGTAGACGATGAAACCGGCGAAAACGATCTGCAGCAGGGCGTCCGAATACAGGTGCGCAGAGTAGAAGATCCACCCGTACACGATCACCGAGGCCAGGCCCACGGGAAAGTTGAGCATGCGCCGCCGGGCTGTCAGCCAGACGGCGTAGATGCTCAGTACCGAACCGGTCAGCTCCAGCCAGCCCATGGGCTTACAGGTCCACGGTCACGGTAAGGCGGGCCAGACGCGGTGCGCCCGGGAACAGGAAGGCGTCGCCATAGGCGGTTCCGGTATCGCGCCAGTAGAAACGGTTGAACACGTTGTTGACGATCAGGCGCCAGGTGATGGTATGCCCGCCGGGGCGGGTGCGGTAGACCAGCCCGGTATCGAAGACGTTGTAGGCGCCCACGCGCGTCAGGCCGTCTGGCAGCGCATTCTTCTCGCTGCTGTAGCGCCAGCCGCCCAGCAGGCTCAGTGCGGGGAACACCGGCAACCGGTACTCGGCGAAAACCGAAGTGCGCCAGGCTGGCGTGTTCACGAGCTGATGCCCCTCGTAGGCGGGCGTGCCGATGCCCTCGGCGCGTGTCCGCAGCCAGGCCACGCTGGCATCGAGGCGCAGATCTGCCCCCAGCGGGCCATGCGCGCCCAGTTCGATACCCTGATGCACGTTCTGACCGCGCTGCACGAAGGTGTATCCCGCCGGACTGGCATCGGGCATGGCGTACTGATCGGGGCGACGGATGCGGAACACGGCCAGGCTCAGTTGCGGGCCACCGTCTGAATCGTATCTGGCACCCAGCTCGGTTTGCCGCGAGAGCAGGGGCGCAAGGATGGTGCCTCCGTTGCTGGCCCACCACGGTGCCTCCGCGCCCAGTGACAGGCTTTCGCTGTAACTGAGATATCCGGTGATGGCAGCGTCGGGCATCCATAACAAAGCGGCCTGGGGCAGGGCGCGGTGCAGGCGGGTATGACGCTGGAGCAGGCCGCGGTCGTCAAAGGCGCTTTCGTCCAGACGCACGAAACGCGCGCCGACAACACCCTGCCAGTGCCCGCCAAAGCGGATGCGGTCCTGCGCCATGAGTGCGCGCTGCCAGCTGTCCAGTCGTCGGGCCGGTGGGCCGGGCTGATTCGGCGAGGGGGGGTAGTAGGGCGGGTTGCGCTGGCTGATGTTGGCGCTGCCGACATAGTCATACACATAAGGACGCTGATGCACGATACGGCGGAAAAAATCCGCGCCCAGGCTCACGGTGTGGTGCAGGAAACCGGTATCGAACTGACCGTTCACGATGGCCTTGATCTCGTCGTTGGCCCGCGTGTCGTCCGGGCTGCGGTAGTCGTAGATGTCGTACTCGCCGTTGGGAGCGAAGAAATTGCCCGGTGTGGCGCCGCTTGCGCAGGCGGCGGTATAGAAGCAGCCGTAGGCGTAGGCCACGTTGTCGTTGATGACGCTGCGGCTGTGCCCGGCATCGAGCCGCAGTTTCCAGTGCTTGCTCAGTGCGAGGTCCAGGCGTGCGCTGGTGTTGCTGGTGCCCATGATCACGGGCAGTTGCCAGGGCTCGTAGCCGAGCATCTGCGTGCGGCTGGCATGCGCAGGCACGGTGGTGCCGCCCAGTAGCTGGTAGCCCGACACCGAACGTTGCGCGCTGGTCTGGTAGCTGCTGTCCAGGCGCAATACGGCGCGCTCCCCGATCTTCCAGTCCGCAGCCAGGGCATAGAAATTGCGTCGGCCGTTGGCATGCTCGACGTAGCTGTGGATGCCTTCCCAGGCCGTGTTGAGTCGGATGCCGAAATCCGGTGTCAGCCAGGTGCCAATGTCGGCCGCGGCATAGCGTGACCCGTGCGAGTCGGTGCCGAAGGTGAGGCTGTGCACATCGGCTGGGCGCTTGGTGATGAAATCGATCACGCCGGCGGGTGCGATCACGCCGGCGTCGATACCTGCCAGGCCCTTGAGAACCTCCACCCGCTGCACGTTCTCGAAGGCAAAGCGCTGGGCCCCGACCACCGTCAGGTCGTTGATGCGAAATCCGGTGGCCAGGTCGAGGATGTAGCCGCGGATAGTGGTGTCCTGGTAGTAACCGACAGGCGCGTAATCATCGCCCATCGAAGCGTCATAACTGGCCAGGTCGCTGATGGTGCGCGGTTGGCGCAGGTCCAGTTCACGGCGCGACATGATGGTGATACTGACCGGGGTGTCCTTGAGGGATGCACCATCCAGATTGGCGATCCCGCCTTGTCGAGGTGCGGATGGCGAGCGCACGGTAACCGGGGCCAGGGGCGTGGCGGACGATGCCGCAGAGGCCGGCTGTGTGTCACGGGCCGACGCCATGCCGGAGACGGCGTATACAGGCACGAGGAGGAGGGCGATGCTGAAGAGGGTACGGTTCATGGTCTGCACGTCGGTTGGTGGATGCCACGAAGCGACGGCGACCTGACCCGCCAGGCAGGCGGATCATGTCGAAGCTCCCTACGCCGGTACGAGCCGGATCAGGTTCGAAGGGTGATTCTCAGCCTGGTTCCAGCCAGGCACCCCCGCTTCTCAGGCATGCATTGCAGCATGTTTTGTGTCCGAACGCCAGCCGGTTTTTGCGAGCGATACGGTCAGGCGAGTGCCTCGATGCATTCCAGCAGACGCTGTCCGGAGGCCTGCCTGAACCAGCGGGCGTGGCCCAGGAGGAACTGTGCATAGGCCAGTTCGGCGCGCTCGCGCGAAGCAAGAATGCCGTGGAAGTACTCGATCTCCGAGAGCGCGAAATCCAGGTGCACCACAGGCAGCAAGCGTGCCAGCACATGCAGGTCCCGTGCATGCAGGGGGGTCTCGTCACGGTAGCCGGTGATCAGCGCTTCGGCGACACGGGCGTGCACGGACTCATCCCCGCGTACCAGGTCCAGCCATGCAATGGCATTGCGCTCGATGGCGGTTGCCAGGTCGTAAAGCGCGAAGTTCGGCGAGGCCAGTCCGAAATCCACCACCGCGGCAACACGGTGATCGTCGTGCCAGAACAGGTTCGACACATGCCAGTCGTTGTGGGTCCACAGGCGCGGCTCGCCGGCCAGCTCCGGTTGCGCAAGTGCATGCAGGGGCAGCACATCGGCTTGCAGGTCGTTCTGCCAGCGGCGCGTGGCGAGGAAACTGGCCAGTGCCGGCCGTGAAGCCAGTTGTGCTTCCAGCGCGCCGATCACATCCGCGTCGCGCAGCAGTTCGTCGCGGGCGACCAGGATGTGCGTGGAGCGTTGCGGCGCGGCGTATCCCTGCGAGGCCTGATGCAGCCTGGCCAGCATGCTGCCCGCGGCACGCGCGTCGGAAAGCGAACGCGGCGGTGTCCACGAATGGGCCTGGCGATAGCGGTCGTCGCCCGCGGCAAGGGCATGCAGTTCGTAGGTCCATGTCCCGGTATCGAACACGCTGTCGCCATCGGGTCGTGTCAGTACCTGGGGTACAGGGATGCCGCGTGCGCGCAGGTGGGCGATGAAACGGTGTTCCTCTCGCAAGGCCGGTGCGTTGCGAACATCCCGCGGGTGGCGTTTGACGAAGACCTGACGTGTTCCGGCCTGCACGCAGGCAGCGGAAGAGAGCGGGCGGGGACTGATCCACGGCGAACCTTGCGGTGCGTCGAGGCCATAGCAGGCAAGCACGGTGACGAGTTCGCCCGCTGTCAGCGGAGGCCAGTCAGCTTGTGCTGACTCTCCGGTCAATCCGTGTACGCGATGGGACATGCAGGCTCGCAGGAAATATTCGTACATGCATTATCGCCGAGGGTGCGTGCGGGTGGCTGCATGGTGTTCAATAGCCGCTTTGCCGAGGGTTGCATCGTTCATGGAAGCCCTGCTGCTGCTCTTTGTCTGCCTGGTACTCGGGAAGCTGATCGCGCGATGGGCCCATCCTCCGAAAGGCATGGCGCGTGCGATCAACTGGTGGGTGCTGTATGTGGCGCTGCCGGCCATCGTGCTGGAGCTGATACCGAAACTCCGGTTCCGGTCGGACCTGTGGTTTCCGGTTGCCGCCACCTGGGTGGTCTTTTTTGGCGCCTGGGCGCTGTGTGCAGCCATTGGCCATCGTCTGGGCTGGTCGCGCGCGCGCATCGGCACGCTGGTGCTGGTGTGTGGGCTGGGCAACACGAGTTTCATGGGATTTCCCCTGATCGAGGCCCTGCACGGCGCGGAAGGTCTGAAATTCGCCGTGGTGGCCGATCAGCTGGGTTCGTTTCCGCTGCTGTCCTCGTTTGCCCTGGTCGCGGCTGCCATGTATGCCGGTGGGCGCCCGCGGGTGAGTCATGTGCTGCGCCGGATCGTCACGTTTCCGGCCTTTGTGTGCCTCGTGATTGGCGTCATGGCAGGCAGGCTGGGTGGTTGGCCTTCATGGGTCGATGGCGTGCTGGCGCCGATCGGCGCCACGCTCACGCCGCTGGCCCTGTTTTCGGTGGGCATGCAGTTCAGGCTTGGCGGAGTGCGCGGTCAGGCCGGAATCATCTCGGCGGGGCTTGGCTGGAAGCTGCTGGCTGGCCCCTTGCTGGCCTGGGGACTGGGCATCGGCCTGGGCGTGCATGGCCTGGTGTTGACCGTGGGAGTGCTCGAGGCAGCGATGGCGCCGATGATTTCAGCGGCCATCCTCGCTGAACAGTACGGACTCGACCGCGATCTGGCCAACAGCGTGCTCGGCATCGGTATCGTGCTCTCGCTGGTTACGGTGCCGTTGGCCAATCTGATCCTATCGGGGTGAGCTGTCCCCGGACTGACGTTCGCGAATCGCATCGTATTGCGCCTTGGCCTGGGCAAGGCTGCACTTGTATTTGCTGCGTATCGCCTTGATCGCTTCCAGCGACTTGCCTTGGTGTACCAAGCGTTCGATCGCTGCGTCGTTCGTGCCTGCGCCCGGTGGTGACAGCGTGCGGTCGTTGTGGCTGCGCAGCCATTTCCATGCGATGGCGGCAAAGGGCAGTGCAATGCCCAGGGCCTTGAGGTCGAAATCCAGGTCAAGCGCCATGATGCAGTCCTCCATTACGCCCGGATCCAGCATAATCCAGACATGAGCGCCGATGACAACGCCACGGTGCGTGCGGACCAGTGGCTATGGGCCGCACGATTCTTCAAGACACGACGACTCAGCCGCGATGCGATCGATGGTGGCAAAGTCGTCCATAACGGCGTGGCGTGCAAGCCCGCGCGCCCCATCCGTGTTGGCGACCGGTTGCAGGTGACACGTGCGGGGGAGCGACTGGACATCGTCGTGCTGGGACTGTCGTCGACGCGAGGCTCGGCAGAGGTTGCGCAGAAACTGTACAGCGAGACCGAGGAAAGCCGGCAGGCGCGTATGGCGCAGCGCGAGTTGCGTCGTCTTGCCGGGCCGGCCTCGCCGCGGCAGCGCCCCGACAAGCATGCCCGCAGGCAATTGCGTCGCCTCAAGGAAGGCGGTTGACTCGCGCTGTACAGATCGACCAGAAGGGCGATTTGCGCCATGCGCCGTGTGGACGCACACTGCATCTGCCTTGAACGGGATGGAAGCATGCCAGCAGGAAATTTCTTCCGGCGTTTGCTGGGTACCCACATGGACCGCCGTCAGCGGTCGCGATTGCCGGTCCAGGACGGCGCCAGTGCGCTGGTGGTCGACGATTCGCCGACTATTCGTGCAGTACTGGCCAAGATGCTGATCCAGAACGGCTATGCCGTGCTGCGGGCCGAAAATGGCGAGCAGGCACTGCAATTGGCCTTTGGCGAACGGCCGACGCTGATCTTTCTCGATATCGTCATGCCGGGGATGAATGGCTTCAAGGTATTGCGGAGCCTGCGGCAGGATCCTCGTACGCGCGACATCCCGATCGTGATGATCAGCGGCAATGTGCAGGCTACCGAACAGTTCTACGTGCAGCGCTTCGGAGCCGACGACTTCATGAAGAAACCCTTCGGGCGCGCCGAGGTGTTCGATCGCATCGGCCGTCTGGCGCAGGCGGGGAGATTGCAGGTCTCCGGTGCTTCAATGCAGGACAGTGCCGCTGTTTCGGACATGACCGACGAGGAAATGGCTGCCATCCCCGACGTGGCCTTGCCGGACGTGGATACCCCCCTTGGTGATTCCGCTTCATTCATCCCGGGTGGGGCAGAGGTTTCGAAACGCCGCTGAAGTAACGTCGCTGGATGCATGTGCTGGGTTGGCCGCAGGCTGCGTGCAGGCTCGGTTATACTTGGACGTTCCACAACATCGGCACGGGTTTCATGTTCGAGTCTCTAAGCCAGCGTCTCTCTTCGACCGTCCAGCGGTTGCGCGGGCGTGCCCGTCTGACCGAGGACAATATCCAGGAAAGCCTGCGCGAGGTTCGCATCGCCCTTCTGGAGGCCGACGTGGCGCTGCCTGTGGTGCAGGCGCTCGTCGAGCGGGTGAAGACGCGCGCCGTCGGGCAGGAAGTGCTCAAGAGCCTCACGCCCGGCCAGGCGCTGGTCAAGGTGGTGAGCGACGAACTGACGGCGCTGATGGGGCAGTCCAATGAAGCCCTGGACCTGGCCGTGCAGCCTCCCGCAGTCGTGCTCATGGCGGGTCTGCAGGGCGCGGGCAAGACCACCACGGTGGCCAAGCTGGCGCGGTTGCTGAAAGAACGTCAGAAAAAGAAGGTCATGGTGGTCAGTTGCGACGTCTACCGCCCGGCGGCCATCGAGCAACTGAAGACCCTGGCCGAACAGATCCAGGTAACGTGCTTCCCCTCCGAGGCCGGACAGGATCCGGTGGACATTGCCCGGTCAGCCATGGCCGCAGCGCGCCGCGAGCTGGTGGATGTGCTGATTGTCGATACCGCCGGCCGCCTGCACGTGGATGAGCGGATGATGGACGAGATCCGGCGCCTGCATGCTGCGCTGGATCCGGTGGAAACCCTGTTCACCGTCGATGCCATGACCGGCCAGGACGCGGCCAATACCGCCAGGGCCTTCGCCGATGCGCTGCCGCTGACCGGCGTGGTGCTGACCAAGACCGATGGTGATGCCCGGGGCGGGGCGGCGTTGTCGGTGCGCCAGATCACCGGGCGGCCGATCAAGTTCCTCGGCGCCGGTGAAACCACCGATGCGCTCGAGCCGTTCCATCCGGATCGCGTGGCCCAGCGCATCCTCGGCATGGGCGATGTGCTCAGCCTGGTCGAGGAAGTCGAGCGCAAGGTCGATCACGAAAAGGCGCAGAAGCTTGCGAAAAAGGTCATCAAGGGCCGTCGCTTCGATCTGGTCGACATGCGCGATCAGCTCGAACAGATGATGAACATGGGTGGTCTGGCCGGTCTCATGGACAAATTGCCCGGCATGGGCTCGATACCCGATGCGGTAAAGCAGAAGGCCGACGACGGACAGCTTCGTCGCATGGTCGCCATCATCAACTCGATGACTCCGCAGGAGCGACGACACCCCGACCTGCTGAAGGGCTCGCGCAAGGCGCGCGTGGCGCGCGGATCGGGTACCCAGCCGGCCGATGTCAATCGCCTGATGAAGCAGTACATGCAGATGTCGAAAATGATGTCCAAGCTGGGCAAGGGCGGCGGCAAGGGCCTGATGCGGCAAATGCGCGGTGCCATGAAGGGCATGGGCGGCGGTATTCCGCCCATGCGCTGAATCCTTGCAAACCCGGGTTGCAGCCCGATGGTGCGGGGATGTCCTTCAAGGCTTCCTTTTTCGCGTTTTTCCGTTAAAATGCATCGTTTACCACGCACCGTCGCGTGCGCTGCCGGCTTTCCGGCATCTTCGGAGTTGAGATCACATGGTTAAGATTCGTCTTGCGCGCGGCGGCGCCAAGGGCCGTCCGTTCTATCACATCGTCGTGACCGACCAGCGCAACAAGCGCGACGGTCGCAACATCGAACGCCTGGGCTACTACAATCCCGTGGCCTCCGGCGCCGACAAGCGTCTGGAGCTGGATGTGGACAAGGCCATGGCATGGGTCAACAAGGGCGCACAGATGAGCGACAAGGTGCGTGCGCTGGTCAAGGAAGCCGGCAAGCAGGCCGCTGCCTGAGCATGGCCGGCGCCGACCGGCGCGTCCCGGTGGGGCGCATCGTCGGATTGTCGGGCGTACGCGGAACGGTCAAGCTGGAATCCTGGACCGAACCGCGCACGCGCATCTTCGACTACCAGCCATGGCTGCTTGTCAAAGCGCCGGGTGAGGAAACCGAGATGCATGGGGTCGAGGGTCGCGAGCAGGGCAAGGGCGTCATCGCCACCATGCCCGGTATCGAGGACCGCGACCAGGCTGCAGCATGGATCGGCAGTGCGATCTTCGTTGCGCGCGAGGCATTGCCGGATCCGGAGCCTGGCCATTATTACTGGTGCGACCTGGAAGGGCTCGAGGTGGTGACCAGGCAAGGTGTCCGCCTCGGGCGCGTGAAGAATCTGTTTGCCACCGGCGCCAACGACGTGATGGTGGTGCGTGGTGAAGGCAGGGAACATCTGGTTCCGTTCGTGCTGGAAACCTACGTGGTTTGCGTTGATCTCGACAACGATCGCATCGAGGTCGACTGGGATCCGGAGTTCTAGCGCGACGAGGTTTTGAACGTTTCGGTCGGGAACGATCGGAGCTGGCGGTAGCAAGGCGGCTGGTGGCTGCCGGACGGTGGGACAACATGCGGATCGACGTCATCACGCTGTTTCCCGATTTCGTCAGGCAGTGTGGCGAAGTCGGTGTAGTCGGACGTGCGCAAACACGTGGACTGTTGCAGGTGCAGACCTGGAACCCGCGTGATTACGCCAGCGACAACTACCGTACCGTGGACGGACGCACCTTCGGTGGTGGTCCGGGCATGGTGATGATGATCGAGCCGTTGCGCGCGCTGTTTGGCGCGTTGCGGCAGGCGTCGGACGAGCCGACGCATGTGGTCTACCTCAGCCCGCAGGGAGCGCGGCTGACGCAGGACAAGGTCCAGACGCTGGCCCGGTTGCCGCGACTGGCCCTGCTCTGCGGGCGCTATGAGGGCGTGGACGAACGCCTGCTGGCGCACGAGGTGGACGAGGAACTGTCCGTCGGCGACTTCGTGTTGTCCGGCGGCGAGCTGGCCGCGGCGGTCCTGATCGACGCCGTGGGCCGGTTGCAGGACGGTGCATTGAACGATGCACAGTCGGCGCAGCAGGACTCGTTCTCGGACGGCCTGCTGGACTGCCCTCATTACACGCGTCCGGAAAGGGACGCATGGGGGGTGGTACCGCCGGTGCTGCTGGGCGGAGACCATGCGGCCATACGCCGCTGGCGCCGCAAGCAGTCACTGGGGCGGACCTGGCTGCGTCGGCCGGACCTGCTGGCGCAATGCGCGCTGGACGATCAGTCCCGCGCATTGCTGGATGAATTTCGCCGCGAATACCTGGCGGCTCAACAAGCACCTGGGGCTGGGCCGCAGGACTGAAAACTCTGGTGGTGTGCCATGAACAAGATCATTGAACAGTTCGAAACCGAGCAGATGACCCGCAAGCTGCCGGAGTTCGGCCCCGGCGACACCGTCGTGGTCAACGTGAAGGTGAAGGAAGGCAACCGCGAGCGCGTGCAGGCGTTCGAGGGCGTCGTCATCGCCAAGCGCAACCGCGGCCTGCATTCGGCCTTCACCGTGCGCAAGATGTCGCATGGCACCGGCGTGGAGCGCGTGTTCCAGGCCCACAGCCCGCAGATCGACTCGGTCGAGGTCAAGCGCAAGGGCAAGGTGCGCGGCGCCAAGCTGTATCACCTGCGTGGTCTGGAAGGCAAGGCCGCCCGCATCAAGGAAGACATCGCCGCCGCCCAAGCTTCCAAGGCCTCCGCCAAGCTCGCCGCCGAGGCAGCAAGGGCCGAAGCTGCCGCCAAGCCGGTTGCGGAAGAGGCCCGGCCCGAGGGCGACAGCGCAGCGTAATCCGCGCTACGCATCAGCATGCAAACAGGCCGCGCAGGTTCACTCTGCGCGGCCTTTTCCTGTTGTTGATGCAAGACCGTAAAGCTATTTTTCCTTGGTCTTGTTTTTGTAATTGCCCAGATCGAAGCGGATGGGAACCTTGGCCCAGGCGGTCCTCGGATGCCCCTCGGCATTTGTCGCCGGGTTGAATCGCCATTGACGCACGGTCTTGATCGCGGCCTCGACCAGCACCGGGTCGGTCTTTCCCGGCACGGGTTCGACCGGCAGTGGCTTACACGTCTGATTGGCAAAGTCAGGCTTGTGGATTGATCGCCCGGAAGCCAGTAATCCGGAAACTCAGGCCATGTCGTAGGCGATGATCTTTTCCGGTTCCTGCAGGAAGTTGCCCTGCACGAAATCCACGCCGCAGGCGAACAGCAGCGAGGTGCTTGCCGCATCCTCGACCCACTCGGCCACCGTCAGCTTGCCCGCTTCCCTGGCCTTGTTGCAGATCTCGGCGATCTTGTCGCGGTTTTCCGGATTCTGCGGCAGGTTGTTCATGAAGCTGCGGTCGATCTTCAGGTAATCGGCATCGACGTGCTGCAGGATCTGGAAGGAATTGAGGCCCGACCCGAACTGCTCCAGTGCAAACCGGGCGCCCGTCTCACGCAAGGCATTGACGAAGGTCTGGGCGGGTTTGAGGGTTGTAAGCACCTTGCTTTCGGGCATTTCCACGACCAGTGATCCCGGCCTGATTTCGGCCGTCTGCAGACGGTTGACAAGCCACGGGAGGAAGGTTTCATCCTGCAGCGACTGCGGCGTGAGCTTGACGAAATGAGTGAGTGTACGTTGCTCGCGCTGGCTTTCGGCCAGCATGTCGACGACATGATCGAACACCCAGCGATCGATGCGCGGCATCAGTTCGGCCCGTTCGGCCACCGGAAGGAAGTGACGCGGCAACACTTCGCCGCTGGGGCCATGCATGCGCAGCAGTATCTCGGTGAATTCGCCTTCGATGTCCTGCAGGCTGATGATCTGCTGCTGATAGAGGGCGAAGCCATCGCTGTCGAGTGCCTTGTGCACCAGGTCCAGCCAGTGTTGCTGACGTGCGGCTTCTTCTTTGTCGCTGGCACCCGGGTCGTGGATCTCGCTGCGGTTGCCACCCTGGCTCTGGGCGCTCTGCAACGCAATGCCGGCCTGTTCGAGCAGCTCGCGGGTGTTGGCATTACGCTCCTCCAGCAAAGTGCCACCCACACTGACAGTCATGCTGATTGAATTGGAATCGACCTCGAAGATGCGGTCGTTGACAGTCCCGATCCACTTGTCCGCAAGCGCCAGCACGGCGGCATCGTCGAAGTCCTTGAGCAGGACCCCAAGGGTGTGGTCGCCAAGTCTGCCGGCCACCGGGTCTTCACCGAGCTGTTCGGCGATGCTCGCGGCAAGGGAGGACATCAGCATGTCGGTGTTGGCCAGCCCGATGCCTTCGATGATCGAGCTCCAGTTGTCCGGTTCGATCAGCATAAGTGCCTGGTTGCGTGTTCCCTGCGCGGCCGCACCGACGGCATCCTCGATCCACTCCAGCATGCGCGACCTGTTGTACCAGCCGGTCGCACCATCGCGCTGCAATTGCTCGACCAGCTCGGCGCTGACGGCCTTGCGGTGGAAGATGATCTGCAGGCACGGTTCACCCTCGAAGGTGGCCTGCGCAAACTCGGCCGTGGCCTCGAAGCTTTCCCCGGTGCCGCTGACGGCATTGAGATCGACGCGCTTGGGCGGTTTCTCGCCGCGCGAAAGGCGTTTCAGCAGTGCCTTGAAGTCGTCGGCGTTGTCGCTGGAGACCATGTCGAGCAGGGTCAGCCCCTCGATCTCGTCGAAACTTTCATATCCGAACATTTCCAGATAGGCACGGTTGGCCCGCACGTGCATGCCTTCATGCACGTAGGCGATGGCGTCCCGGGACGATTCCAGCAACGCGTCGCAGCGGCGTTCGGATTCGCGCAAGGAAGCCTCGAGCTGACGTACCGAGCGACGTGTGCTCAGGGCCTCGTATTCGCGCTGGATCACCATCAGTACCTGTTCGGGTTCCGAGCGCAGGGCAATGCTGCGGACCTTGGCCGAAAACAGGGCAGATACCGTGTCGTTGGAAAATTCCTCGACGATGCCGGTAAGGGCGAAATCCTTGCCGGTAGCCTGCATCTGACGGCTGATGCCGGCAATGTCGAGGTCACACACAGCCGGATTGATCAGCACCAGGTCCGGGGACAATTCCTGCAGGGCGTGTTCGAGTTCCGCCTCATTGGTGGCTTGCGCGGGGCGCACGGCGATGCCGTGATTGCGCAGGAGGCTGATGACCTGCTCGGCATGGTCCGCCGAGTCCTCGATGAACAGGATACGGATGACGTTGTTCTGCTTCATGCGTGAAATAGATGTCCATGCGTTGGCCTGCGCGCAGCAGGGCGTCACCAGGGTCGGTTGTACTCCATTCGTTCCGGCTTGGCCAGTCCACCAATGGTCAAATTGACTACGTTGTGCGCAGGTGCATGGATGCATTTGCCATGGGCTGGCTCTAACCCAGTGGACGTTTGCTCGGTTCGTCCTGGACTTCGCGGACCAATCTGGGGACCAGGTATCCCGGCAGACATGCGCGAACCTGGTCCATGAGGGCCATGGCCTGTGCGTCGGATACCTCGTAATGCGCCGTGCCCTGCACGTGGTCGAGCTGGTGCAGGTAGTAGGGCACGATTCCGCATTCGAACAGCCGTTCGGAAAGTGCGCACAGGCTCCCGACGTCATCGTTGACCTGTCGCAGCAGCACCGACTGGTTCAACAGGGTGATGCCGTGCGCGCGCAGGCGGGCGCAGGCCGCGGCCACGTCCGCATCCAGTTCCCTGGCATGGTTGGCGTGCAGGACCACGATCTTCTGCAGCTCGATGCCGTCCAGCCAGGCCAGCAGCTCGGCGTCGATGCGTTCGGGGATCATGACCGGAAGGCGTGTATGCAGCCGCAGGCGACGCAGTTGCGGAACGCCCCCCAGCTGCGATGAAAGCTCGTCGAGCTTGCGTGTCGAAAGTGCCAGCGGGTCGCCCCCGGACAGGATCAGTTCGTCGATGTCCGGGTGCGACTGGAGGTAGTCCAGCGCCTCGCGCCATCCGTGGGCCGCAGCGATTTCCTCGCCATAGGGAAAATGACGCCGGAAGCAGTACCGGCAATGGACGGCACACGCGCCGCTGGCGATCAGCAGCGCCCGCCCACGGTACTTGTGCAGCACGCCGTGCGCCGCGCGTGCGGGGATGTCGCCAACAGCATCATGCTGGAAGCCCTCCACGTGCCGGTTTTCAGCCAGTTGCGGCAGGACCTGCAGCAAAAGCGGATCGTGCGGATCGCCCGTTCGCATACGGCGAATGAAGCCGCGCGGGACGCGAACAGGAAATCCGGCATCACCCTCGGGAAGCTGCGCGGCCAGGCCTTCGAGCTTGAGCAGGGAAAGGAGCTCGCGCGCATCGGTCACCGCCTCGCGCCAATGCTGGCGCCAGTCCTCAGTCGTCGATGAAGGCTGCGCGGACAGGGGGCTTGCGGTTATCATGGGGGGATCCGTGGGCGGCGGACAGTACGCCGCTCGAAAGAGCGTCCATTGTAGCCGCGCTGCGCGGCTTTTTCGTATCGGAGCAACCGCATGGCCAGCTATGGTCTGAATGATGTCAAGAATGGGTTGAAGATTCTGGTCGATGGCGATCCCTACGCCATCGTGGATGCCGATTTCATCAAGCCCGGAAAGGGCCAGGCTTTCACCCGCATCAAGATTCGCAATCTGCGCAACGGGCGTGTGGTCGAGAAGACGCTGAAAGCCAACGAGTCCGTCGAGGGTGCCGATGTGGTCGACACCGACATGCAGTTTCTCTACACAGATGGCGAATTCTGGCATTTCATGGAACCGACCACCTTCGAGCAGCACCAGGCCGACAAGACGGCGGTCGGGAATGCAGCACAATGGCTCAAGGGGGAGGAGGCGTGTGTGGTCACGTTGTGGAATGGTGCACCGTTGTCGGTGACGCCACCCAATTTCGTCGAATTGAAAATCGTCGAGACCGACCCGGGCGTGCGCGGTGATACATCGGGTGGCGGCGGCAAGCCGGCAACCCTGGAAACCGGTGCCGTGGTCCGAGTCCCGCTGTTTGTCGGACAGGACGAAATGATCAAGGTCGACACACGCAGTGGCGAATATGTCGGTCGGGTGAAGTAAGGCATGCAAGACGACATGGCATCCGTTGCCGTAGCGGGACACGCATGAGTACGCCCGTCTGCGTTGATCTGCTGATCGAGGCGCGCTGGGTCGTGCCGGTCGAGCCCCACGGCGTGGTGCTGGACGATCATGCCGTCGCCGTGCGTGATGGTGGAATCGTGGCCGTGATGCCGGTGTCCGATGCACGCGCCGCATTCCAGCCGGAGCACACGGTCCGCCTTCCGGAGCACGCGCTGATACCCGGCCTGGTCAACGCGCACACGCACAACCCGATGACCCTGTTGCGCGGCCTGGCCGATGACCTGCCGTTGATGACCTGGCTGGAGGAACACATCTGGCCGGTCGAGGGCAAGGTGATGGGGCCGGAGTTCATCCGTGACGGGGTCGAACTGGCGATTGCCGAAATGCTGCGTGGCGGCACCACCTGCGCCAACGAGAACTACTTCTTTCCCGATGTGATTGCGGCTACCTACAAGCGTCACGGTTTTCGTGCCGTTGTCGGCCTGCCGGTGATCGAGTTCCCCAGTCCCTGGGCGAAAACACGCGATGAGTACTTCGAGCGTGCGATTGCGGTGCACGACAGCCTGCATGGCGAAAAGCTCCTGACGACCGCCTTCGTTCCGCACGCGCCGTACACGGTATCCGACGACAGTTTCGAGCGCATCCGCCTGTTGGCCGACCAGCTCGACATTCCCGTGCATCTGCACCTGCACGAGACGCAAAAAGAGGTTGACGATGCCCGGCGTGAAAGCGGATTGCGGCCTTTTCAGAGGATGCAGAAGCTTGGCCTGGTCAATGACCGGCTGATTGCCGTGCACATGACCGCCGTCAGCGATGCCGAAATCGAGGCCTGCGCCGAAGCCGGCGTTTCGGTGGTGTATTGTCCGGAATCGAACCTGAAGCTGGCGTCCGGATTCTGTCCGGCGGAACGGTTCCGCGCCGCAGGGGTGAATCTGGCCATAGGCACGGACGGCTGCGCCTCCAACAACGACCTGGACATGTTCGGGGAAATGCGTACCGCGGCGCAGCTGGCCAAGGCCGTGGCGCACAAGGCCGATGCCTTCGATGCCGCGTCGGCCCTGCGTGCGGCCACATTCAACGGCGCTCGCGCCATGGGCCTGGAGGATCGCATCGGGTCGATCGAACCGGGCAAGCAGGCCGACCTGGCCGCCGTGCGCCTGGACGTGCTCGAAGCACAGCCGCTCTACGATGTGACCTCGCAACTGGTGTATGCGACAGGCCGCCATCAGGTCACCGATGTTTGGATCGCCGGGCGGCGCAGGCTGGATGCACGCACGTTGTGCGACATGGACGTGCCCGGCCTGCTGGAACGCGTGCGAGCCTGGCGCGCGCGGATTGCCGCCATCGGTTGACGCTGGCACCGACCCTGCGCAATGCGCTACTGCAGTAGCGGATAGAATGCGCAGGCCACCCAATCGAGATTGCCGTTCATGTCTGCAGTCAATGTCAGCGCCGAGGAAATCGATCGTTTCGCGCGGCTTGCCGCGCGCTGGTGGGATCCGGATGGCGAGTCGCGGCCTCTGCACGACCTCAATCCGGTACGTACGGCCTATGTGGCAGGTCGCGTCGCGCTGCAGGGCGCACGCGTGGCCGATGTCGGTTGTGGCGGTGGTCTGCTCAGTGAATCGCTGGCACGTGCCGGCGCCGAGGTCGTGGGCGTCGACCTCGGCGATCAGGTGATCGACGTGGCGCGCATGCATCTGCACGAATCACGGCTTGATGTCGATTACCGCGTGCAGTCCTCGGCCGACCTGGCCGCCGCCGAACCGGGCGCCTTCGACGCCGTATGCTGCATGGAACTGATCGAGCATGTGCCGGACCCCGCAGCGCTGATCAGGGATCTTGCGGTCATGCTCAAGCCGCAGGGACGCCTGTTCGTGTCCACGCTCAACCGCACGGTTCAGGCCTTCTCTGCGGCCATTTTCGGCGCCGAATACCTGCTTGGCCTGCTGCCTCGGGGTACCCACCATTACGAGAATTTCCTGCGCCCCTCCGAGCTTGCGCGATGGATGCGCGATGCAGGCCTGGAGCTCGAAGACGCGCAAGGTTTGAAGTACAACCCATTGACAAGAAAAGCTTGTCTCGGTGGTTCCATGGCCGTGAATTACGTGATTTGTGCGCACAGGCCGGTATGAATCAGGGCCCGGCTCCGTTGTCCGGGGTGCTGTTCGACCTCGATGGCACTCTTCTCGACAGTGCGCCCGACCTGTACCTGGCGCTGTGCCGGCTGTGTGATGAACGAAAGCTTCCCAGGCCGGCTTACGAAACGGTTCGTGCCGTGGTGTCGCGAGGCGCGCGGGCCGTGTTGCGTGCAGGCATGCCACAGGCCGAGGCAACGCTCATCGAGCAGCTCATGCCGCGTTTCCTCGTGCTCTACGCGGACATCATGGGCAACGATTCGCAGCCGTTTCCCGGCATCCCGGACCTGCTCGTGACCCTGGAACGATCAGGTGTGCCATGGGGCATCGTCACCAACAAGGCCGGATTCCTGGCCCTGCCGCTCCTCGAACGCCTGGGTCTGGCAGCGCGCGCCGCGGCCATCGTCTGCGGCGATACGCTCGAACAGCGCAAACCCGACCCTGCGCCGGTCCGGCTGGCCTGCACGCGCGCAGGCATGGATCCCGCCAGCGCTGTGTATGTTGGCGATGACCTGCGCGATGTGCAGGCAGGTCGCTCGGCCGGGCTGTCCACGGTGGCCGTGTCCTGGGGCTATCTCGATGGTGGCGATCCGCATGCGTGGGGCGCCGATATCGTGGTCGATCAGGTCCCGGCCCTGGCGGCCTGGCTTGGCGTCGGGAATCAGGCATGAAGGACGAGGTACTCGACAGTTACCTGGAAAAGTGGCTTCTCGCACGGCCGGTCCAGCGGCTGGCCATGCCTTATGTGGACCGGACCACGCAACGTGGGCATCTCGCCCTAGCCGCACTGGAACACGCATGGATCGAGGCCGCATACGACATTCGCGAACCCGATGTGGTCCGGGTGAAACTGAACTGGTGGGTGGAGGAACTTGCCGCTGCGGCGCCGGGCGGGGGCAGGCATCCGCTTACCCGGGCACTCTTCGCCAGCCCCGGGTCCGAACGTATCGAGCGGACCTGCCTGCTGGCACCAGTACAGGCTGCGCTGGCCCAGGCCGGATCGCCGACGCCGCCGGACCATGCCGCCCTTGTGTCCCGGGCCCGGGCCTTTCACGGGGCCCTGGGGCGGCTGGAAACACAATGGTGGTTTGGCGCTCAGGCCTCGCCCGAGCGTGCGCAGAGCAGTGCCGTGGCCGATCACTTGCTGCAAGCCACGATCGCGCTTGCCGAACATCGCGATCGCGACAGCCTGGCCCTGCCGATGTCGTGCCTGGCGCGGCATGGGCTGGACCGCGATGCACTCGAATCGGACAGCCCCGCACGCCGTGCAGCGGTGCGTGAACATCTCCAAGTCATACGCCATCTCGTGCGGCAGGCGCAAGGCCAGGGGGGGCCGCTCAGCGTGTTCCGTGACCTGCAGTTGCGAGAAAATGCCAGGCGACTGGATCGGGCGCTGCGCGCTCGCGACCCCTTGGCGGTGCTGCAGGCGCGCGCCAACGGCATGACCGTGGGCAGCGCATGGCGTGCCTGGTCGGCCGCGCGGGCCAGCCGGCGCCAGGTCCGGGACTGAAACACAGTGTTCGTTGCTGCACGGCATTGCACTCGGGCGCGTCGCCCCCATTTGGCATAAGGTAGTCTCTTGGGCGGCTTGCCGCCGTTCCCCGCTGATTGTTCAGGAAACCCGTGATGGCACCCGATGACAGCACCGCACGTTCATTGCCGGATGTGGCCGGTCAGGCGCGTACCCAGCATGCCGGTACGCTGGACTGGGTCGGCATGGACGGCATCCAGGCGCCATTGCTGGTGACCGACGCCACGGGTGAGGTGCAGCGTGTAAGCGCGCGCGTCGATGCCCATGTCAATCTGTATCGTCCCCAGGTTCGCGGGATTCACATGTCCCGCCTGTATCTGCTGGTCGAGCAGGCGCTGGGTGCCGAGCCGCTGGCTCCGTGCATGCTGCGCAGGCTGCTGCACGGGTTTCTCGAATCGCACGCCGATCTTTCCGATCGCGCACGCTTGCGCATCCGTTACGAACACCTGGTGCGGCGCAAGGCGCTGCGCAGCGAGCACAGCGGCTGGCGCAGTTACCCAGTGACCGTGACTGCCCTGATGCACAAGGGCCGTGTCGAAATCGAACTGGCGACCGAAGTCGTCTATTCCTCGACCTGTCCGGCTTCGGCCGCGCTGGCGCGTCAGTTGGTCCGCCGTCAGTTCGCGGAACAGTTTCCTGCCGATGCGCCTGTCGAGCGCGAACAGGTGCTGGCATGGCTGGAAAGCGAGGAAGGCATGGTGGCCACACCGCATGCGCAACGCAGCACCGCCACGCTTCGACTGCGCATGGCGCCATCGTTCGGATTCGACATCGAATCGCTGATTGACCAGGTAGAAGATGCGCTGGGTACCCCGGTGCAGACCGCGGTCAAACGCGAGGACGAGCAGGCATTCGCCCTTGCCAACGGTCGCAACTTGATGTTCTGCGAGGACGCATCAAGGCGTATCCAGGCTGCGCTGGATGCCGACGAGCGCATCCTCGATTACGCCGTGCGAGTGTCGCACCATGAAAGCCTGCATCCCCATGATGCCGTGGCCCATGCGAGCAAGGGTGTGGAAGGCGGTTACCGCGCGGCTGCGTTCGACGGCTGAGCTTGTGCATCCGGACGCCGGGCACCGGCGGCGGTACAATGGTGGTTTCATCGTCTGCTACCGGAGCCCGCATGGCTGCTCGCCTCAATCCGCTCGATCTGTACGATGTCCGTTCGCTGCTCTCCGACGAGGAGCGCATGGTGCAGGACAGCGTCGCCCGCTTCACTGACGAGAAAGTGCTGCCGATCATCGGCGACTGCTTCGACCAGGGGCGTTTCCCGACCGAACTGATACCCGGGATTGCCGGTCTGGGCCTGCTGGGTGCGACGATTCCCGAGCAGTACGGCGGCGCGGGCATGAGCAGCGTGTGCTACGGGTTGATCTGCCAGGAACTGGAGCGTGGCGATTCGGGCCTGCGCAGCTTCGCCTCGGTGCAAAGTTCACTGTGCATGTACCCGATCTTCGCTTACGGCAGCGAGGAGCAGAAACAGCGCTACCTGCCGAAGATGGCCGCCGGCCAGATCATCGGCTGCTTCGGCCTGACCGAACCGCACGGCGGTTCCGACCCGGCCAACATGAAGACGGTGGCGAAGCGGGACGGCGACGACTGGGTGCTCAACGGCGCCAAGATGTGGATTACCAACGGCAACCTGGCGCACATCGCCATCGTCTGGGCGCAGACCGACGACGGCATCCGTGGTTTCATCGTGCCTACCGACACGAAAGGCTTCACCGCGCAGGAAGTGCACAAGAAGATGAGCCTGCGCGCTTCGGTCACCTCGGCCCTGTTCCTCGACGACGTGCGCCTGCCGGGCGATGCCATCCTGCCCAACGTAAAGGGCCTGAAGGGACCGCTGGGTTGCCTGACCCAGGCCCGCTACGGGATCACCTGGGGCCCGATCGGTGCCGCCCAGGCGTGCCTGAAGGAAGCCCTGGACTACACCGCCGAGCGCGTGCTGTTCGGTCGTTCGGTCAACTCCAACCAGGCCGTCCAGCTCAAGCTTGCCGACATGGCGCGCCGCATTACCACGGCGCAGCTGCTGTCCCTGCAGCTGGGCCGCCTGAAGGATGCCGGCCTCATGCAGCCGACCCAGGTCTCGCTGGCCAAGTGGAACAACGTGCGCATGGCCATCGACATCGCGCGCGAGTGCCGCGACGTGCTGGGTGGCGCCGGCATTACCACCGAGCATGCCGCCATCCGCCATGCGCTGAATCTGGAATCGGTGATCACCTACGAGGGCACCGAGACCGTGCATAAGCTGGTGGTCGGTCGCGAACTGACCGGCATCAACGCATTCTGAGCCGCACATGAACGGCCCGCGCATCGAGACCGAACGCCTGATCCTGCGCCCGCCACGGATCGAGGACTTCGACGCCTACGCGGCCAACATGGCCGACGAGGAAGCCTCGAAATTCATCGGTGGCCCGCAGGGCCGCGCAGTGGCCTGGCGCGGTTTTCTGCAACTGGCAGGGGCCTGGTCGATCCAGGGATTTTCCATGTTTTCGGTGATCGAGAGATCCGGCGGCCGCTGGGTCGGACGTCTGGGCCCATGGAAACCCGAGGGCTGGCCAGGCAACGAGGTCGGCTGGGGGCTGGCGCGCGCCGCATGGGGTAAGGGCTATGCCACCGAGGGCGCCTGCGCCGCCATCGACTGGGCCTTTGAACACCTGGGCTGGGATTGCATGATCCATTGCATCGACCCGGACAACATCGCCTCGGCCGATCTGGCGCGGCGCCTGGGGTCGAGCGTGATCCGGAAGGTAAGCCTGCCTGAGCCGTATCAGGACAAGGTGGCCGACCTCTGGGGCCAGACCCGCGAGCAATGGTTCGATCGCCAGCGGCGGACGGGCTGACCCGATCCCAACTTCTGTCATTCGCGCGAGGCAACATGAATTCCAGCCAGCATTCCATCCCCGCCCGCCAGAAGGGCTTCAATCGCGCAGAGATCGTCGACCAGAACTTCACCGAGTTCGTACAGCACTGGCAAGGCCAGGTGGGTTCGCCGCCCGCGGACGATGCACCGGTGCTGCCAGGCAGTGAGCTGGATGCGCGAGGTTTCCGCGAGCTTTTCGAATCGCAGCTGATCAGCCGCCATCTGGATCTGATGGCGCGCGTCTTGCGCGTGAAGAACAAAGTCTTTTACACCATCGGTTCCTCCGGCCACGAAGGCAATGCTATGGTGGCGCGATTGACGCGCCACACCGATCCGGCCTTCCTGCATTACCGCTCCGGCGCGTTCATGGCCGAGCGCTCGCGCAAGGTGCCGGGCATCGATCCGGTGCGCGATTCGGCGCTGTCCTTTGCGGCCAGCAAGGACGATCCGGCTTCGGGCGGGCGGCACAAGGTATGGGGCAGCAAGCCGCTGTGGGTGCTGCCGCAGACCTCGACCATCGCCTCGCACCTGCCCAAGGCCTTCGGCACCGCCATGGCCATCGACCAGGCCGTGCGCCTGAAGCACGACCTGCCGATTCCCGATGATTCGATCACCATCTGCTCGTTCGGCGACGCGTCCACCAACCACGCCACCGCACAGACGGCGTTCAACGCCGCGGCCTGGGCGGCCTACCAGAAACTGCCCGGGCCGGTATTGTTCGTGTGTGAGGACAATGGCATCGGCATTTCGGTAAAGACACCGGGAGGCTGGATTGCCAGCAACTTCCAGCGTCGTTCCAACCTGGATTATTTCTACGCCGATGGCCTGGACCTGGCGCACGGCTACGCCGGCGTGGCGCGCGCGGTCGAGCACAGCCGGCGTACGCGGCGGCCGACCTTCCTGCATCTCAATACCTGTCGCGTGATGGGACATGCCGGCACCGACTTCGAGATCGAGTGGCGTTCGATCGAGGAGCTGGTGGCGCTGGAAGCGAACGATCCATTGCTGCGTTCGGCGGCGATCGCGCTGGCGTCGGGCCTGTACAGCCGCGAGCAGGTGCTGGACCTCTACGAACGCACCCGCAAACGCTGCTTCGCGGCCGCCGAGGCCGCCGATGGGTTGCCCAAGCTGGATGCCCTGGACGACATCGTGCGCCCGCTGGCGCCCTGCACGCCCGGGGCGGTACGCAGCGAGGCCGAGCGCACCGATTTCGAAGCACGACGGGCTGAAGCGTACGGCGGTGTCGACAAGCTGCCGGAGAACCAGCCGCCGCGTCACCTGGCGATCCAGATCAACCAGGCGCTGTTCGAAATGATGGCCAAGTACGACCAGGCCCTGATCTTCGGCGAGGACGTGGCGCAGAAGGGCGGCGTGTACACCGTGACCAAGGGGCTGTACAAGGCCTTCCGCGGCGCCCGCGTGTTCAATACGCTGCTGGACGAGACCACCATCCTGGGCCTGGCGCAGGGCTATGCCAACCTCGGGTTCCTGCCGATCCCGGAAATCCAGTACCTGGCCTACCTGCACAATGCCATCGACCAGATCCGTGGCGAAGCCGCCAGCCTGCAGTTCTTCTCCAACGACCAGTACCGCAATCCGATGGTCGTGCGGGTTGCCAGCCTGGGCTACCAGAAGGGGTTCGGCGGGCACTTCCACAACGACAACTCGATCACCGCGCTGCGCGACATTCCCGGCCTGGTGGTGGGCTGTCCCTCGCGCGGCGACGATGCGGTGACCATGCTGCGCACCCTGATGGCGCTGGCCAAGGTCGACGGGCGGGTGTGCATGTTCCTCGAGCCCATCGCGCTGTACATGACCAAGGACCTCCATGATGCCGGCGATGGTGGCTGGCAGTTCGACTACCCGGCGCCAGGTCAGGCCATGGCGCTGGGCGAGGGGCGCGTGTATGACACGAACGCCAGGGATCTGGTGATCTACACCTACGGCAATGGTGTGCCGATGGCTCTTCGCGCTGCGAAGGCCATCGAGCAGGCGCAAGGCTGGAAAGTGCGTGTGGTCGATCTGCGTTGGCTGGTGCCGTTGAACGCGGACTTCATTGCAGCACAGGCCGGCGATGCCGGACGCATCCTGGTTCTGGATGAGGGTCGGCGCAGCGCTGGGGTGGGCGAGGGCATCGTCACCGCGCTGGTCGAGGCCGGTTTCGGCGCTGTGCCGATCCGCCGCGTGACCGGTGCCGACACCTTCACACCGCTGGCCGGCGCGGCCTTGCGCGTGTTGCCGTCCGAAGCGGATGTCGTCAGGGCGGCGCTATCGCTGGCTTGACGCGCCATGGAAAGCAGCCGGCCTGCCGGTTTGGTGCCAAGACACCGAACGGCAGGCCGGTAGCGTCTTCAGACGACCGGGAGACCGCGCATCAATAGCCGGCCTGCTTCTTGACAGCCGGCGCCAGGCGCCTCTGCTGCGGCACCAGGATCACGCCGGGCTGGTACCAGTACGGCCCGTAATAGGGGCCCCAGAATCCGGGAGCACCCCAGTATGGCCAGGGGCTGTACCACGGGTCGGCCCAGGGGTCGCGGTAGACCCGGTACCTGGGACGCTTGGGCCACAGATAGACCGTGGTCGCTTCCAGACGCGGATAGGGATAGTCGTACTTGCCGACCTTGCGCGACACCACGCCGTGCACGGTGCCGGTGAAGGTGACATCGCGTCCGGGGACGAAAATGGCCGGGTCGTAGAAACCGCTGTGGCAGGCCACGAAACGGCCTTCGCTGTCGTTGTCGGTGCGCGGTCGTGCGCTGGCATCGAGCGGATAGGACAGCACGAAGAAGCAGGTCTGGCCGCTTTCCGGTTCAGTGCGGATGATCTGTCCACCCCAGCGCACCAGCGCCTGGTTGGCCGTGCCGCCACTTGCGGCCCTGGGCGTCACGTTCGTGTAGCTGCCTTTGAGCGGCGTGGGAATCGTTGCACAGGCTCCGAGAGACAGGGCGCCCAGTATGACCAAGGCAAGTTTCAGGCGGGACATGACGGAAACATCTCCATGCAGGTTGTGGGCAGGATGCCTAAATCCCGGGCACCGGCGATCATTGGACAGCGCGTCGTGGCCTGAATTCCCGAACCTGACGCACGAAATTGCGCACTGATTCAGTTTCCTCCCCTTCGCTGGCGTAGCGCAAGTGCAGATAGGCATCCAGCAATGCCAGCAGTGCCGCACGTTCATGTTGCAGTTCATCAGCGGCGCGCATCAGGTAGTTGCGGGGTCCTTCGCTGCGTTCGCGAACGATGCCCAGTCGCGCAAGACGACGTTCGAGCCGTTGCATCGCCCTGCGTGCCGGGTCGACATGGGGGCGTCGCCAGAGCGCCAGGGATGCGGCGATGACAAGCAGCAGGGACAGGCCGATGGCGAAGGCCAGGCCCAGTTGCCTTGCGCCGGCGTGGCGGATGCCGAATGGTTTCAGCAGTCCGCGTTGCCGCAGGGCATCGAAGCCGGTCACGGCCTGGTTCCACCAGCGGTTGACGATGTCCCAGCGGTTGCGCAGGTTCTGCAGCCATGCGGCCTGGTACCACTCACGCGAAGCCCCGGCCGCGGCCATCGCGCCGATATCGACCCGTGCGGGCTGAACGGCGGCGGTCGGGTCCACACGGATCCAGCCGCGCCCCTTGACCCAGACTTCACTCCAGGCATGCGCATCCGATTGCCGGATCAGCAGGTAGGCGCCCATGGTGTTCCAGTATCCGCCCTGGTACCCGGTGACCACCCGCGCGGGAACGCCGGCGGCGCGCATCAGGAATGTGAAAGCCGATGCGTAGTGCTCGCAAAATCCCTCGCGGGTCGAGAAAAGGAAGTCGTCGACGCTGTTGCGCCCCAGCGGGGGCGGAGCAAGGGTGTAACCAAAACCGCCCTGATGGAACAGCCGCAGTGCAGCATCGACGATGGACTTCGGATCGCCATGGAATTGCCGTTGCCACTGTTCTGCCAGCACGCGTGCACGCGGGTCGAAGCCGGCCGGCAGCTGCAGCGCCCGTTCACGGGTGGTGGCATCCAGGGTCGGTTCGAGCACATAACGTGTGCTCGAGCGCATGCGGTAGCTCAGGATCGTATCGATGCGTTTGCCGTGCAGCAAGGTACGGGCCGGTGTGAAATGACCGTCTGCGGGAGGCGACACAGGCATGTCGAGAGCGAACATCCAGTGGCGCCGGGTGGGTTGCAGTGTGATCTGGTAGTCATGGAAACCGCCCATCGGGGTGAGCGGTTCGATGCGCGAGGATCGTGAACGCGCACGGTGCTGGGCGGAGGTGTGTCCCCGGGTCCACGTCCTGCCATCGAAATGCCACAGCACGGGGCCGCGGAAATACCGTTCGACGCGCGGTGGACGGTGCCCATCGAAACTGACGCGAAAGGCCGGCGAGTCGTCGATCAGCAACTGTCCGATGTCCCCCGGGGACATACTGGCGGAGATGCCGGTGCGGGCCGTGGCATCACCCGGTGCGCCCCATAGTGGGGCACTCAACCGGGGAATGAAGAAAAAGCCCAGCAGGGCAAGTGGCAGGGCCAGCGCAAGCATGCGCAGGACCGGGCCGGGGGCATTGCGCCAGCGCCATGGCGGACGTGCAGGTTCCAGCGCATTGAGTGTGGCGATCGCAGGAATCAGCCCCAGGCCCACGATCTGGGTGGCGAGCATGCCCTGGCCGAACAGCAGCGCACTCATCAGGCCGAAACAGGCGAATGCCACGCCAGTGCGTGCGTCCCTGGAGTGTTCGGCTTCGAGCAGCTTGAGTACCAGCATGCCCGTCACCAGGGCGCTTCCCGGTTCCTGGCCGAACAGCGTGCCGTACTGAGCGATCACGGCGACGGGCAGTCCCAGGGTCAGCGGCAAGCGTAGCCACAGTGGTACCCGCCCACCGCGATAGCGGCGCTGGTACCAGCGTGCGGCGAGCAGCACGGCAAGCGATCCGCTCAGCCATCCGGGAAGGTGGCCTGCATGCACGACAAGCACCATCGCCATGGTCAGGGCAAGCAGGTCGAAGGCCTGGCGACCGAGTCGGCGCCGTTCCCCGGCTGCTGCCGTCCTGCGGCCTGGCCAGCGCAACTTCATGGAAGCTCCGCAAGCGCAGTCATGCAGCGGTGATAGTGCTCGTTGCCACTTGCTGGTTCCAGAACCTGGCCAGGCAACTGCAGTGTCCAGGGCTGCCCCGAGGCATGAGCCTCGTTGACCCACCGGGCCAGCCGTGCGATGCGCTGTTCGGGTGCCAGGCCCGGGGCATGTTCCCAGTCCAGGATGCGCGCATTGCGGGTGTCCGGACGATCGCGCTCGCTGACCAGCAGGTCACGATGTCGCGCCGAGAGTTTCCATGCGATGCGATGTACCGGGTCGCCGGCCCGGTATTCACGGAAGCCGGCCGGTTCGTCGCCGTCAAGCGCCAGTCGCATTTGCGGATCCATGCCCTGATCGCGCGCGGGTGGCCCCGAGGCCTCGGCGGCCGGATAAACCAGCAGCGCATGATCGGGATGGATCCAGCTCCATGCCCGGAACAGGCCCAGTGGCCAGGTGGTGTGGATCCGGATGCGCGGCATCGGCATCCATCCGCGCTGCAGCGTGGGTACGTGCAGGTCGACTCCGTGTTCCGCCGTTTCGACACGGGTCACGGTCGCACCGCCGTAGCCGTCCAGTCGCAACCCCGGTCGCTCGCGACCCGCGGCGTCGAGGATCAGGCGCACACGCAGGGATTCGCCGGCAAACGCACTGTCGCCGTGCAGAGCCCCGGCCACCAGGCCGTCGAGGTTGCGGAATGCACCGAGCATGGCGTGGATGCCGATACCGCCCAGCAGGCAGGTCAGCAGCAGGGCGGCGTTGTTGGCGTAGTTGAGCGCCCCGACCAGCATCACGCCGAGTACGGCGGCAAAGCCCAGTCCGAAGCGGGTGGGGAGGATATAGATGCGTCGCCTCGACAGCGTGACCGGGAGGGATTCGGGTGATTTGTGTCGGGTCAGGGCCGGCAGGCGTCGTTCCAGCCTGCGGTGCAGGCGCGAGGCCATGGTTGTGCGGGCAGCCGGTTCCTCTTGCCGCGGTTTCATTCCACCGCGACCTCGTCGAGCAGCTTGCGCGCCAGGCTTTCCCGGGTCGCACCCTTGCCGGGCACCAGCCGGTGGGCGGCGACGGCTACGAACAGCGCCTGCAGGTCTTCGGGAATCACGTAGTTGCGAGCGTCCATCAGGGCCCAGGCACGTGCGCAGGCGAGCAACGCCAGGCCGGCGCGTGGCGACAGGCCCATGCGGATATCCGGATGACTGCGGCTGGCCGCCAGCAGGCGTTGCAGGTAGTCGAGCAAGGCCGGCGAGGCGGTCACGGCACGTGCCGCATCGCGCAAGGCCAGGATGCCGGCTGCATCAATCTGCGGCTGCAGGCGCGCGAGCACGTCAGTACGGCTTTCACCGGCCAGCAGGTCGCGTTCGGCCCGGGCATCGGGGTAGTCGAGACTGATACGCAGCATGAAACGGTCCAGTTGCGAATCGGGCAGTGGGAACGTGCCGGCAAGATCGAGCGGATTCTGCGTGGCAACGACGAAGAAGGGGTGTTGCAGTGCGTGGGCCCGGCCATCAAGCGTCACCTGTCCCTCGGCCATGGCCTCAAGCAGCGCGCTCTGGGTTTTCGGGGTGGCGCGGTTGATCTCGTCGGCCAGCAGCATCTGGGTAAAGATAGGGCCGGGATGGAAGCGAAAACGGTCCTTCTCGCGCTCGTAGACGTTGACCCCGGTAATATCGGAAGGAAGCAGGTCACTGGTGAACTGGATGCGCTGGAATGCCAGGTCAAAAGTCGCGGCAAGAGCATGGGCAAGCGTGGTCTTGCCGACACCGGGCACGTCCTCGATCAACAGGTGCCCGCCTGCCAGCAGGGCAGCCACCCCCATGTTTACCTGCCGGGGCTTGCCGAGCACAACCCGGTTGACCTGTGCCAGGGCCGCAAGCAGCGATCCGTGGTGTGGGAGGGAAGGGTTGGCGTCCATCTTCGGGTTCCGATCCGGGCGAGCCATGGACGGATGTGTCCATGCGCGTTGAGTCCAGTGTAGCGAGCGAGTCGGCGCGCTGGCGAGTCGGATTCGTCCTCGCCTTCACCTTGCTGCAGTCGGTCAAGCTGGGGCTGGCCATGCGCCTGGCGCCGTTCGTCGACGAGGCGTTCTACTGGCAGGAAAGCCGTCACCTTGCCTGGGGCTACAGCGATCTGCCGCCCCTGACGGCCTGGCTCATCCGTCTGGGCGAAACCGTAACCGGCCAGCACGGCGTGCTGGCCATGCGTTGGCCGTTCCTGCTGCTGGGTGCGGCGTTGCCGTGGCTGGTGGTGGTGTATGCACGCAGTCTGTTCGGGGCGCGCGCCGGATGGCAGGCCGGTTTGTGGTGCCTGGCGTTGCCGCTGGCGGGAACACTGGGGCTGCTGGCCCTGCCCGACGTGCCGTTGACCTTCGCGTTCATGCTCGCGGTATTGGGCCTGTCTGCAGCCATGGCACGGGACCGTTGGCGAGACTGGCTGCTGCTGGGCCTGGCTTTGGCACTGGCCTGGATGACCCATTACCGGGCGGGCATGCTGGTGCTGGCAGGCGCCGTGCTGCTGGTGGCCACCCCGCGCGGCCGCACGCTCTGGCGCCGACCGGGACTGTGGTTGGCCTTCGGCATGATGCTGGCGGGCATGCTGCCGATGCTGGCGTCGAACCTGTCCATGCACGGTGCGGGACTCGAGTTCCAGTTGGTGCAGCGCAATCCCTGGCGCTTCCACGCCGACGCACTGGTTCAGCCGCTGGAGCAGGCGCTGGTCTGTACACCGCTGCTGTATGGGCTACTGCTCTGGGCGGCTTGGCGGAGCATGCTTCGTGCCCGCGAGGGCGCAGCAGGAGACTGGGATCTGGTGGCTGTCCTTGCCTGGACATTCCTGGGTGGATATTTCCTGTTCGGCCTGTTCGCCGACGACACCCATTTTCGCGTGCACTGGCCGTTGCCCGGTTACCTGCCGCTGCTGGCCGTGTTGCCGGTGCTGATCCGGGAGCATCGCCCGGCCTCGCCGGCGTGGAAGGGGTTGGTGATCGCGACGGCCGCGCTGGCAGCGCTTTTCCAGGTGGCCATTGTGGCCTGGCTGGGCATGACCACCGTGCCTGGCGCAGCAAACTGGCTGCATCGTTCGAAGGCCTACCCGGCGCAGTTCATCGGCTGGCGCGAAAGCGGGAATCGTGTCCGTTCGCTACTGCGCCAGTCCGCGCCGGGGACCGTCCTGGTGGCGGACAATTTCGAGATGGCAGCCGAACTGGACTTCCAGCTGGATGGGTCACGCCCGGTTTACGTGCTCGACAGCCCGCTCAACGTCAAGCATGGACGGCGCGCGCAGTTGCATGTGTGGCGCCTCGATGGCGCCAGCCTGCGCCGCCTGCATGCCGGTGCACCGATGCTGCTTGTGGTCGAGGAAAGCCGTCTTGCCGAACGCGAGCAGCCTCTGGTGCTGGGTGCAAGCTGTCGACGGATCATCGATCCGAAGCGGGTCGGCGATCTGGCCTTCGGGCTCGGGCGCAAGCGCGTGGCCTTCTACGAAGGCACGGTACCGCGCAAGCTGCTGCCACAGCACGACCGCGATGCATGCCCGATCTGGATGCATGCATACCATACGCGCCAGGCGGCAGAGCTGGGCAGGGTCAGGGCACCGGTACGCCACAGTCGCGAAGCAGGCGCGACAGGGCCATGAGCGGGAGACCGACGAGCGCGGTGGGATCGGTGCATTCGATGCGCTCGAACAGGCTGATGCCCAGCGCTTCGCACTTGAAGCTGCCGGCGCAGTCCAGCGGTTCCTCGCGGTCCAGGTAACGCTCGACCTCGTCCGTCCCAAGCGCACGAAAGTGCACGCGCGTGATATCGAGCGCGGTGTACGCGCCAGCCGGGTCCTTGCGTGTATCGAGCAGGCACACCGCCGTATGGAAGCTAACCGTGCGGGCGCTGCTGGCCTTGAGCTGTCTGCGCGCGGTGTCGCGGTCACCGGGCTTGCCGAGCAATGTGCCGTCACGCGCGGCGACCTGGTCCGATCCGATGATCAGGGCGTCTGGCCAGTGACCGGCCACGGCCCGGGCCTTGGCCGTGGCCAGGCGCAGGGCCAGGTCAGCGGGTTTTTCGCCTGCACCAGGGGTTTCTTCCGTCCCGGGCGCGCAGGATTCGAAGCAAGGCAGCAGCCGGCTTAGAAGTTGGGCGCGGTAGCGGGACGTCGATGCAAGCACGACGCGCGGGCCGTTCATGGATTGTTTTCCCGCTGCTGGCGCTCGCGCACGGCCTGGTCCAGGTCGCGCTGGGCCGCACCCAGGGCCGCCAGTTCCGGTTGCATGCGTTGGCCGGCTTCGTCCAGGGCATGGATGGCCTGCCGCAGCTCTTCCAGGCTGGCCGATGCGGCATGGTCACGGATCCACAGGCGGTGTTCCAGAAGCGAGCGCAGGCCCGCATCGACCGCTTTGCGCGCGTTGCCTTGCGCCGGGGCGGGTAACCCATGGGCCAGATCCATGGCCGCGTGTGCCTGCTGCAGCCGCCTTCGGCATTCCAGGAGATCACTTTCAAGCTGGTCGGCCTTTTCCATCAAGGAGCGCAAGGCATTCGTCCGGTGTCGCGAACGGGCGAGGTGGCGGCCCTGAAGGGCGAGACCGGCCACGATGACCAGCAGTAGCAGGGCGCTCAGCGCCAGCGAAACAGGATGCAAGGATCTTCCCCCGTGCGTGCGCCTGCCAGTTTGGTGGAGGTGGCCTGGTGCTGCAAGCCGGATCGGGCAGGCAGCGAACGGGTCATATGGGTTTGACTGGGGCTGCGGCACTATCTAGAATTGCGCGGATATGTCCACGTCCTTGCCCGCGTATGTCGATGCATGGCGCATGGTCGAGGAACGGCGTATCTTCGAGGGTGTGCTGCCCGTCGCCGGATTCCGGCGGTTGCGCGGTGTGCTGGCCGGTGACACGGGTGACGTCGAGTACCGGCTCGAATTTGTTCGAAACGATCTGGGCGGGGCAGCGTTGCTGCTGGATGTGACTGCAGCGCTCACGCTGACCTGCCAACGCACGCTCGATCCCTTCGTGCTGCCGGTCGACTTGCATGCGCAACTGGGGCTGATTGCCCATGAGCGCGAGGAAGCCGCCCTGGCGCCGGGATTCGAGCCGCTGCTGGTTGCTGCCGACGGTCGCATCGAGCCGGCGGCGGTCATTGAGGACGAACTGGTGCTGGCGGTACCGCTGGTGCCGGTAGCACCGAACAGTACATGGCCCGAGCAGGGTCGCGGAACCGGTCCGGATGCAGGGCCGGACATTGCCGAAAAACCGAATCCCTTCGCCGTATTGCGCGAACTTAAAAACACCAGAGATTGACCCGGAGAACCTCCCATGGCAGTTCAGAAGAGCCGCAGAACCCCATCCACGCGCGGCATGCGTCGTTCGCACGACAAGCTCAAGACCGTGCAGCTTTCCACCGATCCGACCAGCGGCGAAGTGCATCGCCGTCATCACGTCACCAAGGACGGATACTACCGTGGACGCAAGGTCATTGATCGTGCCGAATCGGTCGTCGACGAAGACTGAAACGCACGCACTCCACGGATGACATGCGGCAGGACGGCGCGGGAACGCGCCGTTTTGCATTGCCGGATGTTACCGTCGGGGATGTATTGTGCGCTAAAGTCCGCAGTCCGTATTCACGGCGGCATGCAGCCGTCGCGCTGGCATGGGGGATAGAGTCCTGAAGTACGCACGCATCATTTCCACAGGCAGCGCGCTTCCCGAGCGCCTGGTGACCAACGCCGACCTGGAAAAGCAGGTCGATACCAGTGACGAGTGGATCCGTACCCGTACCGGCATCCGCGAGCGGCGGGTGGCCAACGCCGAGGAAACATCCGGTGAACTGGGTTACCGATCCGCACTCCAGGCGCTGGAAACGGCCGGCATCAAGGCCGTGGAACTCGACCTCATCGTGGTCGGCACCACCACGCCGGACATCATCTTTCCGTCCACGGCCTGCCTGATTCAGCACCGGCTGGGCGCCAACGGTTGCGCCGCTTTCGATGTCAATGCGGCATGTTCGGGATTCGTCTACGCCCTCGGCATCGCCGACAAGTTCATACGCACGGGGCAGTCGAGGAAGGTCCTGGTCATCGGCACCGAAACCCTCACGCGCATGGTGGACTGGTCCGAGCGCGAAACCTGCGTGTTGTTCGGCGATGGCGCGGGCGCCGTGGTGCTGGAAGCATCCGATGAACCGGGCATTCTCGCCACCTGCATGCATGCCGATGGCGCGTACAAGGATCTGCTCTACAACCCGGTCGGGGTTTCCGCCGGGTTCAAGGACGAGCCGAACCACGGCGTTCGCATCCACATGAGCGGGCGCGAAGTCTTCAAGGTGGCGGTCAAGACCCTGGATTCCCTGGTCGGAGAGACGCTGGAAGCGGCCGGGATGCACGAGGATGATGTCGACTGGCTCATTCCCCACCAGGCCAACCTGCGCATCATCGAAGCCACCGCGAAGCGTCTGAAGATGTCGATGGACCGCGTCGTGGTGACGGTCGACCGGCATGCCAATACCTCGTCCGGATCGGTCCCGCTGGCGCTCGACGAGGCCGTGCGCTCGGGCAAGGTACAGCGTGGCCAGAATCTGTTGCTGGAAGCCTTCGGCGGCGGATTCACCTGGGCCTCGGCACTGCTGCGCTACTGAACCGGGCCGTTCACGCATTTCCCGCGCACCTCGCGCCGAGGTGCGTGCCGGCGCAAGCGCGCATCGCAGGGTGGATTCAAACGCCTGACTGCTGACCCGGGGAAGCATTGCTGGCACCATACGGGGCTTGTCTGACTGCATCTGTCCTGCTCATGGCCGACACTGAAACCCATATCGCCTTTGTTTTCCCTGGACAGGGATCGCAATCGGTGGGCATGCTCGCGGAACTGGCGTCCACGCACTCCGAAGTCCGCAAGACCTTCGAGGAAGCGTCGGATGCCGCTGGCACCGATCTGTGGACTGTTTCCCAGCAGGGCCCCGAAGAGGACTTGAACCGCACCATCAACACCCAACCGGCACTGCTGGCTGCGGGCGTGGCCGTTTGGCGCATCTGGGACAAGCTCGGCGGTGCGCGTCCGGTACGCCTGGCCGGCCACAGCCTTGGTGAATACACGGCGCTGGTATGTGCCGGTGCCCTGTCGCTGCATGACGGGGCAGCCCTGGTGGCCGAACGCGGACGTCTGATGCAGGATGCAGTCCCCGCCGGCGTGGGCGCGATGGCAGCGGTACTGGGCGGCGATGACGCCGTCATTGCCGCCATCTGCGAGGAAGTGTCCGGCGACGAGGTGGTATCGCCGGCCAATTTCAATGCCCCCGGCCAGACCGTCATCGCCGGTCACGCAGGCGCCGTGGACCGGGCGCTGCAGCGGCTGGCGGAAGAGGGCGTGAAGAAAGCGGTGAAACTGGCCATGTCCGTGCCTTCGCATTGCATGCTGATGCGCGATGCTGCCGACCGTCTGGCCGAACGCATGCGGACAGTGAACTGGCATGAACCGGCATTGCCGGTGGTACAGAACGCCGATGCTGCCGTGCAGGACGACCTGGAGGGCATGCGCAATGCGCTGCGGCGTCAGCTCTATATGCCGGTACGCTGGACCGAATGCGTGCAGGTTCTGGCTGCCGATGGCATCACGGCTCTGGCTGAATGCGGTCCGGGCAAGGTGCTGACCGGGCTTGCACGGCGGATCGATCGCAACCTGGATGCCCGCGCCCTGGGTACGCCCGATGCTCTCGAATCGGCCTTGAACGCCTGGCGCTGAATGCCTTTTCTTCCGTTTCAACCTGACTGGATTCTTCCCCAATGAACAAACCACTCGAAGGCGATATCGCCCTGGTCACCGGTGCCACCCGCGGCATCGGTGCGGCCATCGCCGATACGCTGGCCTCGCGCGGTGCGACTGTCATCGGTACGGCCACCAGCGAGGCCGGCGCGGCACGCATCGATGAACGCCTGAAACCCCATGGCGGCTCGGGCCGGGTGCTGGATGTCACCGATGCGGCCGGTGTGGGTGCGCTGATGACGGCCATCAGCAGTGAATTCGGCCCCATCGGTATCCTGGTCAACAATGCCGGCATCACCCGCGACCAGTTGCTGATGCGCATGAAGGACGAGGACTGGAACGCCATACTGGATACCAATCTGACTTCCGTCTATCGCACCTGCAAGGCGGTCATGCGCGGCATGATGAAGGCGCGCAGGGGGCGCATCGTCAACATAGCCTCGGTGGTCGGTGTCACGGGCAATCCGGGCCAGTCCAACTATGCGGCCGCCAAGGCCGGCATCATTGCCTTTTCCAAGTCGCTGGCGCGTGAGGTGGGTTCGCGCGGCATCACCGTCAACGTGGTGGCGCCGGGTTTCATCGATACCGACATGACACGTGCCCTCGATGAAAGCCAGCGGGCTGCCCTGGAAACGCAGATTGCCCTCGGAAGACTCGGTGTGCCCGAGGACATCGCCCACGCGGTCGCTTTTCTCGTCTCGGCCGAGGCCAGCTACATCACTGGCGAGACGCTGCACGTCAATGGCGGCATGTACATGGCGTGATCGCGAATACCGGATGCGAGAAAAGGGCGGCCGCGTCGACACGTGACCGCCCTCTACTTTGCTGCCCCTTCGCGCCGTGCATTCAGCGGCGGTGCGGATCCGAGTCGAAGGGTTGCGGACCCGGAAGATCGGCATGCGGTGGAGCCGGCGGTTCCGTTTCAAGCGGATCGCCGAGCAGCCTGCGTACGGCGACATAGAAGACCGGAATCAGCAACAGGCCAAGCACGGTGGCGAACAGCATGCCGCCAATCACGCCGGTGCCGATGGCATGGCGTGCATTGGCGCCGGGACCTGTCGAGATGGCCAGCGGAAGCACGCCGAACATGAAGGCCAGCGAGGTCATCAGGATCGGCCGCAAGCGCATTCGCGCCGCTTCCATGACACCGTCACGCAAGGTGCGTCCCGCATTTTGCCGCTCGACGGCAAATTCCACGATCAGGATGGCGTTCTTTGCCGCCAGGCCGATGATAGTGATCAGTCCGACCTTGAAGAAGACGTCATTGGGCATGCCGCGCATCATGGTCGCCAGCACGGCGCCGAGCACGCCCAGCGGCACCACCAGCATTACCGAGACCGGGATCGACCAGCTCTCGTAGAGTGCAGCAAGGGCAAGGAAGACCACCACGATCGAAAGGCCGAAAAGCAGCGGCGCCTGGTTTCCCGAGATGACTTCCTGGTAGGACTGCCCGGTCCAGTCGACGCCGAAACCGGGGGGGAGATCCTTGCTGACGATGTTCTGGATCGCGGTCATGGCCTGCCCGGAGCTGTATCCGGGTGCCGGATCACCGACGATATCGATAGCCGAGTAACCGTTGTAGCGGCTGCGTTGCGGTGGCGACATTTCCCATTTGGCATGCACCACACCGGACAGCGGAATCATGCTGTCTGCTCCAGCCTTTGAAGGAAGGCTGCTTGGTGTGTAGAAATGCGAAAGGGCGCCCAGGTTCATGCGGTAGGGGGCATCGGCCTGCATGATCACCCGCTTTACCCGGCCGTCGTAATAGAAGTCGTTGACATACACCGGAGCCAGCATGAGCTGGATGGCGTTGTACACGTCACTTACCGAGAGGCCCATGGACTCGGCCTTGACGCGATCCACATCGAGCTGGATCTGCGGCGCGTCGGCCAGGGCATTGACGTGAACGTTGCTGAGTGCGGGATTTCGGGCGGCCTTGGCCAGCAGGATGTCGCGCGCCTGCGACAGTGCGGCATACCCTTTGCCCGTGCGGTCCTGAAGATACATGTCGAAGCCGCCGAACTGGCCCAGTCCCGGGATGGTCGGCATGTTGACCACGAACACCATGGCATCGTGGATCTGCATGAACAGCATGCCGTTGGCGCGTTGCACGAACTGCTCGGCCGTGATCGATCGTTTTGACCAGTTCTTGAGCCTGATGAAGGCCATGCCGGCATTCTCGCCCGATCCCATGAAACTGAATCCGGTGACCTGGAAAATGCCTTCCACTGCCGGATCGCGGCGCAGGATGGTGCGTACCTTGTCCAGCACCCGATTGGTACGCTGCATGGTCGCCCCCGGTGGCAACTGCACCACGGCGAAGGCATAGCCCTGATCTTCGGAAGGCACGAAACTGCCGGGCAGACGCGTGAACAGGAATCCGGTCAGCAGGGCCAGCAGCACGAACACGAACATCCAGCGCGGGGTGTGCGAGATCGCCCTGCCCACGTGATGCACGTAGCGCTGGGTGGTGGCAGTGAAAAAACGGTTGAATCCCCGGAACAGGCGATTTTTCGGCTTTTCGTGTTCGGGTTTGAGCAATGTTGCACACAGCGCCGGCGTGAAGGAAAGCGCCAGAAAGGCGGAAAAGCCCATGGACAGCGCGATGGTCAGCGCGAACTGGCGGTAGATGGCCCCGACGCTCCCGGTCTGCAGCGCACTGGGGATGAATACCGCGGCCAGCACCACGGAGATCGCCACCACTGCGCCGGTGATCTGGATCATCGCCTTGCGCGTGGCTTCCCGGGCCGGCAGGTTTTCCTCGGTCATGATGCGTTCGACGTTCTCGATCACCACGATGGCATCGTCGACCACGATGCCGATCGCCAGCACCATGCCGAACAGGGTCAGCTGGTTGATCGTGAAGCCGAGCACGTACATGCCCAGAAAGGTGCCGAGCAGGGCGACCGGTATGACCAGGGTGGGTATCAGGCTGGCCCGCAGGTTCTGCAGGAACAGCAGGATGACCAGAAACACCAGGATGACGGCCTCGAACAGGGTCTGGACCACCTCGCGGATCGAGATGCGCACGAACTGGGTCGAGTCGAAGGGCACGAACCACTGCACCTTCGGCGGCAGGGAAGGCGCGATTTCGGCCATCTTGTCGCGCACTTCCTGGGCCACGGTCAGGGCGTTTGCCCCCGGGCGCAGCATCACGGCAAAGCCGGCTGCGGGCTTGCCGTTGTAGCGGCTGTCGAATCCGTAGCTCTCCGGTCCGTAAGCGATGCGGGCGACATCTTTCAGGCGCACTGCAGAACCGTCGTTGTTGGCGCGCAGGATGATATTGCGGAACTGGTCCGGCGAGGTGAAGCGGCTCTCCGCCGTCACCGTGGCGGTGAAACCCTGGCCCTTGAGGGCCGGTTCGGCGCCGATGGAGCCGGCCGCAAACTGCACGTTCTGCGCGCGCACGGCGTTGAGCACGTCGGTGGCCGACAGGCGGTAGTAGTGGAGCTTGTCCGGGTTGAGCCAGATATGCATGGCATACCCGCTGCCGAACTGGCGGGTGGCACCTACGCCGGGAAGCCGGGATATGGGATCAATGATGCGATCGGTAATCAGGTTGTTGAGCGCATTGCGGTCCATGCTGCCATCGGTGGAACGCAGGGCAACGACGATCAGGAACCCGCTGTCGACCTTGCTCACCACCACACCCTGGGAGACCACTTCCGACGGAAGTCGTGGCGTGGCCAGGGCGATCTTGTTCTGCACCTGCACCTGGGCAATGTCCGGGTTGGTGCCGTCGGCAAACGTCAGGTTGATGGTGACCTGGCCGGTGGAGCTGGAGCTGGAGCTGAAATACAGCAGGTTGTCGATGCCGGTCAGCTGCTGTTCGATGACCTGGGTGACGCTCTGCTCGACGGTCTTGGCATTGGCGCCGGGATAGTTGGCCGTTACCGAGATCTGTGGCGGTGCAATGCTGGGATAGGACTCCACGCCCAGGTTGGCGATGGCGATGACGCCGCCGAGCGATATGAGGATGGCTATGACCCAGGCGAAGATCGGCCGTTCGATGAAAAATCGTGGCATGACGCTTCCTTATCTTGCGCCGGCATGAGCGCGCTTGCCGGGGGCGGCAGGCGGGGCTTTGGCCACCTGCGCCGGCTGTCCGGGACGCGCGCGCGCGATGCCCTGGACAATGATGCGCTCGCCCTTCTGCAGGCCATGGGTCACGATCCACTGGTTGCGGTAGTTGCCTGCGGTGGTCACGCGTACCTGGACTACCTTGCCGTCCTTGCCCAGCAGCAACACGTACGGACCCGTGCTGTCGCGCAGCAGTGCCGCTTCAGGCACCAGGAAGGCCTTGTCCAGGGAGCCGAAGTCGACTTCCAGGTTCACGTACATGCCGGGCAGCAGGGTGCCGTCCGGGTTGGGGATCACCCCGCGCAGGGCAACGGAACCGGTGGCGGGGTCGACCGTGGTGCCGGAAAAGTCCAGGCTGCCCTTCTTGCCGTAGGGCGACCCGTCGGGAAGGGCCAGGCGGATGACGGCCTTGTCGGCGTCTTGCAGGCTCGCCTTGCCTTGTGCCTGCTCGCGGCGCAACTTGTCCAGTTCGTCGACGGCCATGGTGAAGTTGACGTATAGCGGGTCGACCTGGTCCACCGTAGTCAGCAGGGTGGGGCTGCCCTGTCCGACCAGCGCGCCCTCGGTCACCTGCTGGCTGCCGGCGCGACCGGTGATCGGGGAGCGAACCGTGGCGTAGCCGAGATTGATCCGTGCCGATTCGACATGGGCACGGGCCTGTTGCACGGCGGCTTTTGCCGTACGCTCGGCGGCTTGGGCATTGTCCAGTTCCGATTGCGAGATGAAACCCTTGGGCGCCAGTTCTTGCGCACGCCTGGCCGCTATGCGCATGTTGGTGTAGTTGGCCTGGGCCTGGGCAAGCGAGGCTCGCGCCGAGTCATAGGCAGCCTTGAGCGGAGCCGGGTCGATCTGGAACAGGACCTGGCCCTTGCGTACCGTGCTGCCTTCCACGTAAGCGCGCTTGAGCAGGACCCCGCTGACCCGGGCCAGCACGTTTGCGCTGCGGTAGGCGGAAAGGCGACCGACAAGCTTGCGCACCAGAGGAATCGATTGCGGTTGTGCCACCTGCACGCCGACCTGGGCCGGTGGCATGCCGTGCCCGCCGCGGGAAGAATCCTTGCCGCACGATGACAGCAGCAGGCCCGTCGTCAACAGGGTCAGGCATGCGGCTGTGATGCGCAATCGATTGAAAGACATCGGTGTACCTCTGGGAATTTGGTGTCCGCCTTGCCGGGGCATGTCCCGATTCGTACCCCCTGCGGGTGTCGTCCGTGTCCCGGGATGCGCGTACAAGTGTGGCGGAAAGCTGTGGGAATGCCTGTGTCGACAGTCATGCCAGGATGCACGGGTGCGACAGTGTACCAGCCGGTGCAGAAATGTCATGCATGCAGTTCATGCACCATCGTCCCGGGATTCGGAGTCCTTGGCGGGTACGGCGGTTTCCACACGGTTGCGACCATTTTCCTTGGCCTGGTACAGCGCCCTGTCGGCCCGCTGGAGCAGGGTTTTCGGGTCCGATCCATGCAGGCGCTGGCTGGCCAGGCCGATCGAAACCGTGACCGGATCCAGTGGCTTGTCCTGGTGTCGGACGTGCAGCGTACGCGTGCGCTCGACGATTTCCTCGGCGCGCCTGATGCCGGTTTGCAGATTCGTCTCATGCAGGATGACCGTGAACTCCTCGCCCCCGTAGCGACACACGATGTCTTCGGTCCGGACCAGGCCTCGCATGAGCCTGGCAAATTGCTGCAGCAGTTCGTCTCCGGCATCGTGCCCATGCCTGTCGTTGAACTGCTTGAAGTGATCGATATCGATCATCAGCAACGACAGGTCCCGTTCGTGGCGCGTATTGCGCATCAATTCGCGGCTCAGCGCGCTTTCCAGGAAGCGACGGTTGAACAGACCGGTCAACGGGTCATGGATCGACTGGATGCGCAGGCTTTCCTGCAATTTCAGGTTGCCCAGCATCAGGCCAAGCTGTTCACCGAGGGTGACGGCCAGCTCGTGAATTTCCGGGCGCATCGGTCCGGGCATCTGCAGGTGCATGACACCGAGGGTTTCGCCCTGCGCCAGCAACGGGATGCAAACCCAGGATGCGCGTGCTCCGTTTGCGTCCGGCTCCAGGTGCGCGCAACGCATATTGACGCCCACGGCAGGATCGGGGTAGGCCTGCCCGCGGCGCAATGCCAGACATTCATCCGGGGCGAAGACCGGCTCGCTCTGCAGCACGGGATCGCCCCAGTCCAGGCTTTGCTCGGCCAGGTCATGCGTGGCATTGAGCAGGTAGATGATGCCTGCACTGTCCGGCAGCATGTCGGCCAGGATCGGCGGCAGAGCAGCCAGCGCTTCCCGGATGTTGCGGCAGCTTTGCAGGGTCTCGCTCAGCAAGTGCAGGCGCTGGATGCGGTCGGTCATGCCCCGGGATTCTTCCAGTGATTGCGCCAGTTGCAGGTAGGCCTGCATCAGTTCTTCACGGGAGGCTGCCGTATTGCGCTGTTCGCGCAATGCCAGCAGTACCGACAGCAGGACAAGGATCAGCGCCGTGGCCAGGCTGGCGACCGTGGCGTAGGCAACAAGCGTTGCCGAACGTCTGCGCCGGATTTCCGACTGCGCACGGTATTCGTTCTCGGCCTGCAGCATGGCCTGCACCAGGGTAGCCACGGGTGGACGGGCATCCGTGGCCAGTCGCAAGCGTTCCAGCGCCAGGGCTGGGTTGTTTCCGTCATTGCGCTGGTGCTGCAACAGCTGCTGCATGCCCTGAAGTCGCTTTTGTGCAAGCGCCCCAAAGGCTTTCGCGCGTTGCTGCTGGGCAGCATGGTCTGCGGTCATGAGCACGAGCTTGATGCTGGCTGCTTCGATTTCGGCGCGCGCGCTGAGGTAGGCGGTCAGAGAAGCGGTATCGCCAGTGACCAGATAACGGTCCAGGGACTGATCGGCATGGCGCAGGGCGTCGCTTGCCTGCAACACCTGCCGTTCGATGCGGTGCGATAGTTGCGTGGCCCGGTTGTACTGCCTGTATTCGGTTGCGTTGACGATCACGATCACGGCCATGCCGAGTATCAGGGCCATCGTGATGCCGGCGATCAGGATCAGGCGTCGGCGAAACCCCCGTGCACGCGCCTGGGACATGAGCATGGATGGTGGTGCTGGATCCACCGGTGCCTGCGGAGCTATTCTTTCCATCCCGATCCGTCTCCGAAGCCGACATGGCCTGGTTGACGTACCTATCATGCACGATTTTGGGTTGCGCAGACTCGATCATGCCCCGAATCCAGCGATCGACACAGCGAAGAGATGCGCCATGCCGTCGCGCCCCGTGCTCTTGCCGGCTAGGCGGGTACGGGAACGTTTTCCCCTTCGCATGGACTCCCACCCCGATCATCCCCAGCCACGTTTCTCTCCGCCCGGCCGCGCACTGCGGGCACGGGTCGTGCTGACGGAATTTTTTCCACGTTGCAACGCACAGAGCCCATCATGAATTCAGCCAAGCAAGCCATGGACACGTTCCATGCCGAGGTCCGCGAGCAATTTCTCCAGCATGGAGGCCACAAGGGACCCTTGCCCGAAACGGCCCGAGAACTCATCGACGGGTTCTTCGCGCGCCTGCCGGAAAGCGACCGTGAGCAGCACCCTACGCAGGTCTGGGCGGCGCTGCTGTACGACCTTCATGATTTCATCAACCAGCGCGAGTCCGGCCGGACCAAATTGCGGATCTGCAATCCCGGCGTTGATCTGCATGGTCTGGGAGGCTTGCGCACCCTGGTGCTTGTTGTGACCGAGGACATGCCGTTCCTGGTCGACACATTGACCATGGCTGTCGAGCGTTCCGGGCTCAGCGTGTTCCTGATAGCACACCCCGTCTTTGCAGTGCGTCGCGACGCAGGGGGATTGCTGGAGGCGCTTGGAGACGGTACTGATGCCGAGACGCATGAGTCGGTGATGTACATCGAGATCGATCGCCCCGCAGACGACGGGCACACCGAGCATCTGCGTCGAGATCTGGAGGAGTCGCTGGACGATGTCCGTATGGCCGTGCAGGATTGGCAGGCGATGCGCGACCGGATGCTGGAGATAGCCGGGGCACTGCCGCAGCGAAAATCGCCGCTGGATGCAGCGGACGTGGCCGAATCCCAGGCCTTCCTGCGCTGGGTTGCGGAGGACCATTTCACCTTTCTCGGGTATCGCGAATATCAAGTAGCCGACATCGACGGCGACGCCGTGCTCTCGGCAGTGAAGGGGTCGGGGCAGGGCATATTGAAGGACGACAGCCGGGCCACGCTGCCGCGTTCATTGAAGACACTGGCCGCATCCCGGCTGCCGCATTCGGGTGCGATGGACGCCATCATCCTGACCAAGACCAATGCCAGGTCACGGGTGCGTCGTCCGGGTTACATGGACTATATAGGCATACTCGAATTCGATGACGCCGGGCGACCCATTGCCGAGAAGCGTTTCTTGGGACTGTTCACCTCGACGGCCTATACCCGCCGGCCGCAGGAAATTCCCCTGGTGCGGCAAAAATACGAGTCGATCATGCGACGTTCCGGATTGCGTCGTGACGGCTATTCGGGCAAGGCATTGCGCCACATCCTCGAAACCCTTCCGCGCGACGAGCTTTTGCAGGGACAGCCCGACGAACTCTACGATATCGCCATAGGCGTGCTTGAGCTCAAGGAACGGGCTCGTCCGAGACTGTTCGTGCGCCGCGATCTCTATGGCCGCTTTTATTCCTGTCTGGTCTACATCCCGCGCATTCGCTTCAACACGCAGATCCGGCAGCGTGTGGAAAACATGCTGCGAGAGCACTTCCACGGAGAATCGATCGATTCGAACGTATTGATGGGGGAGTCGGCGCTGGCCCGTCTGCATGTGGTGGTGCGCCCACGGCCCGGTGACAGCCCGAAACACGATGTCGGCGAACTGGAGCGCAAACTGGCGGACATCGTCCGCAACTGGCAGGACGAGCTGCGCGACAGCCTGGTCAGGGCTCTTGGAGAAAACGACGGCATGGCTCTTGCGGGTCGATACGGAGCGGCGTTGCCGGCCGGTTTCATCGAGGAAGTCTCGCCCGACGTGGCGGCAGCCGATGTGCAGGCGTTGGCCCAGCTCGAGGACGACCAAGCCGTGCGCATGCTGTTCTACCGTCCCGAGGAACACCCCGACCAGTTGCGTTTCAAGGTCTATCGGCGCGGTGACGACATCCCGCTCTCGGACATGCTTCCGCAGCTGGAAAACCTCGGTCTGCGCGTGTTCACAGAGCACGTGTACGAAATGCGTGTCGATGACGTACGGCTGTTCATCCAGGATTTCGAGGTTCGCCCCGACAGCGACATGGTGTTTGCCGTGGACATGGTCGGTGAGCATTTCGAGCAGGCTTTCGAAAATGTCTGGCGCGGTCATGCCGAGAGCGACGGCTTCAATCGACTGGTGCTCGGTGCGTTGCTGCACTGGCGCCAGGTCGCCATGTTGCGTGGCTACTGCAAGTACCTGCAGCAGGTCGGCATCGCCTTTTCACAGAGCTACATGGAAGAGACGCTGACCCGCTATCCGGCCATCTCCAACCTGCTGGTCGAGCTGTTCAACGCGAAGTTTGACCCGGATCGCGAGACGCGCCCGGAAGAGGCCAGAAAGGCCCACGAGGCACAACTGGCTCGCGAGATGAAGGTCCTGGCGCCGGCGGCCACGCTTGCCCATCATCCGGACTTCATCGAACGGGTTGTCGGTGCTCTTCGTCAGCCGCGCCAGCAACAGGTCGAGACGTACGAAAGCGCCATCCGCATCCTGCTCGATGAAGTGGCCAGTCTCGATGACGAACGCATCATCAAGAGCTATCTCAATGTTATCCGTGCGACCCTGCGCACCAGTTTCTTCCAGCGCCCGGGCGGCGAGGCACGGCATTACATCAGCTTCAAGTTCGATTCCACACAGGTTCCGGACGTGCCCAAGCCGGTGCCGTACAGGGAAATTTTCGTCTACAGTCCGCGCTTCGAAGGCATTCACCTGCGCTTCGGCGCCGTGGCGCGAGGTGGCCTGCGCTGGTCGGACCGTCGCGAGGACTTTCGCACCGAGGTCCTGGGTCTGGTCAAGGCCCAGATGGTCAAGAACACGGTCATCGTGCCGGTCGGTTCCAAGGGGGGGTTCTTCGTCAAGCAACCACCCGAGCAGGGCGACCGGGATGCCGTGCTCGCCGAGGGCGTGGCCTGTTATCGCATGTTCATCGAGGGCTTGCTGGACATCACCGACAATCTTGTGGACGGCAAGGTGGTGCCGCCGGAGGCGCTGGTCCGGCATGACGAGGACGACCCCTACCTGGTGGTGGCGGCGGACAAGGGTACGGCCACCTTTTCCGACATAGCCAACGGGATTGCCGTCGAGCACGGCTACTGGCTGGGAGATGCGTTTGCCTCGGGCGGTTCGAACGGTTACGACCACAAGCGCATGGGCATTACCGCCAAGGGTGCCTGGGAGTCGGTCAAGCGGCATTTCCGCGCGCTTGGCCGCAATTGCCAGGAAGAGGATTTCACCTGCGTCGGCATTGGCGACATGTCCGGTGACGTGTTCGGCAACGGCATGCTGCTTTCCCGGCACATCCGGCTGGTCGCAGCCTTCGATCACCGGCATGTGTTTGTCGATCCCGACCCGGACGCAGCCATATCCTTTGCCGAGCGCAAACGGATGTTCGAGTTGCCGCGTTCGAGCTGGGAAGACTACGACACGAGCCTGATCTCCGAAGGCGGGGGGGTATGGCCGCGTACTGCCAAATCGATCCCGATCTCCGCGCCAGTGCGCGAAGCGCTTGGCTTGTCAAAGGGCATCGAGCATCTGTCGCCGAATGAATTGATGTCGGCCATCCTGCGTGCTCCAGTCGACCTGCTGTGGAATGGCGGCATCGGTACCTATGTCAAGGCTTCCACCGAGACCCACGCCGATGCTGGCGATCGTGCCAACAACGCCCTGCGCATCAATGGCAACGAGTTGCGCTGCAAGGTGGTGGGCGAGGGCGGCAACCTCGGCCTGACGCAAAAGGGACGCATCGAAGCGGCTCTGGGCGGGGTGCTTCTCAATACTGATTTCATCGACAACTCGGCCGGCGTGGACACCTCCGATCACGAGGTCAATATCAAGATCCTGCTCGGTGACGCCATGCATCGCGGCGAACTGGATCTGGAAGGGCGCAACAAGCTTCTGGCAGCCATGACGGACGAAGTCGAGCGTCTGGTGTTGTGGGACAACTACCGCCAGAACTATGCCATCACGCTGATGGAACACATGTCGGCCAAGCGCATCGGCGCCATGGCGCATTTCATACGCACGCTGGAATCGGAGGGACTGCTCGATCGCCAGGTCGAATCCCTTCCCGGGGATGCCGAATTGAGCGAGCGCAAGACACGCGGGCAAGGGCTGACCCGCCCGGAATTGTCAGTGCTGCTTTCCTACGACAAGCTCAAGCTCTACCAGCAGTTGCTCGATTCGAATGTGCCGGAGGACCCGTATCTGTCGCACGAACTCGAGCGCTACTTTCCCCAACCGCTACGCAAGCCCTACGCGGCACACATGGGACGCCATCGTCTTCGTCGCGAGATTATTGCTACCGCGGTCACCAATTCGACCATCAACCGCATGGGCGCCACGTTCATGATGCGCATGGCCGAGGACAGCGGGCAGGACCCGGCCGCGATCGCCAAGGCACTGACGGCATCCCGGGAAATTCTCGATGCACGGGCCCTGTGGTCCGATATCGAGGCTCTGGATGGGCAGGTGTCCGAGGACACGCAGATCGACGCCATGCTGCAGATCTGGAGCCTGTTGCGGCATCTGACGCGCTGGCTGCTCGGTCGCCCCGGCGGGACGCTGGACATCGCCCGCAATGTCGAGCGATACAAGCCCGGGGTCAGTGCCCTGCGCAAGGCGTTGCCGGATGCGCTCACGCCCACCGGGCGGGCGGATTTCGAATCGACATCGGAAAAATGGGAAGGTCTCGGCGTGCCTTCCGATCTGGCGGCTCGCCTGGCCCGGGTACCACTGCTGCGTGCCTCGCTGGACATGGTGGAGGTATCCACGCAGTCGTCCAAGCCGATGGACCAGGTTGCCAGTGTCTTCTTCAGCCTGTCCGGGGCCCTGGACCTCGATTGGCTGCGTGGGCAGATCGAGGCCTTGCCGGTCGAAAGCCGCTGGCACGCCCAGGCCCGTGGTTCACTGCTCGAGGAACTGAGCCAGCAGCATCGGGCGTTGTCGGCAAAGGTGCTGACGCTGTGTGTGGACTGCAACGGCAGTGAAGCGGTGGCCCGGTGGCTGCAGCGGGACGACCCGACCTTGCGTCACACACGGACGATGCTCGCCGAGATCCTGTCGCAGAAGGCCGACTATCCCATCGCCTCGGTTGCGGTGCGCCGCCTGGCACAACTGGCACAGATGCCGTCCGCGTGAGTTAAGCTCTGGGAAGACCCATTACCGGTTACGTGTCCATGCGCATTGCCATCGTGGCCAGCACCGTCCCCGCCGCGCAGCAGGCGGCGGGGAAGCTCAACGCACGGTATGGCTCGGTGGCGACCGAAGAGGCCGATGTCGTGGTGGCGCTGGGTGGCGACGGCTTCATGCTACGCACCCTGCATACCTGCCTCGAGCTGCAACGTCCCTTCTACGGCATGAAGCTGGGGCGCATTGGTTTCCTGATGAACCAGTACCGTGACGACGACCTGCTCGAACGCATTGGCCGGGCCCATCCTGCAACGCTGCATCCGCTGGAAATGCGCGTGACCTCGACCGATGGGGAAGAGGCCGTGGAGCTGGCATTCAACGAGGTTTCACTCTTGCGGCAGAGCAACCAGGCCGCCCATCTGCGAATCACGCTGAACGGCGAACCCAAGATCGAGGAACTGGTGTGCGATGGCATCCTGGTGTCCACGCCGGCCGGATCGACCGCTTATAATCTGTCCGCGCACGGCCCGATCCTTCCACTCGATGCCAATGTGCTGGCGATGACGCCCATCAGCCCGTTTCGTCCGCGTCGCTGGCGGGGAGCCATCCTCCCGCATGCCACGCGGGTCGGGCTGGTCTGCCTCGATCCGGGCAAGAGGCCGGTAAGCGCCACGGCCGATTACCACGAGGTGCGCGATGTGCTCTCTGTGGAAGTGCGTCAGTCTCGCCAGCATGCCGTGACGCTTCTGTTCGATCCCGAGCACAATCTAGAGCAGCGCATCCTCGATGAGCAGTTCCAGTTCTGATACGGGCCCGGATGGCCGGGATCGTATAGGATCACTCCAGAACAGGGAGCCGCCTCTTCGACCCGATACCAGGACGCGATCGTGAGCCCTGCGCTTGATGTACATGCACAACATTCGGCCAGCGACGACCGTTTGATGGTCGCGATCTCGTCGCGCGCCCTGTTCGACCTGGGTGACAGTCATGCCTTGTTCGAACGCGAGGGGCTGGATGCCTATCGCGCCTTCCAGATCGACCACGAAGACCAGATCCTCCAGCCCGGCGTGGCTTTTCCCCTGGTACAGAAGCTGCTGGGGCTCAACCGTCTGGCGGGCGACAAGCCGCCGGTCGAGGTCATCCTGCTTTCACGCAATTCCGGCGATACGGGCTTGCGCATCTTCAATTCCATCCAGCACTACAAGCTGGACATAGCGCGTGCCGCATTCACCAGTGGGGCACCGACCTCCGACTACATCCGGCCGTTTGGCGCCGACCTTTTCCTGTCGGCCAACGCCGAGGATGTCGCCCGTGCCCTGAAGGCCGGTGTGGCGGCTGCCACCATCCTGCCGTCGACAGCGCCCACGCGGGTGAGCGAACAACTGCGCATCGCCTTCGATGGCGATGCGGTGATCTTCGGTGACGAAGGCGAGCGCGTCTCGCGCGAGGAAGGCCTGGAGGCTTTCCACCGCAGTGAATCCGAACATGCCGAGGAACCTCTTTCAGTAGGTCCGTTCCGCGGATTCCTGGTGGCCCTGCATCGGCTGCAGGCGGCCTTTCCGGCCGAGGATTCGCCGATTCGTACCGCCCTGGTGACCGCGCGTTCGGCACCGGCGCACAAGCGCGTGATCCTGACCCTGCGGCGCTGGGGCGTGCGCATCGACGAGGCGCTGTTTCTCGGCGGCCGCGACAAGGGACCGTTCCTGGATGCCTTCGGTGCGGACATATTCTTCGACGACTCGCCCTTCAACGTGGAATCCACGCGCCGCCATGTGGCTACCGGGCATGTGCCACATGGTGTATCCAATCATCCCTCCGGCGAGGAAGGCTGACCCCCGTCCGTCCGTGCATGTCCGATGCGCCGGGCAGGGTGTTCGCGGACCACGAGTGCCGGGTCCATCCGCACTCCGAACCAGTTCATGCCCCAGTGCACGTGCGGACCGGGTCCATCCGCACTCCGAACCAGTTCATGCCCCAGTGCACGTGCGGACCGGTGGCGCGACCGGTCATGCCCGCCAGCCCGACCACCTGCCCCTGCCGGACATACTGGCCAGGGTGGACCTTCAGTTTGCTCATGTGCAGCAGGACCGAACTGATGCCTGCGCCGTGATCGATGATGACGGTGTTGCCGCTCAGATACAGGTCACGCGCGAGTGTCACGATGCCTCCTGCCGGTGCATGCACCGGCGTCCCGCGGGGAACGGCAATGTCGACCCCCGAATGGGGCGCGCGCGGTGTGCCGTTGTAGATCCGCTGGCTTCCGAACCGGCCGCTGATGCGTCCATGCACGGGCCAGGTGAAGCCGCGTTCGAAATCCTCGCGGGGGTCGTTGCGGGTGCGTGCCTGACGGACCCATGCCCGCTCCAGCGCGATGCGCTGCAGCACAGCAGGCGGCGGATTCACGGTTCGAGGCGGTACGCCACGGACACGCTCGATGGGCCACTTGCGGGGATCGACGGCCAGGCTGCTTCGTTCCACATGCCCATCCGGGCAACGCACCTGCACGGTGATCGATCCGGTGGTATCGCGTCCGATGCCGAATGCGAAGATGCCGTCGGCACCCACCCGCAGGCGTCGCCCGGCAGTCCATACCTGGCATGCAGGTTCGGCATGGCCGATCACCAGTCCGCCTTGCGGAATGCGTGCCGGGAGCGTTAGCGTACCGGCCCATGAGGGCCCCGGCTGCGACACGAGCCATGCCAGCAGAATGGGCAGGACGGTTCCAGGCAGGCGCTCAGTCATGCGCCTGATCGCTGTCATGTACATGGCAGCGGCTCAGATGAAACCGTTCGGGCACCGGGTCGATACCACCTGCACAGAGCGGTTGGCAGCGCAGGATGCGCCAGAAGGCCAGTATGCTGCCACGCAAGGGACCAAATCGAGCCACGGCGATGCGCGCATAATCGGAGCAACTGGGATGGAACCGGCAGCGCTGGCCGAGCAATGGACTGATCAGGCGCTTGTACAGGCCAAGAAGAAAAAGGATGATGCGGGTCACGACGGGTTCCGGTGTTCGAGCCCAGCGCTGCCTGGAGCGGGTGGGCAGACGGTTGCTGGTCAGTCCGATCTAGGCTATAACACCCGGCCGCCGACCTACAATGGTGAGGGAGCATGGCGAAATCCACGCGTAGTGCCTCCAGCAAGGCACGCAAGACCACGACCGCGGCTCGCAAGAAAGCCAGCAAGAGCCGTTCATCCACCGCTGCCGCACGATCGCGCCCGACGGGCAAGACCGTGGCCAGGAAGTCCGCGTCTGGCAAGCGCGCAGACTCCGGGAAGGCGACAAGGAAGGCCGCGACCTCCGGGCCGACGCGCAAGCAGGCCAGCGTGAAAAAGACTGCAGCGAAAAAGTCCACCGGCGGAAAGGCATCCGTGAAGAAATCGACGCCTGCGCGCACCACGAAACCAGGTGCAGGCAAGCAGAATGCCCCAGCCCGGAAAGCGGCGGTGAAGAAAGCTCCCGCCAGGAAGCCCGCGACCCGCAAGACGTCGACAGGGAAAGCCACGGCGAAGAAGGCCGCGACCAGGAAAACCGCCGTGAGGAAGACGGCCATCAAGAAAGCGACTGTAAAGAAAGCAACCGTAAAGAAAGCAACCGTAAAGAAAGCAGCAATAAAGAAGGCAGCAATAAAGAACACCGCACGCAAAAAGGCATCCAGCTCGAAGCCGGCAGCCCGCAAGTCTTCGACAGGCACGGCGTCGAGTCGAAAAACGGCTACACGCAAGGCTTCCCCCACCCGGACGGCTTCCAGGAAGTCCGTCTCCACCCCGTCTCCGCGGGGCACGTCCAGCACGGCAGGCAAGGCGGCCAAGCCCGCCCCGGCCAGCAGCAGGACGTCGTCGCGCGGAGCCAGAAACACTACGAACCACAAAGAACGACCACGCATGGCCATTGTCGCACCCAACAACGAACCCGGTATCACCAAGGAAGACGGCCGCTATGCGCTGCCGGCCACGGTCGTCATCGACCTTCCCAAGGGCTACAAGCCCGGCCCCGACGAGGAATACATGAATCCGCGCCAGCTTGCGTATTTTCGCGACAAGCTGCGTACCTGGCGCGATCAGCTGGTCGAGGAATCCCGGCAGACCATCGACAACCTGCGTGGCGAAGTCCGCGATGTCGGCGACGAAGCCGAGCGTGCCACCCGGGAAACGGAAAACTCGCTGGAACTGCGCACCCGTGACCGCTACCGCAAACTGATCTCGAAGATCGACAAGGCACTGCGTCGCATCGAGGAAGGCCGTTACGGTTTTTGCGAAGAGACCGACGAGGAGATCGGCGTGGAACGCCTTGAGGCGCGTCCCATCGCTACACTGTCGCTGGATGCACAGGAGCGTCGCGAGCACCTGCAGAAGCAGATGGGTGACTGAGGTTGCTGCGTGCTCGCGGTATGGGTAAAGCCCCGCCCGGCGCGGGGCTTTTTCGTGGCCATGGTGGATGCCGATGGATCCATCGGATTCATCGAGCAAGGCACAAGCCGGGGCGTCCGGCTGGTGCCGGTCGACGCCGTCAGGAGCAGCTCATCGTCCAGGCCACAGCTCGTGCCGGGCTGCCGTAGCGACACGTAATCCTTCCGAATACGGCGTTCAGGCCAGCGCCTTCGCGGCGTGACCCTTCAGGGTCTTCAACATCGCCACCAGCCCGTTGGATCGGGTCGGCGAGAGGTGCTTGGCCAGTCCGATGGACTGGATGTAGCCAGGTTCGGTGTCGAGGATCTCGTGTGCCGGGCGGTTGGAGTATACGCGCAGGATCAGGGCGATCAGGCCGGACACGATGGCCGAGTCGCTGGTGGCGCGGAACCGCATGCACGCAGCGTCACCCTCGGGCACCAGCCATACCTGCGACTGACACCCGTGCACCTTGTATTCCTCGCGCTTGAGGTCCTCGGGAAACGCGGGAAGCTTGCGGCCCAGGTCGATCAGGTACTGGTAGCGCTCGCTCCAGTCGCCGAACAGGGCGAACTCGTCGATGATTTCCTGCTGCGCGTCGGCGGCGCTGGTGGGGGAGGCGTCGTTCATGGCGCCATTATCGCGCAGCGACGCATATCCTGAAAACGCACCGCGTAGGGCGGACACGGTCCGTCGTTATTTCCCGTGTGTGTGATCGAAGCGGCGGACGGTGCCCGCCCTACGGAGCGCGCGAGGATGTAGGGCGGACCCTGTCCGCCGTATCCGGATGCGGGGAAAAGCCGCGGACGGTGCCCATCCTACGGGCGCGCGATGCTCCAGCGTGAGCCATCGGCGCCGTCCTCGATGCTCACGCCCATCCCCGCCAGGCGGTCGCGGATGGCGTCGGCACGTGCCCAGTCCCTGTCGGCGCGCGCCTGGTCGCGTTCGGCGATCAGGGCCTCCACCGCGGCGGCGTCGATGCGGTCCGCGCCATGGCGGAACCACACCTCGGGCGCTTGTTGCAACAGGCCCAGAGCCGCGCCCGCGCCAAGCAGGGCGGTCTTGCTGACACGGCGTTCTTCCTCGCCTGCGGCCTTGCGTGCCTGGTCGGCCAGGAAAGCCAGTTCGGCGAGTGCCACCGGCGTGTTGAGGTCGTCGCCAAGGGCCTGTTCGACCGCTTCGGGCACCATGCATGCAGCTAGGACGTCGACCGGTACGTCTTCCAGATCGCGCAGCACGCCATACCAGCCGTCCAGGGTGCGCATGGACTGATGGAGTGCCTCGTTGGTCCAGTCCAGTGGCTGGCGGTAGTGGCCTTTCAGCAGCAGCAGGCGCAATGCCTCCGGTGGGTACTGATCCAGCAGGGCATGCAGTTCCAGTACGTTGCCCAGTGATTTGGACATCTTGCGTCCACCGAAGGTCAGCATCCCGTTGTGCAGCCAGTAGCGGGCGAAGGTCCTGCCGCCATGCGCGCAGGTGCTCTGCGCGATTTCGTTCTCATGGTGCGGAAAGGTGAGATCGACACCGCCGGCATGGATGTCGATGGTCTCGCCCAGGTGCGCGGCGCTCATCGCCGAGCACTCGATGTGCCAGCCCGGCCGGCCGCGGCCCCAGGGGCTGTCCCAGCCGGGCAGGTCTTCGCTTGACGGCTTCCACAACACGAAGTCGGCCGGGTTGCGCTTGTACGGGGCCACATCGACGCGCGCGCCGGCGATCATCTCGTCGGTGGAACGGCCGGAGAGCGCCCCGTAGCCGGGGTACGATCCGACATCGAACAGCACATGCCCTTCGGCGGCGTAGGCGTGGCCGGAGGCGGTCAGTTCCTCGATCATGGTGATGATCTGCGGCATGTGGCCGGTGGCATACGGCTCGATGTCCGGTGGTGCAACGCCCAGCCGGGCCATGTCCTCGCGGTAGGCACGCGCATAGCGATTGGTGATCTCGCCGATAGGCACGCCGGCTTCGCGTGCAGCGGCGTTGATCTTGTCGTCCACATCGGTGATGTTGCGTGCAAAATCCACACGCGGATAGTGTCTCCGAAGCAACTTCACCAACACGTCGAACACCACCGGACCGCGCGCATTGCCGATATGCACGAAGTTGTAGACGGTAGGGCCGCACAGGTACATCGTCACGCGCCGCGGGTCGAGCGGTTCGAACGGCTCGACACGGCGGGACAGCGAGTTGTACAGGCGTAGGCTCATGATGGATGAAATGCGGTCGGCACGTGACGCTGCATCTTAACAACTGCGGTGAGGGTCAGGCATCCGCATGTCAGGGCATAAGGCTCTGTTCAGCCGGCGTCTGTTGCAATCTGCACCAGGATTCCGTACTGCCGTCTGCCGTCGTCCCCCCGAGGTTTCCATGATCAAGTTCGCGACCCTCCTGATTTCTGCAGCACTGGTTGCCATGCCGGCGCTGGCCCAGGATGCGCCTTCTGCCAACACCCATTACGGCTGGGCCGATGTGTTGCGCGTCGACCCGATCTATCGCGTGGTCCAGGTGGAGCGTCCCCAGGAGCAGTGTTACCAGCAGCCCGTCGTGCGCGAGGAACGGCACAGTCGCACCGCAGGCACGGTGCTTGGCGCCATCATCGGCGGCGTTCTCGGCAGCACGGTCGGCAAGGGCGACGGTCGTCGTGCGGCCACGGTGGCTGGCGCAGTGGCCGGTGGAGCCATCGGCAATCGGGTCAGTGCCCGGGGTGACACCACCCAGCAGGGCGTGCAGACCGTCTGCGACAACGCGACCCGCGTGCATGAAGAGCGTCGTGTCTCCGGATACAACGTGGAATACCGTTATCGCGGCGACATCTACATGTCACGCCTGGACTACGATCCTGGTGATCGCCTGCGTATCCGCATCAGCGTCTCACCCGTAGACTGACACGGGCTGCAGGCAAGGTCATGCGCGGCCTGTGGCTGTCCCGTGGAAGGTCGTGTCGATCGGCGATGTCACCTGCAGGTCTTGCAAGCAGGTGTCCGATCGTGTACCTCTAGGCTTTGCACGTGACCGAGCTACCCGCCTTGACACCTGTCGCTTCCGCCCCCCGCATGCTCACCAGCGCCCGCATGGCTGCTGGCATGACATCGCGCGCGCGCCGACCGGGGTACGGATTTCCGGCCGGGTAGGCTGTCGCGTGTAGCAACACTTGCACCACGACAAAAACCCGGCGACGTGCCGGGTTTTTCCGTTTCGGTATCCTGCTTTCCCACCCTGATCGGCATCTGCAAGCACCATGAACCCTCCTCACTTCCTCAATACCCAGGACTGGAGCCGCGTCGACCTCGATGCCTTGCTCCATCAGGCAGCTCAATTCCGGCTCTCGCCACTTGGCAGCCAGCTATCCGGCAAGTCGATTGCGTTGCTGTTCTTTAATCCGTCCATGCGTACTCGCACCAGTTTCGAGCTGGGCGCGCATCAGCTATCCGGCAAGGCCATCGTGCTCGCACCCGGCAAGGATGCCTGGCCCATCGAGTTCGAGACGGGTGCGGTCATGGACGGCGATGCCGAAGAGCACATCGCCGAAGTGGCCCGTGTGCTCAGCCGCTACGTCGACATGATTGGCGTGCGTGCTTTTCCGAAATTCCGCGACTGGTCGGAAGACCGCCAGGACCGCGTGCTGCAGTCCTTTGCCCGATACGCCACGGTGCCGGTGATCAACATGGAAACCATCACCCATCCGTGCCAGGAGCTGGCCCATATCATGGCCCTGCAGCAGCATTTCGGCACCACCGACCTGCGCGGGCGCAAATACGTCCTGACCTGGACCTATCACCCGAAGCCGCTCAACACAGCGGTAGCCAACTCGGCGCTGACCATTGCCACCCGCTACGGCATGGATGTGACCCTCCTGTGCCCCACGCCGGAATACGCCCTGGATGATCGCTACATGGAACTCGCACGGCGCAACGCGGAGGACACCGGCGGCAGTTTCCGCATGACCCATGCCATCGACGAGGCCTACGAAGGCGCGCATGTGGTCTATGCCAAGAGCTGGGGTGCGATCCCGTATTTCGGACGCTGGGAGGAGGAAAAGCCGATTCGTGATGCGCACCGGCATTTCATCGTCGACGAAGCGAAGATGGCGCGCACCGACGGGGCGGTGTTCAGCCATTGCCTGCCCCTGCGGCGCAACGTCAAGGCCACCGACGCGGTGATGGATTCTACTGCGTGCATCGCCATCGACGAGGCCGAGAACCGCCTGCATGTGCAGAAGGCGATCATGGCCGCCCTGGCGGGCAGTTGAGGACGATTGCCGCATGCATCTGCCACGCACCTTCGAGGAAACACGCAGCGAGCGTCTGCTGGCGCTGATCCATGCACATCCCTTCGCGACCGTGGTCGTGAACGGCGAGGACGCACCTGTGGCCAATGCACTGCCGCTGATGATGAGCGCCCGGGGCACCCTGCAGGGCCATGTGGCGCGCGCCAACGCGTTGTCACGCGCCGACGGGATGGGCGTACTGGCCATCTTTCACGGACCCCAGGCCCATGTCAGCGCCAACTGGTACCCGTCACGGCTCGAAACGGGGCGTGTGGTGCCGACCTGGAATTACGCCGTGGTGCAGGTGCAGGGCCGCTTGCAGGTCGTCGAGGACCCGGCCTGGCTCGGGGCACACCTGCAGGCTCTCGTGCAGCGGCAGGAAACGGGAGGTTCACCCCCCTGGCGCATGGACGATGCCCCTGCCGATTACATCGCGCAGGAAATGCGCGGGATTGTCGGTCTGGAGATCGAGATCACCGCCATGCGTGGCAAATTCAAGCTCAGCCAGAACCATCCCGAGGCCAACCGCAAGGGGGTCATCGCTGGCCTTCGCAATCGTGCCCGTGGCGACGATCTGGCGCTGGCAGACCTGATGCAGGAGCTTGGGGAGGGCAGTCCGTGAGTCCGGGTCATCTCCATGCATACCGTGCCGTCGTGACCTGGACCGGAAATCGCGGGCAGGGTACCTCCGGATACCGCAGTTACGGGCGCGATCATGTCGTGCGCATCGATGGCAAGCCGGACCTGGCGGCTTCCGCCGATCGCGTGTTCCATGGCGATATGGGGCGTCATAATCCCGAGGACCTGCTGGTGGCCGCGCTGGCCGGGTGCCACCTGCTTACCTACCTGCATTTCGCTGCGGATGCCGGCATCGTGGTCACGGCCTACGAGGACCGTGCCGAAGGGCACATGGAAACAACCGGAAGCAGCGGGCGCTTCGTCGAAGTGGTGCTGCATCCCGCGGTGACCCTGGCTGCCAGCGGTGATGCCACACGTGCCCTGTCCCTGCACGAGGATGCCCATCGTGCCTGCTTCATAGCCAACTCCGTCAATTTCCCGGTGCGTTGCAAGCCGCGCATCATCATCGCTTCGTCATAACCGACCTTCAGGATTCTTCCCATGTCCAGTCAAGACATCGTCCTTGCCTTTTCCGGCGGTCTCGATACCAGCTTCTGCATTCCCTGGCTTGCCGAGCGCGGATACGCCGTGCACACGGTGTTTGCCGATACCGGCGGCGTGGATGCCGAGGAGCGCGCCTACATCGAGCAGCGCGCGGCCGAACTCGGCGCAGTCAGCCATCGCACGGTGGACGGCGGTCCGGCGCTGTGGAAGAGCTTCGTGAAGCCTTTCGTGTGGGCCGGCGAAGGCTATCAGGGCCAGTACCCGCTGCTGGTGTCCGACCGCTACCTGATCGTCGAGGCCACGCTCAAGCGCGCGGCCGAACTCGGCACCCGCGTCATCGCCCATGGCTGCACGGGCATGGGTAACGACCAGGTCCGTTTCGACCTGACCGTGCGCGCGCTTGGCGATTTCTCGATTGTCGCGCCGATCCGCGAAATCCAGAAGGAGCACACCCAGACCCGCGCCTACGAGCAGGCCTTCCTCGAAGAACGTGGGTTCGGCGTGCGCAGCAAGCAGCAGCGCTACACCATCAACGAGAATCTGCTCGGCGTCACCCTGTCCGGAGGCGAAATCGATGAATGGCAAGCCCCGGGCGAGGACTCGCGCGGCTGGTGCAGGCCGCGTGCCGAGTGGCCGGACCAGCCGCTGGAAGCGAAGATCACCTTCCGCCAGGGCGAAGCGGTGGCGCTCGATGGCGAATCCCTGCCCGGACACCAGCTCCTGGCCAGGTTGAACAGGGCGTTTGCCGCTTATGGCGTGGGGCGCGGCATGTATACCGGAGATACCACCATCGGTCTCAAGGGACGCATCGTCTATGAAGCGCCGGGACTGGTGGCGCTGCTGGCCGCCCATCGGGCCCTGGAGGAGGCCGTGCTGTCCCGGGCGCAGAACCGCTTCAAGCCCGAAGTTGCCCGGGCCTGGGTGGAAAGGGTCTACGAAGGCTTTTTCCACGAGCCGCTGAAAGCCGATCTGGAAGCCTTCCTGGCCAGCAGTCAGCGCTGCGTCAACGGGACCGTGACACTGCGCACCGAGGGCGCGAAGGTGGATGCCGTGGCCGTGGATTCACCACACATCCTGCGTGCGAAGGGCGCGGTGTATGCGCAAAGCGCGGACTGGGGCGTGGAGGAGGCGGAAGGCTTCATCAAGCTATTCGGCATGAGTTCCACGCTGTGGGCGCAAACCAACCGGGAAAACAAGGGATGAGTGCATTGCTCGATGCCACGCTGGAACACCTGCGGATGCTGGTCGGCTTCGACACGCGCAATCCCCCGCGGGCGATCGGCAAGGGCGGCATCTTCGATTATCTGGCCGGACAGCTGCATGACTTCGACCTGACGCTGGAGGATCACGGTGCCGGCGCCGTCAGCCTGCTGGCGGTGCGTGGTGCGCCGCGGCTGCTGTTCAACGTGCATCTGGACACCGTGCCCGATTCGCCGCACTGGAGCGCCGATCCATTCGCCCTGCGTGTGGGAGAGGATCGCGCCGTGGGCCTGGGGGCCTGTGACATCAAGGGTGCCGCGGCCGCCATGCTGGCCGTGGCCCGTGCCGGGGACGGGGACTGCGCCTTCCTGTTCACCACGGACGAGGAAGCCAACGATGCGCGTTGTGTCCCGGCCTTCGTGCGCGGTCGACGTGAGTTCGAAGCCGTGATCGTGGCCGAACCGACCTGCAGCGAGGCCGTGCTGGCGCATCGTGGCATCCATTCGGTGCGGATGCAGTTCCAGGGCCGGGCCGGGCATGCTTCTGCCGAGCAGACCGATGCCGACAGCGCGCTGCATCAGGTTGTGCGCTGGGGACAGAAGGCGCTCGATCTGGTCGATGCGCAGGCGCACCAGCGTTTCGGCGGTCTCACCGGCCTGCGTTTCAACATCGGACGCATCGAGGGTGGCATCAAGGCCAACGTGATTGCTCCCGAGGCCGAGGTGAAATTCGGTTTCCGTCCCTTGCCTTCGATGGATTCCGATGCGCTGCTGGCCCGTTTCCGCGGCATGGCCGATCCGGCGCCCGAGATCTTCGAGGAAACCTTTCGCGGGCCATCCCTGCCCGCCGGGGACACGGCCAGTGCCGAGAACCGGCGCCTGGCAGCACGTGACCTGGCTGACCGGTTGGGCGTGCCGATCGGTCATGCCGTGGATTTCTGGACCGAAGCCTCGTTGTTTTCGGCGGCCGGCTACACGTCTTTCGTGTTCGGTCCGGGGAATATCGCGCAGGCGCACACGGCCGACGAATGGGTGGCACTGGACCAGCTCGATACCTACACCACCCATCTCCAACGCATCCTGCATGCCGACGCGGCCTGACCCGACATGGATACGCACAAGAACACCCGCCAGACGATCGTGCGACTGCTTTCGAGCATGGGCAGCGCCAAGGAGATCCAGCAGTACCTCAAGCGCTTCTCCCAGCTCGACGCCAAGCGTTTTGCCGTGGTCAAGGTGGGCGGGGCGGTGTTGCGCGACGAGCTCGATGCGCTGACTTCCTCGCTTTCCTTCCTGCAGCAGGTGGGTTTGACGCCCATCGTGCTGCACGGTGCCGGGCCGCAGCTGGACGAAGAGTTGTCGGCCGCGGGCATCGAGAAGCACACCGTGGACGGACTGCGGGTGACATCGCCAAAGGCACTGGAAGTGGTCAGGCGCGTGTTCCAGACCCAGAACCTGCGGCTGGTGGAAGCGCTGCAGGACATCGACGTGCGTGCCACCTCGATCCTGTCCGGTGTGTTCGAGGCCAGTTTCATGGATCGCGACAGCCTGGGGCTGGTCGGGCGCGTGGATCGCGTCAATCTGGCGCCGATCGACGCCAGTCTGCGCATCGGCTCGATACCCGTCATCGCTTCGCTCGGTGAGACCGCGGAGGGACAGATTCTCAACGTCAATGCCGATTTCGCTGCCAACGAACTGGTCCGCGTGCTGCAGCCGTACAAGATCGTCTTCCTGACATCCACCGGCGGGCTGCTGGATGGCGATGGCAAACGGATCGAATCGATCAACCTCAGTACTGAATACGATCACCTGATGGCGCAGCCCTGGCTGCATTCGGGCATGCGCCTGAAAATCGCCCAGATCCGTGACCTGCTCGACGAACTGCCCCTGGCATCGTCGGTATCGATCACCCGTCCCGGCGAGCTGGCCAAGGAACTGTTCACGCACAAGGGGTCGGGCACGCTGGTGCGGCGAGGCGAACGGGTGCTCGTTTTCAGCAATGACTGGGACGGAATCGACACGGAGCGGTTGCGCACACTGATCGAATCGAGTTTCCGTCGGCGCCTGGTGGCCGACTATTTCCAGCGCATGCGTCCCTGGCGTGTCTATGTCAGCGAGAACTATCGGGCCGCGATGATATTGACCGAGGAAGATGGCACGCCCTATCTCGACAAGTTCGCCGTGCTCGACGAAGCACAGGGTGAAGGTATCGGGCGCGCGGTGTGGCAGGTGATGCGCGAGGACACGCCACGGCTGTTCTGGCGCTCTCGCCACGGCAACTCGGTCAATCCGTTCTATTACGCCGAGTCCGACGGATGCATCAAGCGCGAGCACTGGAAGGTGTTCTGGTTCGGCTTGCCCGACTTCGATGTCATCCAGCGCTGCATAGCGCATTGCGAGAAGCGCGCCGCGACCCTGGAGGGTCCGGCATGAGTCGCTGGATCGAGCGTGTCACGCTGGAAGACGCACACGTGCGCCTGGAGCCGCTCGCGGTGTCGCATGCCGATGGTCTGGCGCAGGCCGTGGCCGATGGCGAACTGTGGCGCCTGTGGTACACCAGTGTCCCCGCGCCGGGCGACGTGCCGACGTACATCGATACTGCCTTGCGCGAGGCCGTGAACGGCGAGGGGCAGGCGTTTGCGGTGCGGCGTCTGGACGACCAGCGCATCGTCGGCAGCACCCGTTACTGTCATGCCGACGCCGCGAACCGGCGCCTGGAAATTGGCTGGACCTGGTATGCCGCGGGTGCGCAGCGCAGCCCGGTCAATACGTCCTGCAAGCGGCTGCTGCTTGGCCATGCATTCGAGACACTCGCCTGTATTGCGGTGGAGTTGCGCACGCACCGGTTCAACCGTCGTTCGCGCACTGCCATCGAACGCCTCGGTGCCCGTCTCGACGGCGTGTTGCGCAACCATCGTATCCTGCCGGACGGCAGCTACCGCGATACCATGGTCTATTCCATCCTCGATTCGGAGTGGCCGGCCGTACGCCGCCATCTCGATCATCAACTGGAGCGATCCGCATGAGCCTGAGTATCGGACTCGTCGGCGCGCGGGGGCATACCGGCTCGGAAATGATTCGCCTGATCCTGGCGCACCAGCACCTGGAGCTAGCATTCGTGTCCTCGCGTGAGTTGGCCGGCAAGCGGGTAGCCGACCACCTGCCGGGTTATTCCGGTGACCTGGTCTACGAGAACCTGGATGCCGGGTCAGTCGCCAGACGCGGCTGCGACGCGGTCATACTGGCGCTTCCCAACGGTGCCAGCGAACCCTTTGTCGGGGCGATCGACGCGCAAGCGCCCGGCACGCTGGTGGTCGACCTGTCGGCAGACCACCGCTTCGACCGCAACTGGTACTACGGTCTGCCGGAGCTGAACCGCGATCGCTACCGCGGGCAGAAGCGCATCAGCAACCCCGGCTGCTACGCTACCTCGATCCAGCTGGCCATTGCGCCGCTCAAGGACCTGCTGACCGGTCCGCCGGTGTGCTTCGGGGTATCCGGATATTCCGGCGCCGGAACCACGCCCTCGGAGCGCAACGATCCCGACAAGCTGCGTGACAATTTGATGCCATACACCCTGGTCGACCACGTGCACGAGCGCGAAACCAGTTTCCAGCTCGGCATCCCGGTCGAGTTCATGCCGCACGTGGCACCGCACTTCCGCGGCCTCACGGTGACTTGCAACCTGTATCTTGACCGTCAGCGCTCCCGCGACGAATTGATGCGCATGTACCGGGCGCGCTACGAAGGCGAGCCCCTGATCCATCTCAGGGACGAGCCGCCCCAGGTGCGCGACGTGGCCGGCAGGCACCATGTCGAGATCGGCGGTCTGGCCCTTGCGCCGGGCGGCAAGCGAGCCGTGGTGGTGGCGTGCCTGGACAACCTGCTCAAGGGCGCCGCCACCCAGGCCATGCAGAACATCAACACTGCCCTGAGCCTGCCCGAATTCGAAGGTATCCCGACATGACGCATCGTTACCTGACTCTTGCAGGAGCGGCGGAAGCCGCGACCGGCAATGCGGCAAAAAACGGTTTCCGGGGCAAGTGCACATCGCACGTCGTCGTGATGTTCATCGCTCCCGCAATGTCGATCAAGCATTCGGAGTTCCATCATGTCTGACCTGCTCTGGCAAAAAGACGGTGTGCAGGTGGACGCACGCATCATGCGTTTCATGGCCGGCGAGGATGTCGTGCTGGACCGCGAGTTCTTTCTCTGTGACATTCGCGCCAGCAAGGCCCATGTGGAAGGTCTCGAACGCATCGGTGTCGTCAATACTGGTGACGCCGCGGCAATGCTTTCCGAGCTGGATGTGCTGGCCGAGGATTTTCGGGCCGGCCGCTTCGTGCTGGATGCCACCTATGAAGACGGCCACTCGGCCATCGAGGCCCGCCTGACCGATCGCCTGGGCGATGCCGGTCGCCGTGTGCATACCGGACGCAGCCGCAACGACCAGGTGCTGGTCGCCACGCGCCTGTGGTTGAAGGACAGGCTTGCCGAGCTGGCCTGGACCGGCATCACGATTGCCGATATCTGCCTGGATCGCGCCGCCGAGCCGTCCCTGCCGATGCCCGGGTATACCCACCTGCAGCGAGCGGTGGTGTCTTCCACGGCCATGTGGTTCGCCGGATTCTCGGAGGCTTTCATCGACAACGCCCAGCGCGCGCACCAGACCTTCGATCTGCTCGATGCCAACCCGCTTGGAACGGCAGCCGGCTACGGCGTCAACCTGCCACTCGATCGCGAACACACGACGCAGAAGCTGGGCTTTTCACGCATGCAGGTGAGTCCGATCTATGCGCAGCTTTCGCGCGGGAAGCTGGAAATCGCTGCACTGGAAGCCCTGGGTTCGGCGATGCTGGATCTGCGTCGGCTGGCCTGGGACCTGTCGCTTTTCACCACTGCCGAATTCAACTTCGTGAGCTTGCCGTCGGCCTACACAACCGGCTCCTCGATCATGCCCAACAAGCGCAATCCCGATGTGGTCGAACTGCTGCGCGCCAGCTATGCCACCGTGGCGGCATCCCGTAGCGAGATCGAGCAGTTGCTTTCCCTGCCGTCGGGCTATCAGCGGGATCTGCAGTTCAGCAAGGCAGCACTGGTGCGCGGATTCACGCACGGCCTGCAGGCCCTGTCCCTGTTGCCCGACCTGCTGACAAGGCTTGCATGGAATGCGCCGGCCATGCGTGCGGCGATCGAGCCGGCCATGTATGCGACCGATGCCGCGGTGGAACAGGCGGCAAAGGGTGTGCCGTTCCGCGAAGCCTATCGCGTTGCTGCACAGGCGGCGGCCGCGGCAGGCCAGGGGCGTACCCCGGAACAAAGCCTGTCGGCACGCACCTCGCCGGGCGGATCCGCGCACCCGGGACTTGAAGTACTGCATGCGCGCCTCAAGGTCTTGAAGGATACGTTGCCGCAATACCGACCTCCGGCGTAACCCCACGGTCCCATATGACACATCGTCATGCGTCAAGGCATGGCAATGCGGTTATCTGATGTCTTGCATGCACCTGATTAGCCCTCTTCCTCAGCCCGGAATCGCATGATTTGCGACGTCTCTAGCGCACCATGGCCCCACGATCCAGCGAGGACAACTCCCATGGCTATGAATGCGATCCAATTTCAATCGG
>JALUXG010000007.1 GCA_027019085.1 Rhodanobacteraceae bacterium | reverse complement strand
CTCAATCAGTCGTTGCCACTCGTTCCGGCTACGTCGCTTGTTCATGTCGTGCTCCTGTTGCTGAATGCAGGAGCAGGTTATGGCGCAGGAATCAGCTCGGGAAGAACGGTCTGGTTTGAACGGTTACAACGCAAGAGTGATACCAGGTAAACGAGCAGGACTGCACACAGTACCAGTTCACCGTACATCCAGATTCGCCCCTTGCGTCGTTCAACGAAGGTGAGTTTGTGTGTATGTCTGCGATCCACGGTTTGGCTTGAGTTGTACATGATGAGTTCTCTGGATGAAGGGCTATTGCCGATGCATGGGACACGCTGATCCAGATTTCAAAATCAGTCAGATAGCTGACCGGAGAGTCCCCTGCGACAATTTGGCACACCTGAACGTACGAAAACGTCTTAGTACTTAGGGATACTCTGAACAAGTCTCCCAAATTTCGTACAATTTAGCCATCCAAACGCCAAGGCCCGCCCAATGACCCAGATGAGCTTCTCCGATGCCGAGTATGCCGGCAAGCGCAAGAAGACGCGCAAAGAAGTTTTCCTGGAAGAGATGGACTGCGTGGTGCCCTGGCAAGCCTTGCTGGCCCTGATTGAGCCGGTGTATCCCAAGGCCGGCAACGGACGCCGCCCGTACGCGCTCAAGACCATGCTGCGCATCCACCTGCTGCAGAACTGGTTTGGCTACAGCGACCCGGCCATGGAAGAGGCCCTGTACGAGGTCGCTCCGCTTCGCCGTTTTGCCGGCCTGTCGCTGACACGCGGCAGCGTGCCGGATGAGACAACGATCCTGAACTTTCGGCGGCTGCTGGAAAAGCACGACCTGGCGCCCAAGCTGTTTGCAGCGGTCAATACCCACCTGAGCGACATGGGCTTGTTGCTGCGCCAGGGCACGATCGTCGACGCCACCATCATCCACGCACCGCCTTCGACCAAGAACAAGGCCAAGGCACGCGATCCCGAGATGCACCAGACAAAGAAAGGAAACCAGTGGTATTTCGGCATGAAGGCGCATATCGGTGTGGACGCTGAAGGCGGCATGGTACATACCGTGACCACCACGGCGGCCAACGTGGCCGATGTGATGGAGGTGGACAAATTGCTGCACGGCAAGGAGAAGGCCGCGTATGCCGATGCCGGCTACATAGGTGCTGAGAAGCGTGCGTCCAAGCGTGGGCGACGATGGTACGTAGCCGCCAAGCGCAGTAAGGTCAAAGCCATTGAGGACGAGCAGCTACGTGACCTGACCCAACAGATCGAACACATCAAGGCATCGATTCGGGCGAAAGTGGAACACCCGTTCCGGGTCATCAAGCGCCAGTTTGGCTATCGGAAGGTGCGCTTCAAGGGGCTGGCCAAGAACACGGCTCAGATTCAGACGTTGTTCGCCTTGGGCAACCTGTGGATGGCACGAAGTACGTTGCTGGCTGCAGGGGAGGTGCGTTCATGAATCGGCGAACGAGGCAATCATCGGCCAAAAAAGCTCCAAAACACCGCAAATACTGAATGTAAAAAGACTGCCAGGCGTGCGCGAAGCAATCATTGCGCACATATAAATGGATGGCTATTTGGAATTGACCTGTTCAGACCTTCCTTAGACGCTACACTCACCATAGCCCTTTCGTGTAGGGTGTATTTCATTCACTGACCCACGGAGATTTGTCATGTCGTTTGCACGTTCGGTACTGTTTATCGCATCTGCTGTTGCATTGGGTGCTTTCGTAACCACCACAGCCCATGCAGACAATGCTGCTGTGGCCAAGAAAATCGAAGCTTATGTGGCAAAGAACAACCTGCAGTGCATGAGCTGTCATGCCATCAATCACAAGGTGGTGGGCCCGGCATGGATTGAAGTGGCCGAGCGCTATCACGGCAAGAAAGGGGCGGCAGCCATGCTCGCCAAGAATATTGCCAATGGCAATGTCGGCATCTGGGGACAGATACCCATGCCACCGGGCATGGCGACACCTGCTCAGGCGAAGGTGCTTGCCAAATTGGTTTTGGCGCTGGATACCAAAGGCAAGAAGTAGAACGACCCGCGTCCTGGTTGATCATCTCCCGCCCCGCAACGGGGCGGGGGTTAGGTTTGTGAAACTTCCGGCCTCTCCCGGGAACTCGACCGGGCTGGCGTAGCCGTCCCTGGATACCGCGCTGACGCCGAAGAAATAGTTGTCGATAACGATGTCCTTCAGTACCGCGTGGTCGACGTCGCCGAACCAGCGCGAATGGGTCCACTGCGGCGCGGTGGTGTCGCGCCACCACACGGTGTAGCCGATCGCGCCGGGCGAGCGTTTCCAGCGCAGGGTGGTGTCGGGTTTCACTGCGCCGTGGATGGTGAGGTCGCGCGGCGGCGCCGGCGCCCAGGCCATGGCCGCCATCGAGATCGCATTCAGTCGGGTGACCTGGGCCAGGTAGGGGAAATCGACCCCGGACAGCACGTCGCCGTAGTGCACGCCGTTTTCGACGCGCACATCCTGGTGCTGGCGGTGGTAGTTCTCGTGCGGTTCGGTGACGCGTACTGCCGGGTAGCCCGCGGCGAGAAATGGCACCTGGTCGCCGCCGCGACCGAAGCGGTCGGTGCGGTAGATCATCATCACGTGCAGGTTGGTCAGGTAGCGTTCGGCCAGCTTCGCCATGAAGCGCGCCACGTTGCGCGAGGGCGAGTCGACCTCGCCGCCGAAATAGCGCCGGTAGGCGGCCTGTTTCGGGGTTTCGGTACTCTTGGTGCCCTCGGAAAACACGCGCACGTGCGTGTTGTCGACCACGCCGTCGATGCCGTGGATGTTGCCGATGATGTCGTTGTTGAAGTCCGCCTCGACCTGCCAGCCGTGCTCGCGCGCGTAGCGGGCCATCCGTTTGCCGCCGTACAGGCCCTGTTCCTCGCCGGACAGGACGGCGTAGACGACAGTGGCGGGGAAGCGGTAATGCGACAGCACCCGCGCCACCTCCAGCACGGCCGCCACGCCGGAGCCATCGTCGTCGGCGCCGGGTGCATCGCTGCGGGTGTTGGTGACGTCGGTGACGCGCGAGTCCAGGTGCGCGGTGATGATGATCACCCGGTCGGGCTCGCGGGTGCCGCGCTGGATCGCCACCACGTTCATGATCTGGGTGGGTCGGTCGATGCGCGGTCCGGTCACGGTCTGGGTCGGCGTGACGATCGCAAGGCATCCGCCGCATGCGGAGGACAGGTGCTCGAAACGTGATTTCACCCAGCGCCGTGCAGCGCCGATGCCGCGCGTGGCCGAGCGGGTGTCGGACATGGTGTGTCGGGTACCGAAGGCGACCAGCCGGGTGAGTGTCTGCCGCAGTGCCTCGGGCTGCACCTTGTCCGCGATCACCCGCAATCGGGGATGTGCAGACGGCGGCGACGTGACGATGTCGCCCGCGATAGCGGGCGCGGCAAGGAACAAGGTGATCAGGATCAACGCGCGCATGGTTCGCCCCTGGAGGAATATTTCCGTCCAGCATTGTGCACCGAATCGGCCTGTGCCGGTAGCGATGCTCCTGCGTTGCACAGTGCAGTCCAGCGATGGCATGCATCGGGGAACCCGAGGCAACTGTACGCTGCGCCACCGGATCCCAGTCCCTTGCGACCATTCCGATCGCCGGAACGCGCGGCATGAAAAGAACAAGGCCGGGACATGCATGCCCGGCCTTGTTGCAGTTACCTGATTTTTGGTGGAGCGGAGGAGGATCGAACTCCCGACCTTCGCATTGCGAACGCGACGCTCTCCCAGCTGAGCTACCGCCCCACGCGAGGCGGGGATTCTAGCAGCGTGCCCGGGGCGCGCCAATAGGCCGGACCGCTCAGGTCTCGGGAAGGTGCGGAGCCAGGTGGGGTTCGAGCAGGTCGCGGCGCCAGCCTTCCAGCGTTTCGGGCCAGGTGCGTGTGACGATGTAGGTTTCCAGTGCCTTGCGCGGGGCGAGCAGGCCCGCGGGGAGGTCGAGAGAATTGGCCTGGGCGTCGATTTCCTGCTTCATGGCAGCCAGTATCGGGCGTTCGGTGCGGTCCAGGGATGGAGGAACCGGTGTGGTGGCGACGATTTCCTCGTTGTGGATCGGTTCCTGCAGCAGGTCGAGCAGTTCACGGCGCTGCGGTCCGCGCAGGGTGCGTTGGCCCCGGGTTTGGGCAGCCAGTTGATTGACGTTTTCGGGTGGATCGTCGACCAGCGCCATGGCCTGGGCATCCTGCAGCAGCCAGGGGCGGGGACTGTCCAGGGTGCGGGCTGTGCGTTCGCGCCATTGCAATACGCGGCGCAGCATGGCCTGACGCTCGATGGGCCAGGACGCGGCGCCGCGCAGGTTGAGCTGCGGCTGGTCGTCGCCGCGGCGATCGGTGGCGCGCTGTTTCAGGCGCGTGCAGTCGAAACTGAACCAGTCGCTGCGGCCACGCCGCTCGAGTTCAGCGTACAGGTGTGCATGGATCGGATGCAGGTATGTCACGTCGAGGGTGGCATACAGGCGTTGCGATGCGGTGAGTGGACGCTGCATCCAGTCGGACCGGGTTTCTCCCTTGTCCAGCACGACTCCGGCGACGTGTTCGACCAGTGCCCGGTAGCTGATGCCCGCGCCCAGGCCGCAGAAGGCGGCGGCCAGTTGGGTATCAAACAGCTGCCGGGGGCCGTTTTCCAGCCACGGGGACAGCACATCCAGGTCCTCGCCGGGACTGTGCATGATCCACAGCGGTGCGCGTTCGGCATCCAGTTGCGACAGGGCCTGGCCGACTTCGACGGCCAGCGGGTCGACCAGGGCATGCCGCTCCCGGTGCGAAAGCTGCACCAGGGCCAGCTGGGCATAATAGGTGTTGCGGCGCATGAATTCGGTGTCCACGGCGAGCGGGCCGTCGACCTGCGACAGCCATGCATCGAGTTCAGGACGGGTGTCGATCCATTCGGCATGGACCTGTGGCGGAGCAGTGCGATGATCGTTCAATCGGGAATTCCGTCTGCGGCGCGCTATAGTCATTGCTCTTGCGCGCGGGTTTGCCTAAGGTGACCCCGCACGATAGCAGGGTGCCGCATGCCTGGCATGCCGCCATCCCGATGGGTGCCGGCATTGCCGGTGTCGATGGTCCAGGATCGCGAGTAGTTTCTTCATGCCGAGCAGCAAGTCCGAACGTCGACAGCGGGCCCTGGGTGGTGCCGTCGGCGTGATCGTGCTGGTTCTGGCGATGGTCTACCACTTCTTCCCGGAGCTCCTGCACGTTCAACCGCACGATGCGGGACCCGGCGTTGCCGTGTCACCGACCATGATGCCGCCGCCGCTGGGTTTCGAGACTCGTCCCCGACCTGCATCGTCTGCCAGCGTACAGTCCAGTGAGGTCAATGCCGGGCCGCCGTTATCGCTGGCACCGCATGCGGTCATCGTGGCGCGACTGTGGCCTGCGACGCCTGCGGCTGGCAGTTCCGCAGGGGCGCCGCCCGAAACGGCGCAGGTGAAGAAATTGCTCTCGCGGGCTGCCGATGCGCTGGCACGCGGCGATCTGGGTGGCGATGCGCAAAGTGCTCTGACACTCTACCTGGAGGTGATCCGGTTGCAGCCGGACAATGCCAGGGGCCGTGCGGGACTCAATCACGTCCAGCAGCAGCTGGTGGCCCAGATCGAGGACGACCTGTCGGGCGGCGATGCCGATGCCGCGCGCACCAGTCTCGGTCTGTTGCGCCAGATACCCGGAGCAGGGGATGTCAGCGACCGGTTGGAGCAAAGGCTGGTTGCCCTGCAAAAGGTCCAGCCCTTGCTGCAGCAGGCGGCGCAGTTGATGGCCAGTGGACAGGACATGCAGCCGGCGAATGCCAATGCACTGGCGGTATACCGCCAGGTGCTCAAGCTTGATCCGGCCAACAATGTGGCACGCCAGGGATTGCACCGTATCCAGCGCAAGCTGCTTGACCGTGCGCTCGGCGAGGTGGCACAGGATGACTTCAAGGATGCCGACACCGCACTGGCCCGCGCGGCACAGATCGACCCGGCCTCTACCGCCCTGCAGGACACGCGCGGACGCATCGAGGGCATTCGGCGGCAACGCGCGGAGATGCGCCTGCAGCAGGCCGTGACGGCACTGGACGGTGGTGATCTCGGCCTTGCGCAACGTCTGCGTGACCAGGCACTGGCGATCAGCCCGGATGTGGCGGGAGTGACGGCTTTCGACCAGCGCTTGCACAATGCAAGGATCTACGCCAACTACCAGCCCGGCCAGGAGTTCAGCGACAATTTTGTCGACCTGGACGGCAACGGGCCGACCATGGTGGTGATTCCGACCGGCAGTTTCCAGATGGGATCCAGGGGCAGCTCGGCGGGTCAACCGGCCAACGAAGCGCCCCTGCACACGGTCAGTATCGTGCAGGGCTTCGCCGTGTCGCGCACCGAGATCACGGTGGCGCAGTTTCGCCAGTTTGTCCGCAACAGCGGCTACGTGCCTGATTCGGTGCGCCTGCACGGGTCCAACGTATACAACGATCAGCGCGGCACCATGGTCGACGATCCGGACGCAACCTGGCAGGACGATTATGCCGGTCGTTCCTCCGCCGGTGACGACCCGGTGGTCAATGTCTCCTGGCACGACGCCACGGCTTACGTGAAGTGGCTCTCGCAGCACACCGGAAAGACCTACCGCCTGCTCAGCGAAGCCGAGTACGAATACGTGATGCGCGCGGGCACCAGCACTCCCTACTGGTGGGGCTCGGGCAGCCCTGGACGCAAGGTCGAGAACCTGGCCGGCTCGCGCGACCGTTCCCGTCTTGGTCGCCGCTGGACCCATGCTTTCCGCCACTACGGCGACGGCTACTGGGGCGATGCACCGGCCGGCCATTTCCTGCCCAACCCGTTCGGCCTCTACGACATCGACGGCAACGTGTCGGAATGGGTCGAGGACTGCTGGCACGACAATTACATCCGCGCGCCCCGGGACGGCTCGGCCTGGGTCAATCCCGGCTGCAGCCTGCGCATGCTGCGCGGTTCGTCGTGGGGCAGCTCCCCGGAGCAGGCGCGTTCGGCCTACCGCATCGCCGCCAGCCCGGATACCCGCAGCGGCAGGGTGGGGTTCCGCGTCGCACGTCAGCTCTGAGGGCATCCGTCCCGGATGGTGACGGCACACGGACCGGTCACTATCATGTGCGTTTTCCTCATTTCCGGGCCCGCCATGAAAGCCAGCAAGGATTGTGTTGTTTCGTTCCATTACGCCCTTACCGTCGAGGGCGAGCCGCTGGAACAGTCCCGCGATCAAGGCCAGCCTGTGCAGGTGCTGCTGGGGCAGGGCCAGGTTGTCGAGGGCATGGAAAAGGCGCTCGAGGGGCGCTCGAAGGGCGATGTGTTCCAGCTTGACCTGGATCCTGGGCAGGCTTATGGCGAGCGTCGCGAGCAGGCCATCCAGCGGTTGTCGAAAAAAGTATTCGGGAAGGGTGCGCGACTGGTCGCCGGTTCCGCCGTCACCTTGCGACGCAAGGATGGCAGTACGCTGCAGGGGATGATCCACAAGGTGGGCATGACCACGGTCGATGTCGACCTGAACCACCCGCTGGCAGGCAAGGCGCTGCATTTCGATGTCGAGATCATGGACGTGCGCGAGGCCACCGAAGAGGAACGCGCGCACGGCCATGTGCACGGTCCGGGTGGCCACGAGCACTGATCCGGGGTCAGCATCAAGAACGTGCGACGAACCGGCGCAACACCGAGCGAACCGCTCCCAGGTAGGCGGAGCCGTACAGGTTCAGATGGTTGAGCAGGTGGTACAGGTTGTACAGCGGTACACGCTCGCGCCAGTTCCTGTCCAGCGGCACGTTTTCGGCATAGGCCTCGAACAGGCCGGGTCCGGGGTCGCCGAACAGCACCAGCATGGACAGGTCCGCCTCGGCCCAGCCGTAATGCACGGCGGCGGCATCGATCAGGGCAGGGCGGCCATCGCCGGCGCAGTGCAGGTTGCCGGTCCACAGGTCGCCATGCAGCAACACCGCAGGTTGAGCCGGGACCAGATCGTGCAGCCGCGCACAGAGGCGTTCGATGCCGTCCATGTCCGCCGGCTCGATCCGGCCACCTTCCAGCGCACGGCGTGCCTGTGGAAGCAGCCTGCGTTGGGCGAAAAAGCGGTGGCCGTCGGAGTCGGGCGTGTTGTCCTGGAACGATTCGCCGCACCAGCCAGAGCGTTCCAGGCCAAAGCACTCGTGACGTTGCCGGTGTTGCCGCGCCAGACCTCGCCCGGCCAGTTCGGCAAAATCCGTGCATCGACGGGCATGGCCAAGATCCTCCAGCAACAGGCTGTGAGCATCTAGCCCCAGGACGCATGGCGTGCGCAGGCCACCACCTACACGCAGGCGTTCCAGGCCGTCGGCCTCCGCGAGCAGGAAGGCTGCGGGACGGTCGGTGCGACGTTTCAGCCAGGCACCGGAACCATGCTGCACATGTACACGATGCAGGCCATCGGTCGTCGGCACCGGGCCGTCCAGCGCCGGGAGGACAGGGAAGCGACTCTCGTTCATGTTCCGACCATGGAAGCGAAACCGGTCGCAATGAGCAAGTCGGGCCAGCCACGATCAGCGCGGCTATACTTGCCCTGCCCGGGGTGAAGGTATTGCCGCGGACTGTACGGGGGGGAACATGCCTGACATGGACATTGCTGTGCACGATTCGCCGCGCGTGGCCGCTGGCCGGGTGCGTGGCGGGCGACCGAGCCAGCAGGACGCTCTGGTGTGCCTGCATGATGCCGTCGCGGATGTACGCCTGCTCGTGGTCGCCGACGGCATGGGCGGTGACGGCGCCGGGGAGCTGGCGTCCGATGGTGTCGTGGCCACGGCGAGACGGTTGTGGCAAGAGCGCCTGTGGGTGGAGCAGCCCGCCCCGCTGTTTCTCGAAACACTCTGCCAGCAAGCGCACGAGGAATTGCGTCGACGCCGCGGTCGGCTGGTCAGTGGCGAACCGCATTCGACCATTGTGGCGCTGCTTCTGAGTGGACGGCGAGCAAGCTGGGTACATGTCGGTGACAGTCGCCTGTACCGGTTTCTCGGCAAACGCTGCATCGAGCGAACGCTTGACCACAGCCTGGTGGAGCTTCGCGTGCAGCGTGGCGAGATTACCCCCGGCCAGGCAGCAAGCCATGTCGATCAGAACAAGCTTTTGCGTGGTTTGGGCGGCGATTCAGCTCCCATGGTGGAACATGGCGGGGCCATGCTCGGTGCAGGTGAGTGCTTTGTGCTGTGCAGTGACGGTGTCTGGGCACATCTCAGTGATTCGGAGCTGGGCGCCTGCGTCGCCAGCGACGATCTGGATCAAGCGCTTCGGCAGGCCCTTGCACTGGCGCTGGAGCGGGGCGGAAAAGAGGGAGACAATGCGGCCCTGGTACTGGTCCGTGCGCAGCCGGTGAGTCGCTTCCGGCGTTATGCGGCTGGACTGGTCGGACACGTGTTCAAGAGGCATGCAGCGCGACGCATGACCCATGAATTCGTGGCCTGCAACATGAAAGCATCAACGAGGATTGCATGAATTCATTCCGGGACATCCACAGTCCGAATACAGGCCGGAGCATGAAGACCGGTGTGGCCGTTCTGGTCCTGCTCGCGGCCGGACTGGGTGGATGCGCGACGCTGCAGAAAGTGTCGAAATCGATCAGCGAGGCTTTCGGCGCGCACCCGCCGAAAGTCACCACCACGCCACCCCCTGCGCCGGCCGGGGCGAGCACCGTGGCGCCCCCGCCGGTTGTGGCACCGAAGGCTCCGCCGCTGAAAACCATCATTGCCGAACAACTGGAGAAGGGCCATTACACCGTGGGTCGCCGTCAGCTCGGGTTGTTTCTCAGGCAGCATCCTAACGACCGGGCCGCGAAGGACATGTGGCGGCAACTGACGGTCAATCCCGACACGCTGCTTGGCTCGCGCTCGCGTATCCATGTGGTCAGGCCGGGGGAGACCTACGCATCGCTGGCAGCGCGTTACCTGGGTGATGCCAGCCGCTTCCTCGTGCTCGCGCGCTACAACGGTGCAGCGGACCCTTCGGTGTTGCAGGTCGGGCAACGGATCCGTATTCCCGCCTCGGCCCCAGCGGGAGAGGCAAGGCCGACAGTACAGGGCGCGGTAAGCAACCCACAGGATTCGGCCGCAAGGGCAGCGCCGCCTGCATCCGTGGAACAGCAGGCACTGCGGCTGCAAAAGCAGGGTGTCGCGTTGCTCGGGCAGGGACATCGCAAGCAGGCACTGGATCGCATGACACGCGCACTGGATCTGGACCCGCACCTCAAGCCCAGTGGTCCCGATGCCGAGGCGCTGCGCAGCCAGGTGGTGGCCACGTTCCACCAGCGGGCCATCGTGCTGTATCGCGACCAGAAGCTCAGCCAGGCCATCGCATTGTGGAACCGGGTGCTGGCGATCGACCCGCAGTACGAGCCAGCCATCATCTACCGTGCGCGAGCGCGTGAGCTGCAGAGCCGCCTCAAGCAGCTTTGACCTGAGCGGGCTGCCTGTATCGCGCCGATGTCCCTTTGCATGCACTCGTCCTGCCACCCTGTGAGCGTGAACAGGCGCCAGCAACGGACCTGATCGGGCTGGCGCTCGAGTCTTTCAGGTGTCCTGCGGGTTGTGGCCGGTGGATGGGTCGCCGGCATCGTTTTCCGGCAGGATCCGGGTCGGGACTGCGCTGACGGCACGTACGCGTGTACGGGTTCGTGCCCCGGGGAGAATGCGCGTGGTTTGCACGGCCTTCTCGACCGGTGCGTCACCGGGCGCTGGTCCCGACCCGCGCAGGCGGGCATACAGCGCCTGGTTCATCAGATTGAAGGCGGTGAACAGCTGCCCCAGCTCGTCGCTGCGGACCAGCCGGATGCGGTAGCGGAAATCACCGCGTGCCACCCGCATCATTGCTTCGCTGACCAGATCGAGCAGGGCCAGCGGTCGGCGGAACAGCCAGTATGCCGCGCCAAGCACGACCAGCAGCGTGATGGCCAGGACGGCTGCGATGACCCACAGCGTGGTGTGCTGGGCGGCCACCAGCGGCGCATCGCTGATGCCCAGGCGCAGGCGGCCGACGGTCTTGTCCTGGTAGAGAATCGGCGTGCTGAACAGCAGCAGGCTGCCGCGCTCGCCCGGAAGACGCTGTCGGTAGCTGTCGACCTCGTCCTCGCGCGAGAGGAAATCGTTCTTGTCGAGTACCGGCAGCGGCCTGCCGTCTTCCGCCGGCACCGTGCTGGCAATCACGTTGCCCTTGTAGTCGGCTATGGCGATGTAGTGGATTTGCCTGTTGTGCGATACGTCCTGGACCAGTGCCTGTGTGGCCGGACGATCGCCCAGCAGCAGGTTCTCCGCCGATTCATGGGCAATCATGCGGCTGAGGGAACTGCCATAGTCGAGAGCCAGCCCGTTCACGGCCACCCGCTGCTTGCTGTAGATGGCGGCCAGGCCGACCAGCAGCACCAGGGTCAGGATCGCCCCCAGCATGCTGGCCCAGCGCACGCGCAGCGAGATGATGTTGCCGGTCAGCGGGCTTTCCTGCAGTCGCGCGTATTCACGCTGTGCCAGTCGCAGATCCTCGAGCAGTTCCTGGGCGTCTTGGTAGCGTGCCTCCGGCGACTGCGCCAGCAGAGTGCGCACGATGCCGATGAGAATGGATGGCGTGGTCGGATCGCGAGCTTCGATGGGCGGCTGGGGATGCCGCTTGCGTTCGCGGATCATCTTCGGCACATCGTCGGTTTCCGACCACGGGAGCTTTCCGGTCAGTAACCAGTACAGCACCACACCCAGGGAGAACAGGTCGCTGCGGGCGTCCGCGCGCTTGCCTTCCAGGCGCTCGAGCGCCATGAAGGCCGGTGTTCCACCGATCAGTTGTTCACCGCCTGCGCCATCGGATTCGCGGGTCGGGCCGCGGCGCTCGGCAATGCCGAAATCACTGAGCTTGGCGTGCTTCCAGCCGCCCATGAACATGATGTTCTCGGGCTTGATGTCGTGATGCACTACGCCCTGTCCATGTGCATACTGCAGGGCATCGGCAATCTGCACGGCCAGTTCGAGAATCACGGAAAGCGGGGGCAGGCCCGATTGTTCCACCTGGCGTGCCAGAGACGCACCCTGCATGCGTTCCATGGCGATGTACGGGCGCCCGTCCGGGGTTTCGCCGGTATCGTACACGGTGACCAGATGGGGGTGATTGAGGTGCCCGGCCGCACGGGCCTCGACCTGGAAACGGCTTCGGTAACCGGCATCGTCGGCAACATCCCGGTGCAGGCACTTGATGGCCACCGTGCGCTCGATTTCCGGGTCGAACCCGGCGTAGACCACGGCCGAGGCCCCCTCGCCAAGAACACCCTGGATGCGGTAGCGGCCGATTTGTCCGGGAGGAAGTTCGGAAGGCATCGGACTAGCGCAGGAAGAACCACCACGCCAGAACGGCAGCGCCGGTCAGCGCGGCAAGGGTTGCCAACACCGCAGCACGCGGAAAAGCCCCGGATTCACGGGTGCGAAACACGAATTCCGCCTGGCCGAACCGGACCTGGTCGCCATGCTTGAGAACGGCATCGTGCACGCGCTGGTTGTTGACGAAGGTGCCATTGGTCGACAACGTGTTCATGATCACGTAATGACCGTTCTGGTTCATGATCCAGGCATGCGAGGAGGACACGCTGAGTTCGTCAATGACGATGTCGTTGTCTTCGCGTCGACCGATGGTCTGGCGCCCGGCGCGCAGGGAAAAACGCTTGCCCTCCATGTTGCCGACGCCTTGCAGCACCGGGCGGCTGGCGCTGGCCTTGTCGGAGATATCGTAGTGCGGGCCGCTGGCGGTGTGCCGGCGCAGTTCCTCGGCGGAGAACAGTTGGGTCCCCTGCGGGCCCGATACACGGGATTTTCCGCCGTGTTTCGTCGGTTCGTTGCTGGAATTCATGCTGCCCCCTATGCCGCGTGCCGGCTTAACTATACGCCGGGCCGTGTTGGCCTGTCTGCGGGCAGGTACTGTCCCGTGCAAGCCTGACCGAGACTGGACAGCTTGCGTGCCCCATTCGGGGAGCAGCCCGGCTACATGCGCAATGCATCGTCCGTGGTGCCGAAGGTGGGACTCGAACCCACACTCTGTCGCCAGAAACGGATTTTGAGTCCGTCGCGTCTACCAGTTCCGCCACTTCGGCACGGACGGCGAAGTATGCCGTAAATCCGGGAGCCAGGTCGAGCACGATTCATGTGGGATCGACCAAGGCGGCCTGGTCCGGAGCTTTATTGGTGCATGGGGTACGGGCGAGCGAAGTGGGTTTGCCGGTCACGGGTGGGTGATGGTGCGTGCTATGGTTGGTGGAATATTGCCTGTCATGACAGTTATTGTGGCCGACGCCCGTTTCCGCCCTCCCAATCTGGCCCTTGCCACGCTTGGTCTGTCGTTGGCCACGTTCATGCGTGTGCTGGATACGACCATCGCCAATGTCTCCCTGCCGGCCATCGCCGGCAATCTGGGAGTGAGCTACAACCAGAGCACATGGGTCATCACCTCGTTCACCGTGTGCATGGCCATTTCGCTGCCTCTGACCGGCTTCCTGGCGCGGCGCTTTGGCGAAATCAGGCTGTTCGTGTGGTGCACGGTGCTGTTCTCGATCATGTCCCTGATGTGCGGGTTGTCCGGGAGCATGGGCATGCTGCTGGTGTTCCGCGCGATCCAGGGGGCGGTGTCGGGGCCCTTGTATCCGGTGACGCAAAGCCTGCTTATAGCAGTCTATCCACCGGAAAAACGCGGCATGGCACTGGCGCTGATGGCCATGGTCACCGTGGTCGCGCCGATCGTCGGGCCGACCCTGGGCGGCTGGATCACGGACAACTACAACTGGCCGTGGATCTTCTTCATCAACGTGCCGATCGGCATCTTCGCCAGCGCGGTGGTCGGTGCGCAACTGGCGGGCAAGAAGGAGATCACCGAGCGACCGCGGGTGGACTACGTGGGCCTGATCGCGCTGGTGGTCGGCGTCGGCGCATTGCAGATCGTGCTGGACAAGGGCAATGATGCCGACTGGTTCCACTCCACGTTCATTGTGGTGATGAGCATCGTGGCCGTGATCGGTATTGCGGTGTTTGTCATCTGGGAACTGACCGACGCGCAGCCAATTGTCGACCTGAAGCTGTTCCGCCACCGCAATTTCGCCTACGGGACGATCCTGCTGGTGCTTTCCTATTCGGCATTTTTCGCCATGGGGCTGCTGTTGCCGCTGTGGTTGCAGCGAACGCTCGACTACACCGCCACCTGGGCCGGCCTGGCCGGCGCGTCGATCGGCATCATGCCGGTGCTGCTGACCTATTTCGTCGGCAAGTACGCGCCGCGTACCGACCTGCGCCTGGTGGCCGCAGCGTCCTTCGTGGTATTGGCGATCACATGCTTCATGCAGTCGCAGTTCTACATCGGCGTGGATTTCATGCATGTGGCGCTGGTGCGCGGGTTCCAGGGACTGGGCGTGGCGCTGTTCTTCATGCCGGTGCTGAGCATCCTGCTGTCGGACCTCAAGCCCAACGAGATCGCATCCGGCTCCGGCTTGTCGACCTTCCTGCGCACCCTGGGCGGCAGTTTTGCCGCCTCGATCAGCACCTTCGAGTGGGACCGTCGCGCCGTGGTCCACCATGCGCAACTGAGTTCGCACATCACGCCGTACAACCCGGTTTCGCGCCAGGTACTGGATTCGATGGGGGCAGCGAATGGACATCGAGCCGCTGCGCTGGACGTGCTCAACGGCATGATCACGCGCCAAGGCTTCCAGATGGCCTTCAACGACATCATGCATGTGCTTGGCTGGATATTCCTGGGCCTGATTGGCGTGGTCTGGCTGACGCGACCGCCATTCAATGCCAAGTCTGCAGCGGCGGAGGAGTGACCGGGCGAGGGTGTCGGTATGGCCGGGGTGATGGCCACGATTCGGCTGCCCCGCAGCGGACATGTTGCCAGGAACGCGGATGTGCCGGCCCCGGGCACCCGGGTGCGCGGGATGGAGGGCTTGCGCGATTTTGATCAGAGCAAGGGTATCTGCTTGGCCTGAAATTTGCTGCAACACTCTCAGGTAACCATGGGCAAGCTTGAATACGTATGACTTCGTGTCGGTTCGTCAAATATTCGACGGCAGGTGTGCGTCCCTGGCACGTGTTGCGTCATGGTCTTGTCGGAAGGGCCTGTGTCTGCCGTCGAGGCTGGCAGGTCGGGATGGCCCTCGTCTGCATGCTCATGCTTTCGATGGCCCAGGCAAAATCACTGGAATCGCATGCGAGGATTGTTGCCAAGGTCCGGTCTTATGCACTCGGTCAGGCTCGGCAGGCCCTGCCGGGAGCGCAGTTGCGGGTAAAGGTGTCGGAGCTTGACAAGCGTCTGAGCCTGCCAAGATGTTCATCGGCGCTGCAGACCTTCCGCAACGACAGCATGCGGGTGACGGGAAATACCGTGGTAGGGGTGCGCTGCCAGGGGCGACAACCCTGGACCGTATTTGTGCCGGTACAGGTCGACGCCCGCATAGGCATCGTGGTCGTCACGCGAAGCCTGCCCCGGTCGGCGTCACTGGGCGCAAGCGACCTGAAGCTTGAATCGAGGGACGTGGCCGGCTTGCCCTATGGCTATTACACGCAACTGTCCCAGGTCGTGGGACATGTGCTGAAGCAGCAGGTCAGGCCTAGCCAGGCGCTTTCTCCGGCGTTGTTGCGCAGACCGATCCTGGTGCACCGCGGCCAGACGGTAAGCATTGTATCGAGCCTGGCGGGCGTGAATGTATCTACCCTGGGCGTGGCACTTGGCGATGCCTCACTCGGGGACCTGGTCAAGGTGCGCAATACGAGGTCAAAGCGGGTCGTGGAAGGCGTGGCCAGTGCGGCGGGCAGGGTTGAAATCCAGCAATGAACACAGCACTGTGCTATATCATGAAGTTGATGCGGCAGATCCCGGTCGCATGCGTTGCCGATAGTCGCCTTGCCCTAAAGTATGGGCCCAATCGGCCGATAACATGGATAGCGAAGTATTTTCTCGCCAAAAAAATATATGGCGGAGAAGTATAATGTCTATGGAAATCAAGAACATGTCTGTTGATGGCGTCAACAAGCCTGCCCGGTCTTCCGCGCAGGGACCGCGTGATGCCAAGACCGGCGATGCAGGGGTGTCCAGAACGAATGCGGAACGCCCGGCAAGCCCGAATGACTCGGTTACCCTGACCCGCGGCGCCAGGCAGCTTGCGCAACTCGATGGTGCCCAGAATGCGCCTGTCGATTCAAAGCGTGTGCAAAGTATCCGGCAAAATCTCAAGAATGGCAGCTATGTCATTGATCCGTCGAGAGTGGCGGACAAGCTGATCGGGATGGAATTGCCCGGCAAGCGCCAGGGCTAGCCATGCCGTTCCAGTCATGGCCGGAGCTTGAAGCCCTCATCGGTGAAGAACTGGGTCTGGCTGGCCAGTTGCATGACCTGCTTGTCAGGGAAGGCGAAGCGCTTTCCGGATTGCAGCATGAAGGCCTGCTGGAACTGGTTGCAGACAAGCAGCGTCTCATGGATTCCTTCGATACCCTGGAAAGGCGTCGTGCCGAGCTGCTTGAATCGTCCGCTGAGGCGGGGGACGCGGCCAGGGAAGTCAGGCGGCTGCTGCAGGATGCATCGGCTCCCGCATCCTGTAAGCTGCTTTTTCAGCAGTTGGTCGAGGAAATTACGGCATGTGCCGAGCACAATGCCCGAAATGCACACCTGAACAAGCATGGAGAAGTGCAAATTCTGCGTCTGATGCGCGTCCTGCGTGGAGATGCTCCCGAGCCCGATACCTATGCGCCAGACCGGCAAACGGGGCCACCGGGGCACACCATCGCCAAGGCCTGAATTATTGATACCTGCTGTACTTGCGGCTTACGCGGACGGGCAGGGTGGAGAGGAGGCCGGGTCACATAGGCAAGCACACACGAATCCGGGCGATTTGCATGGTCAGGCCAGGAGATCTGCCGCTCGGTGGGTATGAATGACCAGCAGTACCTGCCGCTTTATCCGGTGTTCGGTTGCTTGCGCATCTGTTCGCGTTCCAGGAAGGTCACGCAACGCTGGACCTGACGAATCGTGTCCGGTGCAACGTTCACAAAGCTGATGCCGATAAGCTTGCAACCGAATCTTGGGTGATCGCTTACATGCCTGATTTCGGCATCGACCGTGATGATGCCGTGTCTGGGTAGTTCGATCTTGCAACTTGCCAGGCGATCGCCATGCTGCAGGTCCAGAACGGTATCCTGCGGCAGCATGACGCAAAAGCCGCCTGCGGACAGGTCGAACAATTCGGTTGTCAGTTCAGGTCCATCGGATTCCAGGCTGAGGCGGGCATTGGCATTGAGGCCGAGCCCGACCCGGACGCGGAAGGCGGACCGGCGTTGCTGGTAATGCAGCAACGCCGGAAATGGAAGCCAGTAGAATTTGATGCCATTCTCGTTGTCGGCTTCGGAAACCTCGGTTTTCATGACGAACCTGATGCCGCCGCTATGCCCTCGCAGCACGATTGACGTCCCCGGGACCAGCAACTTGTTCCCGTACGTGGGCACGAGCTCGTCCAGCATCATGCGCTGGTTGTGCGCGTCAACCTGCAGCACTGAAGTAGTGAATGTTTCCGGGAAGCCGGCGGGTTGCGCGGATATCTGGTTGTTCCGCGTCTGCAGCTTGCGCAGGAATTCCGCGACCTGCTTGGGGGAGGTGATCGTTTCGAATCCATCCCTGTCAGGTCTTTCGGGTGCGTTCACGTGCATTGATGGGGCCGGAAGGTCAGCATGTTCGTCATCGAACATTGTACGGGTGTTTGTCTGTCAGGCAGAGCGACAACAATTTCTGCCTGCAGACTTGGCAGCATACAGCGCGGAATCTGCGCGTTGGAACAGGCTTCTGGCATCATCGCCTGGTTTCAGTTGTGCCACCCCGATACTGACCTTGAGCAAGGGGCTGGGTTTGCCCTCGATACTGCATTGCAATTGAGCAATGGCCGTACGAATACGCTCGGCCGTCAGCATGGCGTGGGTGGCTGTGGCATCGCTCAGTACTGCAGTGAACTCGTCCCCGCCATATCGGAATATCAGGTCGGTGTTCCGTAGGGTGTTGCGGATGATCTCGGACACGCATTGCAGAACACGATCACCGTCAAGGTGGCCGTAGCAGTCATTGACCTGCTTGAATTGATCGATATCGATGACCAGCAGGCTCATGCCGTGCCGGATTCGCCGGCTGAGATTGATCTCGCGCTGGATCTTGGCATCCATGTCATGGCGGTTATACAGGCCGGTCAATGGATCTAACTGGGCCAGCTTCACGGCTTCGAGGTATTTGATGGCATTGCGCAGGGGGTAGAACAGCACGGTCATGGTGTTTTCGAGCGACTGGATCTCGGATTCCCTCATGACGTGGCTGAGGAACAGCCGCAGTTCGCCCAGAGGCTGGCCTTCCATGGTCAGGTCGTAGGCAAGCAAATGCCGGTTGGCTTTACCGGAATGGCAGGAAATTGCCGGGTCAGCATTCTCGTATTCGTAGCCGGCGATCGGGAACTCGGGCTTCATGCAGTCGACAAAGCGTTCGATGATTTCTTCCGCATCCAGAGTCGAGTTGAGTCGCAGCATGAGCTCCTGCGATGACATCGCCGCATCGGGGGCCGGTGAGGGTGGGCCGATGCGGTGATGGGATACGCCTAGATGCGTCAGGTTTTCGCTCATGGTCTCGGTTCGATGAAATCGCTGCCCATCTTCCAAGCAAACCTCGTGCCACGAAAGCCCTTCTTATTAATCGTATATAAAACAACAATATAAGAAATATACTTGTTGATTTCGATTCAAATTTGACGAGCAGCCATCAAGAGTTCGTCGATTTATCATGAAATCGTCAAATATTTGTCTTTCAAGTGTGGGTGATGTCGGGAATCTGTGTCGCATGGAGCGGGGGGGTGGCTGGCGCCGGGCTTGCCGGTGTCATGCGTGCCGGATAGTCGGCCATCCATGGATGGCATGCATGGGCGAACGGTGCTGGCGATCTCGTGTCGGTGGCGCGTGGGTGCTTTGCCGTTCTCGCCAGGCCTTTACCTTCTTGCCGGGCGGGTCGCTTTCCATGCGCGCTTCAGGGACTGTGAAGCCAGCAGGCAAAGTGCCTTGAATTGCGCGTACGCCCTTTCGTCAATCTGGCAGGACGCGTGCCTTCGGTCAGCGTAGATCATGCCGTAGGGAGACCCATCCACGAAAAGAGAGGCAGCGAGGAACTGGTTGGTCCTGATCGATTCCCTGATGTGCTCGGGGACCAGTGCCCAAGCCGCGGGATTCTTCACTGCATTGACCTGATAGATCTGCGGTTTCGACATCAGCCGGCTGAAAAAGTGGGGGCTGTCGAGAATCAGGCGCAAGCTGTTGAATTGGGGGTCGTATCGGGTGCCTGAGGAGGGTTCGACAGCAAGCGATTTTTCGTCGTTTTTGACATGCTTGAAGAAAAGGACGCGATCAAGGGCGAGGCCGGCATGCAGTCCGGTTGCCAGTGTCCTGACCACATTATCCGGATGCTCGAATCGTTCTTGCCGCAATGCCAGGACGGCGCTCTTCACATGATCGCCTCGTGGACACAGGCAATAAGTCGCTTCGAAACCCGCGGGTGCGGCATGGGGCTGACGATCATCCAGTGGCAGAACGGGATCGATCTTGTAGTGCTCGATGTGGCTGTTGAACTTCTCGATGATGGAATCGACGAATGCCACCAGTGCGAGAGGATCCCGGGCCAGATAGTCGGCCGCGCGCCCCAGGTCGTCTTCCAGTCCTTCCAGTTGCCATTGGTTGACAGCCTGACTTGCCAGCCGGTTGGCGATCCTGGCCCCTGCGGCACGCGGATTGTCGGTTGATCCGGTTTCCAGGCCATGGACTACCAGTTCGGGCATTGACCACCGGGTGGCCAGTTCGTGACTGGTGCAATCGATGCTCTGGCCGAAAATGACAAATTCGTTCTCACCTGCCGGCATGCCACCTGCAGCATCTAGGAAAGTCAGCATGTCCATCTGCGGACCCTGATTGACCCATTGTGCAAGGCGTCCCATATCATGCAACAGTGCGGCCAAGGCCATTTCACCCGGCTCCAGTTCATGCCTTTCGTATCCGATGTGCAGCCCCATGAGGCCGGCCAGTGCGCTCTGGGCCAGTTGCCGGGTATACGGTTCCTGGTGGGCTTCTGGCAGACTGTCCTCCACCGTTGGCAGGGCAGTGGCTTCACGTAGCACGCCCTGCATTCCGAGCATCTGGACCGTCTGTCGCAAGGTGGTTACGGGATTGGCAAGGTGCCGGTGCCTGAGCGTGCACGCCTTGTGGACAAGTGCGGTGCACAGTGCCGCATCAGGGGCAACGATATGTCCCAGCTGTTTGGCAGACAGGGTGTCCAGCCCGGCTACGGACAGGAGTTTGTCACGGGTTGTGCTCAGGCAGGGAAGGCGGGGGTGGTCCATGGAAGTCTGCGGCCCATATCTGGCGTTGAAGAAGAACGCCGAATGCGTATATATTACCGTTTGGCGTTACATTAGCAATTTTTCCGTGGTTAATCGACTTAGCCGGATGCTGCGGGTTCGCCGTGTTCCAGGGCGTGCCTATTTTCATGCGTACGGGATGATTCTCCTGGATATTCAATTTCCGGTAGCGGCTTGCGTGGATGGTTGTTCCGTTTCATTTGATGTGGTGGCAATGCCGGGGTCGTGACCGGAATGCATCGACTGGTTTCATACGTTCTCCTGATTAGCCCTCTTCCTCAGCCATGAAAATTGCCAACTGCGCGCAGCCTCGGGTCAGGCCAAGGGCTGCAGAGCATCATCGCACGCATCAAACGAGGCAGCATT
>JALUXG010000006.1 GCA_027019085.1 Rhodanobacteraceae bacterium | reverse complement strand
TCTGGTGAACGTCACGTCCATGCCGTGGCACAGGCGGGCGATCCGGTGACGGGTCGCCCGTTCGTCCTGGTCATCGCCAGCGCCAGGGCATGCCATGGCGGACAGTGCCCGCCCTACGCATAGCTCCGGTGGGGCGGGCACCGTCCGCCTTGCGCAGCCTCAGGCGATTCCAAGCCCTTCGATGCCTGCAATGCATGCGGCATCGAAGCCGGCCAGTTCGGCGAAGCGGCGTCCGCGTTCGGTGTAGTCACGGAACTGGTCGAAACTCGGTGCACCGGGGGACAGCAGTACCACGCCGGCGCCTTCCAGCGCCTCGCGTGCGGCGTGCGTGGCTGCCTGCAGGTCAGCGGCTTCCAGCAGCGTGCAGGTGACGCCTGCATCGCGCAGGGCATCGAGAACACGCTTGCGATTGGCCCCCTGCACCACCACGGCATGCGGCGGTGTCGCGGCCAGGGCCGTGGCGAAACCGTCCCAGCCCACCCCACGGTCATGACCTCCCAGCACGAGCGCCACGCGCGCGTCTTGCAGGCTGCGCAGCGCCGCCAGGGCGGCGGATGGCGTGGTACTGATGGAATCGTTGATGTAACCGATGCCGCTGCGCTCGCCCAGCCTCTGCAGACGGTGCGGCAGGGGCCGGAAGCTGGCCAGCGCAGGCGCGGCGGAGGCAGCATCGCAACCGACCTGTTCCAGCGCGGCCAGTGCGGCGCAGGCATTGAGTGCGTTGTGCGCTCCCGGAACCGGCAACTGTTCCAGCTCGAACAGCTGTCGTTCCCCGCGCCACAGGGCTCCTGCGGACACATGCCAGCCGGTGTCCGTCCCGAAGACGACGCGCTGCGCATGCGCGGCGGTGCGGGCCACCAGCTCGGGCTGGGTAGCGTTGACCAGCAGCTTGCGCGACTGGTCCGCGAGTTTCAGCTTGTCGCGGAAGTACGCCTCGCGCGAGCCGTGCCAGTCCAGGTGCTCTTCGTGCAGGCAGGTGACCACGCCCACATCCAGCGGCCCGGCTTCCCCGGTCTGGAAACTGGACAGCTCCACCACCCACAGGTCCGCATCGGCATCGAGCAGTTCCAGCAGCGGCAGACCGATATTGCCGGCCAGCGCCGTGCGGATGCCGAGGCTGCGTGCCAGATGCGCGATCATGGCGGCGGTGGTGCTCTTGCCCTTGGTGCCGGTGACCGCGATGACGCGCGCATCCGGGCGTTCCGCGAACCACAGCGCGGTGCCCGAGGTGAATGCCGTACCCGCGTCCTGCGCGGTCAGGATTTCGAGCTTGTACGCCGAAATGCCGGGCGACTTGATGATGACATCGAATGCCGACAAGGCCTGCGTGTCCGGGGCCTGGTGGCAAATCGTCAGTCCCGGCCAGGGATCAAGTCCCACGATTTCGTCCGCGCTACACAGCAGCGTGACGGGCTGCTCCGGCAGCCGCGCACGCAAGGCCTTCAGCGCGGCACGGCCCTCGCGACCCGCGCCCCAGACCGCCAGGCGGCGGCCCTCAAGCGTCGCGAATCGCATCGAGCGCTCCGGCCAGGCGCGCCGGAATGCCATGCTCGCCGGAGGCCTCAAGCCACGGCTCGAGTGCGAGATTCCCGGCATCGAGTTGCGGCCCGATCTCCCGGACGAAGCGCGCCACCAGGGCATCCTCGCGCCATTCCGGCCGCAGGCTCAGGGCATACATCGCCGCACGCGCTTCGTCGCCTTCGCCCACGCATTCGAAGGGCTTGTGGTCGCGGTACTCCATCAGTGCATCGAAACCGACACTCTGGGTTTCGTCATCCAGCAGGTTGCGGCCGAAGATGGCCAGCAGGCGCGGCTTGGGCAGGAACGGCGCCAGCGCCAGGAACACGAAATGGCATTTGGGACACTGACCGCACCAGCGGTCGGCGGGCCTGGGTCCGCGTATGCGGAAATTGCGGTTGCAACTGGAAAAGGCATCGAAATATTCGCCGCCCAGGCGGGCGAAGGCACGGGTCACGCCCAGCTCGGCAAACGGCCGCAGCAGCGAGAAATAGTCCAGGTCCGTTGCCACGTGGCGGTGCAGCCACTCGTGCAGCCGCTGCTCGAAGGCGTAGCCCTTGCTCCACTGGTGGTTGACCTCCTGGCCCTCGTATTCCAGCGTCGCCGCCGAGGCCGAGCGCTCGTTGGCAAAGGCGATGGCGTCGAAACCGTACAGCAGGGCCGCCAGCACCAGGATCGCCGAGTTCACCGCGGTCACCGGGATGTGTCCGTTCCAGGCCCCCATGCGGTTGTACTCGAACAGCACCGGCGACAGCTCGCGGCCGATGTTCAGCGTTGGCAAGCCGGTGCGTTCGGCGCATTGCGCAATCAGCGGTGAATGACCCACCCACACCGCCGTGGCATCGCCTCCGAGCGTTTTCAGCGCCTCGACGGCGACCAGCGAATCCTTGCCGCCGCCGATCGGGACCAGGGTGCGTCGCGGCAGTGCCAGCGCCGCCGCCGGTGCAGATGCACGACCGTCGTGCGGAAAGGCGATGCGCTGGCCCAGCTCCAGTCCGTTGCGATAGGCGAACTCCGCCAGACCATGCCGGTACAACTCGTCAAGCAGGCCGGCCGTGTCGGCATCGGGCAGCGCGTCCTCGACGAGGATGCGCCCGGGGATACCGGCCTTGTAGTAGCTGATGCCGGCGATCCAGTGCAAAAGGTGCAGCGCCGCCGCGAACGCCGGCTCGCGTGCCGGCGGCAGTGCCGGGGCCGCGGGAAAGCGGATGCGTTCGATCAGCTCGGGGCCGTCGTCATAGGCATAGACCAGCTCGACCGTGCCGCCGTGATGGCTGCAACGGACGAAGCGGAAGGCCTCGGCCTGGCGCGGGTCGGCAAGTGCATTCATTCGATCACGATCTCGTCGGCGGCTTCGCGCAGATTGTAGTGCGAGGCCATCACCGCGCCGTAGGCGCCGGCCTGTGCGATCAGCATGACATCGCCTTCGGCCGATGCCGGCAGGCGGCGGTCGCTGCCGAGTACGTCGCCGGTCTCGCAGATCGGACCCACCACCTGGTACAACTCGGTGGCCTGCGCATCCAGTCGCGACAGGTTGACGATCTCGTGCCAGGCCTCGTACAGCGCCGGGCGTATCAGATTGTGCATCCCGGCATCGATGCCCAGGTAATGCTGGCCACCCTTGCGCTTGTCCTGGGTCACCCGTGCCAGCAGCACACCGGCTTCGGCGACCAGGAACCGGCCTGGCTCCATCCACAGGCGGTACTGCGGATAAGCGGCCTTGACCTGCGTCAGCACACGATCCAGTGCGGCCATGTCCAGTGGCTGCTCGCCGGGATGCGCCGGCACGCCGAGACCGCCGCCGATGTTGAGCACCTCCACGCTGCCTACGCGTTCGGCCAGCGCCGCGAGCTGCGCGTAGACCTCGCCCCAGTGACCCGGGTCGAGAATGCCCGAACCCAGGTGCGCGTGCAGGCCGCGTACTCGCACATCATGTGCCCGCGCCAGCTCGAGGAAGGCATCGAGCTGGTCCAGCGGCAAGCCGAACTTCGAACCACTGCCGCCGGTTCGCACCTTCTGGTGATGGCCCAGTCCGCGTCCCAGGTCGACGCGCAGCAGGACCGCGCGGCCACGGAACAGCTCGCCCCAGTGCGCCAGCGGGTGCAGGGCGTCGAGCGTGACGGTCGCCCCATCATCCAATGCCGCGACATAGTCGGCACGACGGGCGAAATTGGGCGTGAACAGTCGCGCCGCTTCGGGTGCGGCCGACTTTGCTGCCGCCAGTTCGCCGGGCGAAACGCATTCGAGGCCGAATCCGGCCGCGGCCACCGTGTGCAGGATGCGCGCATGCGGATTGGCCTTGATGGCGTAATGCACGTGATCGACAGCGGACAGTCGCTTCAGGGCGTCGACACGCGCCTGCACCGTGGGCAGGTGATAGACATAGCGCGGACTTTGCTCCTCGCCCAGCCGCAACAGTCGCGCGCGCTCGCCGTGCCACCAGGTCGGCGCCAGGTCCTGTTCCCCGCCACCGTACAGGGCCTGCCAGCTTGGACCGAACAGCTGCGCATCATCGGTGCGCAGGCTGCCGGCGCGCACCAGCAGTTCGTGCAGGCGCGGCAGCATGGCATCGACCACGTCCTCATCGACCACGAAGGTCAGGTTGAGGTTGTTCGACGACTGCGAGATCAGGTGCACGCGCACCTGTCCGAACTCGGCCAGAACCGGCGAGAGCTGGTGCAGCATGCCACGCATGCCGCGCCCGACCAGAGTCACCGCCGCGCATGGCGCGATCACCTTGACCCTGCAGATCTTCGCCAGGTCGGTGGCCAGGGCTGCCACGGCATCGGAATCGAGAAGGTTCTCGGTCGGGTCCAGCGATACGGTGACATTGGTCTCGGCCGAGCCGATCAGGTCCACGGACAGGCCATGGCGGCGAAAGGCGTCGAACACTTCGGCCAGGAAGCCCACCTGCTGCCACATGCCGACCGATTCCATCGACACCAGGGTGATGCCCGAACGCGTCGAGATGGCCTTCACGCTGGGCGCCGCCTCGCGCACCTGGGGACCGATCGCGGTGCCTTCCAGGTCGGGATGATGGGTGTCACGGATCCACAGCGGCACGCGCGGTTCGCGTAGTGGCGACAGGCAGCGCGGATGCAGCACCTTGGCGCCGGTGGTGGCAATTTCCTGCGCTTCCTCGTAATCGAGCTGGCGCAACAGCCGCGCCCCGGGCACCTGCCGCGGATTGGCGCTGAACATGCCGGCCACGTCGGTCCATATCTCCACCCGCGCGGCTTGCAGCAGAGCACCGAAATACGCGGCCGAAGTGTCCGAGCCGCCGCGTCCCAGCAATACGCAGCGCCCCTCGTCGTCACGGGCGATGAAGCCCTGCGCGATGAACACCTCGCCCTGCCCGGCCAGGCGGGCGGCAAGTGCAGCATCCGGCCGTGCGTCCACCGTGGCCGAGAGCATGCGGGTGCGTGCGTTCTGGTTGGGCTGCACCACGGCATGCAGGCACTCGCGTGCATCGACCCAGACCGTGGCCATTCCCGCCGCACCCAGATACGCCGCGCCGAGTGCGCTGGACAACAGTTCCCCGTGTGCCTGCACCAAAGCTCTCCAGGCCAGGGGGTCGTCCCCCTGCCCGTCCCGGGCCAGTGCAAGCAAGCCTCGTGCATGGTCCTCGACGGTACCCGGCAGCGCGATGTCCATCCGCTGCGCCAGCGTTCGGTGTCGGTCAATCACATCCCGTGCGGCGGCCATGCGACGGTCCGCATCGGGTTCCGCACTCAACGCCTTCAAAGCATCGGTCACGCCGGCCAGCGCCGACACCACCAGCAATACCCGCGCACCTTCGGCATGGCGCGAGGCGGCCAGATCACGGATGTTGCGCCAACCTTCGGCAGCGGCAACGCTGGTGCCGCCGAACTTCATGACGATCCAGGGGGCTTGTTCGGGCAGTGCGGTCACGGACTCGTTCACGGTTCGGTGGTCTGATCAATCAGTGTGGGCGATTGGACCAGTGTGCCCGCTGGTGGGCAAAACGCAATCGTAGCGGATATGGCGTATTCCCATGACGTCATCCTGACCGGTGCGGCCTGCGTGTAGCATGGGATGGTTTCAGCGGAGACCGATCATGCCTGGCAGGCGCTACATCGAAATCGACGTGTTCACCGACCGCCCACTGTATGGCAACCCGCTGGCGGTGGTTGTCGACGCCGATGGCCTGGACACGGCGAGCATGCAGCGCTTCGCAGCATGGACCAACTTTTCCGAGACCACCTTCCTGCTGCCGCCCTCGACGCCCGAAGCCGACTATCGCGTGCGCATCTTCACGCCACGCCAGGAGCTGCCCTTCGCCGGTCACCCGAGTGTGGGAAGCGCATTTGTCGCCCTGCACTGTGGTCGCGTCGATCCGGGCAGGACGGCACTGGTGCAGGAATGCGCGGCCGGCTTGCTGCCGGTCGAAGTCAGCGGCGAGGGACCATCGCGCACGATCCGCATCCAGGCGCCTTCGGCCCGCATCACGCCTCTGGATGCCGCAGGCATAGCCGTCCTGCGCGGCGCCCTCGGCTGCCCATTCGAAAGCGACCCGCGCGCGGTGTGCAACGGGCCGACCTGGCTGACTTGCGAGCTGCCCGATGCGGCACAGGTACGGGCGCTGGCCCCGGACATGCCCGCCATCGCCGCCCTGTGCCTGGAACGGGATGCGGTCGGGGTGTGCGTTTTCGGCCGAGGCATGGACGCGGACACGCGTATGGCGGTGCGCGCCTTCTGTCCGGCCGACGGCATTCCCGAGGATCCGGTCACCGGCAGCGCCCATGCCGCCATCGGCGCCTACCTGCACGCATCCGGGGGCATCGGCGACTATGGCCGCCGCTACACTGCCAGCCAGGGTCGCGAGGTCGGCCGCGACGGCCGTGTCGCGGTCGCGGTCGATGCCGACGGCACGGTCCGCATCGGCGGGTCATGCGTGATTGTCGCCGACGGCATGCTCACGGTCTGAATCGCACTGCTTGTCGAATGCGCATGAGCCGAGCAAGCTTGCACAGACACAGCCGCCCGCCGACCGCGCATGTCCACGACTGAAGCCGGATACCTTCGCCGCCTTGGACCGATCTCTGCCGCCATGATGGTCGTCGGCGGCGTGATCGGTGGTGGCATCTTCGTCAACCCCGCCCTCGTCGCCCAGCGCACCGGATCAAGTAGCGAGCTGCTGCTGTTGTGGACGATCGGCGGCCTGCTGACCCTGGCCGGTGCGCTGAGCTTTGCCGAGCTGGGCGCCCGCCAACCGCAGGCGGGCGGCAGTTATGTCTACCTGCGCGAAGCCTTCGGATCGCTGCCCGCCTTCCTGTTCGGCTGGACCATGCTGCTGGTCAACTTTTCCGGCAGCATCGCAGCGGTCAGCATGATCTTCGGCCGCTATACGGCCTCCGCGCTGGGTTGGCCAGAGTCCTGGGCTGGCGCACTGGGGGTCGCCGCCATCGTGCTGCTGGGAGGCATCAATGCCTACGGCATCCGCGCCGGCGCCTGGGTGCAGAACCTGTTCACTGTGCTCAAATTGCTGGCCGTGGCCCTGCTGGTGGCCGTCGGGCTCATCGCCTCGGGCATGCCTTCGGCGTTTCACGCCACGTCGACTGTCACTATGCCTGACTGGACGTTCGCCGGGGCCCTGCTCCCGGTGTTGTTCTCCTACGGCGGTTTCGCCTACCTCAACACCCTCGCCGGCGAGGTGCGCAAACCGGCACGCAACCTGCCGCGCGCCCTTGGGCTGGGCATGCTCGGCGTGCTGATCGTCTACCTGCTGGTGAACCTGGCCTACCTCAAGGCACTCGGCCATGCCGGCCTGGCGGCCAGCGCCACACCGGCAGCCGACGTCATGGCCAGTGTCTTCGGCAGCACCGGGGCCCGCCTGATCGCTGCCGGCATCGCCATTTCCACCTTCGGCTACTGCAACATCGCGTTGATCGGCAGTGCCCGGGTATTCCAGGCGATGGGCGCGGACGGTGCGTTCTTCCGCTCGGTTGCGCACATCGACCCGGACTGGCACGTGCCGCGCAGGGCGCTGGCAATCGTGGCGGCCTGGGCGGTGATCCTGAGCCTGTCCGGCACCTACGGACAACTGCTGGACTACTCCACCATCGGCGACTGGCTCGGTTACGCCGCCGCGGTCGCCGCCTTGCTGCGTTATCGCCGCCTGGGGCTGGGTCGCGACAGCGCCTATCGCACACCGCTGTATCCGTTCACGCCCCTGGTCTTCATTGCCATGGTCGTTGCAGTGATCGTACTCCTGCTGGTGACCCGACCGTGGCAGTCGGGGCTGGGATTGCTGATCATCGCGGCGGGCATCCCGGTGCACGCCGTCTGGAAACGGCGATTCAGCTCCTGAGCAGCCGAACTCTGCAAGAATGACATTCCGTTGATCATGGTCCCGGTTCCATCATGCAGGCACGCCCCGATCCAGCCGATTCGGCCGACCTGGTCAAGGTCCCGCCACGCAAGGGCATCGCCCTGTCCGTCAATGGCCAGTCCTTCGTGCACGTGGGCGACCCCGGCATGCCGCTGCTCTGGTACCTGCGTGACACCCTGCGCCTGTCCGGTGCCCGCTACGGCTGCGACAGCGGCCTGTGCGGCGCCTGCACCGTGCTGGTGAACGGCGTGCGCACGCTGGCCTGCGAACGCAGCATGGACACCCTGGCCGGGCAATCGGTCACCACCGTGGAAGGTCTGGCCGCGGAAGATGGCTCGCTGCATCCATTGCAGCAGGCATGGATCGACGAGGACGCCATCCTGTGCGGCTACTGCCAGCCCGGCTGGCTGATGGCGGCAGCGGATCTCCTGCGACGCAAACCGCAGCCGACCGATGCCGACATCGATGCCCTGCCGAACCTGTGCCGCTGCGGCAGCCAGCCACGCATCCGCCGCGCCATCCTGCGTGCTGCTTCCATGCGCAGGCAGAACCGGCACACGCCATGAGCATGCACGTCCCACTCAGCCGACGGCGGTTCCTCAAGGTGCTGGCAGGCGCCACCGGCGCGTTGGTCGTCGGCGTGCGCACACTGCACGCCCAGGAGGTGGTGGACGGGGTACCGCTCCTGCTGCTCGGCGACGATGTCACGGCGCTCGGCCCCTACCTGCGCATCGAGCCGGACGGACGCACGATCATCGGTGCGCGCGATCCCGATTGCGGCGAAGGTACGCGTACCTCGCTGCCGCGCATCATCGCCGAGGAACTGGATGCCGACTGGCGTCATGTCCAGGTGCTGCAGCTGGGGCCGGACCTGTTCCGTCGCAAGGGCGCCACGCTCTGGCGCTACGGCCACCAGCGAAGCGGCGACGGTACCAGCGTACCTTCTGCCTGGCAGGATCTGCGACAAGCCGGTGCCCTGGCCCGCTGGCTGCTGATTGAAGCTGCCGCGCGTGCATCGGGCATTCCTGCATCCCGCCTGTCTGCCCATGACGGTGCCGTACTGCTGCCCGACGGCCGTCGCCTGTCTTATGGAAGCCTGGTGCGCGCCGCCAGTCGCCTGACGCCACCGCGCACCCCGCCACCCCTGAAATCGCCCGAACGCTACCGGCTGATCGGCCAGCCAGCCGGCGATGTCGACGCCCGCGCCATGGTCACCGGCACGGCGCGCTTTGCGCTCGACACCTACATGGCCGAAGCACTGACCGCCGTGGTCGTGCACTGCCCATGGACGGATGGACGGCTGGACAGCATCGACACCCGGGCTGCTCTGCGCATCGCCGGCGTGCGTCGTATCCTTCAGCTGCAACCCGAACCCGGGCAGCCGCTGGGCAGCACTCCGATTGCGCATGCCGTGGCGATCCTGGCCGACGACACCTGGTCGGCCCTGCGCGCACGCAACACCGTGAAGCTGTCATGGAAACCCGGGGCATCTGCCGGGCCATCGGGTGAAACCACGGAAAAAGAGACCCTTGCCCTGCTGCACAGCCAGTCGGTGCCCACGCACACTGTGCGCCAGTACGGCGATTTCGATGCAACCGCACGTCACGCCGCACATCGTGTCGAGGCCACCTTCGTGCAGCCCTATGTGGCCCATGCCACAGCCGAACCGATGAACTGCGTGGTACGCATCGAGGCCGACCGCGTCGAGGCTGTGGTACCGACCCAATCGCCGCAGGAAGCGTTCGACGTGGTGCAGCGCCTGACCGGCATGGACCCCAGCCGGATCCACATCCGGGTGCCGCGCACCGGTGGCGGCTTCGGGCGACGCTTCGAGCACGATTACCTTGCCGAAGCCGTCATGCTGGCCAAGGCGGTCGGCAAGCCGGTCAAGCTGCTGTGGACCCGCGACCAGGACCTGGGGCACGATTTCTACCGGCCCGCCGCGATTCACCGCATGCAGGCGCTGCTGGACCGCCGCCGCCGCATCATCGGCTGGAACGTGCGCAAGGCCAGTGCATCGGCGCTTGCCGGCCGCGAGGTCCCCGCCGACAGTCTGTGGCAGTCCGAATGCGATCCGAACGCCCTGCCCGCGGGCCTGGTGCCCCACTACAGCGCCGCGTGGTTCGAACTGGACAGCCCGCTACCACGCGGCCCCAGCCGCGGCGGCCATCACGTGGTCGATGCGTTCGCGACGCAGATGTTCATCGACGAGATCGCCCGGCAGATGCATCGCGACCGACTGCAGCTGAGGATGGAACTGCTCGGTGCACCACAGCTCCTGCCGGACGCCAACAACGGCCCACTGGATACCGCACGCCTGGCCAACGTCCTGCAGCAGGCAGCCGATCGCATCGGCTGGACGCTCCGCCGCAACAATGGCCACGGTCTGGGCATCGCCTTCCATGCCATGCTGGGTGCCTATTGCGCGCACGCCTTCGAAGTGTCGGTACACGGCAATGCCCTGCGCATCCACCGCGCCGTGTGTGCCGTCGACGTCGGTCGGGTGGTCAACCCGCTGGGACTCCACGCCCAGGTGACCGGCGCAACCCTGGACGGCATCTCCACCGCACTGGGCCAGGCCATTCACCTGGAAAACGGCCGCGTGGCCGAAACCAGCCTGTCGGACTACCCCCTGGCACGCATGGCACAGCTGCCGCGCGAGGTCGAGGTCATCGTCGTCTCCTCTACGGAAGCGCCCACCGGGGCCAGCACGCTGGCCATGCCTTCAGCGGCGCCGGCACTGGCCAGTGCGGTGGAAGCGGCTACCACGATCCACGTCCGCCGCCTGCCGCTGATGCCGGAGCTGCTGCGAAAAATCTGAGCGCGCCCGGATGGCCCGCCGGTGCCGGACACACATGCCGCATGGCATGTTTCCTGCCATCGGGACGGACCGGTCCAGCGCGGCTACGGCCCCTTGCCCTGCCTCACGTTCGAACCGGCGCACTGCGGCGGCAACGGTCCGCCAGCCACGCGTGCGGTCTCGCACAACACATCTCGACGGCTTGAGGCCGGCGCCGGCAACGGTGGCGGTGCAACAGTGGAGGGCTGTACCGGAACCAGGGGCTTTGGCGGCGCCATGTTCAGCCGCGGATCGTCGCCCATGTCCGAGGGCGGCTGGGGCGGGTCGCCGCCACAACCGAAGCCCAGCAACCAGCCTCCACAATGGATGCGCACGCCGTGCCCCAGGTCGAAAGTCTTGCGAAAACTCAGGGCATCGACCAGATCCTGCAGCATCGAAGTGAGCAGGTCCTGGTTGGCGGGCGCCCAGTACTGCTCGAACAGGGTGTGCTTGTAGTGGAAACCGCGGTACTGGCGGGTCATCACATCCGAGTTGCCGCGCGGCTGGCGCTGGATGTACGCAGGCACTTTCCTGTTCCTGGGCGTGGGGCTGCCGGCAGGACCCGCGGACCGACGGGCCGGGGCAAAGGTGTCGTCCTGCCGTGCCCAGCTGGTCGCCGACGGGAACGCCACCGATGTCACCCGCGCCGGACGCACCGTGCTGGCCTTCGGCGGCACATGCACGCTGGAAACCCGGGCGAGCGTGGCTGCCGTGGCCACAACCTGCACGCGTCCCGAACCCGACGGGGGCTCGATACGCACCGTGTCGGCTGCCAGTGGCGCAGCGGCGGCGGCCGGTGCATTTACGCTGGCAGGACGGGCCACGGCCACATCGGCCACAGTCTGCGCAACCAGCGACCGGTTCACCGGCACCTTGACCTGCGACACGACGGGAGGCCGCGATGCGATCTCCGGTACCGGCAGGTCGACTGAGGGCACAGGGGTCGGCGATACCGGGGCGATCCTGGCCGTGGTAACGTCCTGTTGCCTGGGAACCGGCCTGGGCTGTTGCAATGCAATCGGTTCCGGCCCGATGTGCACGGAAGGCCTTGGCAGCTCGGGCAGTTCCGCCTTGGGAATGGCCACGTTCCCGACCGGCCGTACCGTCGGGCGCGGCACCGCAATGGCCATCGGCGAGGACTCGAGCACCGGTTTGGCCGGCAAGGCATTGAACGACACTTTGGGCAGGACCGTACGGAAAGCGGCCTTGACAGGCGCGACCGCAGCGACCGCCGGCGCGTGTGGCACCACGATGTGCAGGCGTGGCGTGGCCGACGGTGGCACTTGCGTGAGTGGACGCATTGGCGGCACCGGGACGGGCGCCAGCCGCGGCGCCTTCGAGGGAGGATGCATGGGTCCGGCCTGGGCCCTGGCGGACTGCCGGCTGGCCGGCAAGGGCAACAACGACGGTATCGGTGGCGGCGCTGGCGGCGCGGGACTGCTCGCGATGAAACGCACCTCGATGGCCTGCCCTGCACCGGCGGTCGACGGTGGCGGTGGCGGCAAGGGGGGGCGCACCAGAAGCATGGCGGCAAGTCCCAGCAGGTGCACGAGGATCGTCACCAGTCCCGACACCAGGGCCAGTAGCGGCCGGCGCGGCGGTTTGCGCCAGCGCATCTGATGCAGCATGAGCCGGGCCGCGCGGTCCGCACTGCCCTGGCCGATGCCGATTGACCGGCGTGAATACGGCGCCCAGCGGTGATGCTCGGCAATCGGCGTGTGGATATACCCGAGACTGTTCATGCACCCCACCCGCCAGCCACCCCTGACCCCGGGCCTGGCACGTATCCATCATTGGCGGTATAGGCTTCGTGCATGCTGGTCATCGTTCACGGGTAGGCAGCACACGGCGATCCGGTCGCTGTCCTGTGCTGCGCGAAGGCCATGATACCCGTCGTCCCGGTGCCGTCTGTTCCCCGGAAAGGCAAGCGCATGCAAAAGCGCGACCGGACACCGGTCCGGCCGCGCTGGCTGCCAGGGATTGGAGTTCACGCTCGCAGGCGAGTTCCCGTCGACTGCAGCCCGCAGAGGACTTACTCGGCAGGGTAGACGCGATCCTCGACCTGGACCCGCATCCAGCGGCCAGGATCATGATCCATGCGGGTACGGTAGATCCGGCCCTGGTAGCGATAGCGGACCACGTAGGCCACCACCTCGCGCCCGGCGGGCTGCATGCGTACCCGGCAGCGCTCCCGATACACCGGCTGCACTTCGTCATGGGCATTGGCCGACGTCACCCGGTTGCCCACCGCACCGCCGATCACCGCACCGGCCACGGTTGCCGCCCTGCGCCCATCACCCTTGCCGATGGTATTGCCCAACAGGCCGCCGACCACGGCACCGAGCACGGTGCCGGCGGCGCGATCAGGTCCTGCGGTTTCCCGCACACCAATCTGGTAGTTGCGGCATTCGCGGCGCCTCTCGTACACGGGACGGAACACGGGGCGCACGTCCATGACCCGGGCGTAGGCGATGCGTCCGTCGCGATCACCCCGCGCCCAGGGTGGATGTGCACCAGCCGTTGCGGCCATGGCCAGGCACAGCATCACGATGGCAATGATGGTGAGTCGTTTCATGACATGGCTCCTTTGCGGATGTTCGGCCCGTATTCTCCCCATGCCGCTTGAATTGCCTCTTAACCCCGATCCACCTGCTGTCAACCGATGCCGGCCCCATGCGTTGCGCACGCCGCTTGACCTGGACATGCAAAACCGCAAGGCTAGGGGTCCGCTGAACCCGTTTGTACGGATATCACCGGTTCTGCAGGCCTTGCATGCCAGGGCATGGATACAGTCCGCACATACCCGTTCAGGGAGTCACTACCCGCCATGACCGCCCGCCTGCGCACCGCGCCTGGCGGCCAGCGTTCCCAAGCGGACGACCATGACGGCCTCTAGGGTTGTCCCGTGAAACGCCGGGGCAGCCCCTTCATGGCGAAGGAGGCTTTCATGTCCCATGCACACGAACAGATCCGCAACATCGCCCTGGCCGGCCACGCCGGCGCCGGCAAAACCACCCTTCTCGAAGCCCTGTTGCTTGCCGGCGCAGCGCTACCCGTGGCAGGCACCATCGAACGCGGCGATACCGTATCCGACTTCGATCCGCTGGAGCGCGAGCACAAACATTCCATCGACACCGCCCTGGCCAGCGTGACCGTCGGCGATTGCCGCATGCAGTGGATCGACACGCCAGGCTATGCCGACTTTCGCGGTCCCGCGCTCGCAGCCATGAATGCGGTCGAGACCCTTGCCGTGGTGGTCGACGCGGCAGCCGGCATAGAGCACGGCACCCGGCGCATGATGCAACATGCCGGCCAGCGCCGGCTGGCGCGCATGCTGGTGGTCAATGGCATCGACAAGATTCCGGCCGGCGACCTGGAGGCCCTCGTGGCCGCCCTGCGCGAGGAGTTCGGCAACGCATGCCTGCCGGTCAACCTTCCCGCCGAAGGGGCAACGAAAGTCCTGGACTGCTTTTTCCACGACCAGGGCAAAACCGATTTCTCCTCGCTCGCCCACGCCCACCGCCAGATCCTCGACCAGGTGGTGGAGATCGACGAATCGGTGATGGCGCACTATCTCGACGATGGCGAAGCCAGGCTGGGGCGCCAGGAACTGCATGACGCTTTCGAACAGTGCCTGCGCGAAGCCCACCTGGTCCCGATCTGCTTCGTCTCCGCGCGCACCGGTGCAGGTGTGCGCGAATTGCTGGACCTGGCCGTGCGCCTGCTTCCCAGTCCGGCCGAAGGCAACCCGCCGCCGTTCCTGCGCCGGGTGGACGGACGCGACGAGCCGGTCGCCACGGCTGCCGATCCGGACCGGCACGTCCTCGCCGACGTGTTCAAGATCATCAATGATCCGTTCGTGGGAAAGATGAGCGTATTCCGCGTGCACCAGGGCACCATCCGGCGCGACTCCCAGCTTTACGTCGATGACGGGCGCAAGCCGTTCAAGGTAAGCCACCTGTTCCGCCTGCAGGGCAAGGAGCACATCGAGATCGAGCAGGCCGGTCCGGGCGAGATCGCGGCGGTGGCCAAGGTCGACGAGATCCATTTCGATGCCGTACTGCACGATGCTGCCGCCGACCAGCACATCCACCTGGCACCGCTGGAACTGCCGCAACCGATGTTCTCGCTGGCACTGGAACCTGCACACAAGGGGCAGGAACAGAAACTGTCACAGTCGTTGCAGCGCCTGTGCGAGGAAGACCCCTGCCTGCGTGTGGAACATCACAAGGAACTCAATGAAACCGTGCTGCGCGGGCTGGGCGACATGCACCTGAAAACCGTGCTCACGCGCATGAAACAGCGTTATGGCGTGGATGTGATCACGCGTACGCCACGCATTGCCTACCGCGAGACCATCAGCATGCCCGCCGAAGGCCATCATCGGCACAAGAAACAGACCGGCGGCGCCGGGCAGTTCGGCGAGGTCTTCCTTCGCGTCGAACCGTTGCAACGCGGTGCGGGATTCGAGTTCGTCGACCAGGTCAAGGGAGGTTCCATACCCGGAAGCTTCCTGCCCGCCATCGAAAAGGGCGTGCTGCAGGCCATGGAAACCGGCGCGGTCGCCGGCTATCCCATGCAGGATGTCCGCGTCGTCGTGCATGACGGCAAGCACCATCCGGTCGATTCCAAGGAAATCGCGTTCGTCACGGCAGGACGCAAGGCCTTTCTTGACGCCGTGACCCGCGCCACGCCCCTGGTCCTCGAGCCCATCGTCGATCTCGAGGCCACGATCCCCGAAACCAGCGTGGGTGACGTGACCGGATCGCTGGCCATCAGGCGCGCGCGCATCATGGGTACCGACGTGCTGCGTGGCGGCGAACTGGTGATCCGTGCCCAGGTGCCGCTGGCCGAACTGACCGACTTCCAGACCGACCTCAAGTCCATGACCGGCGGCCAGGGCCGCTACAGCATGGAAATGAGTCACTATGAGCCGGTACCGCAACCGGTACAGAAGAAACTGGCCCAGGACTGGCACCCCCAGGCCGAGGCCGTCTGACCCGACTGGGCGTATACGCGCCCGCACACCCGAGACCAGGAGCATGACCATGAATACACGCAACTTTCGTCGTTCGGCCCTGAGCATCGCGCTGCTGGCGCTTGCCAGTACGGCATGGGCGTTCACCCCGCCACAAACACCACCCACCAGCATGAAACTTGCGCATCAGGAAAAACACGACATGTCCATGCACAAGTCCATGGGCATGCACGGGAAAATGAAAGGCATGCACGGCATGCCGGGCACCGTGACGGCGGTCGATCACGCCACGGGCGTGGTACACCTGAAGTCGCTGGGGATGGACCTGGTGGTGCATTTCCCGCCGCCTTCGATCAAGGGGCTGAAAACCGGCGACAAGATCCGCCTGATGCTGGGATACCGCATTACCAGTCACTGACGGCGCCACGGTCCATCGCTCGACCGGACGGGCACCTGCCGATCCCCTAACCGTCGTATCGGACCGACAGGATTTCGATGCTGCAGTCGCCCGCCGGGCGCTGCCAGGTAACCTCGTCCCCCGGTTTTGCACCCAGCAGCGCCCGGGCGAGAGGGGACACGTAGCTGACCCGACCATGCTCGACGTCGGCCTCGTCTTCGCCAACGATGCGATAGATGTGCTCCCCGGACTCGTCGGCCACCGTGACAATGGCCCCGAAGGCCACCCGGTCGCGCGGCTGGCCATGCGGGTCGATCACCCGCGCACTGGCGACGCGGGCTTCGAGCCAGCGCAGGTCGCGACCCAGGGCGCGCAAGGCCTCGGCCGATTCCAGGTCGCCGCCGGACTTCTCCAGGGCCTGCTTGCGAGCACGCGCGTCCTGCAGTCGCGCCCGAAGCTGCGCCATGCCGGTGGGCGTGACGTAGTTGGGGTGGGGACTGATCGGCCGGTCCGGCAGATCGCTGCCGACCGGGTTGTCCGACTCCTTGACGAATGCGCGGCTCATGCTGACAACATGACGCCGTCAGGACGCGGATTCAAGGCCGATACCGCGCAAAGCGTCCCGGAGCATTCCTTGCCGGCGCTTATCGCTTGGGTTGCAACAAGGTCCCGGTGCAACGCGGGGAACCGCATCGGCACGCCCACAGCTTCTTCATCTTCGCCGTATGCGGCACATCGAGCACGATGCCGTAGTTGTAGGTCAGCTCCTCGCCGGGAGCGATGTCACGGATCGCCTGGATCAGCACCCGGTCACGTCGCGGATCGCCATCATCGTCTTCCTCGATCGCCGCCTCGCAGTTGGGTTCGCAACTGTGATTGATCCAGCGTGCCGTATTGCCACCCTGGTTGGCATCGACGATGTAGCGTTCGTTGAGCGTGAACAGGAACGTGTGCCCGGTGTCGGCGCCGTCACCGTAGAGCCGGTCCGCCTGGGCATGGGTAATCAGACGACCCTTGTACTGGATGACCGTCTCCCCCTTCGCGATCGGAGCGAGGGCGAACACGCCGTTGCCGTGGATCGGCGAGCGGCGGGCGGTGATGCGTCGCGGCATGACTGGAACCTTTGCGGGCAAAAGACGGCATCATGCCCGGACGCGACGCAATTGCAAGGGATGCACCACTGGCATCCGCCGGCAGGCCGGCTAGAATCGGGGTTCGAACATGCGTTTGGAGAAGGGCATGAAAGCGTACCGCACCGCGTGGCTGACCGTGCTGATCGCCGGCACTTTCCTTGCAGCCTGCGGCCCGGTGCGCAAGAGCGTATTCCCGCCACTGGTGAGCGTGCAGCAGCTGCAGCTTTCACCTGACGGACACTGGCGGATGCAACTGCGGATCCAGAACAACAGCTACGAGGACGTGAAGTTCACGCAGGTCCGGCTTGCCATGAAGGTCCATGGTGTTGCCGCCGGACGCATCGAATCCGCCATCGACCTCGATATTCCCGCACTTTCGGTTGATGTGGCCGATGTGCACATCATGCCGTCCGCGCCAGCTGCCAGGGCCTTGTCCGACGGTGGGCAGGAAGTGCCCTACGAGCTGGTGGGCACCGTCTCGGGCATACCCGAATCGGACAGCAAACCGCGAAGTTTCAAGGTGCACAGCGAACAACACTGGCTTTCACCCATGCCCGGCATACCCGGCACATGGCGCTGAGCCGCAACCCGAAGGATTCATCATGCCCCGCTATACCGCCCCACTCGACGACATGCGATTCGCGTTCTACGACATGCTGGGGGGCGATACCCTGCTGGCCGGGTTGCCCGGTGGGGAGGCCATTGGGCGCGAGCTGATCGACGCCGTCATCAACGAAGCCGCCCGTTTCAACGAGCAGGTGCTGGCACCGTTGAACCAGCGCGGGGACCAGGAAGGCTGCAGGTTCGACAAGGATACCGCCTCTGTCCATACGCCGGACGGCTTCCGGCAGGCCTATGCGCAGTATGTCGAGGGCGGCTGGGCCGGGCTGACGGCACCCGAAGCCTACGGTGGCCAAGGTCTGCCGCATGCCATCGGGGTGCTGGTCAAGGAAATGATCGACTCTGCCAACCTCGCCTGGGGCACCTATCCGCTGCTTTCCCAAGGAGCGGTCGATGCCCTGCTGGCCCACGGCGAGGACTGGCAACGCGACGTGTTCCTCAAACCCCTCGTCGAGGGGCGGTGGACCGGCACCATGTGCCTGACCGAGCCCCAGGCCGGCTCCGACCTTGGACTCTTGAAAACCCGCGCCGAACCGCAGGAAGACGGCAGTTACCGGATCGCCGGCACCAAGATCTTCATCACTGCGGGTGAACACGACTTAACGGACAACATCGTGCACCTTGTCCTGGCACGTCTTCCGGATGCGCCCGCTGGAAGCCGCGGGATATCGATGTTCATCGTGCCCAAATTCAGAGTCGACCGCGCAGGCGCCATGGGTCAACGCAACGCCGTCAGTGCAGGCGCCATCGAGCACAAGATGGGCCTCAAGGGCTCGGCCACCTGCGTGATGAACTTCGATGGCGCCGAGGGTTTCCTGATCGGCAAGCCACACAAGGGGCTGACCGCCATGTTCACCATGATGAACGCGGCACGGCTGGCCGTCGGCATCCAGGGGCTTGGGTTGATCGAACGCGCCTTCCAGAACAGTCTCGACTACTGCCGCGAACGCCTGCAGATGCGCGCGCTTTCCGGAGCGGTCGCCCCCGACCGCCCCGCCGATCCGATCATCGTGCACCCCGACGTGCGACGCATGCTGCTCACCCAGCGCGCCTTCGCCGAAGGCGGTCGTGCGCTGGTGCTGCATACCGCCCTGCAGGCAGACATCGAGGAACGCGCTTCCGACGAGAGCCAGCGCCAGCGTGCCTCGGAAGTACTCGGTTTCCTGATACCGATCTGCAAGGCCCTGCTGACCGAAGCGGCGGTCGAATGCACCTACCACGCCCTGCAGACCTACGGTGGCCACGGATACATTGCCGAACACGGCATGGAACAGTTTGCCCGCGACGCACGCATCACCACCCTGTACGAAGGGACCACCGGCATCCAGGCGCTGGACCTGCTCGGACGCAAGGTCATGCAGCTCAATGGTGCGGGATTGCGGCATGTTCTCGACGACATCGCCGGTTTCTGCCAGCGATACGCCACCGACGAGGCGATGGGCGCCCTGGTCGGCCCCCTGGCCGTGCATGCGAAGACCTGGGGGGAAATCACCCAGGAACTCGGCAGACGTGCCGCCAAAAATCCGGATGAGATCGGCGCCGCCGCGACCGACTACCTGTTCTATTCCGGCTACATCGTGCTCGCCTGGATATGGGCGCGCAGCGTGACTGCCCTTCCCGACAGCAGTCTGGGAGAAAGCGCGCGCCAGGCCAAACGCGATACCGCGCATTTCTATTTCCAGCGCATCCTGCCGCGCACGCACACCCATCTTGCAGCCATGCGCAGCGGGCTGGATGGCATCCCGGCCATGAGCTGAATCGCGCTTGACCTCCGGCTTGCGCTTGGTATGCAAGTCGGGTCGAGCCGTTGTACAACGTGCGTTCCGGCCCCTATTCGGACCCATCATGAGCGAACCGAGCTACCTGATCCGCCTCGCCAGTCCCGATGACGATGATTTCATCCTCGGACTGGTGCCACGCTTCGTCGACTTCCCCCTGCCCGCCTGGCGACGACGCAACGAATGCATCGAGGGCATCCGCAGGGACATATCCAGCCATCTGGAGGATCAGCCGGCGAACAGCTTCATGTTCATTGCCGAGGATCCCGAGGACGGTCGCCCCCTCGGTTTCGTGCATCTGCAGAAAGTGCAGGATTTCTTCAATGGCAGGACAAACTGCCATATTTCCGACCTGGCCGTGACACCGGGCGAGGAGGGCCGCGGCATCGGTCGTGCGCTGCTGGAACACAGCCAGGCATGGGCGCGCGAACATCACTGCCACATCCTTACCCTGGCCGTGTTCCCCGGCAATGAGCGCGCCCGCAAGCTCTACGAAACCAGCGGGTTCGGCGTGGATCTGCTGCGCATGGCACTCCCATTGCGCTGATCAGACCGGGCACACGATGAAAAAGGCACCTGTCCGCGCGGACAGGCGCCTTGCAGGAAAACCGAAGCTTCCGGTCAGGCCTGGGCCTGTGCGCCTTCTTCGGCCATCTTGCGCATCTTTTCCTCGAACTGTGCACGCTCTTCGGGGGTGAAGCGGGCATGCATGCGCTCGATCAGGCGGTCCAGGCTGGACAGCGAGAACAGGTGCGCGTAGATCCAGGGCAGCGTACCGTCCTGCATCAGGGCGTGCAGGGTGGTGGCATCGAGCTTGGCGAGCTTTTCCTCATCCACGGCATACAGCCCGTTGATGACGGTGTCCTGGCCGGGCGTGCGCACTTCGATGTTGCGCGCCACCAGCAGATCCAGCTCGCCCAGGCGCTTCATGAACTGGCGTGTGCGTTCAATGTGCTGCTGGAATTCGCCCAGGAAGCCAACGGCCTGCTTGAGGGTCTCCGAATCGCTACCGTCCTCGTTGAACAGTCGCTGACCTTCCTCGTTGCTGAATCCTTCGTACGCCTCGTCGAGGAATACGGCGAAGTTGTCGCGATTGTCGTCGCCTTCCGGCCGTTCGGCGAGCACGAAGGGGTAGCGGCGGATGAAGGCCGGGATATAGGCGTTGGGTACCCAGTGGCCGTTCTCGTCGACCATCAGGTTCTCGTCCTGACGGATGCCGAGCAACGCAATCGGATTGAGGTCCTCCGGGCCGGGGCCGGCAAACAGGATCGGGAAATGATGCGCGGCATGTGGAAGCTCCACACAGGCCACCGGCACCGAGTGCGCCTTCGCACTGAAGGCCAGGTTCAGGACAGGATTGATGCGCAGGTCCTTGTGGGACTCGCGGTTGAGCGGCACGGGACGCTCATAGAAAAGGACTTCGCTCACGTTGGTCATTCCTCGCTGCCGCCGTCGGACCGCCCCCACGGGACCTCCAGAACGCGGCGACGTGTTCTGGGTGAACCCTCAATGGTACCAGCATGATCGGTTGCCGGTAAGACCACCGTCTCATTCCTCTGGCATATTTCCTGTCAAGGGCATGGCGCGGGAACCGCCAAAACCGCGGATTTTGGGCTATGCTCGGACAGTTACTGCGAAATGGGCTGCTTGCCGGCGCCCGATCTGCCGACTGGCATGCATGTCCCGCCCCGATACATGAGGGAACGAACGCGATGCTGACGGATATCACCACGGCCACCCACGATCTGCACTCGACCCGGGTACTTTCGCTGGATGCCAGCGGAAGAATCCTCGACTGGATCAGTTGGCAGGATGCGGTATGCCTGTATGTCCGCGAGGCGGTGGCCTGGACGCTTGGCGATCCCTGCCTGACCATACACGGGGGCACCAGCCGTTTGACCGGTACCCAGACGACCCTGGATCTGCACCCCATCGTGGCCAGTACCGGGCATTGCCACAATCACGCCGTGGCGCCGTCTCCGGCCCTGACCAACAATGCCCTGTTTGCGCGCGACAAGCACCTTTGCCTGTACTGCGGCCAGCATTTCCCACGCAGCACATTGACCCGCGACCACGTGCTTCCGGTCTCGCGCGGCGGCCGCGACATATGGGAAAACGTCGTCAGCGCATGCACCCATTGCAACCTGCGCAAGGGCAACCGCACACCGCAGCAGGCCCACATGCCGCTGCTCGCCGTGCCCTACCGCCCGAGCTGGGTGGAGCACCTGATCCTGTCCAACCGCAATATCCTGGCCGACCAGATGCAATTCCTGGTCAGTCACCTGCCACGAAAACGCCGACCCAACTGAGTCTGGCACAGCGCCCGACCCGACCGCCGGGAACCGCTGACGTCGCCGGCCCGCGAACCCGTGGCATCCGTCGGGATCCGGCCGAACCTGCTGCCATGCAGCGTGGCGATTAACCCCCTGTGCACGCCGTGCCCGCGTCCCGACATCCTGCGGACATGACAGTGCCCCGGGGCGGGGCTACCCTTCCCATGCCTGCCCCCGATCCCGCATGGGCAGGACAGATTGCGCCGTTGGTGCGAAAATAAGCCGATGATCGATCCCGCCCGCTACCCGCACCTGTCCCGCATCGACTCTCCGGCATGCCTGCGCGAGCTGCCGGAACAGGAACTGCAGGCCGTTGCGGATGAATTGCGTGCCTACCTGATCGAATCGGTCGCCAGCAGCGGTGGCCATTTCGGCGCGGGGCTGGGCGTGGTCGAGCTGACCGTGGCCCTGCATTACCTTTATGACACCCCCGGGGACCGCCTGGTCTGGGACGTCGGTCACCAGTGTTATCCGCACAAGATCCTTACCGGTCGTCGCGACCGCATCACCACGATCAAGAAAAAGGACGGCCTGGCCCCCTTCCCGCGCCGCGAGGAAAGTGAATACGACACCTTCGGCGTCGGCCATTCCTCGACCTCGATATCCGCCGCCCTGGGCATGGCGCTGGCCAGGCAGCGACGTGGCGACATGCGCAAGGTCGTGGCCGTGATCGGCGACGGGGCCATGACCGCGGGCATGGCCTTCGAAGCGATGAACCACGCCGGTGACGTCGAGCCGGACATGCTGGTGATCCTCAACGACAACGGCATGTCGATCAGCGAGAACGTCGGCGCCCTGACCAAGATGCTGGCCCGGCTGCTGGCCAGCCGCACCCTCAACAGCTGGCGCGAGCGGGCCAAGCGTGCGATCCCCAGGCAGTCGTTGATGGGTCGCTTCTTCAAGCGCTGGGAGGAGCATGCCAAGGGCATGTTCATGCCCTCTACCCTGTTCGAGGAACTGGGCTTCCACTACACCGGCCCCATCGATGGACACAACATGGATGCCCTGGTGACCGCGCTGCGCACGGTCAGGAACCTTCCCGGGCCGCAATTGCTGCACGTGATCACCACCAAGGGCAAGGGCTACGCACCGGCCGAGGACGCACAGATCGACTACCACGCTGTCGGACCCTTCGACCCGCAAGCGGGGGTGGTCAAGAAAGGGGCGGGCAAGATCACCTACACCCAGGTCTTCGGCGACTGGCTGTGCGACATGGCTGCCGTCGATCCGTCGCTCTACGGGATCACCCCGGCCATGCGCGAGGGCTCGGGACTGGTTCGATTCTCGCGCGAATACCCGGACCGCTACTTCGATGTCGCAATCGCCGAGCAGCATGCGGTCACGCTGGCCGCGGGGCTGGCCTGCGAGGGCGCCAAGCCGGTCGTCGCGATCTATTCCACGTTCCTGCAGCGCGCCTACGACCAGGCCATCCACGACGTGGCACTGCAGAATCTAGACGTCCTGTTCGCCATCGACCGCGGTGGCGTGGTCGGACCCGATGGCGCCACCCATGCCGGCAGCTTCGATCTCAGCTACCTGCGCTGCATACCGAACATGGTGGTGATGGCGCCGGCCGACGAGAACGAATGCCGCGCCATGCTCAGCACCGGTTTCGGGCATCCCGGGCCTGCCGCGGTGCGCTACCCACGCGGTACCGGGCCAGGCGTCACGGTTCATTCAGGCCTGGAAAGCCTGCCGATCGGCAAAGCGGAAATCCGGCGCCGCGGTCATCAACTGGCGTTGCTTTCCTTTGGCGCCATGCTGGCACCAGCGGCTGAACTTGCCGCCGAGCTGGATGCCTCCCTCGTCAACATGCGCTTCGTCAAACCACTGGACGAAGAGCTGTTGCTGGAGCTGGCCGCCACCCACGAAGCCTTCGTCACGCTGGAGGACAACGCCGTTGCCGGTGGCGCCGGAGCCGGCGTGGCCGAATGCCTGAGCGCACACGGCGTGACGTTGCCGATCCTGCACCTGGGCCTGCCCGATGCCTTCCTCGACCACGGCAGCCGTGACGAGGTGCTCGCCATGGCCGGCCTTGACCTGCCGACGATGCGCCGCGCCATCCTGGCCCGTTTCCCGCGACGCACCCGAAGCAACGCCGCGCACGCATGATGCGTGCGGTGTGCGACGAGCTCGTGCGTGCACGATCGAAAGCACGGGACGTCCCGCTTGATACGCAGGCCTGACGCCAGCTACTGATCGACCGGCATTTCCCGATATCGCCGGCCGGGTGGCACAAAGGATGCAGCAAGCGCATGGCCGTGCATGCACATCGCCAGGACCAAGGCTTCGACACGATTACTTGACGCCCTTGCATCCGCCACTGACCCGTTCGCGCGCTTCCAGATCGCGTGCCGTGAAGACATCCACGAACCCGGCCTTGTGCAACAGTTCGCGTACTGGCGCCCCCTGGTCGTATCCATGCTCGACCAGCAGCCAGCCGCCATCGGCCAGGTATTCGCCAGCCTGCACAGCCAGCACGCGGACCGCATCCAGGCCATCGGCACCCGCCACCAGTGCCTGTCGCGGCTCATGGCGCGGATCACCCCGTGCCAGATGCGGGTCGCCCTCGGCCACGTACGGTGGATTGGACACGATCACATCGAATCGTCGACGGCCCAGCGGCGCAAACCAGTCTCCGCTGACGAACCTCACGTTGCCAATCCGAAGTCGCCGGGCATTGGCCTGGGCCACCGCAAGGGCCTCGACCGAACGGTCGGTGGCAAGTACGCGTGCATGCGGACGCTCGTGAGCCAGGGCGAGTGCGATGGCGCCGCTGCCGGTACCCAGGTCGGCCACTTCGAGGGGCGTATCCGGTGCAAGTCGTTCGAGTGCCAGCTCGACCAGCAATTCGGTTTCCGGCCGCGGGACCAGGGTCGCCGGCGTGACCGTCAGGTCCAGGCTCCAGAATCCGCGCCGACCTGTCAGGTAGGCCACCGGCACGCCTTCGGCGCGCCGCGCAACCATCGCGGCATAACGCGTGGCCGATGCAGGATCGAGCGTCTCCAGGGCATGCGCGAACAGCCATTCGCGATCCACCTCGAGCACGTGCATCAGCAGGTACTCGGCATCATTGCGTGCGCCGAGACTGCGGCTGGCAGCGGCCAGCACATCGCGAATCTTAGGGGTTTGCGCCATGTCCTGTTGCATCGGGTCGGCTGTGGAAGGGAAGGCCCGGCATTGCGGACGTTGCCATTGGCAGTGTACCCGCACACCAGTGCCTGGCATGCAGCGTGCGTCCACCTTGTGCCAGCGATTGCAGGTCATGCGTCAATCCTTACAATGGTTTTCATAGCATATGGCTATGACAAATCGCGTTGCCGCCATGAATCTTCGTGACCTCAAGTATCTGGTCGCCCTCGCCGAGCACTGCCACTTCGGGCATGCCGCCGAAGCCTGTTTCGTCAGCCAGCCCACGCTTTCGACGCAGATCCGCAAGCTGGAGGAGGAGCTCGGCGTCACCTTGGTTGAACGTGCGCCGCGCAAGGTGCTGCTGACCGATGTCGGTCGCGAGATTGCGGCCCGGGCACGCGACGTGTTGAACGAAGCCGAGCAGATACGCGCCATCGCCCGCCGGACCCGCGACCCCGAATCGGGCACGGTGCGCCTGGGCATCTTTCCCACCCTGGGTCCGTACCTGCTGCCCCATGTCGTGCCCCTGTTGCGTGAAACCTTCCCGCGACTGGAGCTGCTGCTGGTGGAAGAAAAGACCGAAGTGGTCCTTGAGCGCCTGCGCGAAGGCAAGCTCGACGCCGGTATCCTTGCCCTGCCGCTGCATGAGGACAGCCTGCACGTCCAGTTCCTGTTCGAGGAACCGTTCGTGCTGGCTGTTCCCGATGTGCATCCGCTGGCGCAGCGCAAGCGCCTGCGGCTGGACGATCTGGCAGATGAAAGCCTGCTGCTGCTGGAAGACGGGCACTGCCTGCGCGATCAGGCGCTGGAGGTCTGCCAACTTTCCGGGGCCGTCGAGCGTACGGGTTTTCGCGCCACCAGCCTGGAGACACTGAGGCAGATGGTGGCGGCCAATGTCGGCATCACTTTGTTGCCCACCCTCGCCGTCAACCCGCCCGTTGCCCGTGTCGAACACGTGCGCCTGATCGAATTCGGGGGCCACCCGCCCCACCGTCGGGTGGCCATGGTGTGGCGCAGGAGTTCGGCCATGCACGCTTTCCTGGTACGGCTGTCCGACGTGTTCCGGATGCTGCCGCCCGAACTGCTCGACGCCCACGCCTCGGCACGCCGGGCACGAGAAGATGGCAGCCCGGTACGTGAAAGACGAGCCTCCGGACCATCATAGATGTCATCTATGCATTTCATAAATACAATCAATTTTAATTGACTATTAGCAAGGGCTAAACTGACGCCAGCGGCGGTGTTGCAGCACCGCCCCTTTCCACCTTCCATTTCAGCACGAGGTGAACCATGAGCAATCTGAAAGGCTCCAAGACGGAGAAGAATCTGAAGGACGCGTTCGCGGGCGAGTCCATGGCCAATCGTCGTTACCTGTATTTCGCATCCAAGGCGGATGTGGAAGGTTTCAATGACGTCTCTGCCGTGTTTCGTTCCACCGCCGAAGGCGAGACGGGTCACGCGCATGGCCATCTGGAATACCTGGAACAGGTCGGCGACCCCGCCACCGGACTGCCGTTCGGCGGCACCGAGGCCAACCTGAAGTCCGCCATCGCCGGCGAGACCCACGAATACACCGACATGTATCCGGGCATGGCCAAGGATGCCCGCGAAGAAGGCCACGACGAAATCGCGGACTGGTTCGAGACGCTGGCCAAGGCCGAACGCTCGCACGCCAACCGTTTCCAGAAAGCGCTGGACGAACTGCAGTAAGCCCGCACTGCCCCGGCCTGTGGCGGCTGCTGCCCTGCGTGGCCGCCGCAGGTCGAATATCTGCCGCATGTCCGACGGGACACGCCCGCCGCGTACGTGCGGGCGGTCGGAAATGCATTGCAGGCCCACCCACCTCCGGTGAGGGACACACCCATGGTCGATCCAAACCCATCCCGACGCGAAGGCAATCTCGAGGCGCCCACGCGTCACCCGCTGGACTGGCACAACGATGCATTCTGGGACCAGAATGCACTCGACGCCGAGCTCGAACGCGTCTTCGACATCTGTCACGGATGCCGGCGTTGCGTGAGCCTGTGCCATGCGTTTCCCACCCTCTTCGACCTGGTGGACGAATCGGAAACCATGGAAGTGGACGGCGTGGACAAGGCCGACTACACCAAGGTCACCGAGCAGTGCTACCTGTGTGACCTGTGCTACCAGACCAAATGCCCCTATGTGCCGCCGCACGAATGGAACGTCGATTTCCCGCACCTGATGCTGCGCGCCAAGGCCGTCGCCTTCCGCAAACATGGCGCGCCGCTCAAGGCCCGCGTGCTGTCCAGTACCGATGCCGTGGGCAAGCTGGCCTCGATCCCCGTGGTGGTCGAAGTGGTGAACGCCGCCAACCGTTCACCGACCGGACGCAAGCTGCTGGAAAAGACCCTTGGCGTGCACCGCGACGCCCGGGTACCCGAATATCAGTCCCCCAGCGCGCGCAAGCGCCTGCGTGCGCTGGATGGCAACGGTGATGCAGTGGCTGCCGGACCCACGCGCGGCAAGGTGGCGATCTTCGCCACCTGCTACTGCGACCATGCCATGCCGCAGGTGGTCGAAGACCTGGTGAAGGTACTCGCCCACAACGACATCCCGGTCCGGCTGGTCGAGCGTGAGCGCTGCTGCGGCATGCCGAAACTCGAACTGGGCGACCTCGATTCGGTGCGCAAGTACAAGGAGGAAAATATCCCCGTGCTGGCGCGCATGACCAGGGATGGATGGGATCTCACCGCGCCGATACCTTCCTGCGTGCTGATGTTCAAGCAGGAACTGCCGCTGATGTTCCCTGACGACGAGGAGGTGGCGCTGGTACGTGACTGCTTCTTCGACCCCTTCGAATATCTTGCCGAACGTCGCAAGGCATCCCTGCTGGCCACCGACTTCAAGCACCCCCTGGGCAAGGTGGCCTGGCAGGTGGCCTGCCATCAGCGGGTGCAGAAAATCGGCCCGCGGACGCGCGAGATCCTGGAACTGGTGCCGGATACCGAAATCACCACCATCGAACGCTGCTCGGGCCACGACGGCACCTACGGCGTCAAGCGCGAGACCTATGCCATCTCGCGCAAGATCGCCCTGCCGGTGGAAAAGCGCGTGCAGCAATCGGAGGCTACGCACCTGACCAGCGACTGCCCGATGGCGGGCAACCACATCGCCCACGGACTCGATGACAAACCTGCCAACACCCACCCGATCAGCCTCCTGCGCAAGGCCTACGGCATCTGATCAAGGCCATGCCGTGACCCTGGATGACCGCAGGCATCGCGCCCGGCCCTGCTGCCGGGGCGCGCGTCGCGCAGCTCAGGCACAAACCGGAACAAGACCATGAAACCACTGACCCGAACCGACCTGTACTCCCTCGAAGAATACGCGCGCGAACGCACCGCCTTTCGCGACAAGGTGCTGGCGCACAAGAAAGCGCGCAAGGTGCACCTGGGCGAGCACATCACCTTGCTGTTCGAGGACCGCCTGACCATCCAGTACCAGATACAGGAAATGTTGCGCGTCGAGCGCATCTTCGAGGCGCAAGGCATCGCCGAGGAGCTGGCTGCCTACAATCCCCTGGTTCCGGATGGCAGCAACCTCAAGGCCACCATGCTGATCGAATACGGCGACCCCGAAGTGCGCCGACGCGAACTGGCCAGGCTGCGCAACATCGAGGACCACATCCACCTCATCGTGGACGGGCATGGCAACACGACCGCTATCGCCGACGAGGACCTGGAACGCAGCAACGAAAGCAAGACTTCCGCGGTGCATTTCCTGCGCTTCGAACTGACGCCGGCCATGATCGATGCATGGAAAAGCGGCGCGCAGGTGCAGCTTGCCTGCGATCACCAGGCCTACGGCAACAAGGTAGTCCTGAACGCAGAACAGCGGGATGCCCTGGCAGCCGATTTCGAATGAGCAATGTCCTCAAGGCATCGCAGGACGCGATGCCGACGATCGACGTGAACCTCGCCCCCCGCATGCCCATCAACCTGGCGCAGTGAGCGTATCGCCGTCCCAGTCACCCTCATCGGCCAGCGCCTTGCGCGCCTCGGCCAGTTGGTGCTCCACCTCGCGCACGACCGGCCGGGCTGCCTCGACGCACGAATCGGGCACGTTCACGCGGATGAAGTCGCGCGCCGGCAACTGGCCCACACCGCCAATCAGTTGCTCACCGGTGACGAACGCGGGTATCCGGGCATAATCGAGCGCATCCTTGACCAGATGGGCGTCGACCAGGGACTGGGCGTGATAGACGGTACGCATGGCCTCACGCTACTCGCGCGAGGCCATGCCTGCAAGTGGATCCGCGCTGCTGTGCAACGCCGCATGCCGCCGCTGCGCTACACTTCGCAGCCTTGCAGTGCAGCACATGAGAGCGCCCGATGGCGAACGACGCCGAGCCCGTACAGCATTTCATCCGCCAGATCGTCCGCGAGGATGTGACTGGCGGCAAGATCCAGACCGTACGTACCCGTTTCCCTCCCGAACCCAACGGGCACCTGCACCTTGGCCATGCCAAGGCGATCTGCCTGGATTTCGGCATCGCCGCCGAATTCGGTGGCGCCTGCAACCTGCGCCTGGACGATACCAACCCCGGCAGGGAGGACCCCGAATACGTGCGCGGTATCCAGGACGATGTACGCTGGCTGGGCTTTGCATGGGCCGAACTTCGCCATGCCTCGGATTACTTCGAGGTGTTCTATCGCGCAGCGCGCAAACTGGTCGCCGATGGCAAGGCCTACGTGGACGACCTGGATGCCGAGCAGATGCGTGCCTATCGCGGCACCCTGACCGAAGCCGGACGCGAATCTCCGTTCCGCAACCGCAGCGTGGAAGAAAACCTGGACCTGTTCCGTCGCATGCGCGAAGGCGAATTTCCCGACGGCAGCAAGACATTGCGGGCGAAGATCGACATGGCCGCGGGCAACATGAACCTGCGTGACCCGGCCATCTACCGCATTCGCCGGCAGGCCCACCAGAACACCGGCGACACCTGGCCGATCTACCCCATGTACGACTTCGCGCACAGCCTGTCCGATGCGCTGGAAGGCATCACGCACTCGTTCTGCACCCTTGAATTCGAGGATCACCGCCCGCTCTACGACTGGTTCGTCGACCATGTCGACCTGGCCGCCCACCCGGACCTGTGGCAACCGCTGGTCGAGGCCGGCTTGCCAACCGCCCCCAGCAAGCCGCGACAGATCGAATTTGCCCGCGGCAACCTCAGCTATACCGTGATGAGCAAGCGAAAACTCACCGAACTGGTGCGCGCAGGACATGTGGACGGCTGGGACGACCCGCGCATGCCGACGCTGGCCGGCGCCCGGCGGCGAGGTTTTCCACCGTCCGCATTGCGCACGTTCTGGGATCGCATGGGTGTGAGCAAGCAGAACAGCAACATCGATTACGGCGTCCTCGAAGCCTGCGTACGCGAGGAGCTGGATGCACGCGCGCCGCGGCGCATGGCGGTCCTCGATCCCCTGCGCCTGGTCCTGGACAACCTTCCCGAGGGGCACGAGGAGCATGTCGAGCTTCCCAACCACCCCAAGGACGAAAGCTTCGGTACACGCCTGGTAGCCCTGGCGCGCGAGTTGTGGATCGAACGCGAGGATTTCGCCGAAATTCCTCCGAAGGGCTTCAAGCGCCTGGTCCCGGGAGGCGAGGTACGGTTGCGTGGAGTCGGCATCATCCGTCTGGACCGTATCGATAAAGATGCCAACGGCACCGTGACCGCACTGCATGCCACACTCGATCCGTCCACCCGGCCCGGCGCAGCGGATACCAACCGCAAGGTCAAGGGCACCATCCACTGGGTCAGTGCTCGGCACGCGGTCCAGGCGCAATTCCGCCTCTACGACCGTCTGTTCCAGGTCGAGAATCCGGGCGAGGAACGCGAGGGCCACAGCTTCACGGATTTCATCAATCCCGAAGCCAAGCGCGTACTGCAAGGCTACGTGGAACCGGCCGCCGCCCAGGCCCAGGCAGAGACCCACTGGCAGTTCGAGCGGACCGGGTATTTCGTCACCGACCGTCACGACCATGCAGCGGACCGTCCCGTGTTCAATCGCACGGCAAGCCTGCGTGACACCTGGGCCCGCAGGCAGCGGTGACCGAGGCGGCGCGCCATCATCTGCTGGCCTGGTGCCGCCCGCACTTCGAAGCCGAATGCGCGCAGGAACTGATCGAACTCGATGCCGCCAGTGGCGGCGGTGGCTACCCGCGCACCGAACGCGGCTGCGGACATGTGGAATTCATCACCCGCGACTCCGAGGCTGCAGCCCGACTGCTCGACCGTGCAGGTCCACGCGGGCCGATATTCGCCCGCCAGTTGCTGCAGGGCATCGGACGTATCTCTTCGCTGCCGCGCGAGGACCGTATCTCGGCCCTGCTACCCCAGATCGACGCCGACCCGCGCAGATGGTGCGAACTGTGGATCGAATCCTCCGATGCTGCCGATGGTCGCGCACTCAATGCGCTGTGCCGGGGGCTGGAATCGGCCATGGTCGCCGTGCTCAAGCGCAGTGGACGGATGGATCGCGCCTCTCCCTGGCGCCTGCATGTGGCCTTGCTCGATGCCACGCAAGCCTGGATGGGTGCAAGCCATGTCGAGCGCAGCTCACCGTGGCCGCGTGGCATCCCGCGTCTGCGCTTTGCGCGCGCGGCGCCAAGCCGCTCGACCCTGAAGCTGGAGGAAGCCTTCCTGACCCTGCTCGATGCACACGAACGCGACGCCTGGCTGCAACCGGGCATGCGTGCGGTCGACCTGGGCGCAGCGCCGGGCGGCTGGACCTGGCAACTGGTGCGACGTTCCATCCATGTGAGCGCCATCGACAACGGCCCCATGGATGCCGCATTGATGGAAAGCGGGCTGGTCGAGCATCTGCGTGAGGACGGATTCCGCCATCTGCCGCGCAAACCCGTGGACTGGCTGGTCTGCGACATGGTCGAGCAACCCCGCCGCGTCTCGGCATGCATGGCGCGCTGGCTGCGCGAGCGCCAATGCGATCGCGCCCTGTTCAACCTGAAGCTGCCGATGAAAAAACGTTACGATGAGGTTCGCGGCTGTCTCGACCTCCTGCGCGAACAAGCCGGTTGCGCCCTGGACCTGCGCGCACGCCAGCTATATCACGACCGGGAGGAAATCACGGTGTTTGCCCGGCGTGCCTGAGAGCGTTCCCCGGCCACCGATCGATTCCAGGAACCTGTATTACATGCCGACATCCGACATCGCCCAGTGCGCACGCACATGAAACGCCTGCGCGCCCTGCTCCCGCTGCTTGCCCTACTTTCCCTCGGCGTGGCCTTGCTGGCCGGAGGCCTCGGCCATCGTCTTGCTCCGGCGCGCCTGGCCGCGGAGCATGCCCTGTGGCTGGACCTGGTGGCTGCAAATCCCTTGCTTTCACGGCTGGCTTACGTCGCCCTGCTGACCCTGGTCACGGCCACCGGCATTCCCGCCAGCATTCTCGTGATCCTCGCCGGCGGGTTGATTTACGGTGAAGTCCAGGGTGTGCTGCTGTCCTCGGTCGGGCTGACGCTGGGTTCGCTGATCCTGTTCCTGGCGGGACGGTACGCGTTTCACGCCGAACACCAGTCCGAACCGGCACTGGTCGATCGACTGCGCCACGGGTTTGCCGTGCACCCGGTGCATTACACGCTGTTCCTTCGGTTCGTGCCTGTCTTCCCGTTCGGCGGGGTAAGTGTCGCCCTGGCCTGGCTGGGCTGCCCGCTGTGGCTGTTCCTGCTCGCCACCTGGCTGGGTGGCACCTTGATGCTGGTATTCGAAACCGCGGTCGGCGCCGATCTCGGGCGGCACCTGCACGCCGGACAGCCGTTCAACTGGTCCATGCTCATCGATGCGCAGATGATCGTGGCACTGAGCGCCCTGGCCCTGCTCAGCCTGCTGCCTCTGGGCTATCGCCGCTGGCAGGCCCGCAAGCACGGTTCACCGCGTACCTGAGATACCGGCCGGTCCCGTGCCGGCGAACGCATGGGGCTCGCGCTACAATCGACGCACCATGGCATCACCATGCCGGGGGCAACGTGGTCGTACCTGTGGTTTCACGCATACGCAAGGCATGGCGACGCGCGTCGCTGATCCAGCGACTGGTGCTGGTTACCCTGGTTCCTTCGGCGGTATCCACCATACTGCTGGCGGTACTGCTGTCCAGCCAGCAGTACTGGGCGATCCAGAAAGGCATACGCGATACCGCGTCCAACTTCGTTACGCACATGGCGGACATGGCGCGCGACCCACTCGAGCAGCATGACCAGGACGACCTGCGGCGGATCGTCAACGCCCTTGGCACGATGCCGTACGTCGGCCAGGTTCGCATCCTCGATGCCAGGGGCAAGGTACTGGCCCTGGCCAGCAGGACCCTGCCTCCCGACGCTCCGACGATTCGCCTGGTCGAGAACATCCACTCCCGTGACCATCCCGGGCGCGTACTGGGTGCCATACAGGTCGATCTCGATACCCGTATCGCTCCCCTGTCGCAGTACACCACCCTGTTCGACACGTTGCTGTGGCTGGGCGTGGCCATCGTGCTGGCCATAGTCCTGAGCTGGCAGCAGGCCCGCTGGATCAGCGCACCCCTCAGGCGCCTGTCGTTGGCCATGGGCCATCTGGGCCACAGCACGCCTGAACCCGTGGAAGTCACGGACGAGTCGGAAATCGGCGACCTGCAACGCGGTTTCAATGCAGCTGCAACGACCCTGTACGCCCTGCATCGTGACATGGAGCGCCGCATCGAACAGGCCACCCAGGAGCTGGCACGCAAGAATGAAGCCCTGGAACAGGCCAGTCGTGCCAAGGCACGCTTTCTCGCCGGTGCCACCCACGACCTGCGCCAACCATTGTATGCCCTGACCCTGTTCTCATCCTCGCTGGGCGAAGGCGAAACCGATCCTGCCCGACTCGATCGCATTGCCCGCGTGCAACAGTGCGTCGAGTCGCTGGACCGGCTGTTCGGTGAACTGCTCGATCTTTCGCGGCTGGAAACCGGCGCCATGAAGCCGGAATGGTCCGATTTCCCGGTCGACGAGATCTTCCAGGAAGTCAGTCGGAACTTTCGCATCCAGGCGGAAAAGAAGGAACTGCGGCTGATCACCCGCACCACCCCGTTGTGGGTACGCAGCGACCGCACGATGCTGGCCCGCATCCTGAACAACCTGGTCAGCAACGCATTGCGCTATACCGCCGAGGGCGGGGTGCTGGTCTGTGCGCGGCACCGCGGCGATCTGATACGCATCGACGTATGGGATACGGGTCTTGGTATTGCGAACGAACATCAGGCGCACATCTTCGACGAATTTTTCCGCATCGATCCGCATACGGACCGGGCGGGCGGCGAGTTGGCCGTCTCCGGCAGTCAGCATGGGCTCGGCCTTGGACTGTCCACGGTCAAACGCCTCGCTGAACTGCTGGACATTCCCTGCACCCTGCGATCCACGCCTGGCCGCGGGACGCTGTTCAGCCTGATGATTCCGGCCAGCGAGCAACACGTGATCCGGCGTGAACGTAGGCAGCGCGGCTGGACCGGAGCGGTCGAAAGTGCCCGCGAACTGCTGGGCAAACAGATCCTGGTGATCGACGACGATCAGGCCATACTGGCCGGCATGCAGGACCTGCTGCACAGATGGGGCTGTTTGGTGCATGTGGCGCCGGACGCTGCCTCCGCATTGGCGCAGGCTCGCAGGCTGCCGCGTGCCCCCGACCTGGTGATCACCGACCTGCATCTGGGACACGGCACCAACGGAGTAAAGCTTCTCGACGATCTGTACGAACTGTTTGCCGCTGACTCCGAAACCATACCGTTTGCGCGACTTCTGATCACCGGCGAAACGGATCGTGACCGGCTGCAGGATGCGCTGGCGGCCGGCATCACCATTCTTTTCAAGCCGATCCCGCCACGTCCGCTACGGGAAGTGATCGTCGCCCTCCTGCAGGGCAAGCGCGTGCCCTTCTGTTCACGCAAGGACGATCCCTCGCCCTTCGACAACACACAATCACCGGCACCTGGCTAGTACGAAAGCCATAGACGCATGACTTGCCGACCGTGCAATGCATGCGCGAGAATCAACACCCCACACGGAGAGCCGTGATGCGCGTACTGATCGCGGACGACCATCCCCTGGTCATCGAGGGTATGAAGCTGAATCTGTCCAGGCTGGATCCGGACATGCATTTCACCGTAGCCCAGTCGGTGGAGCAGCTTCACCAGCTACTCAGGGAGGGACCGTCACCCGACCTGGCACTGATCGATCTTTCCATGCCGGGCGCGCAGGGCAGCCAGCACATCTCCGAAGTGCTGCGCCTTCGCCCGAAAATGCGCGTGCTGGTGCTGTCCGCCTGCGAGGACGGCGCGCTGATGCAGAAACTGATCAATCAGGGAGCGCACGGTTACCTGCCCAAGTCCTACCCCCCCGACATCATGCTGTCGGCCATTCGCCTGGTGCTATCCGGCAGCACCTACATCCCGCCGATGGCAATGCATGCCGACGGATACGCATCTCCACCCACCAGCGACCCGGAGCATGAGGAGCAACTGGCCGAGCTGCTCACCGAACGCCAGATCGACGTACTTCGACTGCTGTCCCGGGGCAGCCCGAACAAGGTCATCGCCCGCGAACTCGGCATCAGCGAAGGCACGGTGAAGATCCACCTCGCTGCCATCTTCCGTGCCCTCAATGTGCGCAATCGGGTCGAGGCCGTGGTGGCATCGCAGCAGCTGGGATCGCTCTGATCCAATACCGGCGGCAAGCCCCTGGATAATCCCGGGCAAACACGGTATTCCGGATTCATGACATCGTCATCCCGTCAGCATGCCGCTGCAATGCTGAAAGGTGACACTACGGGCTCTTCACAAGAGCTTGCAAGATGTCTCGCCGCACTCCTGCAGAACATGCCTTGCGCCAGGTTGCCATGTGGATGCGCCTGGCCCGCCAATGCCGCGACCTGGGCGATCACGATCTGGAACAGGATGCCCTGCAATTGGCAGCGCTCTACCACAGGCAGAGCATGGGAACTGTCGCGGGATTGCAGGACCAATCCCTGCAATTTGTCCGTCGCCTGCATGAACACCCGGCGCTCGGCGACGATAACGCCTCCTGTGGCCACGAGTCGGAATGTCACCGATCCTCGCGCACGCCCGATACCACCACAAAAGCGCTCGAACGACCAGGGTTCGCTGAAACCTGCAGGCGCGTTCAGGCGGGAAACTTCGCGGGACCGATATATCCGGCTACCTCGAACCAGATCGCTCGTGCACAATGCGTGTCGGCTGCGCATGTTCTGAACCGGTCTGCGCAGGCCTCTCCATCGAGGTCCGCGCGCCGATGCAAAGTGCGCCTGTGAAAGCGCCAGGCTGCCGGATCCGACCCACCCTGATTTACTGCAAACGCCTGTATTGCGGAGAACGCGTCAGCGTTTCGTAACGATCCCGCAACGCGGTCTGACGCGAGCGCATGGGGATTGCCTGTCCCTTGACGAACACCGCATCCGGACTGGTCATGACCTCCAGCGGGTCCCCATTCCAGATCACCACATCGGCATCCATGCCTTTTTCGAGCGTGCCGTAATGGTCGGCTATACCGAAGATTTCCGCGGGATTCACACTGATGGCATCCACCGCGTCGGTCCAGCGCATGCCCATGGCAACGGCATTGCCTGCCGACTGGGGCAGCAGGCGCGCATTGTGGGTGTCAGGAGCAAGAAAGGCGACCTTGACGCCGGCACGAGCCAGACGCGCAGCATTGGCTCCGGTGGCGCCCAGTTCGTCGAAACTCCTCGGCAGGTTCTGCAATGGGTTGAGAACCACGGGAATGCGGGCTCGTGCCAGATCATCGGCGACACGCCAGGCCTCTGCACCACCCGCCACGATGACATCGAAACCGTACCGCTGCTTGAGGGCCATGACCTTGCGGATGTCCGACGTCCGGTTGGCCACCACCAGCAGGAACGCCTTGTGCGTGAACAAGCCCCTCAGAGCTTCCACGTCGGCATCGGGTTCGGCGCCCTTTTTCCTCTGCGAGCGACCAGTACGCGGATCGGCCGCATCAAATTTCGCCCGGATCGCGTCCCACATGGCAGGTCGGCTACCTCCACCCGTGCGGGCCCCGTGCTCGGAGATATCGAGCCCGATGTAGGCCCGATGGCGGTCGATCGTATCGGTTCCACGGCCGAGGTTCACCACCATGCCCTGCCCCAGCCACATGTCCTTGCCCCCGGTCAGGTTCACGCTGGCGCGGGTCACTCCCTCGATACGGGTAACCGGAATCAGCGTGCTGTCCGGGTTGTAGCCATCGGCCGGATCCAGACCCAGAGTATGCTTTGCCTTCTCGCTACGCGCGTCATTGATGTCTGCCGAAATGCCGATCTCACCCAGACCCAGGGATGTGGCGGAAACCATGAAACCGACCGTGATCCATTTTCCCCGTGCATCGATCCGTTCATAACCGTCCGGCACTTTTCCGTCGGGAATGACCGACACGATCTTGCCGTCGGAAATCAGTACCGTCGCACGCTCCACCTTGCCCCTGCCACCATGGGTGTAGGCCGTGCCGCCGGTGATCGCATAGTTGTCGGCCAAAACCGGTGCAGTCAGCAACAAGGCACACAGGACCATGCCGGCCAGGATGATTGCGGATCTCATTTCACGTCTCCCTCACCGACCTGACCAAGTTCAAAATCGGCAACCGGCTGATGCGTCCTGTCGTGACGGTCCCATACCACGGCGCCATCGACGAAGGTCATGTCGGCTTTGGTATAGACGCTGAAGGGGTCTCCCGACCAGAGCACCACATCGGCATCCTTGCCGACTTCGATCGAACCGGTGCGTGCTTCAATACCCAGCGCCCTGGCAGGATTGATCGAGAGCCATTTCCAGGCATCGGCCCTGGAAATGTCGAGGCCGGCGCGACGACCATCGGCCAGCGCCTTGGCTGCTTCCTGGTTGAGTCGCTGGATGCCGAAGGGGTCGTCCGAATGGACAATGGCGCAGGCGCCGGCCTTGTGCACGAAGGCGATATTTTCACGAATACCGTCATAGGCTTCCATCTTGAAGCCCCACCAGTCGGCCCACATGGCGGAACAAATACCGTTTTTCCGCAGTTTGTCGGCAATCTTGTAGGCTTCCACCGCATGATGGAATGCGGCGATCCGATAATGAAATTCCTTCATCACATCCATCATCACGGCCATCTGGTCGGCGCGATAACAGTGCATCTGCACGCGAATGTCACCACGCAGCACCGCCGCCAATGTGTCCATCTTCAGGTCACGCCGCGGAGGAAGCACGTCCTTGCCGGCCTTGAAGTCCCTGTCGTATTTGTCCCAGGCTCGCTGATAGGCCTGGGCATCCGCCCAGGCCTGGCGATATCCGGCCACGTCGCCCATGTTGGTCGATGGCCGGTGCGAGGTGTTATTGCGCCCGCCGCCATACACCCGCTTGGGATTTTCTCCGCAGGCCATTTTCAGCCCATAAGGTGCTCCCGGAAACTTCATGTCCTGGACGCTGCGTCCGGGTACGTTTTTCAGTACGACCGATCGTCCGCCGAACAGGTTGGCGGAGCCGGGAAGGATTTCCAGTGATGTCACGCCACCGGCCATGGCACGAGTGAAGCCGGCATCCTGCGGCCAGACCGAATGCTCGGCCCATACATCCGGCGTGACCGGCTCGCCGACTTCGTTGCCGTCCGAGGTCGATTTCACGGCCGGACTGGGATAGACCCCCAGGTGACTGTGCACATCGATGATGCCCGGCGTCAGCCAACGGCCCTTGCCTTCGATGACCAGAGCGCCATCGGGTGCAGGCACGTTCTTGCCAAAAGCCTGGATCTTGCCGTCTTTCATCAACAGCGATGCATCCGCGATCTTGCCACCCCTGCCGTCGAGAAGGGTGACATTGCGGATCAGCGTCAGCTTGCCCGGAAGCGGCGTGTAGGTGGAGGGAAAGGGATCACGGTTGATGCTCACATACCGACCCTGCTTTTCGCCCGGCTGGCATGCAGCAATGGCCAGGCTGGCGGCAACAACGGCCAGTCCGGATGACAGACGGTGATTTCGCTTTGCAGTGGTCATCATGGATAGTGTCTCCCCCTTCTTGCCCCATGCCCATGGCCAGGCAAATTGCAGCATATGGCCCTCGGGCAACATCTCCGCCCATCTCAACGCGCCAGAACCGGCAGGTTGTCGATGACGGCAACCGTGTAAAAGCATGCCCGTTCCGGATTCGGGAGCACATTCCGGACCGCCCCCACGATATCGGGCACCTTCATGCCTGATATCAGTTCTCGCCGCGGATGACGAACCTGAAATGCAACTGACAAGAAGAATAACCAGCCGCACGACCCAGGTCCAACTCAGGCACAACGCAGGTACAGTGCGCCATGACGGCTGCATGCCGGACCATGCCTGCAGTGTCCCGGTGAAGTGCTGAGCCCGACAGATCCACAACACCTGCACAAACCGGCCCACGGGACGCATGGCCGGTAGATGCAGCCTGCTTCGCTTTCGGGAAAACACCAGTGAGACCGGGCGTCAGCGAAACGACTGACCGGGCCGGGTCCGGCGACATGCGGATTTGCAGGAACGGATGGTGGGCCGTGTGCGACTCGAACGCACGACCATCGGATTAAAAGTCCGGTGCTCTACCAACTGAGCTAACGGCCCATGATGTCCGCAGACATGGCGCAGGTGCGCGAAGGGAACGGCGATTCTACCCGGTCCCCGGGGTCAACGGTAGTGTGTCGGGTCCGCGATGCCCGCATCGGCAAATCCCTGGGCGCGCAACCGGCAGGCATCGCAGTGCCCGCATGCCCGGCCCATGTCGTCGGCACGGTAGCAGCTGACCGTCTGCGAGAAGTCCACGCCCAGGGCCATACCGGCGCGGGCGATATCCGCCTTGCCCATGGCCATCAGGGGGGCATGCACGCGCATGGGTGACCCTTCCACACCGGCACGGGTGGCCACCTGTGCCAGCGACTGGAACTGCTCGATGAAGGCTGGACGGCAATCCGGATAACCGGAATAGTCCACCGCGTTCACGCCGCAGAAGATGTCACAGGCACCGATGACCTCGGCCCATCCCAGGGCAATGGACAGCATGATGGTATTGCGCGCCGGAACATAGGTGACCGGGATGCCATCCCCGCCATGGTCGGGCACCTCGATGTCATCGGTAAGAGCCGAGCCGCCGATGCTGCGCAGATCCACCGTGACCACCTTGTGCGTGGCGCCACAGGCCTTGCTGATGCGCGCGGCGGCAGCAAGTTCGGCATGGTGTCTTTGCCCGTAGGCCACGCTCAGGGCGTGCACGGCAAAACCCTGCTCGCGGGCCATGGCCATCACCACGGCCGAATCCATGCCACCGGAAACCAGCACCACGGCCTTTCTGGAGGACGATACGATTGTGCTCATGAACGACTCGAATGAAAAAGCAGGCCCACCATTATCGATGCTGTGCATCGCCTGTGCACACGGGCCTGCTCAGTGACCGGGCACCTCGCCCCAGATCTGCTTGTGCAGCTGGATCTGAAGCCGCACTGGCAGACGGTCGGCCAGCATCCATTCGGCCAGCACGCGCGGCTGCAGACTGCCGTGCACCGGAGAAAACAGCACCATGCAGCGTTGCGCAAGGCCATGTTCGGCCAGTGATGCACAGGCCCACTCGTAATCCTCGCGACCGGCAAGCACGAACTTGAGCTGGTCGCGCGGGCCAAGATGTTCAAGATTGCTCCACAGATTGCGTTCCGATTCCCCGGATCCGGGCGCCTTCAGGTCCATGACCTTGCGTACACGCGGATCGACCGCAGACACATCCAGTGCCCCGGAGGTCTCGAGCGACACCTCGTGGCCCGCATCGCACAGCCGCGACAGCAATACCGTGCAGCGCTTCTGGGCCAGCGGTTCGCCGCCGGTCACGCACACATGTTGGGCGCCAAAGTCCGTTACCGTGCCGACAATGGCATCGATCGTCATCCACTGCCCGCCCTGGAACGCATACTCGGTGTCGCACCAGGTGCAGCGCAGCGGGCAACCGGTCAGCCTCACGAACACGCTGGGCCAGCCCACGGCATCGGCTTCGCCCTGGATCGAATGGAAAATCTCGCTGACCCGCAGGCGCCCGGCTTGCGGTGAAGGGTGCTGCGTGTTCACACGGGCCTCCCTCAATGCGCCTGGCGCAGGGCCATGTCCTTGAGGCGCTGGCTGGCCAGCATGGCCACGGTGCTGCCCGGATACTTGTCGATGACGGCCTGCAAGGTCTTCTGTGCCGCCGCCGTCTGGTTGAGGGCGTCCTCGCAGTAGCCGACCTTGAGCAGTGCGCCCGGCGTCTTGTCGCTGTCGGGGTACAGCTGAATCAGTCGCTGGAAGGTCTTGAGGGCCACATCGTAGTTCTGCACGGTGTAGTAGGACTCCCCCAGCCAGTAATAGGCATTGGGTGCCAGCGTGCTTTGCGGGTACTGCTGGATGAATGCGCGGAACTGGCTGGCGGACTGCACGAACTGCCCGTTGCGCAAGGACGTGAAGGCCTGGTTGTAGGCGTCCTGTGCCGCCTGTGGATTGGCGCTGGCAGTCGCTGCCGTACTCGTGGCGGCGGCTGGAGAAACTGCTGTGGCAACCGGGTTGGATACCGTGGAAGCAGAGGCCGGGGGCGGCTTGGGTGCCGCCACGGTCGATGCGGCTGCGGCCGGAGCACTTCCCGGTGAAGCCGGCCCGGAGGCTGTTTCCAGACGGCGCAGGCGCGAATCCAGATCGATGTACTGGTCCTTGCTGGTCTGCCTGAGCTGCCCGAGCTGGTGCTGCAGTTCTTCGACCTGACCCTGCAACTGCTGGATCTGCGCCTGCAGGGCCTGCACCTGATTGACCAGCACCACGCCACTGTTGGTGGACTGCTGCTGCTGTGCCTTTTCCAGACGCGACACGCGTTCGGACAGGCTCAGCCGCTGCGCCCATGCCGGGCTCAAACTGCCGGCAAGAACGAACAGGACGGCCGCCAGAGCGACCGTCCTGTTCGTAACGACACACAGCTTACGAGTCGATTGCATCAACATCACTTGGCCGTGTAGACAATGTCCACGCGCCGGTTCTTGGCCCAGCATGCCTCGGTATGCTGACGGCAGACCGGACGTTCCTCGCCATAGCTGATCACGGTGATCTGGCTGGCGGATGCACCGTCGGCTTCCAGTGCCGCAGCCACCGCGTTGCCGCGGCGCTCGCCAAGACCGAGGTTGTATTCACGGGTCCCGCGCTCGTCGGTATTGCCCTCCAGACGAACCCGCGCCTCGGGCCGGTCCTGCAGATACTTGGCGTGACAGGCGATGATGGCGTCGAATTGCGGCTTGATGTTGCTCTTGTCGAACGCGAAATACACCTCGCGCTGACGCAGGCAGGCATTGGTTTCCAGATCCGCTGGCGTGAAACCGGTCGGCTTCGGCGGCGGAGTCGGCTGAGCCGGTGGCGGCGGTGGCGGCGGTGGCGGCGGTGGTGGCTTGACTTCCTTCTTGGCGCAAGCCGCGATACCGGCCACCAGCATCACGGCCATCAGGGTGGAGCGAACGCTCTTGATCATGGCTGTTTCCTTCTACTCAGGGGTTTCCAGTCGTTGTTGTTGCCACTGGGGTTTTACTACATGCCGAAGGTGCAGTCTGACGGCATGGCCACGGTTTGCGCAAAGGCCCCCACGCCGGTCCGCGAACATCACCGTCCGGGAGTACAAGCCGCTGCCTGACCTTGCCGTCCTCGGATACAGCGTACAACACGTTCCGCAGCCCATCCGTGGCAGCGTACAACAGCATGCTTCCGTTCGGCGCAAAACTGGGTGAATCATCGTAATCGCCGGGCGACACGAAGTGTTCCTGATCATTCAGGCTGCGATCCATGACCGCAATACGATACACGTTCCCATTTCCCTGCACCATGGCAATCTTGTTGCCCTTGGGACCGATGGAAGCATCCGCATTGTAGGAGCCCTGGAAGGTGATCCGGGTAGGATCGCCCCCGTTAGCTGGAATCTCGTACAGCTGCGGTTTACCCGAGCGGTCGGAAGTGAACACCAGATGCTTGCCGTCAGGCATCCAGGCCGGTTCGGTATCGATGGAATAATTGTGGGTCAGGCGGGTCAGCTTGCCCGTGGCCAGGTCCATGATGAAGATCTCCGGATTGCCCACGTAGGAAAGTGACATCGCCAGCCGGGTGCCATCGGGAGAGAATGCCGGCGCCCCATTGATGCCCTTGCGTGCCGATACCTGCCTGCGTGCACCGGTGGCCAGGTTCTGGATGTAGATGGCCGAATCACCGGTCTCGAAGGAAACGTAGGCCAGTTCCTTGCCATTGGGTGCCCAGGCTGGAGAAAGCAGCGCCTCGTGCGAGCGCACCACGACCTGCGGGTTGTAACCGTCGGAATCGGCCACGACCAGTGAATAACGGGTGTGCTTGCCGACACCGACCACCGTGATGTAGGCGATGCGCGTATAAAACGCGCCGGGCACGCCAATGATCTGCTGGTAGATCCGATCCGCGATCTGGTGCGCTGCGTCACGCATCTGGTTTGCATCGGCGAGATAAGTCCCTGCGAACAGCTGCTTGCCGGTATTGACGTTCCACAGCTCGTATCCGATCTGGTAGGCACCCTGTCCGGCATCCTTGACATGACCGACGACGATGTAGTCCTGATTGAGCAGCTTCCAGGTAGCAAACTTGATCTCGTTGCCGCGTGAGGGATATTCCACGATATCGGCCTGATCGAGCACCCGGAAGCGACCCGAACGCGCCAGATCCATCCGTACGATTCGGCTCACATCCGTGGTGGGAGGCGGGCCCACGGTCTCGTTGTGGAACGGGACCACCACGATCGGCGTGGCCGAGGCGATACCGTTGGCCACGGTGATGTGCAGCGTATCCTGCTGGCCCCAGGCGGGGACGGCCAGTGCGAACAGCAGGAACGAGGACAGGAGGCGCTTGAAGAGGGGCATCATGGGGAACAGGCCTCATTTGGGTAACAGAAAGTCACATCGAGATTTCTTGCAAATACGGCCTCGTACCCCTTGTAGGGAAGCGGAGAGGCACGAAACGCCGCGTTGCGAATCGACTGGCGGGTCTGCGCATCAGCGTTGCACGGCTCGGTGATGGTGGCCGATATCACCGTACCACCCGGTATCTGTACCAGATGCAGGTTGCAGCGAACAGCACGGGTCTGGTCGGGGCGCAGCCAACTCTGGTGGATCCGCGAGGTGACCGCAGCCTGATACCGGGCCAGCAGACTGTTGTCCTTGCCGCCTGCCCCGCTGCGTGCTTGGGCGGCTTTGGGCGCCGTGCTCGGGGTGCCCTGGCTGTCCTTGAGATCCTCGCGCTGGGCCAGTTTCTGCGCTTGCCGGTCAGCCTTCCGGCTTTGCTGTCCGGCAGCGTCCATTTCCCGGAACAGCTTGTCGATAGCCTGGCTGGACTGGGCATCGAGTTCGGACATCCGCTGACGCTGGTGCTGACGCTGTACACGCTGCGCCTGTTCGGCACGTGTCGCCGACACAGCCACGGCTTTCTGCTGGTCCCGGGTATCGGGATGACTGGGCGGCGGCGGAAGGGTCTTGGCCGGGCGTGGCGGCCGGGCCTTGGAAGGCGTCGCTTTCGGCTTGTGGCTGCGTGGCGATCGCGATGCCCTCTGCGGTGCGCCCGCGGCGCCCATCAGCGTGGCCTCGATCACCGGTCCGGCCAGTTGCAGCGGCTTGCTGCAGGTGACCGGATTCCAGGCCCGTGGTAGGCCGAGTCCGTCAATCGCCCGCTCCCACGCATTGCAGGAAATGGTGGCCAGCAACAGGAACAACAGCAGCCCCACATGCAGCAGGGCTGCGAATACGATGCCCCACATCGTGGCCTGACGTTCAGCGACGTCCATGCCTGGCTTCCGGCGCAACCGGTGGCTGCGTCATCAGGCCGATGTTGGGCACGCCCGCCTGCTGCAGCAGCACCATGACCTGCATGACGCGTCCGTAATCCACGCGCTCGTCGCCGCCGAACATCACCACCACCCGCGGGTTGTTGCGAACGAACGCACCCACCTTGGCAACCAGGCTCTGTGCGTCGACCGGTTCGCGCTTGCCGGCGCCGAGGGTCAGGTACAGCTTGCCGTCCCTGTCCACGCTGACCAGCACCGGTTGTTTCTGCTCGTCATGCATGGCCTTGGCCGCCACCTGGGGCAACTTGATGTCCACACCGAGATGCAGCAGCGGCGCAGTAACCATGAAGATGATCAGCAGCACCAGCATCACGTCGATGTAGGGCACGACGTTGATCTCGGCCTTCAGCTTGTGGCGCCGGGGGCGGCGCATCGAAGCGCGCATGGATCACGCACCCTCGTCGGTCAGGGTCTGGCGCTGCAGGATCGAGGAGAACTCTTCCTGGAATGTCTCGTAGCGGGTGGCGATGCGCTCGACACGGTTGGCATAACGGTTGTAGGCCCACACCGCCGGAATGGCCGCAAACAGGCCCATGGCGGTGGCCACCAGTGCTTCGGAAATGCCCGGGGCGACCATGGCGATGGTCGCTTCCTTGACGTTGGCCAGTCCCTGGAAGGCCACCATGATGCCCCACACCGTGCCGAACAGACCCACGTACGGGCTGATGGAGCCGACATTGGCCAAAAATTCGAGGTTCTGCTCCAGGCGCTCGATCTCGCGCGTGCCGGCCACCCGCATGGCACGTTCGGAGGCCTCCAGCATGGTGCGCGGGTCGCGGCCCTTGCGTTGACGCTGGCGGGCAAATTCCCTGAATCCCGCGCCGAACACGTTGGAAAGCCCCCGGCCCGGGGCATCCTCGCTGCCGACTTCCCGGTACAAGGCAGCCAGGTCACCGCCCGACCAGAACCGCTCCTCGAACGCATTGGCCATGCCATCGGCCTGATTCATCAACGTGTACTTGCGCACGATGATGACCCAGGAAAGAAACGAGAACGCCAGCAGCACGCCCAGCACCAGTTTCACCGGCAGGCTGGCATGCAGCACCAGGTCGAGGATGTTGAGATCGCCATTCATGGATTTTTCCGGATCCTTGCCATCAGTTCATCAGGTACGAGACGCGCTTTCATGCGCGCGATGTCCACGCAGGCCACGCGCAAGCCCGCGGTGACCAGTAGCGTGCCATGCCGGTGCTGAACCGTCTGCGAGAAGACCAGACTGGCCGGCCGCAGCTGTTCGACCGTCACGGTCACTTCCAGTTCGTCGTCCAGGCGCGCCGGTGCCATGAATCCGATCTGCATGTCGCGCACCACGAAGCCGATGCCGGACTCATCGCGCAGCGCCTGCTGGTCGATGCCGCGCGCACGCAGCCATTCACTGCGTGCGCGCTCGAAAAAACGCAGGTAACCGGCGTGGTAGACCACACCACCCGCATCGGTATCTTCCCAGTAGACCCTTATCGGCCAGCTGAACGGGCGTTCAGCCATCGAGGATGGAGGCATGCAGACGACATCCGACTGTACGTTCGTGGCATCGTACCCGACCTGCGCGCTGGAATCAGTCTCGCGGCAAGCCTGCAGGGCGGGGTACCGGGTTCACTTATGGGCTTGGCAGCGTGGCCTGAATGCGGCTATCTCGCGCCCATAAGTGAACCCGGTACCCTGGCAAGCTCCAACATGCCGGCAAGACTTGTTCCCGGATGATGCCTCAGTCCACCTCCCCTTCTTCGCCGAACAGGTCCGATGCCTGCGAGGCGCGCGGCGGTGGCGACAAGCCCAGGTGACGCCAGGCACGGGCGCTGGCCATGCGCCCGCGGGCGGTCCGGATCACGAACCCCTGCTGGATCAGGTAGGGCTCGACCACGTCCTCGAGCGTGCCGCGATCCTCGCTGAGCGCCGCGGCCAGCGAATCCACGCCAACCGGCCCGCCATCGAAATGCTCGATGATGATGCGCATCAGGCGACGGTCGATTTCGTCCAGCCCCTCGGCGTCCACGCGCAGCATGTCCATCGCTGCCGCTGCCGCCTCCTGGCTGACGCGCCCGGCACCGCGCACCTGGGCATAGTCGCGCACACGGCGCAACAGCCGGTTGGCGATACGTGGCGTACCGCGGGCGCGCCTGGCGATCTCGCGTGCGCCATCATCATCGCAATCGATGTCGAGGATACGCGCCGCACGACGCACGATGGCCAGCAGCTCATCCGGGCTGTAGAACTCAAGCCGCTGGATGATGCCGAAACGGTCGCGCAGCGGCCCGGTCAGCAGGCCGGCACGCGTGGTCGCGCCGATCAGCGTGAACGGTGGCAGGTCCAGCTTGATCGATCGCGCTGCCGGCCCCTCGCCGATCATGATGTCGATCTGGAAGTCTTCCATCGCCGGATACAGCACTTCCTCGACCACCGGCGACAGGCGATGAATTTCGTCGACGAAGAGCACGTCGCCGCTTTCCAGGTTGGTCAGCAGCGCAGCCAGATCCCCCGCGCGTTCGAGCACCGGCCCGGAGGTCGAGCGCACGTTCACGCCCAGTTCGTTGGCGATCACATGCGAAAGCGTGGTCTTGCCCAGGCCGGGCGGGCCGAAAATCAGCACATGATCGAGCGCCTCGCTGCGTCGACGTGCGGCCTCGATGTAGATGGCCATCTGTTCGCGGACGGTCTTCTGGCCGATGTATTCGTCGAGTCGCCGCGGACGGATCGAGGACTCGACTGCGGCGTCTTCGGAGGTGGCGTCGGTGTCGATCACGCGGGATTCAGTCATGGCCGCATTATGGACGATGCCGGCGATACCGGGGTACCCGGGCCTGCAAGGATGCCTGAGCTTGCCAGGGTACCGGGTTCACTTATGGGCCAAGCAACGTGGCCTGAGTGGGGCTATCTCGCGCCCATAAGTGAACCCGGTACCCCGCGCTCCGTACCCCGCTCCGACCCAGGCTAGCTGCAAGCCCTGCGGTCTCCAGGCTTGCCGCAAGCATTCAAATCTCCACCTGCGCACCCAGCTCGATCAGCCGGTTGCCGGGAATCTCGAAAAATGCCGTGGCCGGCATCGCATTGCGCGACAGGAAGGCAAACAGCTTGTCCCGCCACAGCGCCATGCCCGGACGGCCTTCGCTGGCCACCACGGTTTCGCGCGACAGGAAAAAGGTCGTGTCCATCATGTCGAAATCCAGGCCGCGACGGGCGCATTGCGCCAGCGCAAGCGGGATATTTGGATCCTCGGCAAAACCGAAACGCAGCGTCAGGCGGTAGAACTCGCCGCCGAGCGGCACAATCTCGATCCGTTCATCGGCATCGGCCACCGGCGTTTCCAGTGTTTCAGCCGTCAGCAACACGTTTCTCTCGTGCAGCACCTTGTTGTGCTTGAGATTGTGCAGCATGGCATGGGGCACGGCAGTCTGGTTGGCGGTGAGGAAAATGGCCGTACCCGGCACCCGGGTGGGTGGATGTTCGGCAATATTCTCGATGAACGGCTGCAGCGCCAGGCCGCCCTGCTTGATTTCCCGGGTCACCAGATCCCGGCCACGCCGCCACGTCGTCATGATGGTGAACAGGCACAGTCCCAGCACCAGCGGGAACCAGCCGCCCGCTGGGATTTTCAGCGTATTGGCGCTGAAGAAGGCCAGGTCCACGGTCAGCAGGGCCAGGCCGATGGGCAATATCACCAGCCAGCTCCATTTCCACAGCCCCCGGGCCACGATCATCACCAGCAGGGTGTCGATGGCCATGGTGCCGGTCACCGCGATGCCATAGGCGCCACCCAGTGCCTTGGACGAACCGAACGTCACCACGGTCAGGATCACCGCGATCATGAGCATGCGATTGACGAACGGCAGGAAAATATGGCCGATCGCCTCGCGCGAGGTATGCACGACCTGCATGCGCGGCACGAAACCGAGCAGGATAGCCTGGCGGGTGACCGAGAACGCGCCCGAAATCACGGCCTGCGAGGCAATCACCGTGGCCGCCGTGGCCAGACCGATCATCGGGTAACGCGCCCAGTCGGGCACGGCATGGTAGAACGGGTTGCTGATCGCCTCGGGGTTGTGCAACAACAGCCCGCCCTGGCCGTAGTAGTTGAGCAGCAGCGCCGGCATGACGAAGAAAAACCACGCCAGGCGGATCGGATAGCGTCCGAAATGCCCCATGTCTGCATACAGGGCTTCGGCGCCGGTCACGCACAACACCACCGCACCCAGGGCGATGAAGGCAATCACGCCATGCACCTTGAAGAAATCGATCGCATAGATCGGATTCAGCGCAAGCAGCACTTCCGGCGCCTGGATGATGTTCCATACCCCGACGACCGCCAGCGAAAGGAACCACACCACGCATATCGGTCCGAACAGGGCGCCGACCCTGGCCGTGCCGTGCCGTTGCAGCCAGAACAGGAAAAGCAGCACGGCCACGGCAATGGGAACCACCCAGTGTTCAAGGTGTGGCGCCACCACTTTCAGGCCTTCGACCGCCGAAAGCACGGAGATCGATGGCGTGATCACGCCATCGCCGAAAAACAGCGCCGCACCCAGCAGGGCCATCAGCATGATTACCCGCCGCATGCGGGCGGACTGCCCGACCGCACGCTGCGCCATGGTCATCAAGGCCATGATGCCGCCCTCGCCGCGGTTGTCGGCGCGCATCACCAGGCTGACGTACTTGACCGCCACCACCGTGACCAGGCCCCAGGTCACCAGCGAGAGCACGCCCAGTACCGTACTGTGCATGGGTTTGAGACCGTATTCCGGGAGAAAGACTTCCTGCATGGTGTACAGCGGACTGGTGCCGATGTCGCCAAAGACCACGCCGATGGCGCCGAGCACCAGGGTCGGTATGCTGCCATGCAGCTGCTCGCCACCGTGCGGATCGGAAGTCGAATGCTTGTCGTTCATGTCGATTCCTATGCTCAACCGCCCAGGGCGGCGCGCAGGGCCTTGCGGATGATGGCTTCGGCGTCGTCTCCCTCGGCCGTTGACTTGCCAATCAACCGTGCAGCTTCGGCCGGCTTGTAGCCCAGTTGCTGCAGGGCGATTTCGGCCTCGGCCTGGACATCCATGGGCACGGAAGGATCACTCCCGGACCGTGCCGTGCCGGCGCTGGCCAGGCCGTCGACGCGATCGCGCATGTCCACCAGCATGCGTTCGGCCGTCTTCTTGCCGATGCCGGGAATGCGGGTCAGGGCCGCCACGTCGCCGGCCTGCACCAGACGCGCGAATTGGTCGGTGGACACGCCCGAGAGTACGGCCAGGGCAATCTTCGCACCGATACCGCTGACCTTCAGCAAGCTGCGAAAAAGCTCGCGTTCGGATGCCTTCAGGAAACCGTACAGCACCACGCTGTCGTCCCTGACCGCATGATGGGTCAGCAGCGTGACCTCCTGCCCGGTCTGCGGCAAGTCGTAGATGGTCGACATCGGCGCCTCGACGTCATAGCCAACGCCGCCCACGTCCACCAGCAGCCACGGAGGTTGCCTGGACACCAGTATGCCGCGCAACCGGCCGATCACCGTCGCCGCCTCCATGCACTGCGAGGGATACCGACACGGCCGATGCTGGCACGGGTGTGTGCATGGGTCAGGGCAATCGCCAGCGCATCGGCAGCATCGGCCTGGATCGTTCCCCTGATGCCGAGCAGCACGCCAACCATGTGCTGGACCTGCGCCTTGTCGGCACGTCCTCCACCTACCACGGCCTGCTTGACTTCCGATGCCGCGTATTCGTGCACCTCGACCCCCCTGCTGACCACGGCACAGATGGCTGCGCCCCGTGCCTGCCCCAGTTTCAGTGCCGAATCGGCATTGCGTGCCATGAACACGCGCTCGATCGCCACTTCCCCGGGATCCTGCTCGGCGATGATGGCACACAGTCCGTCATAAATCCGTTTCAGGCGATCGGGAAAACCACCGGTACCGGTCACGCTCAGGGTGGTGTGGAACACGTGCACCGCACGTCCCCTGGCATCGACATCGATGATGCCGACCCCGGTCCGCTGGCTGCCCGGGTCGATGCCGAGGATCCGGCATTCGGGGTCCGGGATTCGGGATTCGGTACGGACGGGGGGCATGATGTTGACCTCAAGCCCGCAGGGCGAGGCAGGGTTGCATCGGGATCGCGCGGATGGCACACGCTGCCGCAACCATCCGTATCCCGCTTACCCCCTCGCGAGCCCCGGACCTATTCATAGGCCTCGGCTGGCAGGTCCGCATTCGAATACACGTTCTGCGTGTCGTCCAGATCCTCGAGGTGATCGAGCAGCCGCGCCACCGTTTGCGCCTGCTCGCCCTCCAGCGTCACCTCGACATCCGCGCGCTGGGTGATTTCGGCATCATCGGGCTCCAGGCCCGCGGCCTGCATGGCATCGCGAAGCCCGGCAAAGCCTTCAGGGTCGGCCAGCACCTCGACCGCGCCGTCATCGAAAGCCACCACATCCTCGGCGCCGGCCTCGATCGCGACTTCGGTGATCCGCTCCTCGTCCGCACCTGGCGCGAATGAGAGCACCCCGAGTCGGCGGAACTGGTAGGCCACCGAACCCTCGGTACCGAGATTGCCGCCGAACTTGGAGAAGGCATGGCGGATCTCGGCGACGGTGCGGTTGCGGTTGTCGGTCATGCATTCGACCAGCACCGCCACGCCATGCGGTCCGTAACCTTCGTAGCGCACCTCTTCGTATTCGACGCCTTCCAGTTCACCGGTAGCCTTCTTGATCGCGCGCTCGATGTTGTCCTTGGGCATCGACGCCGCGATGGCCTTGTCCATGGCCAGGCGCAAGCGCGGATTGCCTTCCGGATCACCGCCGCCCATGCGGGCAGCCACGGTGATTTCACGCACCAGCTTGGTGAAGATCTTGCCGCGGGCAGCATCCTGTTTGCCCTTGCGATGCTGGATATTGGCCCATTTCGAATGTCCGGCCATGGCTTCAAATCGCCTCTGAAACAAAGCGGCCATTGTAATGCAGCCGGCGGCCGATCATGTACCGGCACCCCCTGCACCATGATCGAATCGGCCCCAGCGCAGGAAATGCGAGGCCTGCCGGGCCGCATCCGCGGAAAACAGCAGGCCGCTGTGGCTGGCCGGTACCACACAGTGATCGGTGATACCCGGCAACCGGGTCTCGGCCACGGCCACGCTGCCGTCGTGCGCGCCTTCAATGGACCCCAGCGCGGCACCCAGGCCCAGCGGCTTGCAGCCGGCCACCACGCCTACCTGCCGTCCACCGTCCCAGCGCGACAGGCCGTGCTCGAGCAGTGCCTTGCTGTGCCCCAGCATCCACGCCGCGCCCGATTCGGCCAGCCGGTGCGCCGCCGCGCTGCCGTTCAGTGGCGAACCCATGCAGACGATGCGCCCTTCCGGCAGGTCGTCATGCCCGTGGCAGGCACGCAGCGCCACCAGGCCGCCCAGGCTATGGCCGACCAGATGCACGTTACCCGCTGCCGCATGCAGGCGCTCGCGCAGACGCTCGAGGGTATGCTCCAGCGGCGCGGCTACGCTGAGGTAGTCGAACACGTCAACCGCAAAACCGGCCTGCGTGAAGCGATGCCTGAGCATGGCCAATGCAAAGCCGCGCATCCACAGGCCATGGAGCAGGATGACGTTTTCGGGCATGGTTCTGGCAGGATCCGCAGCATCGGTAACAGGCGAGACCATATCAGCAGGGGCGCCTCATGCGAGAGAGCACGGACCGCTCTGCCCGTCCACCTTCATGCTCAATCAACGGCAGGCTTGCCAATGACCTTCACGTGCAATTCGGCCAGCTGGTCGGCAGCAACCGGGGACGGCGCCTGCGTCATCAGACACTGCGCGCTGGTGGTCTTGGGGAAGGCGATGATGTCGCGGATGGCCTCGGTGCCAGACATCAGCATGGCAATGCGGTCGACGCCGAAGGCAATGCCGCCATGCGGAGGCGCGCCCATGGTCAATGCCTTGAGCAGGAAACCGAACTTGGCTTCGGCCTCGGCGGCATCGATGCCCAGCAGTTCGAAAACCGCACTCTGCATCTGCGGATGGTGGATACGAATCGAGCCGCCGCCGATTTCGGCGCCATTGAGCACCATGTCATAGCCGCGACTGACCGCGGCATGCGGGTCGGCCTTGAGCGCGGCGATATCGTCCACCTTCGGCGCCGTGAACGGGTGATGCAGGGCGACGAATCGCGAAGCTCCGGCATCGTATTCGAACATCGGGAAGTCGGTCACCCACAGGGGCTTCCAGCCGGTCTCGACAAGCCCCCGGTCGCGCGCGACCTTCACGCGCAGCGCGCCCATGAAGTTGCTGACCTGGACCCAGGGTCCGGCGCCGAACAGCAGCAGGTCGCCGTCCGCGGCATGCGTGAGGTCGAGAATCGCCGACAGGGATGCCGCGTCCAGAAACTTGGCAATGGGTGAACTGACGCCATCGAGGCCGTCGCCGCGTGCATTGACCTTCATCCATGCCAGGCCCTTCGCGCCATGCTTGGTGGCATGCGCCGCCAGTTCATCGATCTGCTTGCGCGACAACTCCGCCCCGCCAGGTACACGCAGGGCGGCCACACGGCCCTGCGGATCGCCAGCCGGCCCGGAAAACACCTTGAACTCCACATGTCGCACGGCCTCGGCGATATCCACCAGCTCCATGTCGATGCGCAAGTCCGGCTTGTCCGAGCCGTAACGCTGCATGGCCTCACGCCAGGTCATGCGTGGGAAAGTGCTGTCCAGCGTGACGCCGGCGACCTCGGCAAAGACATCGCGTATCAGGTTCTCGACGTAATCCTGCACCTGCCGCTCGTCGACAAAGGCGAACTCCATGTCCAGCTGGGTGAACTCCGGCTGACGGTCGGCGCGCAGGTCCTCGTCGCGGAAACAGCGTGCAATCTGGTAGTAACGGTCGAAGCCGGCAATCATCAGCAACTGCTTGAACAGTTGCGGCGACTGCGGCAGGGCATAGAACTCGCCGGCATGGACGCGGCTGGGCACCAGGTAGTCGCGCGCGCCTTCCGGGGTGGCCCTGGTCAGGATCGGGGTCTCGATATCCTGGAAACCGTCCGTGTCCAGCCGCCGGCGCAGCGCCTGCACAAGCCGCACCCGGGTGCGCAGCATCCGCTGCATCTCCGGGCGACGAAGATCCAGGAACCGGTAGGTCAGGCGCATGTCCTCGTTGGGCGACTCGTGCAAAGCGAAGGGCAGGTCCCGCGCTGCATTGAGCACCTCGACCCCGCTCGCCAGCACTTCGACGCGCCCGGTTTTCATGCGCTCGTTGACCGCCTCGCGCGCACGCACGGTGCCCTTCACGCGCAGGCAGAACTCATAGCTGACACGGCTGGCCGTGGCGAAAGCCTCGGCGGTGTCCGGATCCACCACCACCTGCACGATGCCCTCATGGTCGCGCAAGTCCAGGAACACCACGCCGCCATGGTCGCGGCGAGCGTCCACCCAGCCGCACAGAGTGATATTCCGGCCAATCAGCGCCTCGTCGACGAGGCCGCAGTAATGCGTGCGCATGGGGTGAACTCCTGACCGCCGCCGCGCGGCGAAAAACGGGGCAAAGACCGGCGATTCTAGCATGCTGCCGCGTGCTCAAAAGACGTACGGGACACGTTTCCGGGACATCTGCAGCACCCCCGGAAATCGTGCCAACACGTTTGCATCCATCACACGGTCATGTTTACCTGAAAGCGATTCGCACCCCGTTTGCCACATGGTCCATCTCGGAGCGCTCGACTACACGGCTATCCTCGCCTATTTCCTTGTCACGGCGCTGATCGGCGCCAAGGTGGCGCGCGGCAGGACCACCTCGGAAGACCTCTTCCTCGCCGGACGCACGCTTGGCCCACTGGCCGTGGGATTCTCCCTGTTCGCCGCAAATGTCTCGTCGGACACGCTGATCGGGCTGCCCGGAGCCGCGTACCGAACCGGCATCTCCGCCGCGAACTACGAATGGATGGCCGGCGTGGTGCTGATCTTTGCCGCGATTTACGTGCTACCGGTGCTGATGCGTGCCCGCGTGACGACGATGCCGGAGCTGATGGAACGCCGCTTCGACTCCAGGCTGCGCATGTACCTGTCCGGGGTAACACTGTTCCTGTCCATCGTGCTCGACACCGCGGGAAGCCTGTATGCAGGCGCGCTGGTGATCACCACCTTCATTCCGGGTCTGAACTTGTGGGAAACCACCCTCGTCGTCGCCGCATTCACCGGCCTGTACACGGCGGCTGGCGGCCTGCGCGCCGTGGTCTATACCGACGTGATGCAGGCGCTGGTGCTGTTGCTCGGCTCGGCCGTCCTGGCCTGGAACGTGTTCGGCCATTTCGACCATTCATGGGCCCGGGTGGTTGCCGCCGTGCATCCGGACAAGCTTTCCCTGATCCGCCCGCTGGACGATCCGGGTGTGCCCTGGCTGGGTCTGCTGACTGGATTGCCTATCGTCGGCTTCTATTACTGGACCATGAACCAGTATGTCGTGCAGCGCATCCTGGGGGCTCGCGACATCCGTGCTGCCGGGAGGGCGTCAGTGATTGCCGCTTCGCTGAAGCTGTTGCCGCTGTTTCTCATGACCCTGCCCGGCGCCATGGCCAGCGTATTGCTGCCGGGCCTGAAGCACCCCGACCAGGTTTTCCCCGCCATGGTTGAACGTTTCATCCCCGCCGGTCTGACCGGGCTGATCCTGGCCGGCCTGGTCGCGGCGCTGATGTCGACCTGTTCGGCGACCCTCAATTCGGCCGCCACCCTGGTGACCATGGACTTCATCCAGCCGCGACGCCCGCGGTTGACACCCTCGCAACTGGCGCGCATCGGCCGCCTGGTCACCATAGGCATTACCGTACTGGCCGCACTGTGGGCGCCGATGATCCGGCACTTCCAGGGCCTTTGGGCCTATCTGCAGCAGGTATTCGCCTTTGTCGCTTCACCGCTGGTGGCGACTTTCCTGCTCGGATTGTGGTCCAGGCGCCTTGGCCCTGCAGCCGCCCTGCGCGGCCTGGCAAGCGGGCATGTCCTGAGCGGCATGCTCTTCATCGGCTATGCCGGCGGATGGATACCCATCCACTTCACCATCATCGCCGGCATCGTATTTGCCGCAACCGGCATGGCGACCTGGATATGGATGCAGGTCCTCGGCACCCGGGACCGCCCCGATCCCGACGACACCCGCATGGCGGTCATTGCACGCCGGGGGCTGGAACGGGTACCGGCCGATGTCCTTTGGGCCTCCGGCGGTGTCCTGGCCGCCATCGCCGCCCTGCTGGTCATGTTCCGCTAGCTTGCCCGGTGGCAGAGGACGGCGCAGGAGGGTTTCCCACCGGTTTTGCAGCGGCAGTGGAGGCGGTGCCGGAAGCATCCCCCGATGTCGCCGCACCGGATTCGGCGCCATGGTCGGCCAGGTTGCGCCGGGCCTCGCCCTTGCGCTTGAAGTCGGTCTCGTACCAGCCGCTTCCGGCCAGGCGGAAGGCCGGGGCGGTGACCTGGCGAGCAACCCGATCGGCGCCACAGGACGGGCAGGCCGACGGGTCCGGGTCGGAAAACTTCTGCAGGCGGTCAAACGCATGACCGCAGTCCTGGCACTGGAACGCGTAGATTGGCATGGCTGTAAATGACCTTCGGATCGGGTTGCTGAATATGCATACACGGGACCCGGCCCCGCTCGCCGGCTACCGCGTTATGCACTATGACCATGAGCGAACATGGGTTTCACAGGCCGAAATTGCAAGATCCGGGGCTGCAAGTTATTGACACTCCTCATGCTGAGGCCTAGGGTCAGGCACAGGGCACTTCTTTTCCCGCCCGGCCCGCCTGGTCGGACGTGGTGTCCTGCGTTCCCACACAACACAATAACCCCCGGGGAGAAAACATGCTCAATTCCAGAACCCTTGCATCCGGTCTGCTGGCCGGCTGCGTCGCCTTTACGGTGATGATGCCCACCGCCCACGCGCAGGACGCGAATTCGAGCACAGGAACCAGCAAGAAGAAAGCCACCGAATTGCAGACGGTGGTGGTGACCGGTACCCGCGGCCTGCCGCGAACCGAGGCCGATTCGATGTCGCCCATCGACGTGCTCTCGCCGCAGGACATCAGGAACACCGGTGCCCCGAACCTCGCCACCGCCCTGCGCACGCTTCTGCCTTCGCTCAATTTCCCGCAACCTTCGATCTCGGACGGTACCGATGGTGAACGGCCGGCGCAGCTTCGCGGCCTGAGTCCGGACGAAACGCTTGTCCTGATCAACGGCAAGCGTGTGCACACGACCGCGATGATGAACTTCAACGGCACCCTGGGCCGCGGCTCCTCGCCTGTCGATCTCAATGCCATACCTCTCAACGCCATCGATCACATCGAAGTGCTGCGTGACGGCGCGGCGGCGCAGTACGGCTCCGATGCCATTGCCGGCGTCATCAACATCATCCTGAAGGGTGGCGCCAAGCACGGTTCGGCCAATGTGACCTACGGCTCGTACAAGGGCTCGGGCCAGACCACCCAGGGCGGAGCCGACGGCGGCTTCAAGCTGGGCGAGAAGGGCTGGGTGCACCTGAGTGCCAACTACATGAACCAGGCCCGCACCAACCACGCGGGGCCGGATCTGCGTTATCCGGGCGATCCCGCCTACGGCAAGGTGACCTTCCATTACGGTTTGCCCCACTCGAAGTCCGAGCAAGCCGCTGTCAACGCCCAGTACGACCTGACGCCGCATGCCCAGCTTTACGCATTCGCGATATTCAACAAGCGCAAGGTTTCATCGAACGGATTCTTCCGCGCCTACACGCAGTATTCGGGCGGCTCGGCCGGGACGTTCCCGGGCGCCATGGCGCATTACCCCAATGGCTTCCTGCCGCACGAGCACTATCTGATTCTCGATGACCAGGAGGTCCTCGGCGTACGGGGCGTGATGAGTGGCTGGAACTACGACTTCAGCTACGACGGCGGCGGCAACCGCTGGAAGATGAATACCGCCAACACCTGGAACTACGTGCTCGATCCGAACTCGCCGACCGGCTTCTACATCGGCACCATTCTGGACCGCGACAACATCCTCAATGCGGACTTCAACCGCGAATTCAATGTCTTCGGAATGACCAACCCGGTCACCGTCGCATGGGGCCTGGAATACCGCCACCAGAAGTACCAGATCAAGCACGGCGATCCGGCATCCTATGCCTGCGATGCTTCCGGGGCACCCTGCGGCGGCCAGGTCTTCTCGGGATTCCAGCCCACCGACGCCGGTACGCATTCACGACACAACTATGCCGTGTACCTGGATCTGGAAAGCGACCTGACGGACAAGTGGACGGCGGGCGCTGCCGTGCGTCGCGAGCACTACAGCGATTTTGGCGGCAACACGTCCTGGAAGCTGTCGACCCGCTACGCCTTCACCGACGCCTTGGCATTTCGCGCCACCTCGTCCACGGGATTCCGGGCCCCATCACTGCAACAGGAATTCTACTCGGTCACGGTGACCCTGTTCCCGGCCAATTCGAGCATTCCGATCAATACCCGCAACTTCCCGGTGACCGATCCGGCCGCCAAGGCGCTCGGCGCGCAGCCGTTGCGCCCGGAAACTTCGCACAGCTACAGCATGGGCCTGGTCTTCACACCGTCGAACGGCCTGTATGCAACCCTGGATGTGTATGACATCCGCATCAACAACCGCATCCTGCTCAGCGGTAGCCTGTCCGGCCCGGCGGTGACGAACTATCTCAACACCCAGGGCATCTACGGCGTGGGTGGCGGCACATTCTTCAACAACGCCGTCGATACCAAGACCCGTGGTGCCGACCTGGTCGTCACCTATCCGATCTACTTCAGCAACTCGACGCTGAAGCTCACCGGAGGCGTGAACTACAACAAGACCACCATCACCCACATCAAGCCCAATCCGCCGCAGCTGGGACTGGCAGGCCTCACGCTGCCGATCGTCAATTCCCAGGAGAAACGGTTCCTCACCGTATCGACCCCGAGGAACAAATCCTTCCTTGGTGCAGACTGGTCGATGGGCAACTGGATGCTGCATGCCCAGGCCACGCATTACGGCCCGTGGATCGATGCGCGCGGAGCCGAGCAGAAATTCACCGGCAAGACCCTGCTGGATGCTTCCGTGACCTACGGCTGGAACCAGTGGAAATTCACCCTTGGCGGCACCAACGTCACCAATGCCTATCCGGACAAGTGGAAGGTGGGCAGTGCCGCCTACCAGGTCATCCTGCCCTACCCCAATACCTCGCCGTTCGGCTTCAACGGTGCGTATTACTACGGAACAGTGGCATACGACTGGTAACAGGCTTTCTTTTGCAACAGCGTCACTTGGAAAGGCCCCGCTTCCGGCGGGGCCTTTTTCATTCGGACGTCCATCCATCCGAGGCGGATCATGCGACATTGCACCGGGATTCATCGTCCTGGGCACGCCACGTGGTAGCCTGTAATGGATCGTGCAAGGGGATTGCTTTCACGGCACCGCCGTGTGCTTGCGCATCTTCGGTGCGCAATTCTGCGACCCGCGCCTGTTCCCCGGACGACACATCCGATTCGAACCCGAACACGGAGAACGAATGAGCCCGGAATCGACCGCCGAACCGCCCTCTTCCGACAACGTCAAAAACGGCAACCGTACCTTGACGCTCCTGGCCACCGACCTCGACGGCACCTTCCTGGCCGGGGCTTCCGAACAGCGGCTCAAGCTGTATCAATTGCTCTCGCGTCATCCGGACATGCGCCTGGCCTATGTCACCGGCCGCGGCCTGGAAGCCGTGCTGCCGCTGCTGGCCGATCCCACCTTGCCGCATCCGGACTACATCATCTGCGATGTCGGTGCGACCGTGGTCGACGGTCACGACATCCACCCTGTCGAACCGATCCAGCGCCAGATTGCCGCGCGCTGGCCGGGGGAACAGACCGTGGCACGGGCGATTGGCGAACAGGAAGGGCTGGTCCGCCAGGATGTGCCGCAGGAACGGCGGGTTTCCTATTTCTGCTCCGAAGACGCCATCAGCGATTCGCTGCGCCGCAAGGTCGAGTCGCTGGGGTGCGAACTGCTGCATTCGGCCGAACGCTACCTGGACGTGCTGCCTGCCGGCGTCAACAAGGGATCGACGCTGCGCGCCCTGGTGGACCACCTCGGCATCGACGATGATCGTGTACTGGTGGCCGGCGACACCCTGAACGATCTGTCCATGTTCGGCATCGGATTCGCCGGGGTATGCGTGGGGAGGTCGGAGGACAGCCTGATCAAGGCCACACGCGAGTACGACCGGACGCTGCATGCAAGCGAACCGGGCTGCGGAGGCATCCTGCAAGCCCTGGACCACTTCGGGCTGATCGAGTCGCTTCACACACATCCGGAAGATCCCACGCCGGACGCCGGCAAGGCCGACCTGGTCATGGTTTATCACCGGCTGCCGTACGAGGAGGTGGTCGAGGAAGGCAAGGTCCAGCGAAGGCGCCCCCGGTCGCCCAACGGCATCATTCCCACCCTGCTCTCCTTCTTCGCCGACGGCAAGCGCGGCTCATGGGTGGCCTGGTCGATCCAGGAACGCGGGTCCGGCGAGGAATTCGAGGTGCATACCGCGGTCGATGCCGACCGCTACCCCAACCTGGTCGCTGCACGCGTGGCCCTGAGCAAGAAGGAAGTGGACACCTTCTACAAGTCCTTCTCCAAGGAAGCATTCTGGCCTCTGCTTCACACGTTCTGGGAACGCGCCCGTTTTCGCGAGAAGCACTGGAAGGTGTTCTGTCACGTCAATCGCCTGTTTGCCGAACGCACAGCTGCCGAGGCCGCACCCCATGCCGTGGTCTGGATTCACGACTACAACCTGTGGATGGTGCCGGCGTATCTTCGGGAAATGCGACCGGACCTGCATATCGCATTCTTCCATCACACTCATTTCCCTTCCGCGGACGTGTTCAACGTGGTGCCCTGGCGACGCGACATCATCGGCAGCCTGTTGCAGTGTGACTATGTGGGCTTCCACATACCCCGGCAAGTGGAGAATTTCGTCGACGTGGTGCGCGGCGTGGCGCCGGTAAAAGTCGTGCGCCGCGAAAACTGCGCTCCGCGTTTCCTGACCTATGGCTGCGCCGCGGGTCTCGACCGGGTCAGCCGCGTGATCGACGTCGGCCGGCGGCGCGTGCACCTCGGGGCACACCCGGTCGGCCTGGACGTGGAACGGGTGCGCAAGCTTCTCGATACTGACGCCTCGCGCAAGCGGAGGCGTCATCTCAGCAATGAACTGGCCGGACGCAAGCTGATCTTGTCCGTCGAGCGCCTGGACTACACCAAGGGCACACTGGAAAAGCTGCAGGCCTACGAGCGCATGCTCGAACACAATCCCGACCTGGCCGGGGAAATCACGCTGTTTTGCGTATGCGTGCCAGCTGCCAAGGAAATGACCGTCTATCGGCAACTGCAGACACAGATCGAACAGGCCGTGGGCCACATCAACGGCAGGTTCTCGAGGCTGGGCTGGACGCCGGTGCAGTTCTTCTTCCGCGCCCTGCCTTTCGAAGTCCTGCTTTCCTATTACGGCGTAGCCGACGTGATGTGGATCACTCCCCTGCGGGACGGCCTTAACCTGGTGGCCAAGGAGTATGTGGCGGTGCAAGGCATCGTGCGCCACCCTCATGCCGGCGTGCTGGTGCTTTCCGAATTTGCCGGGGCGGCTGCCGAACTGAAAGGCGCACTGCTGACCAATCCGCATGATCCGAATGATCTGGAGCAGGTGTGCCTGCGAGCCCTGCGCATGGGTCCCAAGGAAGCAGAGAGCCGACTGCAGGGATTGTTCGACATCGTCAGGCACTACGACGTGGATGACTGGGGGCAAGGTTTTCTTGCTGCCGTCAACGAAGCCTGCGAGGATCTTCCGGCCGCCCGTGCAGCCACAGGCTGATCACGCAACCCCGCTCACCCGACCGTCTTCATCAGCTCATGATCCACACCGCCCGCCAACTTACCTCGCTGCTCAGCGGGGTGGCACTCCTGCTTATGGGCACCGGCTTGCTCGGCACGCTGATTCCCGTGATCGGTGGGCAACTGGGTTTTTCCAGCCCACTCCTTGGTGCATTGACTTCGGCCTACTTCGCGGGATTCCTGGGCGGCACCTTCGTGATCCCGTCGCTGGTGCGTCGGATTGGGCATATCCGCGCCTTCGCGTTCTGTGCCACCACCTGCGCATGCCTGGTCCTGCTGCTGTCGCTCACGTCCAGCCCCTGGGCATGGCTGGTGCTGCGGCTGGGCATCGGCATGGCGCTGGTCGGGCTGTACATGGTCATCGAAAGCTGGCTGAACAGTCAGGCGCACAGCACCCAGCGCAGCCGCGTTTTTGCGCTGTACATGGTCGTCAACCTGGGTGCACTGGCCGCATCGCAACAGTTCCTGCATCTGCAGGCCGCCGCCCCGGCCACGCTGTTCGTTCTGGTGACCCTGCTGGTGTGTGCGTCCACGCTTCCGGTACTGGCCACGCGCATGCGTCAACCGGAGATTGCGCCGACGCCACGACTGCGCCTGCGCAGACTCGCGTCGCTGGCGCCCAGCGCCGCGGCGGCAGCGCTGCTTTCGGGGCTGTCGATGGGCGCCATGTGGGGACTGGGACCGGTGTATGCCGCTTCCATCGGCCTGTCGCCGGAACGCATCGGCAACTGGATGAGCGTGTTCATTCTTGGCGGTGCGGCCCTGCAGTGGCCGATGGGACGACTTTCCGATCGCCATGACCGGCGCATCATGCTGGTCATCGCAGGCGCTGCTGGCGCGCTCTGCGCGGCCGCCCTTCCGATGCTGTCCGGGCATGCCTGGCTGGGCACTGCCATGTTGTTTCTGTTTGGCGGCATGGCCTTCTCGCTGTATCCGATCGCCGTGGCCCACCTGCTGGACTACGTGCCGGGCGATGAACTGCTAGGCGCCAGCAGCAGCGTCCTGCTGGTCAACGGCATCGGTGCAGCCATCGGGCCGTTGCTGGCCGGCCTGATGATGGGCCGGTTCGGTCCCTCCTGGCTGTTCGTGTGGGGATCGGCATGCATGGCTGTCGCTGTCCTGTTCATCGGCAGTCGGTTGTTCCTGCGGCAACGCGATCAGGAAGACACGCCGACGTTCCAGCCGATGCTGCGCACCACGCCCACGGCCATGGAAATGCATCCTGCGATGGACGAATTGCCTCCCGACGCATCCCCTCCATCGGGCCCGCACTGAACACCGCGCAGCCGGACCCGGCCAAGTCGGCGATATCCTTGCGTATCCTCCACAACCCGCATCGGAGCCTGAACCTTGAGCCATCTGTTCACGCCGCTCGCACTGGGTCCGCTGACCCTTCCCAACCGCATTGTCGTGGCCCCCATGTGCCAGTACTCGGCCACGGATGGATGCGCCAGCGACTGGCATCTGATCCATCTCGGGCACCTGGCCCTGTCCGGAGCCGGGGCGTTGATCATCGAGGCGACGGCGGTCGAGGCCCGGGGACGCATCACGTGGGCCGATCTTGGCCTGTACAGCGATGCCAACGAGGCGGCGCTGTCCCGGGTCGTGCAAAGCGTACGCCGGTATGCACCGATCACGCTCGGCATCCAGCTTGCCCACGCCGGACGCAAGGCCTCGACGACGCGCCCCTGGGAAGGGGGCAACGCGCTGCCCGCGACCGATCCCCACGGCTGGCAGACCGTGGGCGCCTCGCCGGTTTCCTTTCGTGCCGGCGACCCGGCACCACGCGCGATGAGCACGCACGACATCGAACGGACAAGACAGGCCTTTGTCGACACTGCCCTGCGCGCCCATCGCCTGGGCATGGATTTCATCGAGCTGCATGCCGCCCACGGTTACCTGCTGCACCAGTTTCTCTCGCCGCTCGCCAACCGGCGTGAAGACGACTACGGCGGTTCACTGCAAAACCGCATGCGGCTGACTCTGGAAGTCTTTCGTGCGGTGCGTGCCGCACTGCCGGATACGGTCCCCGTCGGCATCCGCCTTTCGGCCAGCGACTGGGTGGATGGTGGCTGGGATCTTGCGCAAAGCATCGAGCTGGCCCGGGCGCTGGATGGGGATGGTTGCAGTTACATCCATGTCTCGAGCGGCGGACTCGATCCGGCACAGAAGATCGGCGTGTCGCCCGGCTATCAGGTTCCCTTTGCCGAGGTGATCAGGGCCCGGGTGAGCATGCCGGTGATCGCCGTGGGCCTGATCACCGAACCCGGGCAGGCCGAGGCCATCATCGCCGAAGGCAGGGCCGATGCCGTGGCCCTGGCGCGGGGCATGCTGTACGACCCGCGCTGGCCCTGGCACGCTGCGGCGAAACTGGGCGCTCACGTGCACGCGCCATCACAATACCTGCGCAGCGAACCGCATGCGGCAAAGGGACTGTTCCTGACACGCTGAGCCGGTCAGGACCGGCCACCCCGCAAGCATGCCGGCAACCTCCGGTGGACATCACCGGTTCACGGCACAAAGCGGCATTCGCCGTTGCGAGATGATGCAATCTGGCTCCAGCACCGGGAATCAACTGACCACATGTGCGCACAATCGCCTGCCCGGAACCGACGCCATATCCTCACCTGGGGATTGCTCGGCCTGGCATCGCTGGCCGGCGTGCTGTACTGGTGTCGCTTGGGTATCCCGGTTGCGGTCGCGCCCGCCCCCTCCGGCCGCATGGCCTGCGTTTCCTATTCTCCATTCCATGAAGCCGGGGCCTCGCCTTTGCATCCCGGCGCATTCGTCACTCCCGCACGGATCGAGCGCGACCTGGCCAGGTTATCGAAGCGTTTCGAATGTGTGCGCACCTATTCACAGTCCAATGGCCTGGACGCCGTGCCGAACATTGCACGCCAATACGGCATGAAGGTGCTGCTTGGCATCTGGCTTTCCGCCGACCGTGTGCAGAACCTGCACGAAGTCCAGCTCGGCATACGGACCGCGTTGAGCCATCCACACACGGTGCGCGCCATCGTGGTCGGCAACGAAGTCCTCCTGCGCGGCGACCTGACTGCCCGGCAACTCGTGGCCTACATCAGGCATGTGCGCCAGGCCACCCATATGCCGGTGACCTACGCCGACGTGTGGGAATACTGGCTGCGTTATGCGCACAGTGCGGGCCTGGCCCATGCCGTGTCCTTCGTGACGGTGCACATCCTGCCGTACTGGGAAGACGAGCCGGTGTCCATCGAACATGCCATAGGCCATGTCAACCGGATCTATGCCCGCGTGCGCAGGGCGTTTCCCGGCAAGACGGTGCTGATCGGCGAAACCGGCTGGCCAAGCGCGGGCAAACCACGCCGCGGATCGGTACCAGGCCTGGTCAACGAAGCGCGCTACATACGATCATTCCTGGATGACGCCCAGGCACGTCATATCCCATACAACCTGATCGAATCCTTCGACCAACCCTGGAAGCGGGGACAGGAAGGCACGGTAGGGGGCCACTGGGGACTCTACAACTCCAGGGGCGAACCGAAATTCGCCCTGACCGGCAAGGTCGTCGAGATGCGTCGCTGGTGGCTTGGCCTGCTGGCCATGGGAGGCTGTGCTTTGCTGTTCTCTGCGCTGACCGCAGGCAGTCCGCGCAGGCGTCTGGCCGGCGGGCTTGCGGGTGCCGCCAGCGGTGCGGCACTGGCGGCAGCTACACGGCAGATGCTGCAGGCCCTGACCACTCCATGGGCCTGGAGCATGGGCGTTCTGACCTGTGCGGCCGCCCTGCTCACCGCGCTGGCCTGCATCCGTCCCATCGCCCGATGGCTGGATGCGCAACCGCTTGAACTGCGGAAGCCAGATACCTTCCCGGCGCGGGTTTTCGCGTTTTTCAGATCTCCGCACATGCACCTGGCGTGGCTGGTGGCCGCGTCATGGGTTGATCTGTTGCTGGTGTTCGACGGTCGCTACCGGGATTATCCGGACGCTGCGCTCCTTGTGCCTGCCGGTGCTCTGGCGCTATGGCTGCTGGTGGTGAAACCGGAACAGGCGTCCATACGGGTCGAGTACAGGTTTCTGGCATGCTGGATGATCCTGGCTGCCTTGTTCCTGCTCGCCTGGGCACGGGCCGCCAACCTGGCCGTGTGGTCATGGTTCCTGTGCAACGGATTGCTCACGGCGCCCGTCATCGTGACCTGGTTGCGCTGCAGATTCATGTTGCAGCCGCACCAGGCGCAAGCTGCCAACGAGTAAGGCAGCTGCGCCGATCTCGGGACTGTACAAGACCAGCGCAATGCCGCCAGCCAACGCCGCCAGCCAGGCGCTGAGCGGGTGCTTCCAGATCAGCGCCAGCAACGCCAGGCCCGCGGCACCCATGCGTAGTGCACCGCTGCCAAAGGCGACCACCGCCATGTGGCGCGCCAGGCAACCCAGGCCATGCATGCCTGCGAGACAGCGGTGCGCAGTGGCGGCGGACTCGATATAGCCGACGCGCAGCCACAGGGCGAGTGCAAGAAACACGGCAAGACTCGACCAGAGGAGCAGGAATCGCAGCATGCAGACCTTCACCCGGAATACGACTCCGATGATGAGGCTGATTCAAGCACAAATCCCGAATACTCCCAAAGCCGCCATCCCTGCCACGGCCTGCCCATCGCTGGCCTGCTCGATCAGCCGCCCTTGCTGAAGCTTAGATGCCCGCCCTCGGCATCGACCATGATGGTGCTTCCGGGCGAGAACTCGCCACCCAGGAGCTTTTGCGCCAGCGGATTTTCCAACTGCTGCTGGATCGCCCGCTTGAGTGGTCGCGCGCCATACACCGGGTCGAAGCCGACGTTGGCCAGCAGGTCCAGCGCCCTGTCTCCAACCTCCAGTTTCAGTTGACGCTCCTCGAGCCGCTTTTCCAGCTGCTGCAGCTGGATCTTCGCGATGGCGCGGATCTGCGCTTTCTCCAGCGGCCGGAAGACCACGATCTCGTCGAGCCGGTTGATGAACTCCGGTCGGAAATGTCCCTGCACCACGCCCATCACCGCGGCCTTCATCTTGGTGTAGCTGGCTTCGCTGTCACCATCGTCGAGTTCCTGGATCATCTGGCTACCGAGATTGGAGGTCATCACGATGACGGTGTTGCGAAAGTCCACCGTGCGGCCCTGCCCGTCGGTCAGGCGGCCGTCATCGAGCACCTGCAGCAGGATGTTGAATACATCCGGATGCGCCTTCTCTACTTCATCGAGCAGGATCACGCTGTAGGGGCGACGGCGCACGGCCTCGGTCAGATACCCGCCTTCCTCGTAGCCAACGTAACCCGGAGGCGCACCGATCAGCCGGGCCACGGAGTGCTTCTCCATGAATTCACTCATGTCGATGCGGATCATCGCCTCCTGGGTGTCGAACAGGAATCCGGCCAACGCCTTGCACAGTTCGGTCTTGCCGACGCCGGTCGGACCCAGGAACAGGAACGAGCCGTATGGGCGGTTGGGATCGGACAGCCCGGCACGCGCACGGCGTATGGCATCGGACACCGCCTTGACGGCTTCACTCTGGCCGACCACGCGCTCGTGCAGCGCCTGCTCCATCTTCAGCAGTTTGTCGCGCTCGCCTTCGAGCATCTTCGAGACCGGGATGCCGGTCCAGCGGCTGACCACCTCGGCGATTTCCTCCTCGGTGACACGGTCCTGCACCAGCTTGAAGTCCTGTTGCTCGGCGGCCTGCGCCGCGGCCAGCTGCTTTTCCAGTTCCGGCAGGGTGCCGTACTGGATCTCGCTCATCTTCGTGTAGTCCTGATGGCGCTGCGCAGCTTCCAGCTCCACGCGCGCGGCCTCGATCTGCTCCTTGATGCGGGTTGCGCCCTGCAGGGCGGCCTTCTCCGACTTCCAGACCTCGTTGAGATCGGAGAATTCGCGCTCGAGCGTGCCGATCTCCTTTTCCAGGTCCGCGAGGCGTTGCCTGGATGCATCGTCGTGTTCCTTCTTCAGCATTTCGCGCTGGATCTTCAGCTGCGTCAGGCGGCGCTCGAGACGGTCCAGTTCCTCCGGCTTGGAGTCGATCTCCATGCGGATGCGGCTGGCGGCCTCGTCCATCAGGTCGATGGCCTTGTCGGGCAACTGGCGGTCGGTGATGTAGCGATTGGACAGCGTGGCCGCGGCGACTATTGCCGGGTCGGTGATCTCCACACCGTGATGCACCGCATAGCGCTCCTTGAGGCCACGCAGGATGGCGATGGTGTCCTCGACCGTGGGCTCGCCCACGAACACCTTCTGGAAGCGACGTTCCAGTGCGGCATCCTTCTCGATGTACTGGCGGTATTCGTCCAGTGTCGTCGCGCCGACGCAATGCAGCTCACCGCGTGCCAGGGCCGGCTTGAGCATGTTGCCGGCATCCATGGCACCGTCGGCCTTGCCGGCACCGACCATGGTGTGCAGCTCGTCGATGAACAGGATGATCTGGCCCTCGTTCCTGGCCAGGTCACCCAGCACCGCTTTCAGTCGTTCCTCAAACTCGCCGCGGAACTTGGCGCCGGCGATCAGGGCACCCATGTCCAGGCTGAGCACGCGCTTGCCGCGCAGTCCCTCGGGTACCTCGTCCTTGACGATTCGCTGGGCCAGGCCTTCGACGATGGCCGTCTTGCCCACGCCGGGCTCGCCGATCAGCACCGGATTGTTCTTGGTTCGCCGCTGCAGCACCTGCACCACGCGACGGATCTCCTCGTCGCGGCCAATCACCGGGTCGAGCTTGCCTGACTCGGCACGCGCGGTGAGGTCTATGGTGTACTTTTCCAGCGCCTGCCGCTGATCCTCGGCATTCTCGCTGGCGACATTTTCACCTCCGCGCACACGGTCGATGGCTGCCTCGATGCGCGTCTTGTCGGCGCCGGCGCTCTTCATCGCCTTGCTCAGCTCGCCACCGGCTTCCAGCGCCGCCAGCACGAACAGCTCGCTGGCAATGAACTGGTCGCCGCGCTGCTGCGCCAGCTTGTCGGTGAGGTTGAGCACCCGGCCCAGGGCATTGCCGACGTTGACCTCGCCGGCCTGACCGCTGACCCTGGGCAGGTTGTTGAGCATCTCGCCAAGGCGCACGCGCAACTGCGGCACGTTGACGCCTGCCTGCGAAAGCAGGGGCGTGGTCGACCCCCCCTGCTGGTCGAGCAGGGCCAGCATCACGTGCACCGGTTCGATCATGTTGTGGTCGCGCCCGACTGCCAGCGACTGGGCATCGGCCAGTGCCTGCTGAAAGCGCGATGTGAACTTGTCCATCCGCATCGGATTCTCCCGTCATGGATCTGGCAGCCACGCTGCCGCTTTACGTTCAGATGCGGACAGCCGGTTGTGCATTCAAGCCGGAACGCCCGGGTCGAAATGCATGCAGTGTGTCAGGAGTGATCGCGGGCCGGCGTCGGTAGCCAGATCAGGCTGGCAAAGCGGCCACTGTGTTTTCCGTCTCGGCGGTAGGAATAAAAGCGCGGGTCACGGCGCGTATCGAAGCCACCGCCTCGCACGTCATGCACGCCCGCAGCCTGCAGGCGGCGCTTCGCCAGCGTCGCCAGATCACACTGCCAGTGCCCGTGACGCGTGGCCTTGAAAGCCGTCTCGGCGCCGGCATCGTCACGTACGAATGCCTGATGCACATCCTCGCCGATTTCATAGGACACGGAACCGATGCAAGGTCCCAGCCAGGCCAGTATTTGCGAGGCAGGTGTGAGCATCTCCCCCAGCGTCGCCTCGAGCACGCCCGCCGCCAGACCGCGCCATCCCGCATGTGCGGCGGCGATCTCGCTGCCGTCCCGCGCTGCCAGCAGGACCGGCAGGCAGTCGGCAGTGAGGATCGCCAGCACCGTGCCCGGAATACGTGACACGGCCGCATCGGCAAGCGGCTCATCGTGCTGTGGCAAGGGTCCAAGCGTCGCCACGCGGGTGCCGTGCACCTGCCGCAGCCAGCGTGGCGGATGCGGCAGACCCAGTGCCTGGATCAGGATTTCGCGGTTGTCCCGAACCCGCTCGGGCCGGTCTCCGCTGTGCAGGCCTAGATTCAGCCGCGCGTAGGGTGGCTCCGAAAGTCCTGGCCCCCAGCGGGTGCTGACCGCGGCCCGTACCGGTGCCGGCCAGTCGGGAACGATCCAGGCATCATCCGGGACTCGTGCATTCATGCCTTCACCCCGGATGCTCCTGCGCATCTTCGCGCAATGCCTGGATCAGGATCACAAGGTCTTCGGGCAGGCCGGATTCGAACGCCAGATCGCGCTCGTCGACCGGATGCACGAATGCCAGTCTTTCCGCATGCAGTGCCTGGCGCCCGAACCCCTGCAAGGCTTCCACCAGCGCAGGCGCGGCGCCGCGGGGCAGGATCACGTGACCTCCGTACACCCGGTCACCCACCAGCGGATGGCGGATATGCGCCATGTGCACGCGAATCTGATGCGTACGTCCGGTCTCCAGCGTGCACTGCACCAGGCTGTGCGCACGGTAGCGCTCGCGCAGTCGGTAATGGGTCACTGCCCGTTTTCCGCCGGCATCCTCGCGCACCGCACGGCGCAGACGGTCCACCGGATGGCGGCCGAGCGGAGCATCCACCGTGCCGCCAGCCACCAGTGCACCGCGAACCACGGCGACGTACTGGCGCTGCACGCGATGCTCGGCCAGCATCGCGACCAGCGCCGCATGCGCCTCGAGTGAACGCGCAACAACCATCAGCCCGGAGGTGTCCTTGTCCAGCCGGTGCACGATACCGGCACGCGGCAGGGCGGCCAGCGCCGGGTCGTGATGCAGCAAGGCATTCTGCAGCGTGCCATCGGCATTGCCCGCACCCGGATGCACCACCAGTCCAGCCGGCTTGTCGACCACGATCAGATGCGCGTCCTCGTAGCGGATGTCCAGTGCGATCGCCTGCGGGCGCATGGCGACCTCGTCCTGCAGCGTGGCCACGATCTCGATCTGTTCGCCGCCCTGCAGGCGCTCCCTGGGGGCTCTCAGCGCGCCGTCGACGGTGACCTCGCCTTCACGCACCCAGCCGCTGAGGCGGGAACGCGAGTACTGCGGGAACATTGCCGCCAGTGCCTGGTCCAAGCGTCGACCCGCCTGTTCCACGGGTACCCTGGCGCTGTGCCTCACCGTGCTCATGTCCGTTCCACCGGCAGTTGCCCGGTTTCCGTTATCATGGGGTTTCGACCCAGCATCCGACGACTTTCCCTCTATGCGCGTTTTCAAGCAATTGTGCCTCCTTGCCGCATTCACGGCCCTGGCTTCCTGCTCGCTGTTCACCAAGCAGCAGAACATCAACACGATACCGGTGGCCCAGTTGTACCAGACCGCGCACAAGGCCCTGATGTACGGCCGCTACGCCGAAGCCGAGAAGGACTTCCAGCGCCTGATCGCCCGTTTCCCCTCCGGCGCGTACAACGAGCAGGCCCAGATCGAACTGGCCTATGCCCAGTACAAGGACAGCAAGCCCGAGGATGCCTATTCGACCATCAACCGCTTCATCAAGACCTATCCGGCGAACAAGCATATCGACTATGCCTACTACCTGCGCGGCCTGATCAATTTCAATCGCACCAGCACGTTCATCGGGCGCATCGTCGGACAGGACCTCTCGCGTCGCGACCAGGGCTACCGCCTGCAGGCCTTCGATGATTTCAGCCAGCTCACCCGACGCTTCCCCGGCAGCAAGTATGCCGCCGATGCCCGCCAGCGCATGATCTTCCTGCGCAACGGCCTGGCCAGATACGAGATCAACGTCGCCGAGTTCTATCTCAAGCGCAAGATGTACGTGGCCTCGTCGGATCGTGCAAAGTACGTGATCGAGCACTACCAGCGCTCGCCGGAAACCGGTGACGCACTGGCCATCCTCGCCCGCAGCTACAAGTCGCTGGGGCTGGACAAGCTGGCCGCGCAGTCGACCGAGGTACTCAAGCTCAACTACCCGGACCATCCCTACCTGAAGGACCCGGACTGGCCGCACTTCACCCCGCTGTGGAAGCGCATGGTCCCGTTCGCCAACGATCACTGACGAGGACGCCGGCCCAGGCACCCGCTTTTATCCGCGCCTGCATTTCCACGCAGACGTGATCGGGTAGCGGCGTTCGCGCCCGAAGGCGCATGCGGTGACCTTCGGTCCCGGTGCTGACTGCCTGCGCTTGAATTCGTTGCGCAACACCAGTGTCACGATCTGGTCCACCGTTGCATCATCGAAACCTGCCGCAGCAATGTCGGCCCGCGTCAAGCCATCTTCGATGAAACGCTTGAGGATTGCATCCAGCTCATCATAGGGGGGCAATGCGTCCTGGTCCGTCTGATCTGCGCGCAATTCGGCCGATGGTGGCCGCTCGATCACGCGCCACGGGATGCATGGTTCCTCGCCCGCTGCCTGGGCTCGGTGATTGCGCCAGCGCGCCAGCCGGTACACCTCGGTCTTGTAGACATCCTTGAGCGGCGCATACGCGCCGCACATGTCGCCGTAGAGCGTGGCATAGCCCACGGCCATCTCGCTCTTGTTGCCGGTCGCCAGCAGCAGGCTGCCGTGCTTGTTGGACAATGCCATAAGCAGGGCACCGCGCAGGCGTGACTGCAGGTTTTCCTCGGTGAGGTCGGCCGGCTTGCCGTCAAAGGCCGGTTGCAGCGTCTTGAGCATGGCCTCAAATGCAGGCTCGATGGACAGCGTGCGGTAGGCCACGCCCAGGCGCACGGCCTGCTCGCTGGCGCCTTCGAGTGACAACCTGGAGGTAAATGGCGAAGGCATCATCACGGCTGCCACGGACTGGGCGCCCAGCGCATCGACGGCCAGGGCCAGGGTCAGGGCCGAATCGATGCCGCCGGAAAGGCCAAGCAGCACCTGTCCGAAGCCGTTCTTGCGCACATAGTCACGTATGCCGCGCACCAGTCCTGCGTAGAGATTCGCGGTGGCGTCGGCCTCGCATGGAGGCCAGTTGTCGGCGCGAAAACGTGCCGTCGCGGTGTCGTATTCGGCCAGCAGCAGTGCATCCATGAATACCGGTGCGCTAGCCGCCACGCTGCCGTCGGCGTCGACCAGCAGCGAGGCGCCATCGAACAGCAATTCGTCCTGCCCGCCCGTCGCGTTGAGGTAGGCAATGCCTACGCCGTGGGTTCTGGCCTGATGCTGCAGCACGCCGATGCGCTCAGCCTGCTTGTCCATGCTGTAGGGCGAGGCGTTGATGACCACCAGCAACTGCGCACCTGCCTCGCAGGCGGCACGTGCAGGCCGGTCGATCCAGATGTCCTCGCAGATCAGCAGGCCCATACGAACGCCGTCGATATCCGCGACGGCGGTCTGCGTGCCCGGCGTGAAATACCGCTTCTCGTCGAACACACCGTAATCGGGCAGGGCATGCTTGGCGTAGCGTGCCAGCACCCTGCCGTTTCGCCAGAGCGTGGCGGCGTTGTGCAACGGTGGTTCGGATGCACTGGCGTCAGGCACAGGCGCCGGTGGCGCGATCCGCTGCGGATGGCCGACAAGCAAGGCGGTGTCCGTGGTGTGCGCGCCGACATGCTGCAATGCCGCCTCGCAGGCATCGAGAAATCCCTCGCGTAGCAGCAGATCCTCGGCCGGATAGCCGCAAAGGCTGAGTTCCGGAAACACTGCCAGGCATGCGCCGCGCGCCGAAGCCTCGGCGGCCAGTTCCAGGACGCGCCGGGCATTGGCGTCTACCGCACCCACCGGAAAATCATGCTGGGCCAGGGCCAGCCGCAACGTGGCCATGTGCTCTCCCTGACGTCGTCAACATCATGCAGGGCCGCAAACATGCGGCCCTGCATGATAAGCCCGAACGCCTGTGCAAAAACCCTACTTCATTCTCGCGGCCAGCGTCCGTCCCAGGTCCGCCGGTGACTTGACGGTCGTCACGCCCGCCTTTTCCAGCGCCTCGAACTTGGCCTCGGCCGTACCCTTGCCACCGGAGATGATGGCGCCAGCGTGACCCATGCGCTTGCCCGGAGGGGCAGAGGCCCCGGCAATGAAGGACACTACCGGCTTGGTCACGTATTCGGCAATGAATTCGGCCGCGTCTTCCTCGGCGCTGCCGCCGATCTCGCCGACCATGATGATGCCTTCAGTCTGCGGGTCGTCCTGGAACAGTTTCAGGCAGTCGATGAAGTTCATGCCCTGGATCGGATCACCGCCAATGCCGATGCAGGTCGACTGGCCCAGGCCTTCGTTGGTGGTCTGGAACACGGCTTCGTAGGTCAGCGTACCCGAGCGCGACACGATGCCGACGTTGCCCGGCGTGTGGATATGCCCCGGCATGATGCCGATCTTGCATTCACCCGGCGTGATGATGCCCGGGCAGTTGGGGCCAATCAGCACCGTTTCGGGATGCGCGTCGAGCACGTTGCGCACGCGCAGCATGTCAAGCACCGGAATGCCTTCGGTAATCGCGACGATGACTTCGATGCCGGCATCGATGGCTTCCAGGATCGAATCGGCCGCGAACGGTGGCGGCACGAAGATCACCGAAGCATTGGCGCCGGTATTGCCGACGGCCTCGGCAACGCTGTTGAATACCGGGCGGTCCAGATGAGTGGTGCCGCCCTTGCCCGGCGTGACGCCGCCGACGACCTGGGTACCGTAGTCGATCGCCTGCTCGGCATGGAAGGTGCCCTGCTGGCCGGTGAAGCCCTGCACGATCACCTTGGTGTTCTTGTTGACCAGTACGCTCATGTTTGGGTCCTGTATCTCGCTGTACTTGCGAAGGTGTTGCGGAAGCTGCGAAGTCCGTGTGCGGTCATCGTTGGATACCGCGCGCGATCGCGCCTTCCGGCGCTCCTACCTGTGGGTCATTGGGCGGCAGCCACGGCTTTCTTCGCCGCGTCGTTGAGATCGTCGGCCGGGGTGATCGCCAGGCCGGAGTTGGCCAGCAGTTCGCGGCCTTTCTCGACGTTGGTGCCCTGCAGGCGCACGATCACGGGGATCGTCAGGCCCACTTCCTTGACCGCGGCAATGATGCCCTCGGCAATCAGGTCGCAGCGCACGATGCCACCGAAGATATTGACCAGGATGGCCTTGACCTTGTCCGAGGACAGGATCAGCTTGAAGGCCTCGGTCACGCGCTCCTTGGTCGCGCCGCCACCGACGTCGAGGAAGTTGGCCGGCTCGCCGCCCGCCAGCTTGATCACGTCCATGGTGGCCATGGCCAGGCCCGCGCCGTTGACCATGCAGCCGATGGTGCCGTCCATGGTCACGTAGTTCAGGTTGTGCTCCACGGCAGCCGCCTCGGCGGCGTCTTCCTGGCTCAGGTCGCGCATCGCGGCCAGGTCGGCGTGGCGGAACTCGGCATTGTCGTCGGAGTTCACCTTGCCGTCGAGCGCAGCCAGGCTGCCGTCCTCGAGCACCGCCAGCGGGTTGAGCTCGACCAGCGACAGGTCCTTCTCGTTGAACAGCTTGTACAGGCCCAGCATGATGCCCGTGAGCTGGCGTACCTGCCTGGCGTCCAGATCCATCGCGAAACCGATCTGGCGGCACTGGTAGGGCTGAAGGTCCTCGACGTAGTCGATGGCGATGGTATGGATGTCCTCGGGGGTGTCCCGGGCCACCTGCTCGATGTCCACGCCACCGTGCTTGGAGGCGATGAAGGAGATCGACTTGCTGTCGCGGTCGACCAGCACCGACAGGTACAGCTCGCGTGCAATGTCGGTGGCGTCGGTGACCAGCACCAGGTTCACCGGCAGCGCGCGGCCGCCGGACTGGTAGGTTTCCATCCGGGTGCCCAGCATGCCCGCAGCCGCGGCCTTGACCTCGTCCAGGCTCTTGCAGAACTTCACGCCACCGGCCTTGCCGCGACCACCGGCATGGATCTGCGCCTTGACCATCCACTGGCTACCGCCCAGTGCCCTGGCGGCTTCCACCGCAGCCTCGGCCGAATCGGCCACCTTGCCCGGCGGCACGGTTACCCCGTACTGCGCGAACAGCTTTTTTGCCTGATACTCGTGAAAGTTCATTCGATACCTCGAACGGTCGTGAAATGCGCAGTCGGGCGACAGGCGCGGCAAGCGCGGGCACGGCGACGGCGATGGATGCACGGCGGCGGGAAGGACGGGGCGTCCGATGACATTCCGCACGCAACAGCCGCCTATTGTCCTGCAATGCCCCGCGGATGGAAAGTCCCGCCCCCGGCAGCAGATTGCTGAAACCGGCCCCGGAAAGGAACCCGGGCCCTGCCAGTGCGGGCTATCCCCCGGCCTGAGGCGGGGCGTGTATGCATGCATGCGAGGGTGTCCGGTACCGGCATGCTTGCAAGTCAAGGCCTTTCCGGCAAACGGCCGGGTGGGCATGCCCGCACCCGATCACACCGAATCTCACACGCCTGGCAGCAGCCCCTGCAAATGCAGGTTCAGGCCACCCGGTGCGAGGGGCGCACAGTATCCTCGGCCACCCGCGCTGCCATGGCGGCCAGTTCGCCGAGCGTGGGATTGGCCGGATACGCAGCGGCCAGTTGCGCCAGGTTCGCTCCGGCGGCAATCGCCGTGACCACCGGTGCCAGCGCCTCGGAGGCATGCCTTCCGACCACCCAGCCACCTGTGATGCGGCCTCGTTCGTCCCAGCACAACGCAAATTTCCCATGGGGATCGAGCAGATGCGACTTGAGCGCCTGATCGAGTCCGATCACCTGCGTCTGGATACCGGCTCCCTGCACCCGCCCGACCTGCGCCACCTCCGGCTGGCTGTATACGGCTTGCACCACATGATTCGGCGCATAAGGATCCACAGCAAGCCCCAGTGCATGGCGAACAGCAATCCGCGCCTGGGCCAGCGCGCGATTGGCGAGGAATGGCGTGCCGGCAGCATCGCCGATCCGGTACAAGCCTGGCCGGATGCAACCATGGGCATCGACCGGTGCCGACGAGTCAAGTCCAAGGGACTCCAGGCCCTGCCCATCCAGATCGGCACGACGGCCGGTGGCGACGAATACCTGGTCGGCTGCATGCCGACGACCCCGGTGATCGATGACCACGACCTCATGCCGCCGCCGCTCGATGTCGCAGGCGCGCGCACCGGGAACGATCTCCACACCGCGCCCTGCCATCGCCGCCGCAAGCATGTCCGCAGCCTCGCGCACGAATCCCGGCAACATGTCGCCGGTTCCCGTCAGCCAGGTCACATCCACACCCATGGCGTTGAAGAGGTGCACCATCTCGCAACCGGTTGCACCGGCACCGATAACCACCATGCGTCGGGGCAGTTGCTGCAGCATCGACAGATGTCGCGGTGCGATCACCTGCTTGCCGTCCGGTTTGAGCGCCGGCTCGAACACCGGCTCCGATCCACAGGCCAGAACGATGACTTCGGCGGCCAGCGGCTGCTTGCTCCCTTCGACCATGACCCTTCCGGGACCGACGAGTTGCGCCCGCCCCTGGATGCAGGTCACGCCGGCGGCGTCGAGCCTGCGGCGACACGCCGCCATCCAGCTTTGCTTGACGGACGCGACCGATTCGAGAATCGAGGCCGGCGTTGCCCCGGGTCGTGCTTCGCCGAGCCAGACCTTGCTCGGCAGCAAACTGCCATGCGTCGCACGTCCTCCCGGCGGACCGCTGTCAATCAGCGTCGCAAGCGCACCGCAGAGGGCTGCCGTCGTGGCGGCTTCGATGCCGGCCGGGCCGGCGCCGATGACAATCACGCTGATATTCATGTCGGCATTGTTCCACAGCCGCACACGAGCGCCGTCAATGGGCGACGATTTGCCTCCCCCGTGTTGCAACAGGTTCCGCCGGCCGGAAGCCGGTACATGCTCGAGCTGGCACCGTTCGAATCGGCCGGCATAAAGTCAGGCGCATCGGTTGCACAGGTTTATGCCACACCGTCTCCGGCATGGCTATACTGCGGGGGGGGGCTTGACATCCACCGCCCGACCGATCAGGCCGGCTGACCAGCAGGGAGATCCATGAGCCAGACCAGCATGGCGCGCCGCGAGCTGTACTTCCTGAACTGGTTCCGTCTCGCGCAGGCCATGGTCTACGTGCTGCTTGCCTTTGGCACCCTGCACGACCGCCTGCTGCTTCCCGACCGCCCTCTGGTGGCACGCGCGATTGCCGTCTCAGCCGTGGTCTATGCCGTGATCGCCCTGCTGCGGACCCGCGCCTGGATGCAACGCCCGGTCGGCTACACCTCGGTGGCCATCGCCCTCGACATCGCCATCGCCATCACCGCCATCGTCTCCATGCCCAATGCGCGACTGGGCATCGCGATGATGCTGGTCCTCAATCTGGGCGGGGCCGCGCTGGTGATGCCGATGCGCCTGTCCCTGTTCTTTGCGGCCATGGCCACGCTGGGCCTGCTGGGGCAGGTCTTCCTGCCGGGCAGGGAATCCTCCGGCGGCGACCTGCTGGAAAACGCCCTGTTCGGCATCGTCTACCTCGCTTCGACTGCACTGTGCAACATCCTCGGCCGGCAGATGCGTGCTTCCGAGGAACTGGCGCAGCGACGCGGACTGGACCTGGCCAACCTGGCACAGGTCAACGAGATGATCATCCGCCGCATGAAGACAGGGGTGCTGCTCGTCGACGACGGCAACCAGGTGCATCAGTTCAACGAATCGGCATGGATGCTGCTCGGCGCCCCCCCCATGCACCAGCGCGATCTGGGCACGCTGGCTCCGGAACTTTCCCGGCGCCTGTTCCACTGGCGTCATTACGGAAAACTCGACGAAACCTCGATCAGCCTCGCCGAGGGCGTGCCGGAGGTGGTGCCACGCTTCACCCGCCTGGCCGCCAACGACGAATCGAACATCCTCATCTTCCTCGACGATACCTCGCTGGTCTCGCGTCGCGCCGAGGAGCTGACCCTGGCTTCGCTGGGCCGCCTGTCCGCCTCGATTGCCCACGAGATCCGCAATCCCCTGGCCGCAATCCGCTACTCAGCGCAACTGCTGGCCGAATCGGAGGATCTGGTGGCAGCCGACCAGCGCATGGTCGAGATCATCAACAACCACTGCAGCCGCCTCAACGAGATCATCGAGAACATCCTGCAACTCTCGCGCCGTGAGCGGTCACGACCGGAAGCCCTCGATCTCAATGCCTGGGCACTCAATTTCGTCGACGAATACACCGAGAGCAACGACCTGGGCAAGGACTCGCTGCGCGCCATCGTGCAACCCGCGGCCGTGGAGGCGGTGGTCGATCCGCAGCACCTGCAGCAGGTGGTGTGGAACCTGGTGCAGAACGCGCTCCGTTACGGACGCATGCCCGGCGAACCGGCCCGCGTGATGCTGATCTCGCGATCGGCCAGCGATGTCGGTCCACCGCTGCTCGAGGTGGTCGATCGCGGCCCGGGCATCCCCACCAAGGTCGCCGCACAGATCTTCGAACCCTTCTACACCACCCATGAATACGGCACGGGCCTGGGCCTGTATCTGTGCAAGCAGATGTGCGAGGCCAACCAGGCTGAGCTTGAATACGTGCCGGTCGCCGGCGGCGGCAGCTGTTTTCGCATCACCCTGCCGCCTACCGCCCAGGCTCCCGATGCCGGGAACTGAGCAACAGGCTCAGGTCGCGCGCAGCACCAGGGTGGTCGACAAGACCTCCGACTGCGCCTGCTTGCCTTCAACCAGCGCCAGCACCTTGCGCGCCAGCAGCATGCCACCCTCCTGCCAGTCCTGCCGCACCGAACTCAAGGGGGGAAGGAAACTGGCACCCAGGGGCGAGTCGTCATAGCCCACCACGGACACGTCGCTGGGCACCTGGTGTCCGAGTTCCACCAGCGCCCGGATCGCGCCCATCGCCAGCAGGTCGCTGCACGCGAAAATGCTGTCGAATCGCACCTTGCGCCTTGCCAGTGAATGCACGGCATCCACGCCTGATGTCAGGGTGAATTCGTCCCTGCGCATCAACAGCGGCTTGATGCCGTGCCGGGCCAGTTCGTCGACGAATCCGTGCAGACGCTCGGCAATCTCGGGATGCTCGGGGTTGCCGATGAAGACAGGGTGACGCCGCCCGATGGATACGAAGCGTTCGGCCACCGAGGCGCCGCCATGCCGGTTGTCGCTGCCCACCACCACATGCCGGTCGCTGGCCGACTTGGCGCCCCAGACGACCATCGGCAGGCCGAGCTTGTCGAATCGGCGCACCGCATCCTCGCGCTCACCCTGGCCGAGCAGGATCACCCCGTCTGCCCCGCGAACCGCAGCGGCGTCAGCGCCTTCGCGCGTCGTCAGCAGGACGCTGTAGCCCGAAGATGTCAGCTCCTGGGATATGCCGCCCAGCAGCGTCAGCGGATACGGATCCCACATGGTGCGGTCACTGCTCGGCTGCATCTCGACGATCACCGCCACGGTATGGCTGCGCCGCAGACGCAGGTTGCGTGCGTTGACATTGAGCTTGTAGCCGTGCTCGCGCGCCAGACGCTGCACCCGCTCACGCGTCCTCGCGCTGACCAGGGGGCTGTCGGCCAGGGCACGGGAAACGGTGATCTTCGATACCCCCGCCAGCACGGCCAGGTCCGCCATGGTCAGGCCGTCGCGTGGCAGCCCGGACGTCTTCTTGCGGCTTCGCGTCACGTGTCTCAAGCCCCGCTGTATGCGCATCATGCCTATGTCCCTTGCCAGTATTACCGCTCCACCGGTCATCGTCCATCACCGGATCGCAGCGCGTTGACGCGGGAAATCCGCAGGATCGGACAATCCACGCGGCATTGATACCGATATCTTGATATCGATATCATTCAGTCGTATGCTCTCTCTGCTCCAGGCATGCGAACTCACGATTCAAGGGGATCACCGCCACCATGCATGACGCAGTGTTGTCCAACGGACCCAGGGCGCAGCAACCTGCGTCGAGCGCGATCGATCCGTGGCGCTTTGTACGTCGCGGCACGGATCGCTCCGGCATGATGCGGGACGAAAGCCTGTTTGCACTTGCCAATGGCCAGCTCGGGGTACGCGGAGGACTCGAAGAGTGCCCGGGATCCAGCCATGCCAGTTTCATGGCCTCGGTGTGGGAGCGCACGCCCATCGAGTACCACGAACGCTTCCCCGGCTTTGCACGGCACAGCGATACCCGCATTCCGGTTGTCGACGGCATTGGCATCGAAATTCAACTGGACGGCGTTGCGCTGGATCTTGAACAGGGCGAGTGGCTTGCCTTCGAACGCTGCCTGGATCTACGCAATGGCTGTTACCGGCGGACCCTGCGCTGGCGTTCACCCGGCGGAACGACCCTGGACATCGAAGCCGAGCGCCTGGTCCCCCTGGAACACCCTGCGTTGCTCGCCATTCGCTATCGCGTACGCAGCATCGACCATTCCGGGCAACTGCGCCTGTGTTCGCGCCTGGACGGTGCCCGCCACGCAGCGGCGCAGGGCGACGACCCGCGCATTGGCGCCCGGATGCAGGGCGGGCTGTCCATTGTCGCCACCGGGATCCGTGGTGACCGTGCCTGGATGGAGCAAACCACCCGATACAGCGGTATCCGGGTGGCCTGTGCGCAAAGTCACGGGCAGCCCATGTCGCAGGACGGGGAAACCCGCCCGGAAGCGACGGTCACGCAGTGCCTGGACGCCGCGCTCGAACCGGGCCGGTCCGTCGAGCTGTGCAAGTACGTGGCCTATGCCTGGTCCCGGCCGGGCTCTGGCGAACAGAACCCGGAACTTGTCGAGACCGCCCTGGCACGTTCGGAAAAGGCGCGCAAAGAGGGGTTCGATGCACTTTTGCAGCAGCAGGCCGATACGCTCGGGCAATTCTGGGATGCCGCCGACCTGCAAATCCAGGGCGACCCGGTTACCGAACAGGCCTTGCGACTGAACCTGTTCCATGTGATGCAGTCGACCAGCCGCGACGGCAGCGGCAGTGCGGCAGCCAAGGGACTCACTGGCGAAGGCTACGAGGGGCACTACTTCTGGGATGCCGAGGCATTCATGCTCCCCGCCCTGCTTGCGACAGATCCGGCACGGGCCCGCAACATGCTCGAGTACCGGTATCGCATCCTCGACGCGGCACGCGCACACGCACGCGAGATGAACCATGGACGCGGCGCACTGTATGCCTGGCGCACCCTGGGCGGCGATGAATGCTCGGCCTATTTCCCCAGTGGCTCGGCGCAGTATCACATCAATGCCGCCGTGGCCTGGGCGCTGCAAAGCTACGTCGAAGCCAGCGGGGATGAGGATTTCCTTGCCGACATGGGCGCCGAAATCCTGTTCGAGACCGCGCGCCTGTGGCTGGATGTGGGTTCCTACAATCCGCGCCGCGGTGATGCATTTTGCATCTGTGGCGTGACCGGGCCGGACGAATACACCGCACTGGTCGACAACAACCACTACACCAACCGCATGGCACAACGCCACCTTGGCTATGCAGCCAGTGTCGCGCACTGGCTGGCCGATTCGCGTCCCGCGGTCTACGACAATCTGGTGCGTCGCATAGGCCTCGAGCCCGACGAACCGGTCCGCTGGCGCCAGGCCGCCGAGGCCATGTACCTGCCCGTCGACCCGCAGACCGGCGTGTTCCCGCAGGACGACACCTTCCTCGATCGACCGCGTCTGCCCATTCGCGGCGCGTTCAACGGCAAACACCCCTTGCTGCTGCGCATGCATCCGCTCACGCTGTACCGGCATCAGGTGTGCAAGCAGGCAGACGTGGTGCTGGCCATGGTGCTCGCCGGCGAGAACGTCGACCCCGGGTGCAAGCGGCGCAACCTCGATTACTACGAATCGGTCACGGTGCACGACTCGACCCTGTCCGCGGCCAGCTTCGGCGTGCTGGCCGCCGAGGTCGGCGACATGGACCGGGCCTGGCGGTATTTCATCGACGGTCTGCGCGTGGACCTGGACGACCTGCACGGCAACACCGCGCACGGCGTGCACCTGGCATCGATGGCTGGCAGCTGGCAGGTCCTGGCCTGGGGTTTCGGCGGCCTGCGCATCCGCCCCACCCACCCGGCCTTCGCGCCGCGCCTTCCGCGTGCCTGGGACGCTTATCGATTCGGTCTGCGATGGCGCGATGCGCGCTTGCGGATCGAGGTCGACACCCATGGCGCGCACTACACCCTCATGCAGGGCGTTTCACTGCGTATCGAACACGACGGACAACGGATCGACCTGAAACCCGGCCAGACCGTATCGCGTGCGCTGGCTGCCGGCACAGCGAACAGCAAACGGACATTCCCCAGACCATTCCGTGGCATTGCATTCGATCTCGACGGTGTACTGGCAGACACGGCAAGCGTGCACGAGGCCGCTTGGCGCAGGCTCGCCAGTGAAATCGGCGTACCGCTGGCCGACAACATCGGCGAGCGGCTCAAGGGCGTGGACCGCCGCGCCTCACTGGACATCGTGCTGGAACAGGCCACGCGCCATTTCGACGAAGACGAGCGCGCACGACTGGCCGCACGCAAGAACGAGTACTACCGCGACTGCATTGCGCAGTTCGGGCCGGATCACCTGCTTCCGGGTGCCCGCGAAGTCCTGATGTCGGTACGCGATGCCGGCATCAGGACAGCGCTTGCCTCGGCCAGCCGCAATGCACCCCTGCTGCTGGAACGACTGGGCATCACCGACCTGTTCGATTACGTGGTCGATGCCAATCGCATCCGCTGTTCCAAGCCGGACCCGGAAATCTACCTCGCTGCAGCTGCCGGACTCGGCCTCGCAGCCGCCGACTGCATCGGCATCGAGGACGCAGCTGCCGGCATCGCCAGCATCCGCGCAGCAGGCATGGCAGCCGTGGGCATCGGCGATGCCGCATCGCTGGCCGCTGCCGATGCCGTCATACCCGACATCCGCGCATTCGATCCTGGAGTGTTCTGGCAACCCCGCGATGCGGGCGCGCCATCGTGACCGGATTCACCCTGTACCACCACACACAACAAAACCCATGGGGAGGCAAAACCATGAAACACCCGAACCGCTTGACACAACTGGCCCTGTGCACGGCCATCGTGACAGCCCTCGCAGTCACGCCGGTACTCGCACAGACTCCCACGCAAGGAAAGCCAACATCCTCGACAACAGCCCGAAAGGCATCGCAACAGAACCCGAATGCAAAAACCACGCAGACCCTGCAACAGGTCGTGGTGACAGGTGCACCAACCTTTGCCGGCGTGACCCGCCTGCAGGCCAGTTTCGCAATCACCACCGCCAACCAGGCCGAAATCCAGCAGGCCAACCCGTCCAGCGCCGCGGACATCCTGAAGATCGTTCCCGGGGTCTGGGCCGAGACCAGCGGCGGCCAGACCGGCGCCAACATCGAACTGGCCGGTTTTCCGGGCGGTGGCGACGCGCCCTATGTGACGTTCTCCATCGACGGTTCACCGGTGTATCCGGTACCGACGCTGTCCTTCATGGCCAATGGCTCGCTGTTCCGCATCGATGACACGGTCGAGCGCGTCGAGGTGCTGCAGGGCGGCCCATCGACCATCTTCAGCAACGGCCAGATCGGCGCCACAGCCAACTTCATCCTGCGCCAGGGCACCGACAAACCGACCGGCAGCATCGCCATGACGGTGGGCTCGGAAGGGCGCTACCGCGTCGATGGCTTCTACGGCGGCAAGCTTTCACGCAACTGGTACTTCAGCATCGGTGGCTTCTACCGTACCGACAACGGTATCCGCGACCCGCAGTTCCCGGCCAATGAAGGCGGCCAGCTCACCGCTACCCTGTCGCGCAATTTCGACAATGGCGACATCATGTTCTATGCGCGGGCACTCAACGACAAGAACCTGTTCATCACCGATGTGCCCCTGCAGGTGAGCCCCGACGGCAAGAATGTATCGGCCTTCCCCGGATTCAACCCCCTGACCGGCACGTTTGCCGGCAACCAGTTGCGCTCGGTGAACATCCAGGTCTCTCCGGGCAACCCGCCCGGCACCATCAACGGCAACCTGGCCGACGGCCGCGGAAGCCACATCCACATGTTCGGGTCCAATCTCGACCTGTACTTCGACAACGGCTGGTCACTGAGCAACAAGTTCAACCTGACCAGCGGCCACATGCCGACCAACGCGCTGTTCAACAACTTCGCGCCCGAATCGTTCAGCACCTTCCTGAACGACCAGATCGCGTCCACCAACAGCGACCCGGCGATTGTTGCCGCCGCAGGCGGTCCGGCCACCGGCGGCAGCGGCACTTACGTGGTCGGTGGCGGTGCGGTGAGTCCGAACCAGTCGGTGGCTTCGTTGGGTTTCTGGATCGTCGACAAGAAGATCCAGTCGTTCTCCGATGAAACCCGCCTCGGTATTCCCCTCAGTGACAACAATACCCTCACCGTGGGCACGTACCTGGCCAGCTATTCCTCGAACGACCAGTGGTACCTGGGCAATAACATGCTGGTCACTGCCACCCCGCATGCGAAACTGATCAACGTGACGCTGAACAACGGTGCCCAGCTTACGCGCAACGGCTTCCTCGGCGGCCCGTTCTATGCGCTGACGGAGAACTGGAGCGGCCGCAACATCGCCGCCTTCCTGTCCGACCAGTGGACGCTCGGCGCCTGGACACTGGATGCCGGCTGGCGCATCGAGCACCAGCGTGCGAACGGCTCGGTGTCCAACGACACCAGCATGGACCTGGATGGCAACCCGCTGACCGTCTACAACAACCATACCGCGGTCGAAAACGGCTCGTTCACGCCGATCACCTATGCCCACTGGCATGGTTCCTGGACAGTGGGCGCCAACTACGAGATCAACCCGGACATGAGCGTGTACGCCCGGGTCAACGAGGGCCCGCACTTCCCCGGGTTCGACGACCTGCGCAGCGGCCAAACCAACGTGCAGACCGTGAAGAATTTCGAGGTCGGCTACAAGTACCAGAGCCCCGTGTTCTACACCAGCGTGAGTGTGTTCCGTCGCATCTTCAACGGCGTGCCGTACCAGCAGTTCACTGCCAGCGGGCAGAACATCACCAGCATCTACGGCGCAAGTTCCCGTGGCGTGAACTTCACCGGGCGCTACAGCCCGACGCAGAACCTCTCGTTCAATCTCACCGGCAACTGGCAGCACAGCGTGTACGCCCACTACTCTTCGGCCGCCGTGGGCACCTCGCCGGGATTCAACTACAACGGCAACATCCTGCAGCGTCAGCCGCGACTGCAGTTCCGCTTCACGCCGAACTACGACATGCCGACCAGCTGGGGTGACCTGAACATGTTCTTCACCTACACCCACGTCGGGTTCCGCTACTCGGACATCGGCAATTCCCAGCCGTTGCCGGCGTACTACACGCTGGGAGCTGGCATTGTGGCCAATGTCGGCAAGCACCTTCAGTTCCGCCTGCAAGGCAGCAACCTGACCAACCAGATCGGCCTTACCGAAGGCAATGCACGCGTGACCAATTCAGGCATCGTGAACGGCCTGGAGATGGCGCGGCCGATCTTCGGACGGGAGGTGTTTGCGCAAATCAAGTACAAGCTGTAATGGCGTATGCCGCCGCTCCGGACGGGCCCGGCCCTTCGGAGCGGCGGTCCTCATCCAGGCCCGAATCCGTCCTGCACTCCGATGCAACGATGCGCAAGTTTCCGCTCTGCAGCCTTCTCTTCCTGATCGCACTTGCCCTGCCACCCGCGGGACAGGCCGCGCCACCCGATGCCAGCTTCAGGCTTACCGCGCATTTCAGCCAGCTTGCAAACTATTTCCCGACCTATCTCGCCAACGGCTACGTTTCAACGTTCAGTTCACCACGCGGCGCCGAGCCTGACTACAGCTACATGGTCGCGCTCATGGACTACACCCGCGGCGACATATCACGCCCGGCGGCCGTGCCCGGCTGGAGCGAGATCGACTACAACCCGGGTGGAGCCTGGCTCAATGCCACGCCGCTCAACCGCAGGTTCTTCTCGGGCTATTCACAGACGCTGGACATGCGGGACGGTACCCTGGCCACCCGTTACCGCTTCGACTATGGCCCGCGGTCGACGGATGTCGAGGTTGTCACGTTCGTCAGCCAGGCCGATCCGCACCTGGCCGCCACGCGCATCGTCCTGACCCCTCATTTCGATGGCACCGTACGACTGCGTTTCCCTGTTCGCCTGTGGTCGGATCACCAGCCGCGCTTTCCGATCGCACGCATGAGTGGCCATCAAATGCGCGATGCGGTCATCGCCAGCGGGCAGAACCTGCTGGACAAACCCGTGCCCACCGCCGACCGCGCACCGATCTGGTATCCAGGGTACATCCGGGCAACCTCGAGGGGCGTGGATCTGGAAGACCATACGCTCTGGCTGGATGGAAGGGCCGTTCGAGGGCTGCACATGGCCGAAGCCGTGGCCCTCGCCCTGCCGCCCGGCCTGGTGCGAACCGGAGAAAGCAAGCAAGAGGGCCCGTACAAGCTATCAATCAACCTCACGATCCGCGTCCACAAAGGCGTGCACTACACATTCACCAAGTACGCCGCCCTGTCACGGAAAGGCTGGGGCACAAACGCCGCCAGCGACCGTGCACTGGCCCGCAAGGCGCGACGCGAGGGCTTCGACGCCCTGCTCGCAAGGCATGTCGCGGCGTGGCACCGCCTGTGGCGTTCGGACATCGTGGTCAAGGGCAGCCCCAAGGTGCAAAGGGCCCTGCATTCGGATCTGTATTACCTGCTCTCCAATACCACCGAAGGCACGTCATGGGCCATGGGAGCTTGCGCGCTGACTCCCAACTATGCGGGCCATGTGTTCTGGGACAGCGACTCATGGGTATTCCCCGCCCTGCTGCTGCTGCATCCGGAGCGGGCACGGTCTATCGTGATGTTCCGTTCGCGAACGCTTCCCGCCGCTCGCCGCCAGGCCGAACACGCGGGTTACCCGGGCGCCATGTACCCGTGGGAATCGGATCCCGAGAAGGGTACCGATGTGGTCCCGGCCTTCGCTTCGGGCGTTCGGCGGGAAATCCATCTCGATGCCGATATCGCGATCGCGCAATGGCAGTACTACCTGGCGACCGGTGACAAGGCATGGCTCAAACGGTACGGTTGGCCGGTCATCCACAACCTCGCCCGTTTCTGGACCCGGCGAGTGACATGGAACAAGGTCCGTCGCCGTTATGAAATCCTGCACGTGACCTCGCCCGACGAGGCCTACGACGACGTGAACAACGACAGTTTCACCAATGCCGCGGCGCGCAAGGCCCTCGATATTGCCATCAAGGCCGCTGCCGTGGTCGATGCGCGTCCCGACCCTCGCTGGCGCGAGATTGCAGCGAAGATGTACATCCCCTTCGACCGCAAGCACCAGCACCATCTGGATTTCGACCCGTCGGTGCCCCATGACAGGATCACCTGGATGGGCTCCTCGGTGGTCTGGCTGATGTACCCGAACCTGGACCTGCCCATGTCGCACAAGGTGCGCCGCAACGACTTCCGTTTCCAGCTGCGGGAACTGAAGACACATGGCGACGACCCGAACGAGATGATGATGGTCATGATGGCGGTCGGGGCCGCAGAACTGGGTGACAGCGAAATGGCCGGGGCATGGATCAGGCGCAATATCGCCGGTTTCCTGAAACCGCCCTTCCAGGTACGCACCGAAACCGTGGCCAACAATGCAGGCTACATCCTGGCGACCTCGGCCGGATTCGTGCAGAGCTTCGTCTACGGCCTGACCGGCCTGCGCATCGAACACGGCGGTCTGGTGCGTGTCTATCCCCCGGTGCTTCCGCGCAGCTGGCAATCGGTCACCCTGCGCAACGTGGCCTGGCACGGCCAGCGTTTCGATATCGTCATTGACCGTGATGCTGGCGGACACGTGCGCCTGAAGGGTCTTCCGCCTGGCATGGATCCACCCTGACATCCCTGCGATGGCGCCCAGGCAGACATGGATGTCAGTCCATGCATTCATGGGTCTCGATATCTGCTTTGCTCAAGTCCTGTGCGCAGAGTATCTTTGCAACAACGGTAGCGACTGCGAAGCACCATGAGCAAACAGAGCGTCCTGATCGTCGATGACGAACGTGACATTCGTGAACTGCTGACCATCACACTCGGACGCATGGATCTCCATGTGGATGCCGCCAGCAATGTGGCCGAAGCGCGCCAGTTGCTGGAGGAAAATACCTACGACCTCTGCTTTACCGACATGCGCCTGCCGGACGGTTCCGGCCAGGAACTTATCGAACTGATCGCCGAACGCTACGCAGACATGCCGGTGGCCATGATCACCGCCTACGGCAATGTCGACGCTGCGGTCGATGCGCTCAAGGCAGGCGCCTTCGACTTCGTGTCCAAACCGGTCGACATCAAGGTGCTGCGCAGCTTGGTGCAGACGGCGCTGAAACTGTCGGCCGAACGCCGGTCCAATACCGACGACGAGGCGCCGATCAGCACTCGCCTGATCGGTTCTTCACAGGCCATGCAACTGGTGCGCAAGACCATCGCCAAACTGGCGCGCAGCCAAGCGCCGGTCTACATCAGCGGCGAATCGGGTACCGGCAAGGAGCTTGTCGCACGCCTGATCCACGAACAGGGGCCTAGGGCCAACGAGGCTTTCGTGCCGGTCAATTGCGGCGCAATACCGTCGGAACTGATGGAAAGCGAGTTCTTCGGCCACAAGAAGGGCAGCTTCACTGGTGCGCATGCCGACAAGGAGGGTCTGTTCCAGGCGGCCAATGGCGGCACCCTGTTCCTCGACGAAGTCGCCGAACTCCCCTTGCACATGCAGGTCAAGCTGCTGCGCGTGATCCAGGAAAAGGCGGTTCGTCCGGTGGGTGGCCGGGGCGAGATACCGGTCGACGTGCGCATCCTGTCGGCCACCCACAAGAACCTGTCCAGCCTGGTCGAACAGGGCCAGTTCCGCCAGGACCTGTTCTACCGCATCAATGTCATCGAATTGCAGATCCCTCCCCTGCGTGATCGCGACGACGACGTGCGCGAACTGACCGAAGTGCTCCTGGACAGGCTGGCCCGGAACGGCGAAGGTACCCGGGTCAAATTGACCGGGGATGCCCTGGCCACGCTGCGCGAATACAGCTTTCCCGGCAATGTGCGCGAACTGGAGAACATTCTGGAACGCGCGCTGGCCATGTGCGAGAACGACACCGTGACCCCCGATGACCTGATGCTGCCCGAACAGACCCTTCGCGCACCATCCTCGCCGCCGGCCACGCCTTCCGCTTCATCCGAAGCAGGCACCGCGCCAGGCATGCCGCACAACAGCGACCAGCCGCTGGATGACTACATCTCCAACCTGGAGCGCGAAGCGATCCTGAAGGCACTGGAGGAAACGCGCTACAACAAGACCGCAGCCGCCCGCAAGCTCGGCATCACCTTCCGCGCCCTGCGCTACAAGCTGAAAAAACTCGATATCGATTGAGCATGCACTCCATGGAGCGGTTACCCGCCCTGGGCTCGGGGGCAGGAGCGTCGGCGCGACCGAAGTCCGTCCGTAGCGGCGACCTTGCATGCTGCGGGTGTACTGTCGCAAGACCAGCCAAAAAAGGAGACCCTGCTCAAGCACGGCCTCCTTCCGGGTATGCGCCAGTCAAGGAAATTGTCTAGAACGGTACGTCGTCGTCGACGAAGTCACCATTGTTGCCCGGCGCTGCAGGCGCCGGATTGCCCTGGGATGCCGGGGCTGCCGAGGACGGCTGCTGCCGGCCACGGAATCCGCCGCCGCCCCCGCCACCGCCCATCTCGCCGCCGCCGAGCATCTGCATCTCGTTGGCGATGATTTCGGTGGAATAACGCTCGATGCCGTCCTTGCCGGTGTACTTGTCGGTGCGCAGCGAACCCTCGATGTACACCTGCCGTCCCTTCTTCAGGTATTCGGCTGCGATCTCGGCCAACCGGCCGAACATCTTGACCCGGTGCCATTCGGTACGTTCCTGTTTCTGGCCCGTCTGCTTGTCCGTCCACTGCTCGGACGTGGCCACGCTCAAGGAGGTGATGGGTGTGCCGCTGGCGGTGTAGCGCGTCTCCGGATCCGCACCCAGATTGCCGACAACGATGACCTTGTTGATGCCGCGTGCCATGGATATTCCCTCATTAGAATCGCGGTGGAGCACAATGAAAAGTGATGCTATCACAGGCACATCCGGCACAGAGAGGATGACACTGCGCACCATTGTCATCCTGGACCGGATACGGACGTAGGCTGATTCCATCCGAACGCCTCATCTGACTGACATCACCTAAAACCGGACGCTACAGCATGAATTTGACCTGCATCAGTACCCGCATGCGGCAATAGCACGATAATGGACTTGTTGTTTCGATGTTCATCATGCCTGCCGATCTGGCAGTTCCACCCCATCATGCGGCGCGCAAACTGCCTGTAGTCGGCACGCAGACCATGCCCACCGCGCTGTTTGCCTGATCTGTCGGTGTACCAAACCATGACATATCACGATTTGCGCACATTTCTCGACAGCCTCGAACGCACTGGGCACTTGGTGCGGGTGCAGTCAGCTGTCGACCCGTATCTGGAATCGACAGCACTGTGCCACCGGGCATTGAAGGAACAGGGCCCCGCGTTGTTGATGGAGTCCCCGGTGGGTTCAGACCACGCTATCCTCGGCAACCTGTTCGGTCACCGGCACAGGATCGAGATGGTATTGGCTGACCGCCCTCTGGCCAGTCTGCGCGAACTCGGTACCCTGCTGGCATCCCTTAAAGAACCACGTTGGCCCTCGAACGTGCGTCAGATGTTGCAGGTATGGCCAGAGCTGGCCCAATTGGCACATGTGGCTCCGCGCAAGGTCGGTCATGCCGACTTCGAGCACGAGACGTTGCGGGGGGATGAAATCGATCTCTCGTGCCTGCCGATACAGCACTGCTGGCCCGGAGATGCCGGCAAACTGATCACCTTTGGTCTGGTAGTGACCCGCGGCACCCGCAAGGAACGACAAAACGTGGCCATCTACCGCCAGCAGGTTATCGCACCCAACCGGGTGATCATGCGCTGGCTGCCACACCGTGGAGGTGCCTTGGACTTTGCCGACTGGCGAGCAGCCCACCCCCAGCACCCGTTTCCCGTACTGGTGGCGATCGGCTCCGACCCGGCAACCATGCTGGCTGCCGTGGCACCGGTACCTGACACGCTGTCTGAATACGAATTTGCCGGCCTGCTCCGCGGCCAGCGCACCCGTCTCTGGCACAGCGCCCTGACTGGACTTGACGCTCCATCCGGAGCGGAGATCCTGCTCGAGGGGTTCATCCACCCCGGGGATACCGCTCTGGAAGGACCATTCGGCGACCATACTGGTTATTACAACGCACAGGACCATTTCCCTGTCCTTACCATCGAGCGCATGCGCCTGCGCAAGGGGGCCATCTACCACGGCAGCTACATGGGTCGCGCACCTGAAGATGAACCCTCGGTACTGGCCATGGCTCTAAACGAAGTCTACGTACCGATACTGCAGAAAGTTTTCCCGGAAATTGTCGACTTCTACCTTCCCCCTGAAGCCTGCTCGTACCGAGTAGCCGTAATCTCCATCCATAAACAGTATGCGGGCCATGCCCGACGCGTCATGATGGGCGTGTGGTCGTACCTTCGGCAGTTCACGTATACCAAGTTCGTCATTATCACTGACGATGACATCGACGTCCGCGACTGGTCCCAGGTCATCTGGGCCGTAGCTACACGCGTTGACCCGGCGCGAGACAGCCTGCTGATCGAGAATACACCAATCGATTATCTCGATTTCGCCAGTCCGGAACCGGGAATCGGCTCCAAGCTAGGGTTGGACGCTACCCACAAGTGGCCAGGTGAGACGCGGCGGACCTGGAGCCGCCCGATCGTACCCGATGCCAAAGTTGCACGGCGCGTAGACATGTTATGGAACTCGCTGACCATGGATGTCACCCGAGCAGAACGTGCACCTGCAGACCGGTGAATCCGATCATTCCGTCCCGCAATTGACTCAGATCAGAACAGCGCAACGGCGCAAGTGTCACTATGAGCGGCGTACACATGCCCGGAGCACCCCCATGCAACTGGTCTGTCCCGCTGGAAACCTGCCAGCCCTGCGCGCGGCTGTCGATGCTGGTGCGGATGCCGTCTATGCCGGTTTTCGCGATCAGACCAATGCGCGCGCCTTTCCAGGCCTGAACTTCAGCGACAATGAACTGCGCGACGGCATCGCATATGCCCATGCTCATTCCCGCAAGGTGTTCCTAGCGCTTAACACCTACCCGGACAGCACCCGCCTGACCCACTGGCACACCGCAGTCGACAAGGCATCCGAGAGTGGCTGCGACGCGATCATAGCGGCAGACATGGCCGTCCTCGACTATGCCGCCCGTACACACCCGCAATTGCCCAGGCATCTCTCTGTGCAGGGCTCGGCAACTACGGGGCCTGCGCTTCGCTATATGCACGAGCGGTTCGGCATAGCCCGAGCCGTGTTGCCCCGTGTGCTGTCCATCCAGCAGGTCGAGCGTCTGTGCGAGCGCGCTCCTGTACCACTGGAGGTGTTTGCCTTCGGCAGCTTGTGCATCATGGTCGAAGGCCGTTGCCAACTGTCCAGCTACGTCACAGGCGCATCACCCAATCGTCACGGGGTATGTTCCCCGGCGCGCTTCGTGCGCTGGGAAGAACAGGACGATGGGCGACGCACAGTGCGACTGAACAACGTGCTGATTGACCGCTTCGAGCCAGCCGAACCAGCTGGATATCCGACAGTATGCAAGGGGCGTTTCCAGGTTGCCGGGGAAATTCACCATGCGCTTGAGGAACCGACCAGCCTGAATACGCTCGATCTGCTGCCACGCTTGATCAAGGCGGGTGTGGCTGCACTGAAGATCGAAGGCCGCCAGCGTGGAGTGGCCTATGTGACATCGGTCACCCGCACTTGGCGTGACGCGCTGGACCGATATCGGGAAGATCCGGACAACTGGCAGCCCGACCCACGCTTGCAACGCACACTTGCCGCCCATGCCGAGGGCCACCAGACCACGCTCGGACCCTATCACCGTCGTTGGCACTAATCACATGGACACCATGAAACTTAGCCTTGGCCCATTGCAGTACTTCTGGCCCCGCGAAAAGGTGCTGGCGTTCTATCGTCAGGCCACACAATGGCCGCTGGACGTGATCTACCTGGGTGAAACAGTTTGCAGCAAGCGCCGTGAACTGCGCACGCGTGACTGGATTTCATTGGCGGCGGAAATTGCCGGTAGCGGCAAACAGGTGGTGCTCTCCACACTGGCGTTGATCGAGGCCGAATCCGAACTCGGTGCGCTGCGACGCCTGATTGAGGAAGGAGGCCTGTGGATCGAAGCCAACGACCTGTCCGCGGTGCAGTTGTGTCGCGAACGTGACGTGCCCTTCGTGGGCGGTCCCACGCTCAACGTCTATAGCCACACGACGCTTGCCATGCTGATCGAGGATGGCCTGCTACGCTGGGTCCCCGGAATCGAGCAGGGGTACACTCTCCTGCATGAACTGAAGGAAGCAATGCACGAGCACGCCCTTCCGATGCCTGAGCTGGAGGTCATCGCCTACGGCCGTCTCCCCTTGGCCTACTCGGCGCGCTGCTTCACCGCACGCGCACTGGACTTGGGCAAGGATGAGTGCGGATTTCGCTGTCTCGAATTTCCCGACGGTCTACCGCTGGCAACCCGTGAGGGTCAGCCCTTCCTGCGCATCAACGGTATCCAGGTACAGAGCGAGGACATCACTGACCTGAGTCCTGAGCTGTCAGAACTTCGTGCACTTGGCGTGAACCTGCTGCGCCTGTATCCGCAAAACGGTGACATGAGCGAAGTGGTCACGCATTTCGACCATCTGCGCCAGGCCCGAGAATCCGTCACCCCCATCGGAACGCGCAATGGCTACTGGCACGGTGAACCCGGCATGCTTCTGGATACCCCACCCCGAGAGGCCTGATGAACTGTCCCCGACATTCCGTATGCCGATCCAAGGCGATGGCTGCGAAAACTACTGCCGAGCCAAGGCACATGACAACGTAGCGATAATTCGCAGAACGCTCACCAGGCGTACAGCAGTATCGCAATGAAATGGCAGGCGGTACCGGCCAGCACGAACAAATGCCAGATGAAATGGCCGTATCGCAACCGATCATCCAGCGCGTAGAAAACCACGCCTACGGTGTAGGCCAAGCCACCCGCAAACAGCCAAAGCAGTCCGGCACCTGCCATGTGCAGCCACAACGGGCGAACGGCAATTATCACCAGCCAGCCCATGGCGACATACATCCATGTGGAAAAACGCGAAAACCGTAATCCCGGCATGGACTTGAACACCAGCCCGGTAAGAGCCAGACCCCAAATGACTCCGAGCAGACTCCAACCCCAACCACCGCGCAACACACCGAGCGCAATCGGCGTGTAGGTACCGGCGATCAGCAGATAGATCGCTGCATGATCCATCATTCGCAGCCACCGCTTTATTATCCGTTGTGGCATGGCGTGATATAGCGTGGAGGCAAGGTACAGCAGAATCGTGCTCGAGCCGAAGACCGCAGCGCCAGCAACATCTATCGCACCACCGACATGTGCCGCATGCAGCAGCAATACCGGTAGTCCCGCCAAGGCCAAGAGCAGGCCCAGACCGTGACTGATGGTGTTGGCAATTTCTTCGCCCTGCGTCTGTTCGCGCACCTGACCGGGCATGGTCTGGAAGTCGATTCCACCCATTGGCGAGCCGGAGTCCGGAGACAGGTTCACGTTACACTCGCGCGAAGACCAAGCTGGCATTGGTACCGCCGAAACCGAAGCTGTTGGACATCACCACATTCACTTGTGCCTCGCGTGAGGTGCGCAATATGGGGAAGCTTCCCGCCTGCGGGTCCAGATCAGTGATGTTCGCCGACCCAGCCATGAATCCGTCACGCATCATGAGCAGGCTGTAAATGGCTTCATGTACGCTGGCCGCACCCAGCGAATGCCCAGTCAGCGCCTTGGTCGATGACATCGGCGGCATATCCGCGCCGAATACCTCGCGTACGGCCGCCAGCTCCACCAGATCACCCGCCGGTGTGGCCGTACCGTGGGTATTGAGGTAATCCACGGGCACATCCAGTGATTGCATGGCCATACGCATGCACCGCACTGCGCCCTCTCCGGAAGGCGCCACCATGCCGGCCCCGTCCGAAGTCACGCCGTAGCCGGCAAGCTCGGCGTGGATGCGAGCACCGCGTGCCTTTGCATGTTCATAATCTTCCAATACCAGCATGCCGCCACCACCCGCGATGACAAACCCGTCGCGATGGGAATCATAGGGGCGTGAAGCCGACTGCGGATTCTCGTTGCCGACACTGGCCAATGCACCCATAGCGTCGAATTGCGCTGTCATGCCCCAGTGCACTTCCTCACCGCCCCCGGCAAAGACCAAATCTTGGGCACCATGGCGAATCAGATCCGCAGCGGCACCGATGCAATGCGCAGAAGTTGCACAGGCAGCCGAGATGGAATAACTGAGTCCGAGGATGCCGAACGCAGTGGCCAGCGTGGCCGACACCGTGGAGCACATCGTGCGCGGCACCATGTACGGCCCGACCTTGCGTATCCCCTTTTCCCGCATCAGATCGGCAGTCGCGATTTGCCACTGCGCCGAGCCGCCGCCGGACCCGGCGATCACACCCGTGCGCGGGTGACGAATCTGCTCCAGCATCAATCCTGCATCGGCGATCGCATTGCGCATGGCGACATAGGCATAGGCCGCCGCGTCACCCATGAACCGCTTGAGCTTGCGGTCGATGGATGCCTCCAAATCGATACCCGGCACACCCGCGACCTGACTGCGCAAACCGAGCGCCGCATACTCGGGCATGAAACGGATACCGCTGCAGGCGTTGCGCAATGCATCGGATACGGTATCGGCCAACGTACCCAGACAGGACACGATGCCAACCCCGGTGACCACCACTCTACGCATCAGAAGGACTCCATGGACTGGAACAGGCCAACTCGCATGTCTGTGGCTACATAGATCAGCCGATCATCAACAAAGGTTCTGCCATCGGCGATGACCAGCGCAAGCCGGCCGCGCACGACACGACGGATGTCGATTTCATAACGGACCAAGCGGGCACTGGGAAGTACCTGTCCGGTAAATTTAACCTTCCCGACCCCGAGCGCACGACCCCGACCCGGCTCACCCAACCAGGGCAGGAAGAAACCGCTCAATTGCCACATGGCATCGAGCCCAAGACATCCGGGCATCACCGGATCACCCTCGAAATGGCAATTGAAGAACCACAGGTCCGGACAGATATCCAGTTCAGCCTGCAGGACCCCCTTTCCGTACGCGCCACCGTGTTCGTCGATATGCGTGATGCGATCAAACATAAGCATGGGCGGGGAAGGCAAACGGGCGTTTCCGGGGCCGAACAACTCGCCCCGCGCACAAGCAAGCAACTGGGTGTATCCGAATGATGTAGGTCGACTCATGGGGTCTACGCGGGAGGGGACCTGAACAGTCTGGTGGGCTATTGATGCTGCCATCTTGATTCAGGTCAAAAATATGCATGATTCCCCAGTGTGCGCTCAGGGGATGCCGCAGCGCGGCTGAAACCGCCCCCTTACAGGGAACCTCCGATAAAGCTTTTCTTGATCGCACCACGGGCACTTGTTGCGGTATCGGTTCGATAATGAGCACCGAGACTCCGCTCGCGTGCGCATGCAGCCGCGAGCAGGGCGTGTGCGAGTCGTGCCTGCCAGCCGTTCTTGATCCAGGCCTCACATGTGCGCAAGGCTTGTTGCAGCCTAGGCGTCTCGCGTTCCGGACCCGCTGCCTGCCACAACACGACGCGCAGCGCCTGCAGTGTCCTGGGTGGCAAAGTGGTGCCGCGCTCGACCCATCGATACGCGCCGCCACGAGGCATCGACGGATTCAGGCCGGTCAATGCTGTACCCAGACGACGGCCGCACACCACCCCTTCAAGCAGTGAATTGCTGGCCAGCCGATTGGCACCATGCACACCGTTGCAAGCCACCTCGCCCACTGCATACAGTCCGGGGACGCTGGTACGACCGTCCGCATCCACCGCCAAGCCACCCATGTGGAAGTGTGCGACCGGTGATACCGGAATCGGCTGCAGCCGCGGGTCGATGCCTTCGGCCAGACAGGCTTTCAACACCGTGGGAAACCGCCGGGCCCAATCACCCTTCACGCCGGTTGCGTCCAGCCACACGCCGCCATGCTCCCGGTACTCATGCCAGACGCAACGCGCCACCACATCGCGCGGCCCCAGATCGCCCAGCGGATGACGCCCAGTCATCAGCCGCTGTCCAGCGGCCGTGAGAAGGTGAGCACCGGCACCACGCAGGGCTTCGGTGATCAGTGGCAAGCCTTGTGCGCCGACACGGTCCAGCGCGGTAGGATGAAATTGCACGAATTCGAGGTCACGTATTCGTGCGCCGACGGCCATGCCGAGCGCCAGGCCACTGCCATCCGCTCCCGGGGGGTTGCTGCTGCGTTCGAATAATGCGCCGATGCCGCCGGTAGCCAGCACCACCGCGCTGGCTCCGATTTCCTGCTCGTTGCCTTGCAAATCGCGTGTGCGCACGCCACATACGTTACCTTCGCGAACCAACAACGCACCCACGTCCACTTCGCCGCACCATTGGATATGCGGGGCCTCTTGCACACGTTGACGCAATGTCCGAACCAGCACCGCACCAGTGGCATCGCCATCCGCATGCACGATCCGCGCTGCACGGTGGCCACCTTCGCGACCAAGTTGCAAATGCCCAGATATGTCACGATCGAACCCCACACCCTTCGCCTGCAGCCACTTGATGGCCACGGGTGCCTGCGTACAGAGCCAGTGCACCATGGTGGCATCGTTATGCCACGCACCAGCAATAAGGGTATCCCGGGCATGCCGGGCAGGACTGTCAAACGCATCGATAGCGGCGGCTATGCCGCCTTGCGCCAGCACACTGGCAGTATCGCCTGCGTCATTTGCTCGGCACAACAATCGTACTGGTGTCGGTGCCAGCGCCAGCGCCGTAACCATGCCGGCCACGCCGCCGCCGACCACCACTACGGGTGTTCTCTCACACTTCATGCGAACTCACGACGCTCCGTCGCCAGCATCCGTACCAGAGCGCTTCGGGCGCGTTCGATGGTGTCGGCCGGTAGTTCGATCGCGGGTGCCAGGTCGCGAAGACAGGCATAGATTTTCGGCAATGTGATCCGCTGCATGTGCGGGCACAGATGGCACGGTTTGATGAATTCGATGTCCGGAAAACATCCACGCAGGTTGTCCGCCATCGAGCATTCGGTGACCTGATTAGCCCTCTTCCTCAGCCCGGAATCGCATGATTTGCGACGTCTCTAGCGCACCATGGCCCCACGATCCAGCGAGGACAACTCCCATGGCTATGAATGCGATCCAATTTCAATCGGGCAT
>JALUXG010000005.1 GCA_027019085.1 Rhodanobacteraceae bacterium | reverse complement strand
GCTGGATCAGGGTTGCCCCCATTGTCCAATATTCCCCACTGCTGCCTCCCGTAGGAGTCTGGGCCGTGTCTCAGTCCCAGTGTGGCTGATCATCCTCTCAGACCAGCTATCGATCGTCGCCTTGGTAGGCCGTTACCCCACCAACCAGCTAATCGAACATCGGCTCATCCTGTCGCGTGAGGCCCCGAAGGGTCCCCCACTTTCTCCCGTAGGACGTATGCGGTATTAGCCCGGGTTTCCCCGGGTTGTCCCCCACAACAGGGCAGATTCCGATGCCTTACTCACCCGTCCGCCACTCGCCATCAAGAGAGCAAGCTCTCTCATGCTGCCGTTCGACTTGCATGTGTTAGGCATGCCGCCAGCGTTCAATCTGAGCCAGGATCAAACTCTTCACTTGAAGTTTTCGATATCCCCGAAGGAACATCTGTTCTTACGAAGGTCCGAACCCCTCCCAGTCATTCATCGCTGAATCACTTAGGTCAAAGGTTTGGACGCTTGCATTGCTTGGACTCGATTCCAACATGCAAGACGCCCACACAAGTCACCTGCGCACACTGTCAAAGATCTGCTCGCCGCAGGGCCTTTCGCCCCGCTTCCCCGTCCGGGCCTTTCGCCCGAGGGAGCCGCTCATTCTACATCGCTTTCGATGTCCGTCAACACCTCGCAGTGCAAAAAAATCCACCGCGCCGCGCCTGTACCCGCCACCGAACGACCCAGCGGCGGGGCGCGAATCATACGCCTTGCCGGACACAGATGGAAGGGGGCAGGCAACGCATCCCAAACCCGGGGACGCGATACACTTTGCGCCTACGCTTTACAGCGCGACCCGAGATCGCCCCTTTCATGAAACGCCATCTTTTCCCCTGGATCGTGTGCCTGTTTGCTGGCGCCTGCAGCGCAGCCCCGATCCGCAGCCAGGCTGCGACGCACGCCCTGACCCTGCACGGCCATGTCTTCAGGGTCGAACTGGCCACCACCAATGCGCAGCGTGAACGCGGATTGATGTATCGCACCTCATTGCCGGCCGATCAGGGAATGCTGTTCGTGTTTCCCTACGACGCGCCGCAGGCATTCTGGATGAAGAACACGCTGATCCCGCTGGACATGCTGTTCTTCGACAAGCAGCACAAACTGGTGTCCATGCAACTTGACGTGCCGCCATGCAAGGCCGACCCATGTCCTGTGTATCCCAGCGGGAAACCCGTGGTCTACGTACTGGAACTGTCTGCCGGCACGGCTGCACGGCTGGGCATCACCATCGGCGACACCTTCTCTCTCAAGGGCCGCATCGGTCCGGTTCGCTGACTTTCAAGCACTGAGACACGTCTGCTCACCATGCCGACCTGATAGGGAACCAGTTCACCGGGCATGCGCTCGGGATGCTCGAACCAGTCGTCGTCAAACGGAATGAATGCTTTCATGACTGCCTCCTTGGTGAATCCGGGAAAGTGCAGTTTCATGAAAGCCCGACGGAAGGGCGGCAGGAGGGCCGCATGGGGCGTTATGCTGACGGTATCGGGCCGATACGGGACAGATCAGTCGATCTCGATCATCTCGAAGTCATCCTTGGTGACACCGCAATCCGGACACGTCCAGGTGTCGGGTATATCTTCCCAGCGCGTGCCGGGCTCGATGCCCTCTTCGGGCAGACCCTCGGCTTCGTCATAGATGAAGCCGCATACGACACACATCCACTTGCGGGCGGCCACTGCCTCGGTAACGGAATCATTCATCGATGCAATCACGGTATAAAACGGAACAGGAGGCGCCGATTGTCGCAGCTTCCCCCCTCCCGGGTACAGTCGCGCGTACCCCCGGCCTGCGACGCGTGCCTGCGGGCGGACTGTATGCGATCACCGGCGGACCGCGGGAACAGCTGCTCTCTTCTGCCCACACCGTACTGAAGGCGGGGGCGCGGATGCTGCAGTACCGCGACCTGCTTGCCGACCCCGCGGAGCGTCTGGAGATGGCGCGAATCCTGGTCGCGGCGGCCCGGGAACATGACGTACCGGTCATCATCGACCATGATGCCGAACTGATGCAGGCCTGCGGTGCGCAGGGTGTGCATCTGGGCGCCCACGATCCCGACCCGGCGCGGATTCGCCGTATGTACGGACCGGACATCATCATTGGCGTGTCCTGCTACGGCGACATCGCGCGGGCCCGGCGCATGGCCGGACTGGACGTCGATTACCTGTCCTTCGGCGCCTTCCACCCATCGACCGGCAAGCCGGAAGCCCGGCGCATCGAGCCATCGGTGCTTGCCGAGGCGCGAGGCCTGGGTCCGGCAGTGGTGGCCATCGGCGGCATCACACCGGACAATGGCGCATCGCTGATCGCTGCCGGAGCCGATTTCCTTGCTTCGCTGTCGGCGCTGTTCCTTGCCGACGATCCGCACGATGCCACATGGCGTTTTCAATCCCTGTTTGATGCACGAAGAGAGCTTCCAGCATGAGCCGCAACCACGAATTGTTTCACAAGGCGCAGGCCCTGATGCCGGGCGGCGTCAACTCGCCGGTACGCGCCTTCAGCTCGGTCGGGGGCGAACCCTTCTTCACCGCGCGTGCGCAAGGCGCCTGCCTGTGGGATGTGGAGGGCAAGCGCTACCTGGACTATGTGGGTTCGTGGGGGCCGATGATCGTGGGCCACAACCACCCCCGCGTTCGTGAGGCGGTCGAACGGGCGGTCCGCGACGGGCTGTCCTTCGGTACGCCCTGTGCCGCCGAGGTCGCCATGGCCGAGACCATCTGCGCCATGGTGCCCTCGGTGGACATGCTGCGCATGGTCAACTCCGGCACCGAGGCCACCATGTCGGCCATTCGCCTGGCACGCGGCGCCACCGGGCGCGATCTCATCGTGAAATTCGAGGGCTGCTACCACGGCCATGGCGACAGTTTCCTGGTCAAGGCGGGGTCCGGCGCACTGACCCTGGGCGTACCCACCTCGCCGGGAGTGCCCAAAGCCGCCGCCGACCTCACCCTGACCCTGCCCTACAACGACCTGGAATCGGCGCGCGCGCTGTTTTCCGAGCGCGGTGAAGAGATTGCCGGACTGATCATCGAGCCCGTGGCGGGCAACATGAACTGCGTGCCGCCGGTTCCGGGCTTCCTCGAAGGCCTTCGCGAACTGTGCACTGCTCATGGCGCGATCTTGATCTTCGATGAAGTGATGACCGGATTCCGGGTTGCCGCCGGCGGTGCCCAGGAACGCTACGGCATCACCCCGGACCTGAGCACCTTTGGCAAGATCATCGGCGGCGGCATGCCAGTCGGCGCCTACGGCGGAAGGCGCGATCTGATGCAGCAGGTGTCTCCGTCGGGCCCGATCTACCAGGCCGGCACACTGAGCGGCAATCCGGTGGCCATGGCCGCGGGCCTGGCCATGCTCGAGCTGGTGCGCGAACCGGGTCTGCACGACGCGCTGGAAACCCGCGCCACGCGTCTGACCCAGGGCATGCAGGCGCTGGCCGACCGCGCGGGCATTCCCTTCAGCACCCATTGCGTGGGCGGCATGTTCGGGCTGTTTTTCGGCACCGGTCCGATTACCCGCTTCGAACAGGTCACCGCCTGTGACACCGAGGCCTTCCGGCGCTTTTTCCACGCCATGCTCGCGCGCGGCGTGTTTCTGGCACCCAGCGCCTTCGAGGCAGGTTTTGTTTCCACCGCACACGGCAATGCCGAAATCGACTTCACGCTGGAAGCGGCCGCGGAAGCGATGTCCGAAGTGGCCGCGTCGCGTAAGAATTCATGAACCGCAAAGCCGGGGACGCACGGCCATACCTGCCGCACGAACCCGCTTCCGGCGCTGCCTGGCGTGCCCGCGCGTTCCACATCATCTTCGGCCATCATGACCGCGCGGGACGGGCTTTCGACGTTGCGCTGATCCTCGCCATCCTTGCCAGCATCCTGGTCACGGTGCTGGATACGGTGCCCTCGCTGCACGCGCGATTCGGCAACGCGTTCTATGTCGCCGAATGGGCCTTCACGCTGGCATTCACCGTCGAGTACGTGGTGCGGCTGGTGGTGGTGCGGCGCCCCTGGCTGTATGCGCGCAGTTTCTTCGGCATCGTCGACCTGGTTTCGGTGCTGCCGACCTACCTCAGCCTGCTGTTCGCGGGCAGCCAGTATCTGCTGGTCATCCGTGCCCTGCGCATCCTGCGCATCTTCCGGGTGCTGAAACTGACGCGCTATGTCGGCGAGGCCACACTGCTGTGGACTGCGCTCGCGCGCTCGCGGCGCAAGGTGCTGGTGTTCGTCAGCACCTTCGTCACACTGGTGCTGATCTTCGGCGCGCTGATGTACCTGGTCGAAGGACCGGACAACGGCTTCACCTCGATCCCGCAATCGATGTACTGGGCCGTGGTGACGATGACCACAGTCGGCTTCGGCGACATCACTCCGCACACGCCGCTGGGCAAGGCTCTGACCTCGCTGATCATCCTGGTCGGCTACAGCATCATCGTGGTACCGACGGGCATATTCACCGCGGAACTGGCCAGCGGCGTGCGTGAAGCCCGGGAACGCCGGCGCTGCGATGCATGCGGCCTGGCCGGCCACACGGAAGATGCCCGGTACTGCCGGCGTTGCGGTAAACCGCTCGCACCGGCCAGCCCCGGCAAGACAGCAGGCCCGGACTGACGACACCGCGCTGCGGTTCTGACAGAAGGCATGCCGGCAGCACTTTTGCATGCCCGCCATGCAACCCCGATTCCCGACCCAATCCGTACTGTCGATCGCGCACACGCAGCCTGCGCAACAACGGGCAAGCCGCGACCGGTACGGGGGATGCCGTACGTGCCGCCTCCTGCATACCGGCAGCCCGTTGGAATGAACCCGTCGGTGGATCGGACGATGACTAGGCCGCCGACTCCGCCGACGCAAGAAAACTCTCGAGCGCGCGACGCAGGCGATCCAGGCCTTCCTCGCGCTCTGGGTCCTCGAGGTTGAGCGCCGGCACGAAACGCAACACGTCGGGACCGGCCTGCAGCAGCAGCAGTCCGCTACGCGCGGCATGGTCGAGAATCTCGCCGGCACGCCCGGCATACGCCGGGGCCAGCACCGCGCCCAGCATCAACCCGCGCCCGCGTACCGTGCGAAACACGCCCAGCTCCGTTCCCATGCGCTCCAGTTGCTCGCGCATGCGCCCGGCCTGCCGGCTCACGTTGTTCATCAGCGCCGGTGCGCGCAGTTCACGCAGCACCGCGCGCGCCACCGCGGCGGCCAGGGGATTGCCGCCAAAGGTCGTGCCATGGTCGCCAACACCCATCGCATGGGCCGGCTTCGGACCGGCCAGCATGGCGCCAATCGGGAAACCGCCGCCAAGTGCCTTGGCCAGAGTCACAATGTCGGGCGTGACGCGATCGTGGACATGCGCGAACAGGGTGCCGGTACGGCACATGCCGCACTGGATCTCGTCCAGCACCAACAGCGCACCGTGGGCATCGCACAAGGCACGCAGGTGGGCAAGGAAGCCGGGGGCGGCAGGCACCACACCGCCCTCGCCCTGCACCGGCTCGACGAGAACCGCCGCCACATCACCATGTTGCATCGCCGCTTCAACGGCAGGCATATCGTTGAAAGGCAGATAACGAAAACCACCGGGCAGCGGCTCGTAACCGGCCTGATACCTGGGCTGGGCTGTTGCCGTGACGGTCGCCAGCGTGCGCCCGTGAAAGGACCCCTCGAAGCTTAGAATCACACGCCGATCCGGCGAACGACCCTGCGCCGCGGCCCATTTGCGCACCAGCTTGATCGCCGCCTCGTTGGCCTCGGCACCGGAATTGCACAGGAACACCCGCTCGGCGAACCCGGACAGGCCCACCAGCTCCTCGGCCAGCCGCAGCGAGGGCTCGGTAAGGAACACGTTGCTCACGTGCCACAGCTTGTGCGCCTGTGCCTGCAAGGCTTCCAGCAGCGCGGGATGGGCATGCCCCAGGGCATTGACCGCAATACCCGCACCAAAGTCGATGAACTCCCGGCCTTCCACGTCCCAGACGCGCGACCCCTTGCCACGCTCGAGGATCAGCTCACGCGGCCGGTAGACCGGCAGGACATAACGGTGCCCGAGCGCCGTCAGTGCCGGCGTCCGGGGAGATGTGGCTTGATCTTGTTGCATGCAGAAATTCCGAGGCAGGTGAAGGACCGACAGGAAACCGCATTATGCGCCCGGCTGCCACGCGACGCCTCGGCTCACCAGGTTCCGGTGTTCTCCATCGACACCCACGGTTCAGCCGGCGGCAGCGGATCACCTTTCTGCAGGAGCTCGATCGAAATGTGATCGGGTGAACGCACGAAGGCCATGTGTCCGTCGCGCGGCGGGCGGTTGATGGTCACGCCCATCCCGCTCAGGTGCGCGCAAAGCGCATAGATGTCGTCCACGGCGAAGGCAAGATGCCCGAAATTGCGGGCCGAGCCGTAATCGTCCTGCGATTCCCAGTTGTGGGTCAGCTCCACTTCCACGTCCGCTTGCCCGGGAGCCCGCAGATAGACCAGCGTGAACCGGCCTTGTGGATAGTCCTTGCGCCGCGCTTCCTCCAGACCCAGCCCCTGGCAGTAAAACCGCAGCGAGGCCTCGAGATCGCGCACGCGAACCATGCTGTGCAGGAATTTCATGTTGATGTACCTCCGTCAGGTCAGTCGTGGCGACACCTTGCCCTGTGCGCCCGTGATGCAGGCGGCAAGGAATGGTTTCAATCCAGGAACAGGTCCGGCAACAGGGGCTGTCCCGGCTGTACGGCATAACCGTCGAAATCACTCACACCCGCCTCGCGCAGGACATCCTCGTCGATGTCGAATCGACCGTTGCAGCGGGATGCAGAGCGGGTCAGCACGACATGCGCCGCATCGGCCATGATTTCCGGTTTGCGACAGCGTCCGGGATGCACGGCATCTCCCAGCATCGCCAGCGCGGCGGTGGCGATCACCGTGCGCGGCCACAATGCATGCACACCCACACCCTGGGAGCCGAGCTCGGCAGCCAGGCCCAGGGTCACGAAGCTCATGCCCATCTTGGCCAGCGTGTAGGCCGTATGCGGCCCCCACCACCTCGGATCCAGGTTCGGTGGCGGGGCCAGCGTCAGGATGTGGGGATCGGCAGCCTTGCGCAGGTAGGGCAGCGCCGCCTGTGAACAGACGAAGCTGCCTCGTGCGTTGACCTGCTGCATCAGGTCGTAGCGTTTGATCGGCGTCTTCTCGATGCCGGCAAGCCAGATCGCACTGGCGTTGTTGACCAGGATGTCGATGCCGCCGAAATGCTCTGCGGCATGGGCCATGGCCTCGGCCACCGCCTGTTCGTCACGGATATCCAGTTTGATCGGAAGGGCCTTTCCACCAGCCGCCTCAATGGCCTGGGCGGCCGTGTGGATCGTGCCGGGCAGCTTCGGATTGGGTACTGCGCTCTTGGCTGCGACGACCACGTTGGCACCGTCCCGGGCGGCGCGAAGGGCAATGGCCAGGCCGATGCCACGTGATGCGCCGGTGATGAAAAGAGTCTTGCCTTCGAGTGTGTTCATGGGCGACCACCAGCGGGACCGAACTTCGAGTGTAGCCCTGCATCAGCCACGCTGAAAACGCGGCATGCGGTCCAGCAAGGCCGCCAGGCGCTGCGCTGGCTCACGCAGCTCCAGCATCATCTGCCGCTCGTCCGGTTCCAGCGGCAGCAACTCGGCGAGCCGGAAGCCGACCCAGGAAGCGTCGTCAAAGCGGGCTTCCTCGACATGCCGCAGATGCGGGGCGGCCTGCTCGATCAGGCGGCGCAGAATGTCGGCCAGCAACGTGAATTGCGGTGGCAGTTGCATCACCGGCTCCCGCGGCCAGCACGTCACATCCGCGCGGGCCAGGCCACTGTCGCGCATGTGCAGGCGATGTACCTCAAAGCGATCGCGCCCCTGGACGCGTATTCCGAGAAGGCCGTTTTCGTCGCTGAAGAAATCGGCAATACGGGCCAGCGTGCCCACGGAGGCCGTCGCGGCCAATGCATCGGTTTCGCTGCCCTTCAAGATAAGACACACCCCGAACGATGCCCCACCGCCTGCGCACTCACGGACCAGGTCCAGGTAGCGCGGCTCGAAGATGCGAAGGCGCAGCTCGCCCTCGGGAAACAGCACCGCCGACAGCGGGAACAGCGGTACGTCATGCAGCCTGTTTTTGCGTTCGTCCATGCACCAACGGCCTCGTTCACGGACTTGCATCGTCACCGGGTGGTTGCTCGTGCAGGGCGGCAACGAAGCGGCGCGGGGCGTCCTCGAAACCCCCGTTGGACATGAACACGACATGGTCCCCGGGACGCACCGCAAACTTCAGCGATTCCAGCATCGCATCCACGCTGGGCGCAACATGACCGCGCCCCTGCAGCGCCGCGGTCACCCTGGAGGCATCCCACGGCAGGCCCGCACGCTGCAGCAAAAGTACCTGATCGGCCAGTTGCAGTGCCGGCGCCAGTGCATCGGCATGCGCACCCTGGCGCATGGAGTTGGAACGCGGCTCCAGTGCCACCACGATGCGTGCACTGCCGACCTTCGCGCGCAGACCGGCCAGGGTGGTGGCTATGGCCGTCGGGTGGTGGGCGAAATCGTCATACACATGCACCCCCGCAACCGCCCCCAGACCCTCCATGCGCCGTTTCGCATTGGCAAAACCGGCGCAGGCGCCCAGCAACGCCGGCACATCGCATCCGTATGCCGAGGCGGCAGCCAGCGCAGCGAGTGCGTTCATGACGTTGTGACGACCCAGCAAGGACCAGTGCACCTCGCCCAGCTCGGTGTCGCCGCACCGCACCTGGAAACGGCTTCCGTCGTCCTCCAGCAGGCGTGCGCGCCAATGGCCGGCGTCGATGCCGAAGGTTTCCACCGGTGTCCAGCAGCCCATGTCCAGCACCTGGGCCAGCCGTGCATCCTCGGCGTTGACAATCAGCCGCCCATTGCCCGGAATCGTGCGCACCAGGTGATGAAACTGGCGCTGGATCGCCGCCACGTCGGCAAAGATGTCGGCATGGTCGAATTCGAGGTTGTTGAGGACGGCGATGTCCGGCCGGTAGTGCACGAACTTCGAACGCTTGTCGAAGAACGCGGTGTCGTACTCGTCGGCCTCGATGACAAACGGTGAGGATGCAGCAGGCTCGCCCCCCAGCCGTGCCGAGACCCCGAAATTACCCGGCACCCCGCCGATCAGGAATCCCGGGGACTTGCCGGCATCCTGCAGCAGGTGCGCAAGCAGGCTGGACGTGGTGGTCTTGCCGTGCGTGCCGGCCACCGCCAGCACCGTGCGCCCGGGCAGTACGTTCTCGCCCAGCCACTGCGGCCCGGAAACATAGGGAAGATGCGCATCGAGCATGTATTCGACCGCTTCCATGCCGCGCTTCATGGCATTGCCGACGATGACCTGCTCCGGAGCCGGCTGCAGGTGTTCGGCCCGGTAGCCCTGGCGCAGGTCGATGCCCAGCGCCCGCAGCTGGTCGCTCATCGGCGGGTAGACGTGGGCATCGGAACCCTCGACCGCATGGCCCAGCTCGCGGGCCAGCGCGGCGACGCCGCCCATGAAGGTGCCGCAGATGCCGAGGATGTGCAGGCGCATCAGCCGTGGGCAGCGATGCGGTCACCCGGAAGCGCGGCCAGGATGCGCCGGAACACGGCATCCAGCTCGCCCACGCCATCGACCGCCTTGAGCATGCCATGGCGCTGGTACCACTCGGCCACCGGGGCGGTCTGTTCGGCGTATACGTCCAGTCGCTTGCGCACGACTTGCGGATCGTCGTCGGCACGTCCTTCAGCCTTGAAGCGGATTTCGGTACGCGAGACGATCTCTTCCGGCGGCACGTCCAGCTTGACCACGGCATCGAGCGGCTGGTGCAGCCGCTCGAGCAGACCATCCAGGGCCTCGACCTGCGCCAGGTTGCGCGGGTAACCGTCGAGAATGAAACCGGTCTTCGCGTCCGCCTGCGAGAGGCGTTCTTCCAGCATGCCCAGCATGATGTCGTCGGACACCAGCTGACCGGCATCCATGACAGCCTTGGCCTTGCGGCCCAACGGAGTGCCTGCGGCCACGGCGGCACGCAGCAGGTCGCCGGTGGAAATGTGCGGAACCCCCAGTTCCTTCTTCAAGCGGGAAGCCTGGGTGCCCTTGCCCGAACCGGGGGCGCCGAGTAGCACGAGTCGCATGGTTGCTCCAGTGTGGCCCGGCCTTGCGTCGGGCGACGCACGGCTGGACTGCGGAAAAAATGAAGTTCAAGGTAGCCTTTGCGTACGGGACAGTCAAACCTTCACGTTGCGGCCACCTGTCGCAGCCGTCTCACCCCAATCAAAGCAAGGAATCCGTCGATGCGCCGAGGAAAACTGCTGTACGCCCAGTCCGGCGGCGTCACTGCCGTCATCAATGCGACCGCCGCAGCCGTCATTGAAACCGCACGCGCGCACGGCGTGAAGGTGTATGCCGCTCGCAACGGCATCCTCGGCGCCCTGCGCGAGGACCTGATCGACACCTCGCGGGAAACCCGCGCGACGATTGCCGCACTGGACCATACCCCTGGCGGGGCATTCGGCTCGTGCCGCTACAAGCTCAAGTCGCCCGAGGAGAACCCTGCCGAATACAAGCGACTGATGGATGTGTTGCGCGCCCACGACATCCGCGGGTTCCTCTACAACGGTGGCAACGATTCGGCCGACACGGCGCTCAAGCTTTCACGTCTGGGCCGCGAGTACGGTCACGAGCTGACCTGCATCGGTGTGCCAAAGACCGTCGACAACGACCTCACCATCACCGACTGCTGCCCCGGATTCGGCTCGGTGGCCCGCTACACCGCACTGTCGGTACGCGAAGCCAGCCTCGATGTGGCTTCGATGAGCGAAACCTCGACCAAGGTGTTCATCCTCGAAGTGATGGGACGCCATGCCGGCTGGATCGCAGCGGCAGCCGGTCTTGCCGGCGAGGAAGCGGATGCACCGCCGCACGTGATCCTTTTCCCGGAGCGAAGTTTCGAACCGGAAGCCTTCCTGGCCAGGGTCAAGGCCACCGTGAAACGGGTGGGCTATTGCACCGTGGTCGCCTCCGAGGGCATTCGCGATGCCGCGGGACGCTTGCTTTCCGATACCGGGACACGTGACGCCTTCGGCCACGCTCAGCTCGGGGGCGTGGCGCCCATGCTGGCGCAACTGGTCAAGGAAAGACTGGACCTGAAGGTGCACTGGGCGGTTCCGGACTACCTGCAGCGCTCGGCACGGCATGCCGCCTCGGCCACCGACCTGGCCCAGGCCCAGGCTGTCGGCAAGGCCGCGGTCGAGTACGCGCTCAAGGGCATGAACGCGGTGATGCCGGTAATCGTGCGCGAACGTGATGCACCCTATCGCTGGTCCATCGCGCCCGCGCCGCTGGCACGCGTGGCCAATCGCGAGAAGAAGATGCCCGCACGATTCCTGCGCCGCGACGGCTTCGGCATCACGAGCGCCGCGCGCCGCTACCTGGCGCCGCTGATCCATGGTGAGGCAGCCGCCCCTCTCGGACGCGACGGCCTGCCGGTACACGCAAAACTGAAAATGATTGCGGTCGGGCGCAAACTGCCACCCTGGAAGGCCGGCTGAACCGGCTCGCCAATGCCACGGCATATTGCAGCGCACAAAAGACCAGACGCCATCCGCCCCCTATACTCGCGGGACCGTCATGAGACGGCCATCGAACTGGGGAGGTTTAGATGTTGCATCAATACGGTTTGTGGATCGCGATCGGCAGCGCCATCGTGGCCATCCTCTACGGGGCCTTTTCGGTACGCTGGGTACTCGCCCAGTCGACCGGCAATGAACGCATGCGCGAAATCGCCGGCGCCATCCAGGAGGGCGCCAAGGCCTACCTCAATCGCCAGTACGGCACCATCGCCATTGCCGGCGTGATCCTGTTCGTGCTGATCGGCTTCTTCCTCAACTGGCCCACGGCCATCGGTTTCGCGATTGGCGCGGTGCTCTCGGGCGCCACCGGCTACATCGGCATGAACGTGTCGGTTCGCGCCAACGTGCGCACCGCCGAGGCCGCCCGCAACGGCATCGGCCCGGCCATGAACGTGGCCTTCCGCGGCGGCGCCATCACCGGCATGCTGGTGGTGGGACTGGCACTGCTCGGCACCGCCGGTTATTTCTACCTGCTGCCGCATTTCGGGCTGAAGGGCGAGGAGGCCCTGCATGCCCTGGTTGGCCTGGCCTTCGGCAGCTCGCTGATCTCGATCTTCGCGCGCCTGGGCGGCGGCATCTTCACCAAGGGCGCCGACGTCGGTGCCGACCTGGTGGGCAAGGTGGAAGCGGGCATTCCCGAGGACGACCCGCGCAACCCGGCGGTGATCGCCGACAACGTGGGCGACAACGTGGGTGACTGCGCCGGCATGGCGGCGGACCTGTTCGAAACCTATGCCGTAACCGTGGTTGCGACGATGCTGCTCGGCGGCTTGGCCTTCGCCGGCAACAGCGATGCGGTGATGTATCCGCTCATCCTCGGCGCAGCCTCGATCATCGCCTCGATCATCGGCACCTTCTTCGTGCGCGTGAAGGAAGGCGGGTCGATCATGGGCGCGCTGTACAAGGGTGTGATCGTTTCCGGTGTACTGGCGGCGGTGGCCTTCTGGTTCATCACCCGCAGCTTGTTCCCGGGCGGCCTGACCCCGGACAACGGCGGCGCCACGATCCCCGCCATGCACCTGTTCTACTGCGCGGTTATCGGACTGCTGCTGACCGGCGTGATCGTGTGGATCACCGAGTACTACACCGGTACCGAGTTCAAGCCGGTACGGCACATTGCCCAGGCCTCGACCACCGGGCACGCGACCAACATCATCGCCGGTCTCGGGGTGTCGATGAAGGCCACCGCATGGCCGGTCATCGCGGTGTGCCTGGCCATCTGGAGTGCGTTCCACTTCGGCGGCCTGTACGGCATTGCCATCGCCGCCACGGCCATGCTGTCGATGGCCGGCATGATCGTGGCGCTGGATGCCTACGGTCCGATCACCGACAACGCCGGCGGCATTGCCGAGATGGCAGACCTGCCAGCCGAAGTGCGTGGCGTCACCGATCCGCTGGATGCGGTGGGCAACACCACCAAGGCAGTGACCAAGGGTTATGCCATCGGCTCGGCGGCACTGGCTGCACTGGTGCTGTTTGCCGACTACACCCACAACCTCAGTGCCAACCACGGCGGCAAGCTCTTCACCTTCGACCTGTCCGATCACATGATCATCATCGGCCTGCTGATCGGCGGCCTGATCCCGTACCTGTTCGGCGCCCTGGCCATGGAGGCGGTGGGACGCGCGGCCGGTTCGGTGGTCGAGGAGGTGCGTCGCCAGTTCCGCGAGATCGCCGGCATCATGCAGGGCACCACCAAGCCGGACTACTCGCGCGCCGTGGACATGCTGACCAGGGCCGCGATCAAGGAGATGATCATACCGTCACTGCTGCCCGTGGCAGTGCCGATCCTGGTCGGCCTGCTGCTGGGGCCGAAGGCGCTGGGCGGCGTGCTGATCGGCACCATTGTCACCGGCCTGTTCGTGGCCGTTTCGATGACCACTGGCGGCGGTGCCTGGGACAACGCCAAGAAGTACATCGAGGACGGCAATAACGGCGGCAAGGGTTCGGAAGCCCACAAGGCCGCGGTGACCGGCGACACGGTCGGAGACCCCTACAAGGACACGGCCGGACCGGCAATCAACCCCTTGATCAAGATCATCAACATCGTCGCACTGCTGATGATCCCCCTGCTCGCGACGCACTGATCGCGGCAGGCTGTGCTTGTCGAGCCCCCGCCCAGAGCGGGGGCTTTTTTCGCTCGGGGGCGTGCCATACGACACTGGTCCAAATGAAAACGGCCCCGCATGACGGGGCCGTTTTGGCAAGTCTTGGAGCAGGAATGCTCAGGCGGCGAACACACCGCGCATCTTCTTCATCGCAGCCGCCTCGATCTGGCGGATGCGTTCGGCAGACACACCGTATTCATCAGCCAGTTCCTGCAGCGTGATCTTGTCATCGGTCAGCCAGCGGCGCTGGATGATGTCGCGCGAGCGCGGGTCAAGATCCTGCAGGGCCACCATCAGCGTTTCCTGGCGGCTTTCGGCCTGGCTGTTGTCGGCCACGTTCTGGTACGGGTCGGCACTGTCGTCGACCAGGAACGCAGCCGGCGCCGGGCGTTCGTCGTCGTCGGCATCGACCGGAGCATCAAAACCGACATCGCGACCGGACAGGCGTGATTCCATTTCCAGAACCGTCTTTTCCGGCACGCCAAGTTCCTCGGCCACGGTCTTGACCTCGCCGGCGTTCATCCAGCCCAGGCGCTTCTTGTTCTTGCGCAGGTTGAAGAACAGCTTGCGCTGTGCCTTGGTCGTGGCGACCTTGACGATGCGCCAGTTCTTGAGGATGAACTCGTGCATCTCGGCACGGATCCAGTGCACGGCGAAGCTGACCAGACGCACCCCATGCTCGGGGTCGAAACGCTTGACCGCCTTCATCAGTCCGATATTGCCTTCCTGGATGAGGTCACCGAGTTGCAAGCCGTAACCGGAATACCCGCGTGCCACATGCACTACAAAGCGCAGGTGCGCGGCGATCAGCTGTCTGGCGGCATCCAGGTCGTTTTCGGCGTGGTAGCGCTCGGCCAGCTGCTTTTCTTCCTCGGCGCTCAACACCGGGATGCGATACACCGCCGAGATATACGCATCAAGGCTGCCGGCGGTACCGGGAATGGGCAGATTGTTGGCAACCAGGGCCTGACTCATGGACGTTTGCCTCCTGTGGAAAGTCCAGATTAGCACTCTGCATGTTTGAGTGCCAAAGCTGCGGAAAGTTCCAGACTTTAACTGTACTCAATGGTACATGAATGAAGGCCGACTGTCGACGGTCCCCCTCCCTGACTCTCTGGATAGGGTCGATTCGCATCCGTTCAAGGCCGCCCCTGCGTGTGGCAGATCCGCTATCGCACCATGGATGGCGGCCCGCTACGCTGCGATCAGCGGTCCGTGCGCAAGCCTGCCTGCAAGGGCGGCAACGACCAGTCGATCGGGACCTGGTCATGTTCGGCGAGATAGCGGTTGGCGCGGGAGAAATGCCGGCATCCGAAAAACCCTCGATGGGCCGACAGGGGCGAGGGATGAGGCGCGCGCAACACGTCATGGCGACGACTGTCGATGCGTGAGGCCTTGCTGCCGGCATGGCTGCCCCAGAGCAGGAAGACCAGATGCTCACGCCCGTCGTTGAGGACGTCGATCACGTGGTCGGTGAACCCTTCCCAGCCCTTGCCGCGATGCGAGGCGGCCCGGCCCTGCTCGACGGTCAGCACGGTGTTGAGCAGCAGCACGCCGCGCTCGGCCCACGCTGTCAGGCAACCGTGGCCTGGCGGCGCGATGCCAAGGTCGCTCCGGATTTCCTTGAACACGTTGACCAGCGACGGCGGTGCCGGCACTCCCGGTCGCACCGAGAAACACAAGCCATGCGCCTGGCCGGCGCCGTGATACGGGTCCTGACCGAGAATAACGACCTTGACGCGGTCGAACGGGGTATGCGCGAACGCCGCGAAGATCTCCCCGCCGGGCGGATAGATCGTCTTGCCGGCCTGCTTTTCGGCGCGCAGGAATGCTCCGAGCGCCTGCATCTCCGGACGCTGCAGGTACGCACCGACCCGCGCCTTCCAGGAAGCTTCCAGTTGCACCGGGTGCCCGCTCATGTGCCTGCTAGGGTTCCGAAGCGGCGCCCGTGCGCTCGCGCAGGTGCCGGGATACACGCAGCTGGAACAGCAGCTTGGTGATCAGCAGGCGTTCCTCGACCGGCTTGACCACCAGGTCGTTGGCGCCGGCACGTATCAATGCGGCCTGCTTGTCGGGATTGTCGTCGCCGGTCATCACCAGCACAGGCAGCTGGCCCTTGCCGTAGCCGTAATCCTCGCGCAAGGCACGCAGCAGGTCGCCACCGGTCAGGGCGCCTTTCAGGGTGACGTCGGTCAGCACCACGTCGGCGACGATCCTTCCCTGCGCCCGCGCCGTTTCCATGCGCGCCATGGCGTCCTCGACGCTGATGTCGTGCAACACGCCAAGGCCATGCTTTTCCATCATCCGTCGCGTGGCCAGGGCAACCACGCGGCTGTCCTCGATATACAGCACTTCGCCCTCGGCCGGATCCTCGGGGCAGACATAGCCCCGTATGAAGTCGGCAAGAGCCTGGAATCCAAGGGATTTGTCGAAATAGTCGGTCACCACATCGCCCAGGCTGCGCTCGCGCAGGCGCTGGTCGACATCACCGGAGATGACCACGATGGGTACGTAGGTCTGGGTGCACTGCTCGCGGATGTGCCTGGCCAGCTCCAGACCGTCCATGTCTGGAAGGCGCAAGGCCACGGTGACGAAGTCGACCATACCCGCGGCCAATGCCTCGCGCGCTTCCTCCCCGCTGCCGCACGAGGCCACCGTGGCTTCCGGCAACTGTTGGGTGAGCACCTGCTCGATGAGCCTGCGCACAACCTTCGAACCGTCGACGACCAGAACACGCGGCTGCGCGCTGGCAATGTGCCGGCTGATGTCGCCCTTCATGCTCTTCCCCGCATCACCCGCTCCATCATACGGTACGCCGCAGCTGCCGCGCGCACACCAGCCGCGCTCCCAGCCAGCCGAGCAGGGCCGCCAGTGCCGGCACCAGGGCAAGCTGCCACACCGGCAGTCCAGCCAGCTGCAACTGGCCGCCGTAGCTGGCCACCAGTCGCTCCACCGGTCCGGCCAGCGCCCACTCCAGCAGCATGGTGAGCAGCACGGCCACCAGCCCCCCGGCCAGACCGTACCAGAGACCTGCATACAGATACGGCCGCCGCACGAAGGAGGCACTGGCGCCGACCAGCCGCAAGACAGCGATTTCCTCGGCACGTCCCTGGATATCCAGCCGCACACTGTTGCCGACCACCAGCAAGGCTGCCGTCGCCAGCAACGCGGCAAGCATCAGCACGGCCCGTCGCGCCACATCAAGCAATGCCTGCAGACGTGAACGCCAGGCACCGTCGTCCTGCACCAGGTCAACACCGGGCCGGGCATGCAGCCACCCTACAAGCTGGCGGATCCGGCCGGTATCCAGGCTGCCTGCCGGATGCACCACCAGCACGTACGGAAGCGGGTTGTAATCCAGGGACTTGAGCGCGTCGCCGAACCCCTGCATTGCGGCCAATTCAGCCATTCCCTGCTTTGGTGTGCGCATGCCGACAGACGCCACATCCGACCGTGCGCGCACGACGCCAGCCAGTTCCTGCGCAGCCTGGTCCTTGACACCGGGCTGCATGAACACACTGATTGCCTGGGTCTGGCCGAGCGTGGCCCCGAAATGCTGCAGATTGCCCAGCAGCAAGGCGAAGGTCAGTGGCAGGGCCAGCGCAAAGCCCATGACAGAGACTGTCATCAGCGTGCCCATGGGGCGGGCACCGAGGCGGCGCACACTGGCCATCAGGCCCCAGCCATGTTGTTCCAGCCACGAGGCGAACGGCCTGGCCCGGGTCCGCGCCACACCACGCTGTCGCTTGCCGCGCTCGATCACGCCGTCACCTCGGTGGCCGGGACGTCATCGACCAGCCGGCCATGATCGAGCACCAGGACGCGCTTGCGGGTGCGCTTGATGAGCATCAAGTCGTGACTGGCCACCAGCACCGTGGTGCCGATCCGCTGGAACTGGTCGAACAGGTCCATGATTTCGGCCGCCAGATTCGGATCCAGGTTGCCGGTAGGCTCATCAGCGATGATGAGGGCGGGCTTGGCAACGATGGCACGGGCGATGCCCACCCGTTGCTGCTCGCCGGCCGAGAGCATCACCGGGGCCAGTTTCTCGTAGGCCAGCAAACCGACCTTCTCCAGTGCCGCACGCACACGCCGCGCCCGTTCGGCAGGCGCGATCCCGGCGATGACCAGGGGCAACGCGACATTGTCGAACACGCTGCGATCCATCAGCAAACGGTGGTCCTGGAACACCATGCCGATCTGCCGGCGATGGCGCGGAATGCTGCGGCGACTGGCGCTGGAAAGGTTCCTGCCGTTGACCGTGAGGCTGCCGCGCGTGGGCCGCTCGATCATCGCGAGCAGCTTCAGTAGCGTGCTCTTGCCCGCGCCCGAGTGTCCGGTGATGAACACCATCTCGCCCGCATCGACATGGAAGGACAGGCCGGCCAGGGCCTCCTGCCCGGTGGTATAGCGTTTGCTGACCTGGTCGAAACGGATCACGTGCGCCGCGTCTGCCGCGAAAAACGCGAGCATACCGCGCCCGGCAGCATCTTCCATAGGTCATGCCTGTCCGTGTGCGCCCGAAGGCACCATGACCCGCACGCCAGCGTGGATATTGCGCCTCAGCGCGCGCCGAACAGACGGCGGAAGAATCCCGGTTTCTTCGACTTGGCGGCAGCCGGCGCCGGCTCGGCATGCACCTGGCGGGTATTCCTGTCGCCACGGGCGGCATCGCGCCGCCCCTTTCCGGGGCCAGTGCCGGGTTCCTGGGCGGAGCGCCCGTTTCGCAGGCGTGATGGATCCGGACGGCGCCCGGGTGAGGACGGTGTGCGATCCTCGGCCCGTTTTTCCGTCTGCCCCGGCCCGGCTGCACCGTCCCCGTTACGGCCACGCCCGCCCCGACGGCGACGACGACGGCGCCGCGGCCGATCCGCGGATCCGGCATCGGCCGGCACGTCCGAGGCACTGGAGGCGCCCACTGTCCGGGGCCGGGATGCAGCCTCACTCGCCTCACCGGAGGGTAGCTTCGTGTCCGCCTGGACTGGCTGCCCGGACGCGGCCGGCGCCGCGGGCGAAGCTCCCGCGCGGCGGCGGCGGCGACGCTTGCGCGGCGCGGCATCGGCCACCTGATGGCCGTCGGTGGACGCCGGCTCCGGCACCCCGGCCTGACGTGCCGGGGCCGCCGGTGCCTTCAGCAGCTCCGGCTCGAGCGTTGCTACCGGGATCTTCTGCTCGATGAAGGCTTCGATGTCGGGCAGGCCCATGGCATACAGATCGCAGGCAAAGCTGATCGCGTCGCCTTCCGCTCCCAGGCGGGCCGTGCGTCCGATGCGATGCACGTAGTCCTCGGCATCCTGCGGCAGGTCGTAGTTGAAGACATGGCTCACCGCCGGAATGTGCAAACCGCGCGCGGCCACGTCGGTGGCCACCAGCATGTCGATCTGGCTGTCCTTGAAGCGCTGCAGCAACTTCTGGCGCTTGACCTGCGGTACATCGCCGGACAGTGCGCCGACCCGGTAGCCCTGTTTGCGCAATCGTTCCTTGATGCGTTCCACGGCAGCCTTGGTGTTGGCAAACACGATGCTGCGCTCGGGCTTGTGCCGTCCCAGGAGGTTGAGCAGCAACGGCATCTTCTCTTCCCTGGCCGGAAAGTAGACCACCTGGCGCACCTTGTCGGCGGTGACGTTGTCGGTCTCCACCACCAGTTTCTCGGCCTCGTCCATGTGCTCGTAGGCCAGTTCCAGCACGCGGTGGCTCAGGGTGGCCGAGAACAGCAGCACCTGGCGCTCGTCGCGCGGCGGCAGGCGGCGGAAGATGTAGCGCACATCCTTGATGAAGCCGAGGTCGAACATGCGGTCGGCCTCGTCGATCACCATCACTTCGATGGAGTTCAGGCCGAATACGTTCTGCTTGTAGTAGTCCAGCAGGCGGCCCGGCGTGGCAATGATGATGTCGCAGCCATCGCGCAGCATCTGGCGCTGCTTGTCGTAGTCGACCCCGCCATAGATCAGCGCCATGCGCAGGCCGGTGTGACGCCCGATGGCACGCGCGTCCTTCTCGATCTGGATCGCCAGCTCGCGCGTGGGTGCGATGACCAGTGCACGCGGGTCGCTGTCCTTGCGGTCCGGGCGTGCCGAGCGCGTCAGCAATCGTTGCATGGTCGCCACCAGGAAGGCACAGGTCTTGCCGGTGCCGGTCTGTGCCTGGCCGGCGACATCGCGGCCAGTGAGCGCGACCGGCAGGGTCAGCGACTGGATCGGGGTGCAGCGGGTAAAACCGCAGGCGTGCAGGCCCTGTTGCAGATCCGGGTGCAGATCAAGGTTGTCGAAGAAGGTATCGGTGAGTACGTGTTCGGCCATGAATCGATTCCGGCCACAGGCACAGGACCTGCAGCATTGCAACTGGCGCGCCAGGCATGGCGCATCCGGGGAGCGGGTGCATTCGGGCAGGGGTGCGGCGACACATCCCGCATGCGTTGCAGCAGAGACATCGCAGGACCCGGGCCGGATCGATCCCGGCACATGCCTTGCCGGCTTGAACCCCGACTCGAGTTGCGCTGGAATGAGCGGCGAGCCGCAAAGGCATCCGGTCTTGAATTCTCCAGCCCACCCGCCATCTGAAAGTGGTGGCGTATCTGCCATAGTGTAGCCGATGCCGGGCGACGCGCGCAGCAGCTGTTCGCGTCGCCCCCTTTTCCGCAATCACGGAGCCCCCCGCAGTGAGCGATCTGATTTCCCATATCAACGACAGCGATTTCGAAGCCCAGGTGCTGAAATCCGACATTCCCGTACTGGTCGATTTCTGGGCCACCTGGTGCGGTCCCTGCAAGGCCATCGCCCCGATCCTGGACGAAGTGGCCAAGGATTACGAAGGCCGCCTGAAGGTGGTCAAGGTCGATATCGACCACAACCAGAAGACGCCGATCCAGTACAATGTGCGCGGTGTGCCCACCATGATGCTGTTCAAGGGCGGCAAGGTCGAAGCCACCCAGGTAGGCGCCGTACCCAAGGGACGCGTCACGCAAATGCTCGACAACGCGCTCTGATCCATATCCTGCGCCACGACGCGCCAGGCGCAGTCGTGGCGCCCTGATTGCGAAGCGCCGCAAGCGGTGCTAGATTGCCGATCCTGACGACGGGCCGTTCGAGCCCGTGCATCCTGATCGCCTCCGATCCCTTTCCTCAAGCTCCCCACGGCGCCCGACGAGGTTTGTTCGTGTCCGATACCGATAGCCAAAACCCCTCCGAGTCCGCGCGTGCGGATGACCGCGCAGGCAGCGAAGCAAGCGCCAAGCCCCGGCGTCCGCGCGATGACAACCGCGCCCCCGCACCGGCACCCGATTCCGCCGACAGCGGTGGCGGCCAGGACAAGCCATCATCCTCCAGTGACAGCGAGGGCGACAACGCCGGCAAGTCTCAGGGCGACAACCGCAAGTCGCGCAACAACCGCGGCAATTCCGAACGTCGTGGACGCCGTCGCAAGCACGATCGCGGGGGCAATCGGGGCAACAATCGGCCCAACCCCAACGGCCTGCCGATGGATGACGACGAGAATCATGATCCCGGCAGCGACGACCGCGTCATCAACCTGACCGAACTCAAACGCAAGAACGCCATCGAACTGCTGGAGACGGCCGAGGAACTGGGTGCCCACGAAGGCGTCGCGCGTGCACGCAAACAGGACGTGATCTTCAACATCCTGAAGGCCCACGCCCGATCCGGTGGCGGCATCTGGGCCGAGGGCGTACTGGAAATCCTGCAGGACGGCTTCGGCTTCATGCGCTCGGCCGACGAGTCGTACCTGGCCGGCCCCGACGACATCTACGTCAGCCCCAGCCAGATCCGGCGTTTCAACCTGCGCACCGGCGACTACATCACCGGCCGCGTGCGCCCGCCCAAGGAGGGCGAACGCTACTTCGCGATGCTGCGCGTGGAGACCATCAACGGCGACCCTCCCGAGGCCTCCAAGAACAAGATCCTGTTCGAGAACCTTACCCCTCTGTTCCCGCGCAAGGCCTTCCACCTGGAACGCGGAAACGGCTCGACCGAGGACATCACCGGACGCATCATCGACCTCGTTGCGCCGATCGGATGCGGCCAGCGCGGACTGCTCGTCTCCCAGCCCAAGGCCGGCAAGACGATGATGTTGCAGAACGTGGCCCAGGCCATCACCACCAACCATCCCGACGCGCACGTCATCATCCTGCTGATCGACGAGCGTCCGGAAGAAGTGACCGAGATGCAGCGCACGGTGCGCGCCGAGGTCATCAGCTCGACCTTCGACGAGCCGGCCGTGCGCCACGTGCAGGTCGCCGAAATGGTGATCGAACGTGCCAAGCGCCTGGTCGAGCACAAGAAGGACGTGGTCATCCTGCTCGATTCCATCACCCGCCTGGCACGCGCCTACAACACCGTGGTGCCCAGCTCCGGCAAGGTGCTGACCGGCGGTGTCGACGCCAACGCCCTGCAGCGACCGAAGCGCTTCTTCGGCGCCGCGCGCAACGTCGAGGAAGGTGGCAGCCTGACCATCATCGCCACTGCACTGATCGACACCGGCTCGAAGATGGACGAGGTGATCTACGAGGAGTTCAAGGGCACCGGCAACATGGAAGTGCACCTGAACCGCCGCATCTCCGAGAAGCGTGTCTATCCGGCCATCGACATCAACCGCTCCGGCACCCGGCGCGAGGAGCTGCTGATCCCGCCGGACCTGCTGCAGAAGGTCTGGATCCTGCGCAAGCTGCTGCACCCGATGGACGAACTGGCAGCGATGGAGTTCATGCTCGACAAGATGAAGAACACCAAGACCAACGACGAGTTCTTCAACGCCATGAAGCGCTGACGGCTCGGGACTCGGGACTCGGGACTCGGGACTCGGGACTCGGG
>JALUXG010000004.1 GCA_027019085.1 Rhodanobacteraceae bacterium | reverse complement strand
CAAGGCGCGTGGCTACACCCGATTCGAAACCATGCGCACCGTCATCTTCCTCATCGCTGGCAAACTCGACTTCCACAGGATCAACCAACATGCATGCTAACCCACTCGTTTTTCAAAAGAGCCAAAACACGTGACCCTGGAAGGGTTTGTCCTCTCGTGCCTGTGCGCAGCGGCTGCCGCCGTGTGGATCGGCCGTCAGCCTCCCCGTGCGGCAGTGACCGAAGGGCGGCGCCTGCTGGACACCCTGGGCTGGGCGGCGCTGCTGCCGTTGGTGCTTGCCAGCCTGGGATCGGTTCTGACCCGTAGCGGAGTGGGCGACGCGATTGCACATCTGACCGAAAGCTTCATACCGGTCAGCAGCCTGCTGGCTTGCGTGCTGGCCTATGCACTGGGCATGGTGGTGTTCACGGTGATCATGGGCAATGCCTTTGCGGCATTCCCGGTGCTCACGGCCGGCATCGGCCTGCCCTTGCTGGTGCACCTGCACGGCGGCAATCCGGCCATCGTCGGCGCACTGGGCATGCTCAGCGGTTATTGCGGAACACTGTTGACGCCGATGGCGGCCAATTTCAATATCGTGCCGGTGGCCCTGCTGGAACTGGACGACCCGTGGTCCGTGATTCGAGCGCAAATTCCGACTGCCCTGTTCCTGCTTGCATTCAATCTCCTGGCCCTCTACCTGCTGGCATTTCGATGAGTAGCAAGACCCGTCCCAGCGTGCTTTTGACCGGATTCGAGCCTTTCGGCGGTGAACCGGTCAATCCGTCATGGGAAACCGTGCGGCGTCTGGACGGCGAGCGCATCGATGGATACACGGTCAATGCCCGGTGCCTGCCAACGGCATTCGCCGACGCGGCATCAACACTGCGAGAAGTCTTGCGCGAACACGCGCCGGCAGCTGTCATCGCAGTAGGGCAGGCGGGCGGGCGGGCGCAAATTTCGCTTGAAAGAGTCGCCATCAACCTGATTGACGCACGCATTCCCGACAATACCGGCGTGCAGCCGATCGACAGGCCGGTGGTCACCGGAGGACCGGCGGCCTATTTCAGCACGCTGCCTGTCAAGAGCATGCTGCTCGCGTTGCGCGACGCCGGCATTCCGGCGGAGATTTCCCACACGGCTGGCACCTATGTGTGCAACCAGGTGTTCTACCTGCTGTGCCATGCCCTGCACGATCGTCCCGAAGTCCCGGCCGGTTTCGTGCACACCCCCTATCTTCCCGAACAGGCCGTACAGCACTCGGGCGCACCGTCGATGGATGCGGACACCCTCATTCGGGCACTCAGGATCATGCTGCGCACCGCGCTGGCGCCTCCCGCATGCATTCCGCCGATCACGGCGGGGCGGGAAGATTAGACCCGGATCCGGAACCGCCCATGAAAAAGCGGCGGGCCGAAGCCCGCCGCCTGAGTTGTTGCACTCGCGCCTGATCCTTCAGAGCTTGAGGCTGAGACGGGTGAAGAAATAACGACCCAGTTCGTCGTAACCGCCCGGAGTGTTGGCATTGAACGTCAGGCTGTTGCCCACCAGCGGCGGAGCCTTGTCGGCAATGTTGTTCACGCCGATGGTCCAGTTCAGCTTCGAGGTCAGCTTGAACGTGCCGGACAGGTCGATCCAGTTGTAGGCCGAGATTTCGTGGTTGTGATTTGCCACGAGCTTGTCCTTGGTGCCCAGCGTACCGTCGGTGTTGACGTATTTGACCGAGCCCATGTAGCGCCAGCGAACGTTCACGCTCCACCAGTCACGCGAGTAGTTGAAGTTCGCCACGTGGCGCCAGCGCGGATTGAAGCAGGACAGGTTGACCTTGCCTGCGCAATCGTACTGGGCCGACGAATTGACGCCCGGCAGCGGATCGACCTTGAAGCTCTGCAGACGGGTGCCCGCCAATGTTGCCACGGCATCGCCACCGAACATCGTCCACTTGTAACGGACGTTCAGGTCGACACCCTTCGCTTCCAGATTGCCGAAGTTGTCGGTCAGGTTGGTGACAAAGCCCGTCTTGCCCAGCCACAGGTCGCCGGTTGCCGGATTGCGGTGCACCTTGTTGCACAGGAACGGGTTGCCCGTCTTGGCACAGAAGTCCAGGATCGTCGCGGCACCGATGGTGCTGATCGTGTTCTTGATCTTGATGTCATAGTAGTCAAGAGAGAGTTCCAGACCGCGGACCGGCGTGGTGGCGAAACCCAGGGTATAGGTGTCCGCCTTCTCGGGCTTCAGGTTCGGGTTGCCGCCGAAGAACTGGTTGTACTGGCCCGCCGGGTTATCCGGGGAATTGCCGTACTGGGCCGCCGTCATGCCGGTGTTCTGGCACTGGGCCAGCGTATCGGTCGGAGTCGGTCCCGCACACGGATCGCTGCCGGACCACAATCCGATCTGCTGGGTGGAGAACAGCTCGGCGATGTTCGGCGCACGCACGGCACGGTTGAAGCCGCCGCGGAAGCGGAAGATCTTGTCCATCTGGACGTTGAAGCCGATCTTGTAGGTGTTGGTCTTGCCCGACAGCTTGTAATCCGAATAACGGTAGCCGGCGTTCAGGGCCAGGGAGTCAAGCACACCTGCGTTCTCGATGACCGGGATACCGGCCTCGGTATACAGTTCCTTGACCTGGATCTGGCCGCTCAGCGGCAACGACGGACCACCCGAACCGGTGAAGTTGCCCTGCTGCGAGTTGCTGTCGGCGGTGAAGTTGTAGTTCTCCTTGCGCCATTCGGTACCGGCTACCAGCGTGATCGGGTCGTTGTCGGCCCAGGGCAGGCTGTAGTTGAATTCGCCGCTGACGTAGGCGTTGATGTCCATCAGGCGCGTACGCGTCTGGTACATGCTGGTGCCCAGCAAAGGCTGGACCTGGGCCGAAGTCACACCGCCGACCTGCCATACGTTGTAGGGAATGCACCCACTGAACGAGCCGGCAGGACAACCATACAGTTCGGCTGCCACGCGGTCGGACAGGAAGTCGCCGGTGCCCACGGACGTTTCGTCGGTCTGGCCGAGCACGGCGGCGACGTTGTACGACCAGTTGAGATTGATGTCGCCCTTGGCGCCGAGGACCGTGCGGTAGGAGTTGGTGGTGACGCCCGTGCGGCGCGGCCCACCTTCCACATCGCGCTTGCCGACGTAGACAACCAGCGGGCCACTGGACGTGATGCCCGGATAGGCATTGTTGATGGTGCTGCACAGGGTGCCGGTCGTGGCCACCATGGACGGATTGCTGCAGTCGATGCTCAGGGTCTGCCCGTAGAACGTGCCCGTCTCGGCCAGCTGGAAGTCGTTGCGACGGTGTGTGTACATGAAGTTCATGTACGGACGGAAATGGTCGTTGACGTCATAGTTGACCACCGCACCAACGTTCACGCGCGTGTCCGGACGCATGTAGTAGTTGAGTGGCGCGTAGTTGTATTTCTGCCCCGGCCCCGCAAGCCAGTTGCCCGACGTCGGGTCGATGTGTGCAAACCCGCCATTGGTGAAGCTCTGGTTGAACACGAAGAAGTTCGGGTTCGGCGCCGTCGAGGAGCCACCGCAGGCCGTACCCGCGCTATTCAGGGCACAGGCGGAATAGTCACGGGTACCCTGCAGGACACCGTTGGTCTTCTGCATGTTGATCCAGCCCATGGCATGACCCTTGCCGTCGGCAAACTTGCCGCCGAGAATCATGTCTGCCTGGCGGGTGATGCCGTCAAATCCGGTGTTGCCCTTGGGGTCCTTGTACCCGGCCTGGTTCAGCAGGCCTTCCATGTACTTGTTGCGGTTGTTGTGCTGGTATCCCGACACGCTGTAGTCGAACTGGACGCCGGAAAATTCGTCGTCGAGCACGAAGTTGACCACGCCCGCCACGGCATCGGCGCCGTACACGGCCGATGCACCACCGGTCAGGATATCGACTCGCTTGACCAAAGCTGTCGGAATCTGGCTCAGGTCGACCGCAAAAGCCGAGCCTGCCTGGACACGCTCGCCATTGATGAGCACCAGGGTCCGGGAGGTGCCGAGGCCGCGCAGGTTGGCTGTCGGGTATCCGGTGGCTCCGTTGTTCTGGAACTGGTCGAAGTAAGGTGCAAGCTGCGGCATCTGGTTGACAACGTCGTCAACACTCATCGTACCCGTCACCTTGAACGCCTGGGCGCTGATCTGTGTGACCGGGCTGGATGCGGTGATGGTAACGCTGGGCAGACGGGTACCCGTGACCACGACGGTCTGCAACTGCTCGGGTTTTTTCTTTGCGGTTGCGCTCTTGGTTGTCTGGCCCTGATTCTGCGCAGAAGGGCTCTGGGCGAAGGCGCCGGCGGATACACTGGCAATACCCACTACCAGGGCAAGCTTGATCCTGATTAGCCCTCTTCCTCAGCCATGAAAATTGCCAACTGCGCGCAGCCTCGGGTCAGGCCAAGGGCTGCAGAGCATCATCGCACGCATCAAACGAGGCAGCATTGCGGCCAGACGAAACCGGCG
>JALUXG010000003.1 GCA_027019085.1 Rhodanobacteraceae bacterium | reverse complement strand
CATCGATTTTTCCCCGAAAATTGCAAGAAAACGGATGCCAGGCTTGCAGAAGGTGGCGTTTTGGCACCCTGGAATTCGGGTATTTTACATGAAATATCAATTAGTTGTGAATTATTCAAGGGCGACTTGCTACGCACCGCACAGGCTGCCGACATCGCCGGTATCCGCTGCCTGTTGGTCCATGCCAAGGACGACGCAGCGCGGCAGTGGTACGAATCGTGGGAATTCGAGCCCAGCCCGACCGATCTGTACCATCTGTTCCTGATGCTCAAGGATCTCAAGAGCTTGTTGAGCTGAGGCGGCGTTTCCGCCTCAGAGCCCGACTCTTTCCCGCTGCTCATCCCACAGCGCCGGCGGATCAACCGCCAGATCGAACAACGTGATGTGATTCGGCAGCACGTTGTCCAGGATTGGCCGCCACGATGTCGGGTGCCAGCGTGGTCAGGTTGACCATGCGGCTGACGCAGCTGTTGTCGATTCCCTCCCCCGCGCGGCGATTTCCTTCAGCGACTTCGCTTCGCCTGATTCCAGCATCGCCAGCCAGCGACGACCCCTGAGCCACGTTGGCGTGCTCCGCAAACCAGCATGCGAGCGACGTCCCGGACCGCCCCACATGGCAAAGCGAAAGATTCTGGTCACCAGCGTCCTGCCCTACGCCAATGGCCTGCAGCAAATTGGAGTCTCTGGGAAATCCAGGGCGGTTTACTCCTTCCGAATGAGTTGGCAGGAGTCCATGGAAGCGCTGTTCCGGCCGCGAGCCAAACCAATTCCAGGAAGCGCCGCTACTCCGGCCGGTCATGCAGCTCGTAGCTGGTGCTGCGCCCACCAGCATCTGACTTTCTCAGGACGCCACGCGTCAGCAGATCGTTGATGTCGCGCAAGGCTGTGTCCGGCGAGCACGTGGCGATGGCCGCCCACTTGCTGCTGGTGAGCTTGCCCTCGAAACCGTCCAGCATCTTGTTCAGCAGCTTCACCTGCCGCTCGTTGAGTGGCATGGTTGCCCAGCGCTGCCAGAACCGCGCCTTGGTCAGCACGGCATCGAGCGTGTATTGGGCCTGGTCGACGGCGCGATGAAGGGTGCCGAGGAACCAGGCGAGCCACTCGGTGACGTCGATCGACCGCTTCTGGGTTCGCTCCAGGTTGTCGTAGTAGGCCTTCCGTTCGCGCTGGATCTGCGCCGACAAACTGTAGAAGCGTTGCGGGCTGCCATCGGCACGCGCCAGCAGCAGATCGCCAATGGCCCGGGCGATACGTCCATTGCCATCGTCGAATGGGTGCAGTGTGACGAACCACAGATGGCCGAGACCGGCCTTGAGCAGCGGAGGTTCGTTCGACGCGTCCTTCAGCCAGTCGAGGAAGCGGCTGGTTTCGGCCTCGAGGCGATCGGCCGGCGGTGCTTCGAAATGCACCCGCTGGCGACCGATAGGGCCGGACACTACCTGCATCGGGCCGGTGGCATCGTCGCGCCAGCCGCCGACCTTGATTTTGGTGAGTCCCGAATAGCCGGTGGGAAACAGTGCGGCATGCCAACCGAACATTCGCTCCCGCGTAACCGGTGCCTGGCAGTTGGCCGTGGCATCAAGCACCATCTCGACCACGCCTTCGACGTGGCGATCGACTGGAGCCAGGGCGCCGATGTCCACGCCCAGCCTGCGTGCGATGGACGAGCGCACGGATTCGACGTTGAGCTGCTCACCCTCGATCTCGCTGGTCTTGACCACGTCCTCGGTGAGCACCGCGAGGCTCGCCTGATCGCGTAGAACCATGCCGACGTCGGCCAGACGCCCCATCAAGTGTCCCTGGGCACGACTGACCTGGGCCATTGGCTCAGCGAGTACCGCCAGGTCGAAGCGCCAAGCCGGCCAGTCGCCGGCCTGCCAGATATATTTGTAATCTCCGCTATTCATGCGGAGATTATGCCTGCAATCTCCGCATACGCAAGACAATCGCTGCATGTTTTACGGTGAATGTTTGCCCCATTCGCCGCACGGCAGGTCGCCCTGCCCTAGGAATGGGTGTACTTGGGCGTGTTATTGGCTTCGGCAACGGACGGGGCTTCGATTCCAGATTCGGCATTGAACTGCCCCGGAAGGCAAACGAGTTTAATGCCTATTTCCCGGTGACCAGCATGGCTGAAAAACCTGCTTGCAGGTCTACAATTCGGCAGGCGTTTCGATGGAGTCCGCACGAGTTCGAAGCAGCCCGCAACGCTTCGATTGCGTACTTTCAATAGTCGTTTGGTGCGAGGTGCCACCCCACTACCAATCAACAATGCCCGTATGTCATAAATAGCCATCATATCAATGGTATGAAGGCTATTTTTATAGTCAGTTCTCAAATACGCCCTGCGAAGCAGAACCTTCGGCTGGCCGTATTGCCGGCAGGCCGGATGCCTGCAGGCGATGGTTGAGCGATGGCAGGGCGTGCGTGCGGATTGCTTGCCAGATCTGCTCGGCGGCATCCAGATTGCGTCGATACAGGGCCAGCACCTGACGTTGTCCTTTCGTGGGTGCGCGGTCGGCGCCGGTGACGTCGGTGGCGATGCCGGCCAGCACGTCGCTCATGCCGCGCAGGTTGCGCGTGCGTTCGCCGTTGCTGCCCTGGATCAGGGGTCGGGTGCGGCGTTCGAGATCCTGTACCGCCTGCCGCAACGCGGCCTGCTCGGGATGCGCGGCCAGTTGCCGGTCCACAGCGGCCAGTTCGGCACGTACGGCCTTGACCTGGCGGTAATCGGCGGCGATGCGTGCCAGGGTATGTCCCACGTCCTGCGAGAAGGCGAGCGCCTCGGCCAGCACCGCGCGCGGGACATGCTCGCGCGGATCCATGCGCACGGTGAGCGGCGCGCGGTAGTCCCTGCCGCCCACGCGCAGCACCGCTTCGTAGCGGCCGGGAAGCACCAGCGGGCCTTCCGGCGTGACGGGCGTGTCCGAGTCCCAGACCGCGGCGATGGAATAGCCGTATTGCACCGCGGCGGGACGCACGTAGCGCAGGTCCCACACGAAACGATGCGGGCCCGCCTTGGCCGACAACGGCAGGCCGGGACGCAGCCAGCCCTTCTGGAAATAGCGCACGGCATCCAGGTGCGCGGGCTTGTCCGCGCTGGAGTAGCGACGCACCAGCCGGCCTTCGGCATCGTAGATGCTCAAGGTGACAGGCCCGTGCGCATCGCGCGCCAGGTGGTAGTCGAAGATGGCGCCAGCGGGCGGATTCTGCCCCTGCGGTGTTTCCGGCGGCAGCGGCGTGTCCTTGTTCTCGTCGGCGCGCACGCGGTACGCCACGGCCGGACGGTACAAGTGCGCGGGCGCACGGATGGACGCCGCACGGGCCTGGCGCAGCGGGGTCACGTCGTCGAGTACCCAGATCGCCCTGCCCTGGGTCGCCGCGATCAGATCGTTGCCATGCACCAGCAGGTCGCGTACCCAGGCCGTGGGCAGGTTGCGCTGCAGTGGGCGCCAGTGGTTGCCGTCGTCAAAGGACACGTACACGCCGCGATTGGTGCCGGCGTACAGCAGGCCCGCCTTGACCGGATCGGCGCGCACCACAGTGACGAACTGGTGCGCCGGGATGCCGCGCGAGACTTCGCTCCAGTGCCGCCCGTAGTCGTGCGTGCGCCAGACCTCGGGCGAGAAATCGCCCTGCCGGTGCCGGTTGACAGCCGCGTAGGCCGTGCCCGGTGCCAGCCGCGACACGTCCAGCGAGGCGATCTTGGACCAGATCGGCAGGCCTTTGGGGGTGATGTTGCGCCAGTGGCGACCGCCGTCGCGGGTCAGCTCGATGCGCCCGTCATCGGTGCCGATCCAGATGTCCTGGTTGTCGCGTGGCGAAGGTGCGATGGCATAGATCACGCCGAAACCGCAGTCGTAGGCCTGGCGTGGCGTCGGATCGCCGTCGCAATGCTTCGCGCCGGCCTTGAGCCCGTTCAGCGGCGGGCTGATCACGTCCCAGTGCTGACCTTGGTCGGTACTGCGAAAAAGCACCTGGGAACCCAGGTACAGCGCATACGGCGGCCTGGCCGAGAAGGCAATCGGGGTAATCCAGGTGTAGTGATAGCGGTATTGCGTGGGCCGTTCGCCATAGCTGTTGACCGGCCACGGAGTGACGTTCTGCACCACCCCGGTACGGCGGTCCCAGCGCGAGACCCGCCCGCCCAGACCCGAGCCGAAAACGATGCCCGGATCGCCTGGATAGGGAAGGTCGTAGTCGCGCTCGTCGCCGCCCACCGGGTGCCAGTCACGGTAGGTGATCGAGCCGTAGTCGCTGCGGCTGGCGATGCCGACAGTGCCCGAATCCTGCTGCCCGGCATAGATCCAGTACGGGAACCGGTTGTCCGCCGCCAGATGGTAGAACTGGCCGGTGGGCTGGTTGTACCAGCTCGACCAGGTGCGCCCGCCGTTGACGGTGATCACCGCGCCCTGGTCGCTGGCGGTGATCATGCGTGCGGGGTCGCGCGGGTCGATCCACAGATCGTGGTAGTCGTCCCCGCCCGGCGCGCCCTTGATGATGGTCCAGGTGTGTCCGCCGTCGTCGGAACGGCGTATCGAGCGGCCCATGGCATAGATGCGGTTGGCATCGTGCGGGTCGACGGTGATGCGGCTGAAGTAGTCGTTCGGCATCCAGCCGGCATGGCTGACCTGGCGCCAGGTCCGGCCGTCGTCGTCGGAGCGGTACAGGCCGCTCTTTGCCGACGCGCTGGCATCGCCCAGGATCGCGTAGACCACCCCACCGCGCCCGGTGGCAATGCCGATGCGGCCCAGATCGCCCTTCGGCCAGCCGTGACCTCGCACGCGGCTCCAGGTCACGCCGCCGTCGGTGGATCGGTACAGCCCGCTGCCGGGTCCGGCATTGGGCTGGAAATAGGAAAGCCACGGGTAGTTGCGCACCTGCCAGGCCGCCGCGAACACCACCTCGGGATGCTGCGGATCGGCAGCCAGGTCCACCACGCCGGTGGCGTCATTGATGAACAGCGTCTGCTTCCAGGTCCTGCCGCCGTCGGTGCTGCGGAACACGCCGCGCTGGTGGTTGGCGTCAAAGTAGTGCCCCAGGGCCGCCACCAGCACGGTGCGCGGGTGATGAGGGTCAACCAGGATGGCGCCGATGTGACGCGAGTCGGCAAGGCCCACGTGCACCCAGCTACGCCCACCGTTGTCGGAGCGGTAGATACCGTTGCCCGCCGCCACGTCGTAGCGCGCGGCCACCTGCCCGGTGCCCGCGTACACCACGTCCGGATCCGACGGCGCCACCGCCACCGCGCCGATCGACGCGGCGCCCTGATGGTTGAACAGCGGGGTCCAGGTCCGTACCGTATCCACCGTCTTCCACACGCCGCCGCCTGCGGTACCGATATAGAAGGTATCCGGCTGACCGGGCACGCCCGTGGCCATGGTCGCCCAGCCGCCGCGGAACGGACCGAGCAGTCGCCATTCCAGCGCCCCCGAGACGCTGCCCGGTGGTGGCATCGACGCCTGCACCGACACCGCGAGAAGGCTGACGATACAAAACAGGATGATACGAACACCGGTTCGACGACAGGACATCTGCGGCATCTCCATCAAGGGTATGGCAAACCCCAACCATACTCCGCCAGGGGATATTCCCGCTATGCCCGGGCGGCGAGACCCCTGCCACCGGTCATGGTTGACTCGTACTGCTCTGGTGTTATAGTTACATACAACACCACTTCGCCATACCACTATGGAGGTCGACATGAGCATTCGCAAACTTTTCGCCGCGCTGGCATCGGTCGCGATCCTGGGTTCCACGATCGCCATCTTTCACAGCAGCGCAGAACCCGACATTTCCACACTGACCGGACATGCACCGGCCGTGGCCGTCATCGACGGTCGCCCGGTGGTGCACCTGGCACCCGTGACCGTTGTTGCCTACCCCCTGGCGCAGGAAACGCGGGAAAGCTCCGGCAACCTGATCGAGGCGGCCGAATCTGCAGGTTCGGGGGTCATGTACGGCAGCTCCAACATGACTTCGGAATCCCAGCTGGTGATGCCCTACTATTCCTTTGCCCGCAACCTGCACACCCTGGTCAAGGACTGAGCATGACGATCACCTGGAACGACAACGTCCCGATCTATCGCCAGCTGCGCGCACGCGTGGTGGCGATGATCCTGGACGGCGTGCTGACCGAGGGCGATGCCCTGCCCTCGGTGCGCCAGGTCGCCGCCGACTACCAGATCAACCCGCTGACCGTATCCAAGGCCTACCAGGAACTGGTCGACGAGGATCTGGTGGAAAAACGCCGTGGACTGGGCATGTTCGTGAAACAGGGCGCTCGCGGCCAACTGCTGGATTCGGAACGCGAACGCTTTCTGCAAGAAGAATGGCCCCTCGTGCATGCACGCATGCAGCGACTCGGACTCAACCTCAGGCAGCTTGTGGAAGCGGCCGAAACCGACAAGGAGAACAACGCATGAGCGCCGCCATCGAAGCCTCCGGGCTGACCAAGCGCTACCGCTCCACCCTGGCCCTGGACGGGGTCGACTTCCGCATCGAAGCCGGACGCATCATCGGTTTGATCGGTCCCAACGGGGCCGGCAAGACCACCGTTCTCAAGACGATGCTGGGCCTGACCGATTTCGCGGGCACGCTGAACGTGCTCGGCCGCGACCCGCGCAGGGAACGCGAAGACCTGATGCGCGAGGTGTGCTTCATTGCCGATGTCGCCGTGTTGCCACGCTGGATCAGCGTGGAAAAGGCGGTGGATTTCGTCGAAGGCATCCACCCGCGCTTCGATCGTCAGCGCTGCGAGCGATTTCTCGCGCGCACCAAGCTGCAGCCGAAACAGAAAGTCCGGCAGATGTCCAAGGGCATGATCGTGCAACTGCACCTGGCGCTGGTCATGGCCATCGACGCCCGTCTGCTGGTGCTCGACGAGCCAACCCTGGGCCTGGACATCCTCTACCGCAAGCAGTTCTACCAGAGCCTGCTGGAAGACTATTTCGACGAGCACAAGACCATCCTGGTCACCACCCACCAGGTCGAGGAGATCGAGCACATCCTCACCGACCTGATGTTCATCCGCGATGGCCGCATCGTGCTGAACACCGACATGGACAGCATGGGCGAACGCTTCATCGAGGTGATGGTGAATGCAGACCATGCCGAAACCGCCCGTGCACTCGGACCGCTCGACGAACGCACCGTGTTCGGCAAGCACGTCTTCCTGTTCGATGGCGTGGAACGCGAACGGATCATGGCCCTGGGCGAAACCCGCCGGCCATCCGTCAGTGATCTTTTCGTCGCCACCATGAAAGGGACCTACGCATGAAGACCTATTACTGGCTGATCAAGCGTGAATTCTGGGAACACCGCGGCAGTTTCCTCTGGGCGCCCGTCATCGCCACCGGCATTTTTCTGCTGCTGAACGTGATGGGCATCATCACCTTCGAGGTGTTCGCCGCCAGGCATGGCATCAACATCAACGGCCTTAACCTCGACCAGCTCGTGCACAGCATGAACGCCCACGACCTGGCCAAGATCGGCATCGGCATCGACATGGCCATGATGTCTTCCAGCAGCCTGATCGGCATCGTGCTGGGCATCGTGGTGTTTTTCTACTGCCTGGGTTCGCTGTATGACGATCGCCGCGACCGCAGCATCCTGTTCTGGAAATCCCTGCCGATTTCCGATCGCGACACGGTGATTTCCAAGGCACTCGCCGCCACGGTCCTGGCGCCTGTCATCGCCACAATATGCGGCCTGATCGGCGCCGTGATCATGCTGTTGCTGGTCATGCTGGTTGCGGCCATCCATGGCGTCGGCTTATGGAGCCTGCTCGGCTACGCCCATCCCCTGCGCAGCCTGTTTACCCTGGTGGCGATCATCCCGGTCAACCTGGTCTGGGCCCTGCCCGCCGTGGGCTGGCTGATGCTGTGCTCGGCCTGGGCGCGCAGCAAACCGTTCCTGTGGGCCGTGGCCATCCCGGTTGGCGCGGGCATCATCGTGAGCTGGCTGAAATTCCTCGGTATTGCAGGCATCTCGGGCGCCTGGTTCTGGCGCGATGTGGTGACCCGCGTGCTGCTGAGTGTGTTCCCTTCCGGCTGGATCGGCAACGACTCGTTCATCGTCTCGGGCGACCGGATGCAGGGCATGCATTTCCCCGAACACCTGCAGCGCCTGGCCAGCATCGGGCATGCATGGGGCCAGCTTGCCCGACCCGAGTTCATCATCGGCGCCGTGGCCGGGGTGGCCATGATCGCCGCGGCCATCTGGTTCCGTCGCACGCGCACGGAAACCTGATGGGCAATTGCGCCATGTACGAAGGGCCACTGCGCACGCAGTGGCCCTTCGCTTGTGAGCCCGTCGGAAGCCTTCGGCGCCCTTACTTGCCGTGGATGCCGCCGCGGGTCAGGGCCAGCGGATCGAGCAGCTTGCGCAGTTCGGCTTCGGACAGCCCGGTGGTTTCGCGCGCGACCTCGAGAATCGGGCGTTTCTCCTTGTAGGCCTGCTTGGCCGTGGCGGCACCCTTTTCATAGCCGATTACCGGATTGAGTGCGGTGACCAGGATCGGGTTCTTGTCCAGCGCCTGCCTGATGTTGTCCTTGTTGACCTTGAAGGTGGCGATGGCCTTGTCCGCCATCAGGCGCGAGATGCTGGCCAGAATCTGGATCGACTGCAGCAGATTGTAGGCAATCACCGGCAGCATCACGTTGAGCTGGAAGTTGCCGGCCTGGCCACCCACGGTGATGGTGGCGTCGTTGCCGATCACCTGCGCAGCGACCATGGCCGCTGCCTCGGGGATCACCGGATTGACCTTGCCCGGCATGATCGAGGAACCGGGCTGCAGGGCCTCCAGCTCGATCTCGCCCAGGCCGGCCAGCGGTCCGGAGTTCATCCAGCGAAGGTCGTTGGCGATCTTCATCAGCGACACCGCATAGGTTTTCAGCGCACCGGACAGTTCCACCGCGGCGTCCTGCGAGGAGATGCCCTCGAAGTAGTTGGCGGCGGATTCGAACTTCACGCCGGTCATCTTCTTCAGCTCGGTGGCCACCGTGGGGCCGATCTTCGGATCGGCATTGATGCCGGTGCCCACCGCGCTGCCGCCGAGCGGCAAGCGGCGCATGCGCTTCAAGGCATCCTCGATGCGCTCGATCGCCGAACCGACCTGCGCCGACCAGCCCGACAGTTCCTGGCCGAAGGTGATCGGCATGGCGTCCATCAGGTGGGTGCGACCGGTCTTGGCGACCTTGGCCAGCTGGCGCGAACGCTTGTCCAGGGCTTTCCTGAAGTGCTTGAGCGCCGGCAGCAGCTGCTCGCTGGCGGTCAGCGTGGCGCTGACATGGATGGCGGTCGGAATGACATCGTTCGAGCTTTGCCCGTAATTGACGTCGTCGTTGGGATGCACCTTGCGGCCGCTGTCGCGGTGCGCGATGTGGGCGATCACCTCATTGGCGTTCATGTTCGAGCTGGTTCCCGAGCCGGTCTGGAAGATGTCGATCGGGAAGTGCGCGTCAACCTCGCCCGCGACCACCTTCTGAGCGGCCTTGCGGATCACCGCGGCCTGCACCTTGGGCAGGTGGCCAAGCTTCGCATTGGCCTCGGCCGCCGCGGCCTTGATCAGCCCCAGCGCACGGATGAACTCGCGCGGCATGGTCAAACCGGACACCGGAAAATTGTCGACGGCGCGCTGAGTCTGCGCACCCCACAGGGCGTCGGCGGGTACTTTCAGCTCGCCCATGCTGTCGTGTTCGGTACGGAACTTGCTCATGCTGACTCCGGTGAATGCTGGGGGAAGACGCTCATTATAGCGAGCAGCCATGCCGGACCGTGGCATTCGACATGGGTCCTGGCGAGCGGCCTACCAATCGTGCCCGGGCAGCCCGTCGAACACGCGATGCAGGCCCTCGTCCCATTCCCGGTTGATGCGGGTCAGGTACGGGTCATCGTCCATCAGGCGTACGCGGGTATCCACGCGCAGGCTGTCGGCACGGTAGATCAGAAGATCAATGGGAGCACCCACCGACAGGTTCGAGCGGATCGTCGCATCGAAGGAAATCAGCGCGCACTTCACGCCCGCCTCCAGGGTCGACTGGCGCTGGATCATGCGGTCGAGAATCGGCTTGCCGTACTTGATCTCGCCGATCTGGAAGAACGGCGTGTCATTGAGTGCCTCGATGAAATTGCCTTCCGAGTAGACCAGAAACAGCCTTGGATTCTCGCCTGCGATCTGTCCGCCGAGGATGAAACTGGCGCTGACATCGATGTTCTGTTCGCGCAGGTATTTCTCGTCGTACTCGCGTACCTCGCGCATGGCATCGCCCAGCAGGCGCGCCGCCTCGAACATGGAGGACACGTTCCACACCGACGGCGCCTCGGGATTCTCGCGTGCGCGCATCTCCAGCAGGTTCAGTGCATTCTGCGTGACCGAGAGGTTGCCTGCGGAAAGTGCGACCAGCACCCGTTCACCGGCCTTTTCGAACACCCGCATCTTCTCGAAACGGGCGATCTTGTCGATGCCTGCGTTGGTGCGCGAGTCGGAAACGAAAACGAGCCCCTCGTCGAGGCTCATGCCGATACAGTAGGTCATGATGGGAAAAGCCCGGGATGGGTTGGCAAAGGCGTTCAGCTTAGCATCGAGGAGACCGGTCCGGCCCTCCTGTCATCCAACCTTCCGTCGATCTCGATCGAGGTCATGAACTGCGCCACGATGGCCTGGTGAAGGGCTTCCAGCCTCAGTATGAAATCATCGAGAAAGGGCTTGATGCCGCCTTCCAGCACGTCGTCCATGCGCCCGAACCGCAAGCTGGCGTCCAGGGCACCAGCCAGCCGCACGACCTCGCTTCGCCCGTCCTCGGCGAGCAGTTCGACCATGCGGTGCAGCCAACGGCTGCAGACCGCCAGCGAGCGTGGCATGTCCTGCTGGAAAATCATCATTTCCGACACATGCAGCGGATGTACCGCATCGCGGTAGGTCTTGCGATAGGTCTCGAATGCCGACATCGCCTGCAGCATCGCGCTCCACTGGTAATACTGGATGAAGTCGCGCGAGCCACCCTCGCCTTCATCGGCCTGGGCATACTTGAAATCAAGCAGGCGCACCGTATTGTCGGCGCGCTCCACGGCTGTGCCCAGGGTCATGAAGTGATAGCCCTCGTCGCGCGTCATGGTGCCCAGGGTCACGCCGCGAAACGCCGCACAACGCGTCTTTACCCAGTCCAGGAAACCCGAAACCCCGTCGGTGCTGGAGGCATCGGCGGCCATCTCGTCCATGTCCAGCCAGGAGGTGTTGAGTTCCTGGTACATCTCGGCCGTGATGGCACCGCGCTGCGCGCGACCCAGTTCACGCCCCTGGAACAGGCACTGGCGGATCGAGGACGGATTGTCGGTATCAAGCAAGATCCACGCGAGCACGCGTGCAGGTTCGAGTTCGCCCCGGCATGCCTCGTACGTCTCGAGCTGCCCCAGTGCATCCAGTGCGCGCCGCCAGGCGGTGGTCGAGGACCGGCCCGGGTCGAGACGTTCCGGCAGCAGGGAGATGCGCTGCGTCAGGTCGACCAGGCGTGCATTGTTCTCGGCACGTTCCACATAACGCGCCATCCAGTAAAGGTCACTTGCGGTACGACACAGCATGTCAGTCCTCCAGCACCCAGGTGTCCTTGGTCCCGCCGCCCTGCGAGGAATTGACCACCAGCGATCCCTCGCGCAAGGCCACCCGGGTCAGTCCTCCCGGCACGACCAGCGTTTCACTGCCACTGAGCACGTACGGACGCAGGTCGATGTGCCTTGGCGCCACGCCCGAGTCCACGAACGTGGGACAGGTGGAGAGCGACAGGGTGGGCTGTGCGATGTAGCGGGCCGGCTCGGCCTGGATACGTTGCCGGAAGGCTTCGATCTCGGACCGGCTTGCGGTGGGGCCGACGAGCATCCCGTAGCCCCCGGCGCCATGGACTTCCTTGACCACCAGTTCCTGCAGATGATCGAGCACGTACTTGCGGTCGTCATCCTGGCTCAGGCGGTAGGTCGGCACATTGAGCAGAATCGGGTCTTCGCTCAGGTAGAAGCGGATCATTTCCGGCACGTACGGGTAGATCGACTTGTCGTCGGCCACGCCGGTGCCGAAACTGTTGGCAAGGGTCACCCTTCCTGCGGCAACCGCGGAAAACAGCCCCGGCACCCCCAGCACCGAATCGGCCCGGAATACCCGCGGATCGAGGAAATCGTCATCGATGCGCCGGTAGATCACATGCACGCGCCGCGGCCCGCGTGTCGTGCGCATGTAGACCGTGTCGTCGTTGACAAACAGGTCCTGGCCCTCGACCAGCTCCACGCCCATCTGCTGGGCCAGGAAGGCGTGCTCGAAATAGGCCGAGTTGTAGGACCCAGGCGTGAGCACGGCCACCACCGGCTGGTCCAGTCCCTCTGGCCCCACGGATTGCAGCGTCTCCAGCAGCAGAGCCGGATAGTGTTCGACCGGCGCCACCGCCTGCGAAGCGAACAGCTCGGGGAAAAGCCGCATCATCATCTTGCGGTTCTCGAGCATGTAGGACACCCCGGACGGCACGCGCAGGTTGTCCTCCAGCACGTAGTATTCACCCTCGCCGGCTCGCACGATGTCGATGCCGGCGATGTGCGCATAGACCTGGCTGGGCAGGTCGATGCCGACCATCTGCGGTCGGTAGTGGGAGTTCCTGAGCACCAGTGATTCGGGGATCACGCCGAACTCCAGGATCCGCCGGTCATGGTAGATGTCGTGCAGGAACATGTTCAGCGCCCGCACGCGCTGGATCAGCCCGGCCTCCAGCACATTCCATTCGCCGGCGGGGATGATGCGCGGCGCAATGTCGAACGGGATCAGGCGTTCACCGCCGCTTTCCTCGCCGTAGACCGCGAAGGTGATGCCGACCCGGTGGAAGGAGATCTCGGCCTGGCGACGTTTCTGCGCGATGCGTTCATCACGCGTGTCGCGCACCCATTCGGCGAAGCATTCGTAATGCGCTCGCACGTTGCCCTGTGCGTCGTACATCTCGTCGTAGGGCGCGTCTGCATTCATCTGGAAGTCTCCGGGCCCGGGAGGTTGGCATGAGGTTGCTTGATGCATCCACCACCATCCTTGCACAGGTCCTGTAAAAATTCGGAATAACGTCCGGGTTGTGGGCGCGAGCCGACCCCCTCTGAAGCCAACTCGCCTACAATTGGCGCGGTCGCATTTACTGGAACCCCGATGGACCTGGAACCCCTGACTGCCCTGTCACCGCTGGACGGCCGCTACGCCACGAAGGCCGATCCGTTGCGGCCAATCTTCAGCGAGTTCGGCTTGCTGCACCGGAGGGTGCGGGTCGAAATCGCCTGGCTGATCGCACTTGCCGACGACCCCGGCATTGGCGAGCTGGAGCCTTTCCCGGAGGCCGCACGCCAGCGCCTGGCGGCGCTGGCCGACAATTTCTCGCTGGCGGACGGGCAGCGCATCAAGGCCATCGAAGCGGTCACCAATCACGATGTCAAGGCGGTCGAATACTTCATCAAGGAACGGATCGGGAACGACCCGGAACTCGCCAAGGCAAAGGAATTCGTGCACTTTGCCTGCACCAGCGAGGACATCAACAACCTTGCCTACGCCCTGATGCTGCACGACGCCCGCGAGCAGGTATTGCTGCCGCAATGGGGTACCGTCTCCTCCGAACTGCGCGCGTTGGCGCATGCCCATGCCGAGCTGCCGATGCTCTCGCGCACCCACGGGCAGACGGCCTCGCCGACCACCCTGGGCAAGGAGATGGCCAACGTCGTTGCGCGCCTCGAGCGCCAGCGCGAGCGCCTGGACCGTGTCGAGATACCCGCCAAGATCAACGGCGCGGTCGGCAACTACAATGCCCATGTCATCAGCTATCCCGAGGTCGACTGGCCCGGATTCTCACGGCGTTTCGTGGAGAGCCTTGGACTGGACTGGAACCCGTACACCACGCAGATCGAGCCACATGACGGCATCGCCGAGTATTGCGATACCGTGCGCCGGGCCAACGTGATCCTCGTCGACCTGGCACGCGATGTATGGGGCTACATCTCGCTCGGCTACTTCAAGCAGGCACTGAAGGAAGGCGAAGTCGGCTCCTCGACCATGCCGCACAAGGTCAATCCGATCGACTTCGAGAATGCCGAGGGCAACTTCGGCGTAGCCAACGCAATGCTCGAGCATTTCTCGAACAAGCTCCCCGTCAGCCGCTGGCAGCGCGACCTGACCGACTCCACCGTGCTGCGTGGCCTGGGCACGGCCTTTGGCCACACCCTGGTCGCTCTCGCATCGCTGCGCAAGGGCCTGGGCAAGCTCGAGACCAATCCCGAACGCCTGGCAGCCGACCTGGACCATGCGTGGGAAGTGCTGGCGGAAGCCGTGCAGACCGTGATGCGCCGCCGCGGCCTGCCCAACCCCTACGAGCAGCTCAAGGCGCTCACGCGTGGCCAGGGCATCAACCGCCAGTCGATGCGCACGTTCATCGAGCAGCTTGACCTGCCGGATGCGGACAAACAGCGCCTTCGGGCCCTGACCCCCGCCACCTACACCGGCCTGGCCGCGCGCCTGGCCCGGGACATCTGAACCCATCCAGCCCATGTCCCTTCGCCTGGCCCGACGCCGATGAATGCCCGCCCCCGCCCAGACCAGGCGTTGCCGATCGAAGTCCACGGCACCGCGCGCCATCCGCTCGGCATGCCTGCGGCCCGCTTCCTGACCAGCTACTGGCAGAAACGCCCATTGCTGGTCCGCCATGCCTTCGCCCATTTCGAACTGCCGCTGGACGAAAACGACCTCGGTGGACTGGCATGCGAGGACATGGCGTTGTCGCGCATCGTCATGCGCGATCGTGATGCCGACACATGGTCATTGCGGCAGGGCCCGTTCGATGAACACGATTTTGCCGCCCTGCCGGACCGTGACTGGACGCTGCTGGTACAGGACGTGGACAAATGGGATCCGGATGTGGCCCGGCTGCTCGATCCATTCCGCTTCCTGCCCTCCTGGCGCGTCGACGACATCATGGTCAGCCATGCCGAGGATGGCGGCGGGGTGGGACCGCATGCCGATCAGTACGATGTATTCCTGCTGCAGGGCAAGGGTCGCCGCCACTGGTCGATCGACATACGGCCCGATGCTCCGCAGACACTGCGCGAAGACAGTGAACTGAAGCTGCTGCGCGACTTCGAGCCGACCCACCAGTGGACGCTCGAACCCGGAGACATGCTCTACCTGCCACCCGGCATCCCGCACGATGGCGTCGCGGTCGGCCCCTGCCTGACCTTTTCCATTGGCATGCGGGCACCCTCGCAAGCCGAACTGCTGCTGGACCTGGCCGAGCACATCGCCGCGGCTTTGCCCGAAGCGTATCGCTATGCCGATCCGGACCTGAGACCGGCTCCCGCACCCGGCGAGATCGACGAGGCCGCCCTGAACCGCCTGGCCAAACGCCTGGGCCATTTCGCCCAGCCGCTTTCACGCGATGAACTGGCGTCATGGTTCGGCAGCTTCATCACCCGCTACCGCATGGCGCAGCAGGTTGCTCCGCCCGCGCGGCGCAAGAGCCGCAAGCAGTTGTTGCAGGCACTGGCTACCGGCGCCACCCTGATGCGCCACCCATGGTCCCGTTTTGCCTGGACGCGGCGTCGGGGAGGCGCCACCCTGTTCGCCTCCGGACAGCCCTATGCCTGCACCCTGAGCATGGCCCGATGGCTGTGCAGCGACCGCACCCTGCATCTGCCCAAGCCACCCGACGAGTCGGCCCAGGACGTGCTGCTCGCGCTGATCAACGACGGACACCTCGCCTTGAAGCGGGAGCGCAAGCGATGAATCGTTCCGGATTCCGGGTGGAACCGGCCGACTGGAAGAGCGACCGGGATGCCCTTCGCGCAATCCGCGAGACTGTGTTCATACGCGAACAGCAGGTGCCGGTGGAGGAGGAATGGGACGACCTCGATGTGCAATGCCGGCATGTCATCGCCCGCTCCGACGACAACATGCCCATCGGCACCGGGCGACTGACGCCGCAGCACACGATCGGGCGCATGGCCGTCCTGCCTGCATGGCGCGGGCACGGGGTTGGAGCAGCACTGCTTCAGGCGTTGCTTGAACAGGCGATGGCCCTGGGCTGGGAACAGGTCAGCCTGCACGCCCAGGTCCAGGCCATCGGCTTCTACCGCCGCCACGGTTTCGTCGCCGAAGGCGAACCGTTCATGGAGGCCGGCATCGAGCACCGCACCATGCGCCGCCGGCTCCAAGCCGCGCGTGACGCACGCACTGCACCATCCGAAGCCCCTGCCCGCACTGCAGGCAACCTTCTGCAAACCAACAGCTGCGCTGACCTGGCTGACGCGGTGTTGACGCTGGTCGGCGACGCTCGCCATACCGTATGCATGCACCACCGCGATCTCGCCCCTGGCGTGCTCGACCGCGAAGACGTGCTGGAAGCACTGCGATGCCTGGCCCTTTCCGGGCGCGGCGCCGGAATACGCATGCTGCTCGCCGATCCGGACCAGATCCTGCGGGACGGCCACCGTCTTGTTCCCCTTGTACAGCGTCTGCCAAGCGTCATGCACCTGCGGGTGCCGCAGGAGGATGAGGACCGCGCCTACCCGTCCGCCTTTTTCCTCAACGATGCCGGCGGCTACCTGATGCTGCCCATGGCCGATCGATTCGAGGGCCGCGGCTCCACCCACAACCCGGGTACCGCCCGGCCATTGCAGCGCTACTTCGACGAAGTATGGGAGCGGGCCGCGCCGGCCACCGTGCTGCGCCAGTTGGGACTGTGAACGAAAGCCCGCATGACGACGTCCCATTCGTGCATCTGCTTGCCGCAAGCGTGCTTGAAACGGCTATAATTGACGGAATGTCGAGTCGTGAGGACGACATCCTCGCCCCCACAACATTCCCTAACGACCCTCCGGCGTGCGCCAGCGCGCCCTTTTCATTTTTGCCGGTGGTGACGTGAGCTCTAACCTGATCCGCGAATTCATGGAAACCTCGCAGCTTGGCAGCAATGCCGATTACGTCGAGGAGCTGTACGAAACCTGGTTGAACGACCCTTCGGCGCTGCCCCGTCCGTGGTCGGAGTACTTTGCCGGCGTGGCCAATGGCCATACCGGCGATGTACCGCATTCGACCATCCTGTCACGCATTGTCGCTGCCCAGCAGCAGCGCGACCGTCATGGCGGCGTGGCGGTACCCATGAGCGATGCCCATGCCCGCAAGCAGGCCGGGGTGCTGCGTCTGCTGACCGCCTACCGTTCGCGCGGACATCTCGGTGCCGAACTCGATCCGCTGAAACTGGCCAACAAGCTGCCTGCCCCGGATCTCGGCCTGCCCTTCCATGGCCTTGACGATGGCGACCTGGACACCGAATTCGACACCGGCAGCTACTGCGGTGGTGATGGCGGTCGGATGCGACTGCGCGAGCTGCTCGAGCGGCTGCAGAAAACCTACACGCGCTCGATCGGCGCCGAGTTCATGCACATCAGCGACCATGAGCAACGCCGCTGGATCTACTCGCGCCTGGAAAAGGCCGCTGGAGATCCGGGCCTGACCCCCGAGGAACGTCGCCGCACCTTGGAAGGACTGACCGCAGCCGATGGGCTGGAGCGCTACCTGCATACCCGCTACGTCGGGCAGAAACGCTTCTCGCTCGAAGGCGGCGACAGCCTGATCCCGATGCTCGATGCCCTGATCCGGCGCTGTGGCGAGAACAATATCGAGGAAATGGTCATCGGCATGGCCCATCGCGGGCGCCTGAACGTGCTGGTCAATATCCTCGGCAAACCGCCTTCGGAACTGTTCGATGAGTTCGAGGGCAAGCTGCACCCGCCGGACGACCCCGAGCACAGCGGTGACGTGAAGTACCACATGGGCTTCTCCGCCGATGTCAGCACCCCGAGTGGGAACGCCGTGCATCTGGCGCTGGCCTTCAACCCCTCGCATCTGGAAATCGTCGACCCGGTGGTCGTCGGTTCAGTGCGTGCGCGCCAGACCCGTCGTGATGACAGCGGCCGCGACAAGGTGCTGCCGCTGCTGGTCCACGGTGACGCGGCCTTCGCCGGACAGGGCGTAGTCATGGAAACCCTGCAGATGTCGCAGGCACGCGGATTCACCGTGGGTGGAACCGTGCACGTGGTCATCAACAACCAGGTCGGTTTCACCATATCGGACCCGCACGACGCACGCTCGACGCTGTACTGCACGGACGTGGCCAAAATGGTCAACGCACCGGTTTTCCATGTCAACGGCGACGATCCGGAAGCCGTGGTGCAGGTGGCTCGACTGGCGTTCGAATTCCGTCGTACCTTCAAGAAGGACGTGGTGATCGACCTGGTCTGCTATCGGCGCAACGGGCACAACGAGGCCGACGAACCGGCGGCCACCCAGCCGCTGATGTACCAGGTCATCCGCAAGCACCCGGTCCCCCGGGCCATCTACGCCGGGGTACTGCAGCAAGCCGGCGTCATCGACGAAGGCCGTGCACAGGGCCTGGTCGACCGCTACCGGGAACTGCTGGAAGGCGGCGGCCCGGTCACCGAACTGGATACCGCACAGGGCGGCACGACCTTTTCCTGGAGCCAGCACATCGGCGGCAAGCTGGAGGAGGATATCGACACCGGGCTGGACCGCAAGACGGCATCCGAGTTGCTCGATGTGATCCTGAAGACGCCCGGGGATTTTTCCCTGCAGTCGCGCGTGGCCAAGATCTACGAAACCCGTCGCGAGATGGCTGCCGGCAACCAGCCCGCCGACTGGGGCTTTGCCGAAAACCTCGCCTACGCCGGGCTCATCAGGCAAGGCTACGACCTGCGCCTGGTTGGCCAGGACACCGGTCGCGGCACATTCTTCCACCGGCATGCGGTGCTGCACGACCAGAGCACCGGCAGAACCGCCCTGCCACTGGCCGACATCGACCCGGAGCGCAATGTCGAGGTGATCGACTCGCTGCTCAGCGAGGAGGCCGTCATGGCCTTCGAGTACGGCTATGCCACCGCCGATCCGGAGACACTGGTCATCTGGGAAGCGCAATTCGGCGATTTCGCCAACGGCGCGCAGGTCGTCATCGACCAGTTCATCAGCGCCGGCGAAGCCAAATGGAACAGGCTGTGCGGTCTGGTCCTGTACCTGCCGCACGGCTACGAGGGCCAGGGTCCTGAACATTCCTCGGCGCGACTTGAACGCTACCTGCAGTTGTGTGCCCTGAACAACATGCAGGTGTGCGTGCCGACCACGCCGGCACAGACCTTCCACATGATCCGTCGGCAGATGATGCGTCGCGTGCGCAAACCGCTGATCGTGATGACGCCCAAATCGCTGCTGCGCCACAAGCTCGCCGTGTCCAGCCTGGACGAGCTTGCCAGCGGGCAGTTCCAGACCGTGATCGGCGACCAGCGCATCAAGAAAGACGGAAAGGTCAAGCGTGTCGTGCTGTGCTCGGGCAAGGTCTACTACGACCTGTACGAGGAGGCCGAGAAGCAGAACATCGACAACGTGGCCCTGGTGCGGGTCGAGCAGCTCTACCCCTTCCCACGCGAGCGGGTGGTCGAGGTGCTGGCCGGTTTCAGCGCCGCCAGGGAAGTGATCTGGTGCCAGGAAGAACCCATGAACCAGGGTGCCTGGTTCCAGATTCGCCACCACCTGCAGGCATGCACCGATGGCAAGTACAAGCTGTCCTATGCCGGCCGTGCCCGTTCACCCGCACCGGCCTGCGGCCACGCCAACATTCACGCCGCAGAGCAGGCGGCGCTAGTCGAACAGGCACTGATCAAGCCGCTTGATGACGGCCACACCCCCGAATAACCGCCCCTCATTCCAACGAAACGCCATTTCTACAGGACCCTTCCATGGCCATCGAAGTCAAAGTCCCGGTACTCCCCGAATCGGTTTCCGACGCCACCATCGCCAGCTGGCACAAGAAGGCCGGTGATGCGGTCAGCCGCGACGAGAACCTGGTGGACCTCGAAACCGACAAGGTGGTGCTGGAAGTACCCGCGCCCGTTGACGGCGTGCTGAAGGAAATCAAGTTCCAGACCGGCGATACCGTCAACAGCGAGCAGGTCATCGCCCTGATCGAGGAAGGTGCCGCCGCAGCGGCACCCGCCCCCGAGGCTGAATCAAAGTCACCTGCCCCCGCTCCCGCCGAACCCAAGGCCGAGGCACCGAAAGCGGCCAGGGGCACCGAGGACCTGTCGCCCGCTGGACGTCGCGTGGCCGTCGAGGAAGGCATCGATGCCAGCAAGCTTGCCGGCACCGGTCGTGGAGGACGCGTGACCAAGGAAGACCTGCTCACCCAGGGCAGGCATGGCACTGCGGCAGCTGCGCTGGCTGCGCCGGGAGCCCGCCCGGAAGAGCGCGTGCCGATGACGCGTATCCGCAAGCGCATCGCCGAACGCCTTATGCAGTCCAAGAATTCCATTGCCATGCTGACCTCGTTCAACGAGGTCAACCTCGCCCAGGTCGCCAGGATGCGCAAGACCTTCGGCGAGCAGTTCCTCAAGGAGAACGGCGTCAAGCTCGGGTACATGAGCTTCTTCGTCAAGGCGGTGTGCGAGGCGCTCAAGCGCCATCCGGTCGTCAACGCATCGGTCGATGGCGAAGACATCATCTATCACGGCTACCAGGACATCTCGATTGCCGTGTCCACCGACAAGGGACTGGTGACACCGGTCCTGCGCGACGCACAGGACATGAGCTTTGCCGAGATCGAGCAGGCCATCGGTGATTTCGCTGCCCGGGCACGCTCGGGCAAGCTGTCCCTGGAGGACCTGCAGGGCGGCACCTTCACCATCACCAATGGCGGCACCTTCGGCTCGCTGATGTCCACCCCCATCGTCAATCCGCCGCAAAGCGCGATCCTCGGTATGCACACCATCAAGGAACGCGCCGTGGTCGAAGACGGCCAGGTGGTGGCCGCACCGATGATGTACATCGCCATCAGCTACGACCACCGCATCATCGACGGCAAGGATGCGGTGCTGTTCCTGGTCGATATCAAGAACCAGCTGGAAAACCCGCACCGGATGCTTCTCGGCCTGTAAGGCCGGAGCCGGGACTCGGGACTCGGGACTCGGGACTCGGCTGAACAAAACCGCGGATCCGGGATATACGGAAAACCATTGTATTTCCGGGTCCCGGACACCGAGTCCCGAGTCCCGTATCAAGGACTCTTAACGCCATGTCAGATTCAAAATACGATGTCATCGTCATCGGCGGCGGTCCGGCTGGCTACGTGGCTGCCATCCGCGCCGCGCAGCTTGGCCTTAAGACCGCCTGCATCGACGCCTTCGAGGGCAAGGACGGCAAGCAGGCGCTCGGCGGCACCTGCCTCAACGTCGGCTGCATCCCGTCCAAGGCCATGCTCGATTCCTCGCGCCAGTTCGAGAATCTGACCAGTCACTTCGGTGACCACGGCATCAGTGCCTCGAATCCGAAAATCGACGTGAAGACGATGGTTGGCCGCAAGGACAAGATCGTCAAGCAGTTCACCGGCGGTATCGGCATGCTGTTCAAGTCGAACAAGGTCACGCCCTTCTTCGGCACCGGCAAGCTGCTCAAGGGCAACACCGTCGAGGTCAGCGGCAAGGACGGCTCAAAGCAGCGCCTGAAAGCTGTCAACGTGATTCTTGCCTCCGGCTCGGTACCGGTGGAGCTGCCGTTCGCGAAGTTTGATGGCAAGCTGATCGTCGACAACGCCGGCGCACTGGACTTCGACAAGGTGCCCAAGCGCCTGGGCGTGATCGGTGCCGGCGTGATTGGCCTGGAGCTGGGCAGCGTGTGGCGGCGCCTGGGCAGCGAAGTGACCGTCATCGAGGCCATGCCGGACTTCCTGGCCGCCGCTGACCAGGACATCGCCAGGGTCGCTGCACGCGAATTCAAGAAGCAGGGCCTGACCATCCACCTGGATGCCAAGCTCAGCAAGGCCGAGGCCAGGAAGACCGTGGTCGAGCTCACCTACCAGGACAAGAACGGCGAGCAGAAACTCACGGTGGACAGGCTGCTTGTCGCGGTCGGCCGCCGTGCCTGGACCGAGGGCCTGCTCGGCGAAGGCACCGGCGTGAAGACCGACGAACGCGGCCGCATCGAGGTCGACGAAAACTGCTGGACCGGCGTCGATGGCGTGTGGGCGGTTGGCGACTGCGTGCGCGGACCGATGCTGGCGCACAAGGGATCGGAAGAAGGCGTGATGGTGGCCGAACTGATCGCCGGCAAGGCCGGACACGTCGATTACGACGTGATTCCCTGGGTCATCTACACCGAACCCGAGATCGCCTGGGCCGGCAAGACCGAGCAGCAGTGCAAGGATGCCGGCATCCCCTACAAGACCGGCAGCTTCCCGTTCTCCGCCATCGGCCGTGCGGTGGCCATGAACGACACCGCAGGCCAGGTGAAAGTGATCGCCCACGCCGAAACCGACCGCCTGCTGGGCGTGCACATGGTCGGTCCGTGCGTGTCCGAGCTGATCGCCGAAGCCGTGGTGGCCATGGAGTTCAAGGGCTCGTCCGAAGATCTCGCCCGCATCGTGCACGCGCATCCGACGCTGTCCGAAGCGGTGCACGAGGCCGCGCTTTCCGTCGACAAGCGCGCCATTCACAAGGCGAACTGAGCGCCGATGGCTGCCACACCGGACACGGCCATCCGCAACGTCTCCGATACGGCTTTGTGGGTGGCCCTGTACCGGGCCATGGAAAGCGAACGGCCCGACGCGCTGTTCCGTGACCCCTACGCACGCAGCCTGGCGGGCGAGCGCGGCGAAGCCATCGTGCAGGCCATGCCCCACGGCGCCAACCTGGGCTGGCCCATGGTGGTGCGCACCGTGGTGATCGACGCCCTGGTCGAGCGCTGCGTGCGCGAGCACGGCATCCGCACGATATTGAACCTGGCGGCGGGCCTGGACACCCGTCCCTACCGCCTCGACCTGCCCGCAGGGCTGGCATGGCTGCACGTGGACATGCCCGTCATGGTCGACTATATGCGTACCGGCATGCAGGGCGAGGCTCCTCGCTGCCGCCTCGAGTACCATGCTGCAGACCTTCGCCAGGAAGCGGACCGCAAGACACTGTGGCGTCACCCGGCCCTGAGCGATCCGACGCTTGTAATCAGCGAGGGACTCCTGGTCTATCTGGAGCCTGACGCAGTCGCTGCACTGGCACGCGACCTTCGCGGCGTTCCGGCCATCACGGCCTGGGTCACTGACCTGGCCAGCCCTGCCCTGCGCAAGCTGATGGCCCGGCAAGGCTGGCTGGACCGCCTCGAGTCCTCGCAGGCCGCGATGCGTTTTTTCCCGCAGGAGGGAACGGATTTCTTCACCCCGTTCGGGTGGCGCGAAGTGGAGTTCCACTCCACGGTGGGCGAATCCTGGCGCCTGAAACGCAGTTTTCGCGGCGCCGGCCTGTATCGATTCCTGTCGCGCCTGATGCCGCGTGCGAAGCGGGAAAACATGCTGCGCATGTCAGGCATCGTGCTGTTGCGGCCGAACCACGTTGGCGAAGAGGGACAGACTCCATGAACGCGAAGTTCTCCGATCCGTTCAAGGCCTTTCGCATCCACAACGACGACAAGGGTTACCGTGCAGGCCTCGAAACGCTGACACTGGACGCCCTCTCCCCCGGCGAGGTCGTGGTGCGTGCCGCGTATTCCTCGGTCAATTACAAGGATGCCCTGGCTGGCACCGGCCAGGGCCGGATCCTGCGTCGCTTCCCGCTGGTCGGTGGCATCGATGTCGCCGGTCATGTCGTTGCTTCGTCCGACCCGGCTTTCAGGGAAGGCGATGCGGTGCTGTGCACCGGTTGCGGATTGTCCGAAACACGCGATGGTGGCTACAGCGAGCTGGTGCGCCTGCCCGCTGCCTGGACGATTGCCTTGCCATCCGGACTCAGCCTGAAGGAATCGATGATCCTCGGGACAGCCGGATTCACTGCCGGTCTGGCCCTGCTGCGCATGCAGGAAAACCGGCAAACGCCCGATCTTGGTCCGATCGCGATCAGCGGAGCCACCGGCGGCGTGGGCATGCTGGGCGTGGATATCTTCCATCGCGCCGGTTACGAGGTGCACGCCATCAGCGGCAAGCGCGAGCGTTTCGATGTTCTGCGCGAGCTGGGAGCAAGCCAGTGCCTGGATCGCCATGACCTGCCGTTCAGCGGCAAGCCACTCGATTCGGCCCGTTTCGGCGGCGTACTCGATTGCGTTGGTGGAGACATCCTGGCCGGTTTGCTGGCTGCCACGACACCCTATGGCAACGTCGCCAGCTGCGGCCTCGCCGCCAGTATGTCGCTGTCGACCACGGTGATGCCGTTCATCATCCGCGGCGTGAGCCTGCTTGGCATTGCCTCGGCGGGCACGGCACGCGACCTTCGCGAACGGGTCTGGCAGCACCTTGCCGACGACTGGAAACCGGCGCACCTGCAACGCATCCATACGCGGACCCTGATGCTTGAGGAGCTCCCCCAGCAATTTGCCGACATGCTCGAAAACCGTTCCTGGGGCCGATGCCTGGTGTCGTTCGCCGAAAATTGAGCACAATCGCCATGAACCGGCGAGCTGTCGACATCATGCCGGGGGGCAGTCATGATGTGTAATGGCTTGGCCCGGCCTGCCATGCCACGTAAAATGGCCGAATTGCACATTCCTGATTTCTTGCAGTATGGGGTATCACATGGCGCGCATCCTGATCGTCGACGACTCGCCGTCGCAATTGCTTGGCATCAAGCGCATCGTCGAACAACTCGGCCATGAGGCCTTGACTGCAGAAGATGGCGCAGCCGGAGTCGAGGCTGCAAAGCGGGAAAAACCCGACCTGATCCTGATGGATGTGGTCATGCCCAACCTCAACGGGTTCCAGGCCACCCGCATGATAAGCAAGGACGAGGAAACCGCGCACATCCCGATCATCCTGGTCACGACCAAGGACCAGGACACCGACCGTGTCTGGGGCATGCGCCAGGGTGCACGTGGATATGTGACCAAACCGATCAACGAAAGCGAGCTGGCCAGCACCATCAAGAACCTTCTGGATTCCTGAAAGGGCAGCCAGCTCGCTACGCCACTCAGCGTGGATCATATCCCTTGAAGGCGTCACGGAACGCCGCATAGGCCTTCCGGGCATGCTCGTCATCGGCTGGTGGTACGTGTATCTCCAGAACCACCAACTGGTCTCCGGCAGGCTTGCCGGGAAGCCCGCGCCCCTTCAGGCGCAACTTGCGCCCGCTCTGGGAACCGGCGGGCACCTGCATGTCGACCATGCCGCCAAGCGTGGGAACGGCGACCTTGGCACCCAGTGCGGCCTCCCACGGCGCGACCGGAAGGCTGGTCACGATATCCCGGCCCTCCAGCCGGAATCGGGCATGTGGCCGGATATGGACCTTGAGCAGCAAATCTCCTGCCGGTCCACCCCCCGCACCCGGATGACCCTGGCCACTCAATCGGATGGTTTTCTCCGATTCGATGCCGGCGGGAATCTTCACGTCCAGCACGCGCTCACTGCCCGCGCCGTCATGCAGGCCAAGCCGGGTGCTGCCTCCGGCATAGGCCGTCGCCAGGTCGATGTCGATATCGGCGCTGATGTCCTGGCCACGCATGGACCGGGTCCGGTAGGACCCAGCCTGGCGCCCGGACGCACGTCCGAACAGGCTTTCGAAGAAATCGCTGAAGTCGCCACCGCCTCCAAAATCGAATCCGGGTCCGCCCTGCGTCCAGCCGGGAGGCGGCTGGAAACTGTCGCCACCGCGGTAACCCCCGGCACGCAACTGGTCGTACGAGGCGCGTTTTTCCTTGTCCTTCAGGACTTCATACGCCTCGTTGACCTCCTTGAATCTTTCTTCGGCATCCGATTCCTTGTTCTTGTCCGGATGGTATTTGCGTGCAAGCTTGCGGTACGCAGCACGGATCGCGGTTTCATCTGCCGTACTGTCGACACCGAGAATGCGGTAGTAATCCTTGAATTCCATCGGGACTCCTCAATTCGTATTCGCCATCAACGCCATGGTCAGGCGCAAGCGATCCGGCGCGGCCGCCAGACGGACGCGCCGGATCCCGACCCGAAGACTACTTCACTGAGTCCTATTCACTGGCCTCGATGTTGATGCGGCGCGGGGTGCTTTCGGGCTTTTTCGGAATGCGGATTTCGAGCACGCCATGTCGACCCTTGGCACTGACACCCTCGGCATTGGCACTGTCGGGCAATGCAAAACGACGATAGAAAACGCCGTGCATGCGTTCGACGCGTGTGTACTTGTCGTTCTCGTTGCGGCTTTCATTGCGGCGCTCGCCCCGGATCGACAAGATACCGTTGTCCATGCTGACCTCGATATCCTTGGGGTCGACGCCGGGGATGTCCGCGAAGATCACGAATCCGTCGTTCTCCTCGCGAATGTCCACGCGCGGTGTCCACTGGCTGGTCACCACGTCGGACTGGTCGCTGGTTTCTTCGCCGAAATAATGATCGAGAACCTGCTTGAACTCCTTCTGCAGGCTGCCTGCCGTATTCCAGGGCGTGTAACGGGAAATGTTCATGATGAAGTGCTCCTTCATTGGTTGCGGGAAGCTACCCGCCTGTAAGGCATAATGGGTACCCCGGCATGGCTTTCAAGTCGACCGCACCCAATGCCTGGCCAGCCCGGCCAGGGCCTTACACACAGGACATCCACATGAGCATCCGCGTGGGAGAACGCATACCCCGGGCCAGCCTGACCCGGCTTGGCGACGGCGTGGAAACCGTCACCACGGATACCCTTTTCCGCGGGCGGCACACGCTCCTGTTCGCCGTCCCCGGCGCGTTCACCCCCACCTGCTCGGAAAAGCACCTGCCCGGATACGTGGCGCACATGCCCGATTTTCGCAAGCTGGGGATCGCCGTGGCCTGCATGGCGGTCAACGATGCCTACGTGATGGCTGCGTGGGGTGCGTCGCAACAAGTCCCGGACGACCTGCTCATGCTGGCCGACGGCAATGCCGAGCTGACGCGCGCCCTGGGCCTCGAGCTGGATGGCAGTGGATACGGCATGGGCCTGCGCTGTCGCCGCTTCGCCCTGTACGCCGAGGACGGGGTGATTCGCGTCCTCAATGTGGAAGCTCCGGGCGAGTTCCGGGTCTCGAACGCCGAAACCATGCTGGAAGCCATCGGCACACCCTGACAGGATACGCGGACGAATCGATCCGCCGCGTATCCTGCGATTGAGATCCTGCGGTCAGTCCTTTTGAGGGCCTGCGTCATTTTCGTCGTCCAGCCCTGCAGGGCCTTCCGGTGATGCCGTACCGGCAGCACTTTCCTGACCGTCGTCATCGGCTTCGTCTCCGACATCCTCTTCGGCCTCAAGCCGAACCACGCCCGCCAGATGCTCGTCCCCGGGCAGGCGGATAAGGGTCACCCCCTGGGTATTGCGACCGAGGCAGGACACTTCCTCGACTCGGGTGCGCACCAGCGTGCCCTGGTTGGAGATCATCATCAGTTCGTGTGCCTGCGTGACCTGCACGGCAGCCACCAGTGCGCCGTTGCGTGAAGAACACTTGATGGCAATCACGCCCTGGATGGCACGTCCCTTGGTCGGAAACTCCTCGAGGGGCGTACGCTTGCCGTAGCCGCGCTCGGTGGCCAGCAGGATATCGCCCTCCCGGGCAACCAGCATCGAGACCACGCTGGCATCGCCAGTCAGCCTCATGCCACGCACGCCTGCCGCGGTACGTCCCATGGCGCGAACCTCGCTTTCGGCAAAACGCACGCACTTGCCATTCGATGCGAAGAGCATCACGTCGCGATCTCCGTTGGTCAGTTCGGCACCGACCAGGGCATCGTCATCGGCCAGCCTGATCGCGATCTTGCCCTTCTGCAACTGGAAGGCAAACTCGGTCAGTGGCGTTTTCTTCACGGTGCCGTTGCGCGTGGCGAAGAACACGAAACGACCTTCCTCGTATTCGCGAACCGGCAACACCGCCTGAACCTGTTCGCCCTCCGATAGCGGAAGCAGGTTGACCATGGGCTTGCCGCGTGCGTGCGGGCCCGCTTCCGGAATCTGGTAGACCTTGAGCCAGTAAACGCGCCCGGTACTGGTGAAGGTCAGCAGCGTGTCGTGGGTGTTGACCACCCACAACTGGGCGACGAAATCCTCTTCCTTGAGGGCCGAGGCCGAACGACCCTTGCCGCCACGCTTCTGCGACCGGTAGGTGGTTGCCGGCTGACGCTTGACGTAGCCGGTATGCGAAAGCGTCACCACCACGTCCTCGGGAGCGATCAGGTCGAGTACATCGAGGTCTTCCTGCGAATGCTGGATTTCGGTACGGCGTGGGTCGCCATACTCGGCCTTGACCGATTCCAGTTCCTCGCGGATCACCGCAAGCAACCTGTCGGGATCCTCGAGGATGGCGATCAGGCCACGTATGGTGTCGAGCAGCTGGCGGTATTCGTCGCTGAGCTTTTCCTGCTCCAGGCCGGTCAGCCGGTGCAGGCGCATGGCCAGGATTTCCTGGGCCTGCCTGTCCGACAGCTGGTAACCATCCTCGCGCAAGCCGTCACGTGGATCCATGTCCTCGGGGCGCGATGCCTCGGCGCCGGCAGCGCCGAGCAAGGCACTGACAAGGCCCGGCTCCCAGCGCCGCGCGAGTATCCGCTCGCGTGCCACCTGCGGTGTCTCGGATTGCTTGATCAGCTCGATCATCGGATCGATGTTGGCCAGCGCGACGGTCAGGCCTTCCAGGATGTGGGCACGGGAGCGCGCCTTGCGCAATTCGAAGATGGTGCGCCGGGTGACGACCTCGCGACGATGGCGTATGAACGCCTCCAGCGCCTGCTTCAGGTCCAGCAGCTGCGGACGGCCATCGAGCAGCGCCACCATGTTGATGCCGAACGTGACTTGCAGCTGGGTCTGCTGGAACAGGTTGTTCAGCACCACATCGCCCATGGCATCCTTGCGGATCTCGATCACCACGCGCATGCCGTCCTTGTCGGACTCGTCGCGCAGTTCGGAAATGCCCTCGATCTTCTTGTCCTTGACCAGCTCGGCAATCTTCTCGATCAAGCGTGCCTTGTTCACCTGATAGGGCAGCTCGGTGACGATGATCGTCTCGCGGCCGTTCGGCTCGGTCTCGATCTCGGCCCGGGCGCGCACGTAGATGCGTCCACGTCCGGTACGGTAGGCCTCGAGGATGCCCGCCGCACCATTGATGATGCCGGCGGTGGGGAAATCCGGACCCGGGATGTACTGCATCAGTTCATCGACGCCCAATGAGAGATCATCGATCAGGGCGATGGTCGCGGCGACGGTTTCCCCCAGGTTGTGCGGCGGAATATTGGTGGCCATGCCGACCGCGATGCCGGCCGAGCCGTTGATCAGGAGATTGGGTACGCGTGTCGGCAGTACCAGCGGTTCGCTTTCGGATTCGTCGTAGTTGGGTCCGAAGTCCACCGTTTCCTTGTCGATGTCGGCCAGCAGCTCGTGCGTGAGCCGGGCCATGCGCACTTCGGTGTAACGCATTGCCGCGGCGCTGTCGCCGTCGACTGAGCCGAAGTTGCCCTGCCCGTCGACCAGCATGTAGCGAAGGGAAAACGGCTGCGCCATGCGCACGATGGCGTCGTAGACCGAGACATCGCCATGCGGATGGTATTTACCGATGACATCGCCGACCACGCGGGCCGATTTCTTGTAGGACTTGTTCCAGGCATTGCCGAGTTCGTTCATCGCGAAGAGCACACGCCGATGCACCGGCTTGAGGCCATCGCGGGCATCGGGCAAAGCGCGCCCGACGATCACGCTCATGGCGTAGTCGAGATAGCTCTGCCGCATCTCGTCTTCGATGTTGACGCGTATGACTTCTTTGGCGAGTTCAGCCATCAACTGCTTCCCTGGTTTGAATGCAATACGGCGCCGTCGAACGACGCGAGAACGGTCGTTGCCAGGCACGGCGCAACCATCCGTTGATTATACCACAACAGGAGGAATTCTTCCGTCATTTTATATATATAAATCAATAGCTTGAGACATCATCGCGACATGGGTTGCGATGTATCTCCCGGGTCTGAGCAATGCAACGCGAATGGCCGTGGAAATGTCGATGCCGAGGGCACCATGCAGGCAGCGGCGTACGGCAATCAGTCGCCAGGAAACAACTCGCGCATGCGGGCGGCGTCGGGCTTGAGAACCACACCGCGTTCGCTGACGAAGGCATCGATCAGGGCCGCGGGCGTGACATCGAACACCGGATTCCATGCCTCGGCACCTGCCACCACCGTGCGTACGCCCCCGCACTGCAGCAATTCGGCAGGATCGCGCAGTTCGATCTCGATGTCGTCGCCAGTGGCCGTGGCCATGTCCACTGTTGAAGACGGGGCTACGACAAGGAATCGGACACCGTGGTGGCGTGCCGCGATCGCCAACGCGTAGCTCCCGATCTTGTTGGCGACATCGCCATTGGCGGCGATGCGGTCGGCACCGATGATCACCCACTGCACCTTGCCGGTACGCATCAGATAGGCCGCCGCAGCATCGGCAATAAGCTGCGCGGGTATGCCGTCCCGTCGCAACTCCCACATCGTCAGTCGGGCCCCCTGCAACCACGGTCGCGTTTCACCTGCGTAGACACGGGAAATCCGCCCCTGCTCGACACCTGCCCGAATCACTCCCAATGCGGTTCCGTAACCTGCCGTAGCCAGGGAACCCGTATTGCAGTGCGTCAATACCCCGCTCCCGGGTTCGATCAACGCTGCACCGAGGGCACCCATGCGCCGATTGGCCTGAAGATCCTCGTCCTGGATCGCCCGGGCTTCTTCGACAAGCAGCGTGTCGTCGGTACCGTCGACGATTCGGCGTTTCATGCGGTCGAGCGCCCACATCAGGTTTACCGCTGTCGGACGCGCTTCACGCAGACGAGCCAATGCCGAAGGCATGTCCATGCCGTCCCGACTTGCCAGAACCACACCCCAGGCAGCTGCAATACCGATGGCCGGTGCACCGCGCACCACCAGATCGGCAATGGCCCGATAAACGGACTCGCAGTTACGGCATTCGATCCAGCTCTCCTCACTCGGCAGCCTGCGCTGGTCGAGCAGGCGCAGATGATCACCGTGCCACTGCACGGCGCGGATCGTGTCATGGGCATGCGGTTCGGACATCAGCAGCACGATCGGTTAAAAAGCAATTATCGCGCGAACATGTCGGCCACGTCATCGGTCTTCGATGGCCAACTACAAAAAAGCCCGGCACGAAGCCGGGCTTTTCCGATGCTCAGGGATGTGCCTCAGGAGCTGGCTTTTTCATCCTCGGTCACCGCCTTCATGGACAGGCGGATACGGCCCTGCTTGTCCACTTCCAGCACCTTGACCTTGACGATATCGCCCTCGGAGAGCTTGTCGGAAACCTTCTCCACGCGTTCCTCGCAAATCTGCGAGACATGCACCAAGCCGTCCTTGCCGGGAAGAATGGTCACGAACGCACCGAAATCCATCAGCTTGGCGACCTTGCCCTCGTAGATACGACCCGGCTCGACGTCGGCAACAATCTGCTCGACACGCTTCCTGGCCGCATCGGCAGCGGCGCGGTTGACCGAAGCGATGACAACGGTGCCGTCGTCGCTGATGTCGATGGTGGCGCCGGTTTCCTCGGTGATCGAGCGGATGGTGGAGCCGCCCTTGCCGATGACCTCGCGGATCTTGTCCGGATGGATCTTGATGCTCAGCAGGCGCGGCGCATACTCGCTCATCTCCGAACGAGGCGTCTGGATGACCTTGGCCATCTCGCCGAGGATATGCAGGCGGCCACGCTTGGCCTGGGCCAGTGCCGTGCGCATGATTTCCTCTGTGATGCCGTCGATCTTGATGTCCATCTGCAACGCGGACACGCCATCGGATGTGCCGGCCACCTTGAAGTCCATGTCCCCCAGGTGATCCTCGTCGCCGAGGATGTCGCTGAGAACCACAAAATCATCGCCTTCCTTCACCAGACCCATGGCGATGCCCGCCACCGGCGCCTTCAGCGGCACACCGGCGTCCATCATGGCCAGCGAGGAGCCGCACACTGACGCCATCGACGAGGAACCGTTGGACTCGGTGATTTCCGAGACCACGCGCACCACGTACGGGAATTCGTCCATCGGCGGCTTGACCGCCATCACGCCACGCTTGGCCAGACGCCCGTGGCCGATTTCACGACGCTTGGGACTGCCCACACGGCCGGTCTCGCCTACCGAGAACGGCGGGAAGTTGTAATGGAACAGGAACGGATCCTTCGACTCACCGGCCGGGGCATCGATGATCTGCGAATCGCGGGCCGTGCCCAGCGTGGCGGTAACCAGCGCCTGGGTCTCTCCACGCGTGAACAATGCCGAGCCGTGGGTGCGCGGCAACACGCCCACGCGCACGCTGATCTGACGCACGTCATCCAGCTGGCGACCGTCGATACGGACCTTGGTCTTGAGCACGCCGTCACGCATGGTGCGATATTCGAGCTCGCCAAGCGCCTCGTCGATTTCGGCACTGTTCCAGCCTTCGGCTTCGATCCGGGCAGCCAGGGACTCGCGTACCTCGGCCTTGATTGCCGACAGGGCATCGCGGCGCTCCATCTTGTCGCGAATCTGGAAGGCCTCGGCCATGCGGTTCCCGACCGCTTCGCGGACAGCGTCGATCAGCGATTGATCATGCGTCGGAGCCTCCCATTCGAACGGCTTGCGCCCGGCATCGGCGACTAGTGCGTTGATGGCATCGATGGCTGCCTGCATCTCCCTGTGACCAAACATCACCGCGCCGAGCATCACGTCTTCACTGAGCAGCTTGGCTTCGGACTCCACCATCAGCACCGCATTGGCGGTACCGGCGACAACCAGGTCCAGCTCGGAGGATTCCAGCTCGCTGGTCGAGGGGTTGAGCACGTATTCGCCATTGGCGTAACCGACACGGGCGGCACCGATGGGGCCCTTGAATGGAATGCCGGCGAGGGTAAGCGCCGCGGAGGCGCCGATCAGGGCGGGAATGTCGCCGTCGATTTCCGGATCCAGCGACATCACGGTGGCGATGACCTGGACTTCGTTCTTGAACTCTTCCGGGAACAGTGGGCGTACCGGACGGTCGATCAGGCGCGATGTCAGCGTTTCCTTTTCGGTCGGACGACCTTCACGCTTGAAGAAACCCCCGGGAATGCGGCCCGCGGAGTAGAACTTTTCCTGGTAGTCGACGGTGAGCGGGAAGAAACTTTGTCCCTCGCGCGCCTTTGTTGCGGCCACTGCGGTCACCAGTACGGCAGTCCCGCCCATGCTGACCATCACGGCGCCGGACGCCTGGCGGGCGATTTCACCCGTTTCCAGCGTGACTTGATGTTTACCGTACTGGAACGACTTGCTTACTTTCGCCACGATCTTCTCCTTGGGCCCGGAATCAACGGCGCAGGCCGAGGCGTTCGATCAGGCTCTGGTAACGCGCGCTGTCGCGCTGCTTGAGGTAACCGAGCAGACGCTTGCGCTGGTTGACCAGCTTCAGCAGGCCACGTCTGGAATGATGGTCCTGCTTGTGCGACTTGAAGTGCTCGGTGAGATGGGTGATGCGTGCCGATAGCAGGGCAACCTGGACCTCCGGAGAACCGGTATCGTTGGCGGCGTGGCCGTATTCGGCAATGATCTTGCTGGTTTGTTCCGCATTGAGCGACATGAAGGTGTACCTCGAAAAAACATGCGCGAGGCTTGCGCGGCGGCACCGGCATCGATGCGTCCGCGCAAACCCCGCGTTTCGGTTAAAAGCGGCGGGTCAAGCGCCTATTGTAATGGCCGCAGGGCCGCGGCAACAAGGCTTAAAACATCCCCTGGTCCGAATTTGGTCGCAAACATGCCTGCCAGAGCGGTCCCTGGGCATCTTTTCGGCACCGTCCAGGCGTCCGCGCGCGGGCGGCGCATACTGAAGCAGCAGGACTGCTGGCAGCATGCGACGCGGGGAACCAGCGCCATGTGCAGTCCAGGTCGCTGTACCAGTGACCGCGGACCGCAGATCGATCAGCCAGGGGCATCCCTTCCCTGCAAATCCGGCCCGCCCGGCCTCAGGCCGGGACATTGCCGTCCACGGCCCCGGTCGGGGGAAGATTGAAACCCCTGCGTACCTGAAGGAGCCCATCCCGGGACAATTGGGCCAGGGCCAGCAACCGCCCGTCGGTTGCGGCATAGGCCCGGTACAGTCCGGCAGCAAGCGTTTCGTGCATTTGCAACGGTTGCCCGTGACGCACGGCTTCGCATTGCCGGGCATCGAGTTCCAGTCGTGGCAAGCCGGCCAGTCCCCGGTCCAGAGGCAACAGCAGGGCATCGAGTGCCTGTGTGCCGCAGGCGGCCTGGGCGCGCAACTGCTCGAGTGTAACCATGCAAGCAGAACCGAACGGCTCGACCCACAGGCGGCGCAGCGCGGTCAGGTGGGCACCGCAACCCAGCCTTTCGCCGAGATCGCGGGCGATGCTGCGTATGTAGGTTCCCGAACCGCATTCCACCCGGAAACGGACCCGGTCACCGGAAAGGGAGAGCAGTTCGATGGCATGGACCTCGACTTCGCGCGCTTCCAGCTCGAGCTGCTCGCCCCGCCGGGCACGCACATACATGGGCACACCATCGCGTTTGAGCGCCGAGAACGCCGGCGGCACCTGTCGGATACGGCCAACGAAGGCTTGCAGCAGCGTCTTGATGGCTTGTTCCGACAACACGGGCACCGCTCTGCGTTGCACGACGTCGCCCTCGGCATCGTCCGTGCGGGTTTGCACGCCGAGCATGCATTCGGCTTCATAGGCCTTGCGCGAGCCCAGCAGCAGGCCGGCTATCTTGGTCGCCTCACCCAGGCAGATCGGCAGCAGTCCGCTCGCCAACGGATCAAGGCTGCCGGTGTGTCCGGCCTTGGCCGCATTGAACAGTCCGCGAACGATCTGCAGGGCCTTGTTGGAACTTAGCCCGACCGGCTTGTCGAGAAGGACGATGCCATGTACGGCGCGGCGTGGACGTCGGGAATGTGCTGCAGGCATGACGGGATCCGATGCATATCGGCCTGGGCCGGGCCGGCAGGGGCGACTACAGGCGCCCCTGCTCCTTTTCCCGACGCAACAGCGAATCGATTCGCTCGCCCTGCTCCACCGATGCGTCGTACCGGAACCTGAGTTCGGGAACGCGACGAATGCGCAGGGTACGCGACAGTTCGCGGCGGAATTCCCCCGCCATCGCATTGAGAGCCTTGACCGTGTCCGCGGCGTGTTCGGGCTGCAGCACGGTGACCCATACGGTGGCCAGATCCAGGTCCTTGCCGGCCTCGACGTCGGACACACTGGTCGAAGGCAGGGCATGATCGCGTACTGCGGCATGCACCAGCGCTCCGACCTCGCGGCGAAGCATCGCCGAGATCCGGTCACTGCGTTTGAAGTCGCGGGAAGGCATGTCCAGGATTAGTCCACAGGTTCGCGCGCGCACGCTACAGGCTACGCGCCACCTCGATGCGTTCGAAGCACTCGATCTGGTCGCCCGGCTTGACGTCGTTGTACTGCTTTACGCCGATGCCGCATTCGGTTCCGGACTTGACCTCTTCGACGTTTTCCTTGAAACGGCGCAACGACTCCAGTTCGCCCTCGAAGACCACGGTGTTGTCGCGCAGCACACGTATCGGCTTGCTGCGTTTGACCACGCCTTCCGAGACCATGCAGCCTGCAATGGCGCCGAACTTGGAGCTGCGGAATACGTCGCGCACTTCGGCAATGCCGATGATCTCCTCGCGTATTTCATTGCCGAGCAGGCCCGAAGCCGCCTGCGTCACCTGGTCGATCACGTCGTAGATGATCGAGAAATAACGCACGTCGAGGCCGGCGGTGTCGATCACCTTGCGTGCCGATGCATCGGCACGCACGTTGAATCCGATCACCAGCGCCCTGGACGCAGCCGCAAGGGTGGCATCGGACTCGGTGATGCCTCCCACGCCGGAAGAGACCACGTTGACCTTCACCATCTCGTTGCCAATCTGGCCCAGGGCATCGCGAAGGGCCTCCGCCGAGCCCTGCACATCCGCCTTGATCAGGATGTTCAGTTGTTGCTGCTCCTCGCCCTGGCCCATCTTCGCCATGATGTCCTCGAGGCGGTTGGATTTGCTGACCAGACGCGTCTCGCGGCGTCGCTGCTCGCGCTCGAGCGCCACTTCCTTGGCCAGTCGTTCGTCGGCGACCGCCACGAAGTCATCACCCGCTTCAGGCACTCCGGAAAGGCCGAGCACCTGGACCGGAATCGAAGGACCCGCGGCATCCACCTGCTTGCCGTTTTCATCAAGCAGGGCACGCATGCGACCGTACTCGATGCCGCACACGACATAATCGCTCTTCTTCAGCGTGCCACGCTGGACCAGCATGGTCGCCACCGGGCCACGACCGCGATCGAGCCGGGATTCGATGACCAAGCCCGATGCCGGACCGTCATGGACGGCAGTAAGCTCCATGAGCTCGGCCTGCAGGGAAATGGCGTCGAGCAGATCCTCGATGCCCTGGCCCGTCTTGGCCGACACCGGTACGAACTGCACATCGCCGCCCCAGTCCTCGGGCACCACCTCTTCCTTGACCAGGCCCTGCTTGACGTTGTCGGGATTGGCTTCGGACTTGTCGATCTTGTTCACGGCCACGATCAGCGGAACATTGGCCGCACGAGCATGCTTGATGGCTTCGACGGTCTGCGGCATGACGCCATCGTCGGCGGCAACCACCAGCACCACGATGTCGGTGGACTGTGCGCCGCGTGCGCGCATCGAGGTGAAGGCCGCATGGCCCGGGGTATCCAGGAACGTGATCACGCCCTTGTCGGTGGTCACGTGATACGCGCCGATGTGCTGGGTGATGCCCCCGGCCTCGCCGGTGGCGATCTTGGTGCGACGAATGTAATCGAGCAGCGAGGTCTTGCCGTGATCGACATGACCCATGATGGTCACCACCGGCGGCCGGGGAAGCTTGTCGCCCTGGTCCTCGGCACTGGCCGACTGCTCCAGCAAGGCCGCCTCGGCGCCCCTGTCCTCTTCCTGTACCGGCCTGTGGCCAAGTTCCTCCACGACCAGCACTGCGGTGTCGTGATCGATGACCTGGTTGATGGTGGCCATCACGCCCATGTTGAACAGGGTCTTGACCACCTCCGAACCCTTTACCGCCATCTTTTGGGCCAGATCACTGACGACATTGGCTTCGCCGATCGCGACTTCGCGCACCACCGGTGCGGTCGGTTTGGAAAATCCATGCTCGCCACTGCCGGCGGTGGACTGGCGCTCGCCGCCGCGGCTGCGCTTGCGCCCGCTGCTGCGTCGTGCACGATCGGCATCGGTAAGATGCAGCTTGCCCGTGCCGAATTTCTTCCCGGCCTTGCGGCCGCGCTCCTCACGCTCCTCACGCTCCTCACGCGGCTTCTTCTCGCTGGGCCGTTCGGCAACCTTGGGACGTCCCATGGCTTCTTCGCGGGATACCTCACGCACGCGGTCGCGACGCTTGGGCTGGTCGTGCATGCGTGGCATCACCGGTGTGGACCAGGCGTCCTTCCCGCTTGTCTCGTCCTTGCCTTCGTCAGACGCACCCTCCGCAGCAGCCTCCTGCTCCGGTTCTGCGCTTTCCGGCGCTGCAGGGAGTTCCGCAGCCGGTGCGGCGGCGGCCGCTTCGTCGGCCCTGGCCCTCGCCTCGGCCTCGGCCGCCTCCTGCTGGCGCTTGTTCTCGGCTTCCTCGTGCTTGCGCTGAAGCTGTTCGGCGCGCTCGCGTTCTTCACGCTCGCGCAACTCACGCGATTCTTCCAGCTTGCGTGCAGCCTCCTCGCGCTCGCTGTCGCCCGCGGCCTCCTCGGCAATGGCGCTGCGCTTGACATAGGTGCGCTTGGATCGCACTTCGACGTTGACCGTCTTGGATCCACCGCGCGCACCGCTGCGACCGCTGCCGGCCGCGACCTTCAGCTCACTTACCTTGCGCCTGCGCAGGGTCACCTGACGTGGGGCCGCCGATACTGCGGCACCGGCATCGGCCTTGCCATGGGTGCGGCGCAGGAAGCCGAGCAGTTTCACCTTCTCGGTATTGCTGATGACCTGCTCGGGGTCGGAGAACTCCATGCCCGCTTCGCCCAGCTGCGTGAGCAGCTTGTCGACAGACATGTCCAGGACCTTGGCCAGTTGCTTGATGGTGACGTCCGACATTGTTCTCTTACTCCGCCTTTCCCGCGATTTTCGTGTGCACCGTCAATTGTGTGCGGTACAGCCGTTCCATCCGTGGCGGGAAGCATCGCAGCTTCCCCCGATGCACGCGATCCCGGCGTGCATCCGCAACGATCAGCCTTCCTGCTCCAGACGCGCGATCATCGGTGCGCGGGCCGCCATGATCAATGCCGCGGCACGTTCCTCGTCCATGTCTTCCATGTCGATCAGGTCGTCCACGGCCTGGTCGGCAAGATCATCCGCCGTGACCACCCCGCGCTCGGCGAGCGCATATGCAGTGGCCTCGTCCATGCCATCCAGTGCCAGAAGGTCCTCGGAAGGCTTGTTCTCCTCAAGTCCCTCTTCGACAGCAAGCGCGGCGGTCAGAAGGGCATCGCGCGCACGGGCGCGAAGTTCCTCGACGATGTCCTCGTCGAAACCTTCCACGGCCAGCAGTTCGCCGGTGGGCACGTAGGCCACTTCCTCGACGCTCGAGAAGCCTTCCTGGACCAGGATGTTGGCAATCTCCTCGTCGACCTCGAGTTTTTCCATGAACAACTGCCGTGATGCCTCCTGTTCGGTCTCGCTTTTTTCCTGCACCTGGTCCTGGGTCATCACGTTCAGTTGCCAGCCTGTCAGCTTGCTGGCCAGGCGCACGTTCTGCCCACCGCGACCGATGGCCTGGGACAGCTTGTCCTCGGCCACCGCAATATCCATCGAATGCCTGTCTTCATCCATGATGATCGACTGCACTTCGGCCGGCGCCATGGCATTGATCACGAACTGTGCCTGGTTCTCGTGCCACAGGATGATGTCCACGCGCTCGCCGTTGAGCTCGTTGGTCACCGCCTGCACGCGCGAGCCGCGCATGCCGATGCAGGCGCCGATGGGGTCGGTGCGCGCATCGTGCGCAAGCACCGCGATCTTGGCGCGATCACCGGGATCGCGCGCGCAACCCTTGATCTCGACCAGTCCCTGGCCCACTTCAGGCACCTCCAGCTTGAACAGCTCGATCATGAATTCGGGCGCGGTGCGCGAAACGAACAGCTGTGGCCCGCGGATCTCCGAACGCACTTCGTACAGGTAGCCGCGCAGTCGGTCGCCCACGCGTACCGGTTCACGCGGGATCGACTTGTCGCGGGGAATGAAGGCTTCGGCATTGCCACCAAGATCGAGATAGATGTTTCCACGTTCGACGCGCTTGACGATGCCGGTGATCAGCTCGCCGACCCGGTCTTCATAGGCCTCGACGACCAGCGCCCGCTCGGCCTCGCGAACACGCTGCACGATGACCTGCTTGGCAGCCTGGGCGGCAATGCGTCCGAATTCGGCATTCTCGACCTGCTCCTCGATGAACTGTCCGATTTCGGCGTCTGCACGCTCGTCAACGGCATCCATCAGTCGGATCTGCCGGTACGGCGATTCCATCTCGACATCATCGGCAACGATTTCCCAGCGACGGAAGGTCTCGTACTCACCGGTGTCGCGATCGATCGACACGCGGATGTCCGCATCCTCGTCGGGATAGCGCTTCTTGGCCGCGGAAGCCAGGGCCGCTTCCATCGCCTGGAAAATGATGTCGCGCGATACGCCCTTTTCGTTGGCTACCGCATCAACCACCAGCAACAGTTCTTTGCTCATTGCCGCCACTCCGCAAACGCCAGTCCGGCGCCTGTCTCCAGAAAATCAGTGATTCCGATCCCTGCCACCCGGTTTCGGGGCAGGGGCATATCCCAGCGCCACCCAGTCCGGAACCAGGCGCGCGCTTTCCACATCGTCATGCGCAAAGGCAAAAGGCCCGGCTCCCTCGACATCGACCACGATGCGCTCCGGCGCCGCCTCGATAATGCGTCCACGAAGCCGGCGCCGGTTGTCGACCGGCGCCTTGAGCACCACCCGCGCCTGTTCACCGACGTATTGCCCGAAATGCTCCGGGGTGAACAGGGGACGATCCATGCCGGGTGAGGAAACTTCCAGCACGTAGTGCCCGGGGATGGGGTCCTCGACGTCCAGAATCGCCGACAGTTCACGGCTGGCCGATTCGCAGTCGTCGATGCCGACCTCACGGTCGGCCGCATCGATGTACACGCGCAAGGTGCTCTGCCCGCCCGAGGGGATCCACTCCACTCCCAGGCAGGTCAGGCCGAGATCGGCGACGATCCCGTCAAAGCGTCGAGCCAGGACGCGCGTGTCCAAAATGATCACAACTCCATGATTCAAAAACAAAAAATGGGCTTACGCCCATTTCCATAGCGTTGCCGTTGGTTCCGACACCGGCGTCGCGCATCCATGCGCCTGGAGCCGAGGCTCCTAACAAAAAAGCCTCGCGGGGAGGCTTTCTTGTCGAAAGTCTATGGTAGCGGGGGCAGGATTCGAACCTGCGACCTTCGGGTTATGAGCCCGACGAGCTGCCAGACTGCTCCACCCCGCACCGGAGAAGCGAAACTATAGCGGCGCAGTACGGAATTGGCAATACCAAAGTGTGACCGGCGGACACGAAAATGCGCACCGCGAATCCCGGACCCTACGTTTGGAATCACCCTGCGAAGGCTTGCTGACACCATGAGATCAACGGCCCCCAGTAGAGACCAAGACCCAGCAGCGCAAGCGCGTTGAGCGACAGCACCCAGCGCAAGGGTGCATCTGCCTGCGGCCTGAGCTCGACACCCTCGTTCGGCTTGTCAAAGTACATCACCTTGACCACGCGCAGGTAGTAGTACAGACCCACGATGGCGGCCACGATGGCCACGATGGCCAGCCACAGCATGCCGGCGTCGATGGCTGCCTTGAGCACCAGAAGCTTGGCGAAGAATCCGAACAGGGGCGGCACTCCTGCCAGCGAGAACATGGCCAGCATCATCAGGAAGGCCATCCAGCGCGAACGTTCGTTCAGTCCCTTGAAGTCGTCAATTTCCTCGCACTCGAATCCGGCGCGCGACATCGCCAGGATCACGCCAAAGGCCACTGTCGACATCAGCGCATAGCTGATGGCATAGAAAAGTGCCGCTGCATATCCGGAAGGCGTGGCATTGACCAGACCCAGCAGCAGGTAACCCATGTGGGCAATGGTGGAATAGGCGAGCATGCGCTTGAGGTTGCTCTGCACGATGGCGACCAGGTTGCCGATCACCAGCGACAACACGGCCAGCACGGCCAGCATCAATTGCCACTGGTGCAGCAGGTCACCCGGGCCGAAGGCCGACAACAGGCGGTAGGCCATGCCGAAGGCCGCCAGCTTGGAAGCCGATGCCACGAAGGTGACGGACGCGGTCGGTGCCCCCTGGTAGACGTCGGGCAGCCACATGTGAAACGGAGCAGCACCCAGCTTGAAGGCGATCCCGACGATCATGAAGATCAGGCCGAATCGCAACAGGTTCGGCATGCCGGTTTGCAGGGCGCCCGCATGCAGTTGCATCAGGTCCAGCGTGCCGGTCGCGCCGTAGACCATGGACATGCCGTACAGCAGCGAGCCGGAGGCCAGTGCACCAAGCACGAAATACTTGATTGCGGACTCCGAGGCCAGGCGTGAATCGCGATGGAATGCCACCAGTGCATAGGACGACAGCGTCAGCAGTTCCAGCCCGAGATAGATCATGATCAGGTTGCCGGCCGACACCAGCAACATCACGCCCAATGCGGCAAACAGTGTCAGCACATAGAACTCGCCGAACCATATCTTGCGGTCACGCAGGTAGGGGCGCGCATACACGAACACCAGGATCACGGTGATCAGGGTGAAAAGATTCAGGATTTCACTCACCGTGTCGCGGATGAACATGCCGCCAAAGGCCACGGCTCCACTGCCTGCAGGCTGCCCCATCACCACAAGAAATGCGGTGATGACAGTGATGGCAATGGCCAGCCAATGCGTCGCATTGCGTTGCTCGGGACGGATGAACGCATCCATCAGCAACAGCACGCAGACCGCCGCCACCAGATACAGCTCGGGCAGAAGGATGAGAATGTCGTTCCAGCTCAGCATGCGGCTGTCCTCAGGTCTTGCTGATGGCGAGTTGATGCACCAGGTGGTCGATCGAACCGCCCATCAGGTGCACCAGGGGTTGTGGCCACACGCCGATGACCAGCACGGCCAGGGCGAACGCACCCAGCACAAAAGCCTCACGGCCGTTGATGTCCTTCATCGCGGCCACCTTGTCGCTGGTGACATCGCCCCAGATCACGCGCTTGATGAGCCACAGCGTGTAGCCCGCGCCGATGATGAGCGTGAAGGCCGCCACCAGGGCGATCCACGGATTGGCGCTGAAGCTTGCCAGAATCACCATGAATTCGCCGACGAAACCGCTGGTTCCCGGCAGGCCGACATTGGCCATGGCGAAAAAGACCATGAAGAAGGCGAACCATGGCATCACGTTGACCATCCCACCGTAATCGGCGATGCGCCGCGTGTGCAGGCGGTCGTACATCACGCCGATGCACGAGAACATGGCGCCTGACACGAATCCGTGCGACATCATCTGCACCACCGCGCCCTGCATGGCCAGGTTGGCCGCATCGAAATTGTGCAGGTCCCGCACCAGCATGAAGACGATGAACATGCCCAGCGTGACAAACCCCATGTGGGCGATGGAGGAATACGCCACCAGCTTCTTCATGTCCTCCTGCACCAGGGCCACGTAGCCGATGTAGACGATCGGTATCAGGCTGAGGACGATGACCAGCCAGGCATAGTGTGCCGACGCATCCGGCACGATCGGCAGCGAGAAACGCAGGAATCCGTATCCACCCACTTTCAGCATGACCGCGGCCAGCACCACCGAGCCGCCAGTGGGCGCCTCGACATGCGCATCGGGAAGCCAGGTGTGCACCGGCACCATCGGGATCTTGATGGCAAAGGCAATCAGGAACGCAAAGAACAGCCAGGTCTGCTCCTTCATGGTGAGCGGCAGGGCCGCCAGGGTTGCCATGTCGAAGGTTCCGGCCTTCTGGTACAGGTAGATCAGGCCGATCAGCATGAAGATCGAGCCCAGGAATGTGTAGATGAAGAACTTCAGTGTCGCGTACACGCGACGCGGCCCGCCCCAGATACCGATAAGAATGAACATCGGGATCAGCATGGCCTCGAAGAACACATAGAAAAGCAGCGCGTCGGTGGCGCAGAACACGCCCACCAGGAGTCCTTCCAGGACCAGCATTGCAGCCATGTACTGATGCGGCTTGTTGTCCTTGATCACGTCCCAGGCACCGACGATGACCAGTACGCCGACAAACGTGGTCAGCAGGATCAGGGCCACCGAGATGCCGTCCACGCCCAGGGCATAGTTCACATGCAGGGAGGCGATCCACGGGTAGGACTCGACCAGTTGCATCAGCGGCCCGTCGGTCCGGTAGGCCACGAGGAGGAACACGCTGGCAATGAATGTCGCTACCGCAACCGACAGCGCGATCCAGCGGCTGGTGCTACCGCGCGCACCGGCAATGAGAACCGGTATGGCGCCGGCCATGGGCAGCCAGATCAGCAGGCTTAGCAAATGATTCGACATCGATACGGCTTCCGTGATGAATCAAACGTGCCCGAACCACCAGAACCCGCCCAGAAGCAGGATCAGGCCGAGGATCATGGCGAACGCGTAATGATAGAGGTAGCCCGACTGCAAGCGGCGCATCCCGGAAGCAATGCGCTGAACCAGACTCGCCGAGCCGTCGATGGCGCCGTCGATGACGGTGTGATCGCCAGCCTTCCACAGCATCCGGCCCAGTTTCACGCCACCGCGGGCGAAAACCGCCTGATAGACCTCGTCGAACCAGAACTTGCGATCGAGCACCACATAGACGGGTTTCAACATGCGCTGTATGCGCCCGGCCATCGGCGGGTTGAAGATGTACACATAGGTGGTGATGGCAAACCCGAGCACGACCAGCACGAAGGGCCAACCGGTGAAGCCCTCGAGACCCAGACGGAACGCGCCATGGAAATGGGTGGCCATCTCGGCCAGCACGTCGTGGGCCTCCTGTACGTGGATGGCCTTGCCGAACCAGGTTCCGTACAACATTGGCCCGGCCGTGAAATATCCGATCAGCAACGAGGGTATGGCCAACAGGATGAGTGGCACGGTGACCACCCAGGGTGATTCCTTGGGCGGATGGGAAAGCACGCCGGGTTCATGATGGACATGCACATCATGGTCGTGACCATGCGACTCGACCACCTTGTAACGCGGCTTGCCGTGAAAGGTCAGGTGCATCAGGCGGAAGGTGTACAGCGCAGTGACCAGCGCGCCGAACAGCACGCAGTAGTAGGCATAGGTCGCTCCCCAACGATGTGTCTCGCCGACGGCCTCGATGATCGCGTCCTTGGAATAGAAACCGGAGAAGAACGGCACCCCGCAAAGCGCCAGCGAACCGATCCACATGGTGAGGTAGGTGATCGGCATGCGCTTGCGCAGGCCGCCCATGTAGCGCATGTCCTGCTCGTGGTGCATGGCGATGATGACCGAACCGGCGCCAAGGAACAGCAGTGCCTTGAAGAAGGCATGCGTCATCAGGTGGTAGACGGCACCGGCATAGGCCGAAATGCCGAGTGCCGCGGTCATGTACCCAAGCTGGGAAAGCGTCGAATAGGCAATCACGCGCTTGATATCGTTCTGCACGATACCGATCAAACCGGTAAAGAACGCACCGGTAGCGCCGATCACCAGCACCAGGCTCAGAGCCGTGGTCGACAGTTCATAGATCGGCGACATACGGGCGACCATGTAGATGCCTGCCGTGACCATGGTCGCCGCATGGATCAGCGCCGAGATCGGGGTCGGGCCCTCCATCGAGTCCGGCAGCCAGACATGCAGCGGTACCTGCGCGGACTTGCCCATGGCACCGATGAACAGCAGCACGGCTATCACCGTCGCAGCGCTCCAGTGGGTGTGCTGGGTGATCTGCAACGTCTGCTCCACCAGCGACGGCGCATGATCGAAGGCGGCCTGGTAATCGAGCGTGCCGAGAAAATACAACACCGCGCCAATGCCCAGAACAAAGCCGAAATCGCCCACTCGGTTGACCAGGAACGCCTTGAGATTGGCGGCGATCGCACTGGGGCGCTTGTAGTAGAAGCCGATCAGCAGATAGGAAACCAGGCCTACCGCCTCCCAGCCGAAGAACAACTGCATGAAATTGTTGCTCATGACCAGCATGAGCATGGAGAACGTGAACAGCGCGATGTAACTGAAAAAGCGCGTGTACCCGTCATCGTCGGCCATGTAGCCGATCGTGTAGATGTGCACCATCAGCGAGACGAAGGTGACGACCACCATCATCATCGCGCTCAGGCGATCGATCATGAAACCGATACTGGCGTGGAACTTGCCGATCTGGAACCAGGTGTAGATGTCCTGGTTGTAGTTCGCAGCCCCTCCCCACACCAATTGGTACAGCACGACGAACGAAAGTGCACAGGCAATTCCGACACCGAGGATGGTGACCGTATGCGCTCCGGCGCGCCCGATCTGCCTGCCGAAGAAACCGGCCAGCACCGCACCGGCCAGCGGCGCCAGCACGATGATCAGCAGGATGGAGGTCGATAGCTGGTGCATTGGGACAGGTCCTTCCTCAGCCCTTCATCGAATCGATGTCGGCAATGTTGATGGTGCCGCGGTTGCGGAACAGCAGGGTCAGGATCGCCAGGCCGATGGCGGTCTCGGCCGCTGCCACCGTGAGGATGAAGAACACGAAGATCTGCCCGGCAACGTCGCCGCCAAAACGGGAAAAGGCAACGAAATTGATGTTGACCGCGAGCAGCATCAGCTCGATCGACATCAGCAGAACGATCACGTTCTTGCGGTTGATGAACACCCCGGCCACGGCGATGCAGAACAGCACGGCGCCGAGAATGATGAAATGGGCAAGTGTGATCATGCCTGGTCCTCCTGCGGGCGTTCGGCATCCATCTTCACGATGCGCACGCGATCGCGGTCGCGTACGCGCACCTGCTCGGAAGGGTTCTGGTGACGCGCGATAGCCTTGTGGCGAAGTGTCAGCACCACGGCAGCCACCAGGCCTACCGTGAGAATCAGGGCCGCGACCTCGAATGGCAGCAGATAGCGCGTGTACAAGGCCTGCCCCAGCCAGGCTATGTTCGACATGCCGGCCTCGGTGGCCGGATTGGGCCCCATCACGGCCACATGCATGGCCCTCAGGCCGATGAGTGCCAGCATTTCCAGGAGCATCACCGCTGCCACCACGATGCCGACCGGCAGATAACGGATGAAGCCCTCGCGAACTTTTTCCTGGTTGATATCGAGCATCATCACCACGAACAGGAACAGCACCATGACTGCACCGACATAGACCACGATCAGTGCCAGCGCCAGGAATTCAGCCTGTGCCAGCAACCAGATGCTGGCCACGCTGAAGAAGGTAAGCACCAGGGAAAGCACCGCATGCACGGAATTGCGCAGGGTGATCACCATCAGCGCGGACACGACGGCGACCGCGGCGAAGGCGTAGAAGCAGATCAGCTCAAGCAACTGGGGGTTCATCATGTTCTCCTGATGCTCAGCGGTACGCCGCGTCCTGAGCACGTTCTGCAGCGATGTCCTGCTCGAAACGGTCACCGATGGCCAGCAACTGCTGTTTGGTCACCACGTTCTCGCCTCGTTGCTCGAAGTGGTACTCATGGATCGATGTTTCGACGATCGAATCGACCGGGCAGCTTTCCTCGCAGAAACCGCAGTAGATGCACTTGAACAGGTCGATGTCATATCGCGTGGTGCGTCGTTGCCCATCGCTGGCGCGCGGCGCCGAGTCGATGGTGATGGCCAACGCGGGACATACCGCTTCGCACAGCTTGCAGGCAATGCAACGTTCCTCGCCATTGGGATAACGACGCAAGGCGTGCAGACCGCGGAAGCGGTTGGACTTGGGAATGTGCTCCATCGGAAAGCGCATGGTGTACTTGGGCTGGAACATGTAACGGATCGTCAGACCCATGCCCTTGAACATCTCGATGAGCAGAAGGCTCTTGAAATAACTGGTGATGCGGGACATGTGCTGCTCAACCTCCAATCGTGACCCAGCCGAAATACTTCATGCAGCCAGCCACGAGCACCCAGACGATGGTGATGGGAATGAACACCTTCCAGCCCAGACGCATGATCTGGTCGTAGCGGTAACGCGGGAAAGTGGCGCGGAACCACAGGAACAGGAAGGAAAAGACAAACGCCTTGACGAGCAGCCAGCCAAATCCCGGCGTTCCGATCCATCCCCACGAAACCGGAAACGGACTCAGCCAGCCACCGAGAAACAGCACGGCAGCCAGAAAGCTGATCAGGATCATGTTGGCGTATTCGGCCAGAAAGAAGATCGCGAAGGCCGAGCCGGAATACTCGACATGGAAACCGGCCACGATTTCCGACTCGCCTTCGGCAACATCGAACGGTGCGCGGTTGGTCTCGGCAACGCCGGATATCCAGTAAATGACAAACACCGGCAGCAACGGCAGCCAGAACCAGTCGAACAGTCCCTTGGGACCGGCCTGCGCATCGACGATCGCGGTCAGGTTCAGGCTGCCGGCCAGCACCAGCACGCAGATCAGCGCCATGCCCATGGCCAGTTCGTAGGAGATGACCTGCGCTGCCGAACGCATGGCGCCCAGCAGGGCGTAACGCGAATTGGACGCCCAGCCGGCGAGGATGATCCCGTATACCCCCAGTGAACTCATCGCCAGCAGGTACAGCACCCCGGCATTGACATTGGCCAGCACCAGGCCCTGCCCAAACGGCACCACTGCCCATGCGGCAAGGGCCGGAACCAGCGCCAGCAGCGGCGCAAGGAAAAACAGGAAGCGGTTGGCATTGGCCGGAACCACGACCTCCTTGAGCAGCAGCTTGACCACATCGGCAAAAGCCTGGAACAGGCCCAGCGGACCGATCTTGTTCGGCCCCATGCGCACGTGCATCCAGCCGATGACCTTGCGCTCCCAGTAGACGAACATCGCCACCGCCAGGATCACGGGTATGGTGATCGCGAGGATCTTAAGCAGCGTCCAGAAGACGAGCCAGAGTTCAGCAGCCATGCTCAGAGCCTGTTCAAGTTGAGTGTTGCGCCATGCGGCGGCAGTGCCGCCGATTCCGCATAGGCCGACTCGATCCACACCGCCCCGACCGGCACGGCTTCATCCACGACAACCGGCAAGGTGACCGAACCGGACACCTGCAGGCTGTCACCGTCGCTGACGCCCATGCGGGCCGCATCGTCGGCATGCATGCGCACAGCGGCGCCACGTGTCAGCGGGTGTGCATTGAGCGCGCTCGCGCGACGCAGGACCGCATCGCTGCGATAGACCGGCATGCTGGCTATGCGCTTCATGCCACCTGCATCAGCGGCAAGATCGCACAGGCCCTGCCCTTCGGGAGCTTCGGCGGCATGCATGGAAGCGAGAAGCTCGGAGTAACTGGTGAAATCGAAACCGTCGAGTTTCAGTTCGCCACCGAGGGCACGCAGGATCTTCCAGCCCTCGCGCGCCTGTCCGGGCGCCTGGGCACCGGCCTTCACTGACTGTTCCTGCCCGTCCACGTTGGTCAGGCTGCCGTCGGATTCGGGCAACAGCGCCAAGGGCAGGATCACGTCGGCGACATCGCTAAGGCTGCGGCCGAGATAGGCGCTGAAGGCGACCACGGTGTCGGCAGCCATCAGCGATTGCATGGCACGGTTTTCATCGACCAGGTCGTACGGCAGGTCGACACCGTACAGCACATAGGCAGGGCGAGGCTGCACGAGCATGGCGCGCGCATCAAGGCCCTCATCGGTTGGCAACACGCCCATGCGCGAAAGCCCGATCGCATTGGCGCCCAGAGGTATCTCGTTGAAACCGCACTGTGCGGCTTCGGCGATGTAGCGAGCTGCTGCGCGCAACCAGGATGCCTGGGGGTGAGTGCTGGCCAGTTCGCCAAATATGACTGTGCCTGTCCCGGCTTCCTTCAGGGCCCGGAACGCTGCACGCGAGGCTTCGTCGACCTGCACGCCGTCAAGTCCCGGCTGCAATCGGCTCGGCAGCTGCAATTGGCTCTCATCGGCAGCGACCCGGGCAATTGCCAGCACCGCCGACAGCAGACGCGTCGGTTCGACCACGGTTTCACCGGCCAGGTCGTGTGCTTGATCGAGCTTCAAGCAACTGACCACGTGCACCTTGGCGCCATGGCGAACGGCCTTGCGCAGGCGCTGGCTCAGCAACGGCATTTCATGACGCAGGTTGCAGCCGAGCAGCAACGCCGCGTCGACCTTGTCCATGTCCTTGACCGGTGTACCGAAAGCACGGGCAGCCGGACGATCGGCCAGGTCCTGCTGGCGCAAGCGGTGATCGATGTGTGCGCTGCCCAGACCGGAGGCCAGACGGCGCAACAGGGCGCCTTCCTCATTGCTGGTGGCGGGGTGGACCAGGAAACCGGTTTCCTTGCCCGCACTGCGCAAGGCTTCGGATGCCGCCAGCAGGGCTTCATCCCAGGACACTTCCTGCCAGGTGCCGTCACGCTTGACCATCGGCTTGTGCAGCCGGTCTTCGGCATACAGTCCCTGATGGCTGTATCGGTCACGATCCGACAGCCAGCATTCGTTGACGGCCTCGTTGTCACGCGGAACGGTACGCAGCACCTGGCCACGCCGGGTATGCAGCCAGAGGTTGGATCCGAGCGCGTCGTGATAGCCGATGGAAGGGCGTGCAATCAGTTCCCAGGCACGCGCCTGGAACTGGAAGGGCTTGTTGGTCAGCGCGCCGACCGGGCACACGTCAATGATGTTGCCGCCGATTTCGCTGTCGATCGCCTTGCCGATATAGGTACCGATCTCCAGACCTTCGCCACGGTACATGCCACCCAGTTCATGGGTGCCGGCGATCTCGCCCATGAAGCGAACGCATCGCGTGCACTGGATGCAGCGGGTCATCTCGGTGGCGATCAGCGGACCGATGTTCTCATCGGCCACAGTACGCTTGCGCTCGGTGAACCGGCTGACCGAACGGCCATATCCCAGGGCCATGTCCTGCAGTTCGCACTCACCGCCCTGGTCGCAGATCGGACAGTCCAGCGGATGGTTGATCAGCAGGAATTCCATCACGTCGCGCTGCCAGTGCAGGGCCTTTTCCGAACGCGTGGAAACTTTCATCCCCTCGCCCACCGGTGTGGCGCACGCCGGTTGCGGCTTGGGAATGGGTTTGCCGTTCATTTCCACTTCGACCAGGCACTGCCGGCAATTGGCGGCGATGGCCAGTTTCGGGTGGTAGCAGAACCGTGGGATATGGATCCCGACGCTGTCGGCCGCCTGGATGATCATCGATCCCTTGGCAACCTGCATGGCCTTGCCATCGATTTCGATGTTGACCATGTCCGACGGGGTGTTGTTGGCGGGCTGCGCACTCATCAGGCGGCGACTCCCAGCTTGTCTTCGGTCATCGAACGGCCGTGCTCGACGAAATATTCGAATTCATCCCAGAAATGATGCAAAAAGCCCTGCACCGGCCAGGCAGCGGCTTCACCGAAGGCGCATATGGTATGGCCCTCGATCTGCCCGGCCACCGCCTTCAGGCGGTGCAGGTCCTCGCTGGTGCCCTTGCCCTCGACGATGCGCGTGAGTACCCGGTACATCCAGCCGGTACCCTCGCGGCACGGCGTGCACTGCCCGCACGACTCCTTGAAATAGAACTGCGATATGCGGCGGCATGCCTTGACCATGCACGTGGTCTCGTCCATGACGATGACGGCGCCGGACCCCAGGCCCGAGCCGGCCTTCTGCAGGCTGTCATAGTCCATGGTGCACTCCAGGATGGTTTGCGCGGGCAGCACCTTCATCGATGAACCACCCGGGATCACGGCCTTGAGCTGTCTGCCGCCGCGCACGCCACCGGCCATGTCCAGCAGATCACGAAAGGGCGTGCCGAGTGGAATCTCATAATTGCCCGGTGTATTGACGTGACCGGATACCGAGAAGATCTTCGGCCCGCCATTGTTGGGCTTGCCCTGGTTCAGGAACCAGTCCGCGCCGTTGCGCAGGATGGCCGGTACCGAGGCGTAGGTCTCGGTGTTGTTGATGGTCGTGGGTTTGCCATACAGACCGAAATTGGCAGGGAACGGCGGCTTGAAGCGCGGCTGGCCTTTCTTGCCTTCCAGCGACTCCATCAGGGCGGTTTCCTCGCCGCAGATGTAGGCCCCGGCGCCGAGCGCATTGTGGATCTCCACATCGATTCCCGAACCCTTGATGTCCTTGCCAAGAAGTCCGGCCTCGATGGCTTCACGCAACGCCTCTTCGATATGTTCATAGGGCTCGTGGTGGAACTCGCCGCGCATGTAGTTGTAGGCCACGGTCGCGCCGGTGGCGTAGCAGGCGATGGCCATGCCCTCGAGCACCGAATGCGGGTTGAAGCGCAGGATGTCGCGGTCCTTGCAGGTGCCCGGCTCGGACTCGTCCGAATTGCACAGGATGTATTTCTGCATGTCGCCACTGGGCATGAACGACCACTTCAGGCCGGTCGGAAATCCGGCCCCGCCGCGACCGCGCAGGACACTGGCCTTGACTGCATCGATGATAGTGGCCGGGTCCGGTTTTTCAGCCAGGATCTTTTCCCATGCCTGCCAGCCGCCGCTCTTGCGGTAGCTGTCCAGGGACCACGGCTTGTCGTGGTGCAGTGTCGTGTAGACGACCTGGTGTGCTTTGGGTTCGGGACCGTATGCCATGGGACTCTTTGCTCGTTTGCGTAGGAGCGGCAGATGCCGCAATCCGGTTTGCTCTTTCCTGTCGATTCGATGCGTGTTCGCGCAAATCGCACGACGCGCTTCACGGCTTGCGCCGCTCGGCGGAGGGTTCAATCCAGACCGTCGAGAATCTCGTCGACCTTCTCCGTCGTCAGGTTTTCGTGATAATGCCCGTCAACGACCATCATGGGCGCCCCGCAGCAGGCAGCCAGGCATTCCTCTTCGCGCTTCAGGTAGATGCGACCATCTGCCGAACTCTCGCCCAGCTTGACACCGAATTTCTTTTCGCAGTGACGCACGATGTCCTCGGCACCGTTCAGCCAGCACGAAATGTTGGTGCAGATGGCCACGTTGTGGCGGCCCACCGGCTCCAGCTCGAACATCGAGTAGAAAGTAGCCACTTCGTAGGCCCACACCGGCGGCAGATCCAGATATATGGCGACTGCGGTAATCAGTTCGTCGGTCAGATAACCGCCGTTCTGCTCCTGTGCCGCGAACAGGCTCTGGATCAGCGCCGAACGCTTGCGGTCGGCCGGGAACTTGGCCACCCAGTGATCGATGTGCTCACGGGTGTGTGCGTTGAGGACAGCCTGTGGGTCAACATGACGGACCGCGTCGAAATTGCCGGTGGCCTTCATCGGTCGACCTCCCCGAATACCACGTCGTAGGTACCGATCATGGCCACCACGTCCGGCAACATGTGGCCGGCGACGATGGCGTCCATGGACGAAAGATGCACAAAGCTGGGCGCGCGCACCTTCAGGCGAAACGGCTTGTTGGCGCCGTCGGAAATCAGGTACACCCCGAATTCACCCTTGGGCGCTTCCACTGCCGCGTAGGTTTCACCCGCAGGCACGCCATATCCCTCGGTGAACAGCTTGAAGTGATGGATCAACGCTTCCATGTCGGTTTTCATGGATTCGCGTGGGGGTGGGCTGACCTTGTAGTTGTCGAGCATGACAGGGCCATCATGCTCGCGCAGCCATTTCACGCATTGCTTGATGATGCGGTTGGACTGGCGCATTTCCTCGACGCGTACCAGATACCGGTCATAGCAGTCACCATGGACCCCGACCGGTATGTCGAAATCCACGTCGGCATAGGCGGCATAGGGCTGCTTCTTGCGCAGATCCCACTCGATGCCCGACCCTCGCAGCATCGGACCGCTCATGCCCCAGGCCAGCGCCTGCTCTGGAGAGACCACCCCGATATCGACCGTACGCTGCTTCCAGATACGGTTGTCGGTCAGCAGGTTCTCGTATTCGTCCACCTTGGTCGGAAAGTCGTCGGTGAAAGCGTCGAGGAAGTCCAGCATCGAACCTTCGCGCCAGCGGTTCAGTCGCTTGAGGTCCTTGCCCTTGTGCCAGCGCGATTCCTGGTACTGAGGCATCCTGGCCGGGAGATCGCGATAGACGCCGCCGGGGCGGTAATAGGTTGCGTGCATGCGCGCGCCGGAAACGGCCTCGTAGCAGTCCATCAGCTCTTCGCGCTCACGGAAGGCGTACAGGAACACCGCCATGGCGCCAAGATCGAGCGCGTTGGAGCCGATCCACATCAGGTGATTGAGGATGCGCGTGATCTCGTCGAACATGGTGCGGATGTACTGTGCACGGATTGGCGCCTGAATGCCGAGCAACTGCTCGATCGCGCGTACGTAACCGTGCTCGTTGCACATCATCGACACGTAGTCGAGGCGGTCCATGTAGCCGATCGACTGGTTGAATGGCTTGGACTCGGCCAGCTTCTCGGTGGCACGGTGCAGCAGGCCGATGTGCGGATCGGCCTTGACCACGGTTTCACCATCCATTTCCAGCACCAGGCGCAGTACGCCGTGGGCTGCAGGATGCTGGGGACCGAAGTTCATCGTGTAGTTGCGGATTTCCTGACCACTCATCATCGGTCGCCTCAATTTTCCTGCCAGTGATCGGCGGCTTCCGCGCGCGCCTGCTCAAGGTCCGCATCGTCGCGAATCACGCGCGGCACCAGGACCCTGGGAACCACCGACGTGACCGGCTCATACACCACACGCTGGCGTTCGGGGTCGTAACGCACCTCCACGTTTCCGATCAGCGGGAAATCCTTGCGGAACGGTCGGCCGACGAATCCGTAGTCGGAAAGAATGCGCCGAAGATCGGGATGTCCGTCGTAGACAATGCCGAACAGATCGAAGGCCTCGCGCTCGAACCAGTTGGCAGATGGCCACAGACCGGTCAGCGAGGGCAGCAGTGGTACTGCATTGTCATCGCAATAGGTACGCAGTCGCAGCCGTCGGTTGTGCTGCACGGACAGCAGGTGCACGACCGAGGCGAATCGGCGCGGCAGGTCGATCCCGATTGGCCGGCCTTCCCAGTCGAATCGCCCGGCAGCCTCACCCTGGACGCCACGGGAAAACCCGGTGGCCGACACGCTGCCGGTATCCCATTCAGCCTGCCCGTGACCAAGGTAGTCGACACCGCAAAGATCGACCAGCTGGCTGAAATCGAAGTCCGGCTCGTCGCGCAGCGCCGTCGCCACGGTCAGCAGATCACCGGCGTCGACCTCGACCGTAACCTGGTCCAGACGCGTATCCACGCTGGATAGCATGCTGCCGAACCGCGCAACGAGACGCTCGGCCAGCGAGTTGACTGATGCTTCGCTCATGGCCTGCCTCAACGCGCTATGGTGTGTGTACGGCGAATTTTCTTCTGCAATTGCAGAATGCCGTGAATCAGCGCTTCGGCCGTCGGCGGGCATCCCGGCACGTAGATGTCCACGGGTACCACGCGGTCGCAACCGCGCACGACCGAATACGAATAATGGTAGTAACCGCCCCCGTTGGCGCATGACCCCATGGAGATCACCCACTTCGGGTCGGGCATCTGGTCGTAGACCTTGCGCAGTGCGGGAGCCATCTTGTTGACCAGCGTGCCGGCCACGATCATGACGTCCGACTGGCGCGGACTGGGGCGGAAGATCACCCCGTAGCGGTCCAGGTCCAGACGCGCAGCACCGGCATGCATCATTTCCACTGCACAGCAGGCCAGACCGAAGGTCATCGGCCACATCGAACCGGTGCGCGCCCAGTTCATCAGGGCATCGACACTGGTCGTTGCCCAGCCGCGCTGCATCACCGGGTTGTCGCCCGAGGGCCGCAGGATGTCATCGACACGGTCAAGCGGCTGCGGGTTGTGCATCACCCGGTCGATGGAGGAGATCAATCCCATTCCAGCGCTCCCTTCTTCCAGATGTAGGCGAACCCGACCACCAGGAGGGCCAGGAAAAGCGCCATTTCGATCAAGGCAATCGGACCGATCTTGTCGAACACCACGGCCCATGGAAACAGGAACGCGACTTCCAGGTCGAAAATGATGAACAGAATCGCGATCAGGTAGTAACGCACGTCGAACTTCATGCGTGCGTCCTCGAAGGCCTCGAAACCGCATTCGTACGGCGATGCCTTCTCCGGATCGGGATTGCGGGGCGCGACGAACAGACCGATAGCCAGCAAGACCATGCCGAGGCCTCCGGCCACGACGAGAAACAGCAATACGGGCCAGTATTCGGCAAGCACGGTTCGACTTCCTCCACGCGTTCGTGTTTTCGTGGCAGGCGTTCCGTGGACGCCGGCCATCCATCTTGTGGTGCCCAAGGGGGGACTCGAACCCCCACGGCCATTAGGCCACTACCACCTCAAGGTAGCGCGTCTACCAATTCCGCCACCTGGGCAAGGTTCAAAAACTCACTTTCCGGAACTGGCCGGCGCTGCCGGAGTTCCATTTTTCGTGCCGTTCGCTGCCGAAGGCAGAGCCGGCACATCCGTTTTGCTCGGCGCGCCGCGCGCGGATCCGGCTGCCGGCACCGCAGCCGCGGCGGGCGCGGGCGACGTTGAAGCGCTGGCAGCCCCGGTCATCGCCGACATCACGCCAAGATCGCGTGATTTCGTGGGCGTCCCATGATGGCTGAAGTATATCGCCATTCCCAGGCTGACAAGAAAGAACAAGGTGCCCAGGACCGCGGTTGCACGGGTCATGAAGCTGGATGATCCGCGCGCACCGAACACGGTTCCGGATGCACCCGCACCAAAGCCGGCGCCTGCATCGGCACCCTGCCCGCGCTGCAGCAGGATCAGCACGATCATGGCTGCGGCAATCAGGATGTAGAAAACGCTGAAAATGATGAGCATGTCTAAGAGGTCTCCGCCGCGTCGTGCGCCTGATGCGCCGCTGCGCAGATGGCCAGGAAATCGGTTGCCTTGAGGGATGCGCCTCCGATCAGACCACCATCCACATCCGGCTGGGCGAACAGTTCGGCGGCGTTCGTAGGCTTGACGCTGCCGCCATAAAGCAGCCTCGTCAGACCAGCGATTTTAGCATCCTCCCTTGCCAGTTGGCTACGGATGAAAGCATGTGCCTGTTGCACCTGCCCAGGAGTCGCCGTGCACCCCGTGCCAATCGCCCAGACCGGCTCATATGCCACTGCAGCCCCCCGGAACGCCGACACGCCATGAGCCTGGATGATGGCACCGAGCTGCGCACCGAGCACGGACTCGGTATCGCCGGCCTCACGCTGAACCAGGGTTTCACCCACGCAGAGCATCGGCCGCAACCCGGCCTCCCGTACCGCCGCGAACTTGCGTGCCAGCAAGGCGTCATCCTCTCCGTGATACTGGCGTCGTTCGGAATGCCCGACCAGTACCCAGGTGCATCCCACGTCGCCAAGCATGGCGGCGGATACTTCCCCGGTGAATGCGCCCTCGCCGCCGTGCTCGCTGACATCCTGGGCACCAAGGGCCAGCGTCTTGCCATGCACCTCATGCACTGCGTCCAGATACGGAAACGGCGGAAACAGCACCACGTCGATGCCGGACGGACGGCCTGCGGCCACACTTGCGGCAAGTGCCACAGCCTGTTCGCGACTGCCGTGCATTTTCCAGTTACCGGCCACCATCGGTATACGCATGTCGTGCCCCTCATCCACATCGCGTCACCAAAGCATACTGGCGCCGTTGCAGGCGGACAACGAAAACACGGCATTCCCGGCAGCAGGCGAAAAGACAGCCGGTCGCACCGGTCCCACGTATGATGGGGCCTCCAATCACCACGAGGCCACCATGTCGACGCAAATACGCCCCATCGCAATGGTTACAGGCGCTTCGGCCGGCATCGGTGAAGCCATCGCGAGTGCCCTCGCGGCACGCGGATACGACCTGGTACTCACCGCACGACGGGGCATGCGGCTCAAGGCGCTGGCCGAGCGCCTGCAGCATGCATCGGGCATCACCGCGCATGTCCTGGTCGAGGATCTTGCCGATCCGCTGGCACCTCGACGCCTTGTCGATGCCCTGGAGGAACGCGCCCTGGACATCGACCTGCTGGTCAACAACGCGGGCTATGGTGTCCCCGGCCGGTTCGAACAGCCCTCTTGGGGATCCCATGCCGCCTTTCTCCAGGTATTGCTGCATGCTCCGACGGAACTGACCTATCGGTTGCTTCCGGCGATGCAGCAACGACACCGTGGCGGCATCCTGAACGTCGCCTCGCTGGCAGGCCACCTGCCCGGCTCGGTCGGACATACCCTGTATGCGGCCGTGAAGGCCTACATGATCCGCTTCTCGCAGTCGCTGGCACTCGAGAACCGCGATCGCGGCGTGCACGCCTGCGCCTTGTGCCCGGGTTTCACCTACAGCGAATTTCATGATGTCACCGGCACCCGCGAGCGTGTTTCGCGCATGCCAAAGTGGATGTGGATGGATGCCGACACGGTTGCCCGGCAGGGCCTGGATGCGCTCGAACGCGGTGATGCGGTGCATGTCACCGGGCGCGTCAACCGCATGATCAAGGCACTGTCCGACATCCTCCCCGACCGCATCGCGCTGCGACTGGCTGCCAGCCAGTCCTCGCGTTATCGCGATCTGGACGGGGGCTGACGCGACACGGAAATCAGATCAGCCGGATTTCCCGCAGCCGCTGCTGGAGATATTCATCCGCCGTGATCGAGGTGTCATAGCGGCTGAGGTTGTCCGGCGTGATGCATTGCGGCACTGGATCGAGCACGACATCGGAATTGGGGTGCAGGAAATAGGGCACCGAATAACGCGGCTTGCGCGCATCCGCACCCGGCGGGTTGACCACGCGATGGGTCGTCGACGGGTAGACGTGGTTGGTCAGTCGCTGCAGCATGTCGCCAATGTTGACCACGATGGCATCGCCCTCGGTGGTGATCGGCAGCCAGGCCCCCTCGCGCGTGAGCACTTCCAGTCCCGCAGTGCTGGCGCCGACCAGCAGGGTAATCAGATTGATGTCCTCGTGCGCACCGGCGCGCACGTTTGGCAGTTCGGCCTGTTCTATGGGCGGGTAATGAATGGGGCGCAGGATCGAATTGCCCTGGTCGATCCTGTCATCGAAGTAGTGCTCGGGCAGCCCGACATGCAGAGCCAGTGCACGCAACACCCTGGCACCGAGCCGGTCGAGCGCCTGGAACAGGCCGTAGCCGTACTCGCGCATCCCCGGGACCTCCGCCGGCCACAGGTTCACAGGCAGGGTGCCGGCGAAGCGTGACCCGGGTTCGAGCTCGCGGCCGATATGCCAGAACTCCTTGAGATCGGGATACTCGCTGTCCTTGGCGGTCTCGACCTTGAAGGGGGTATAGCCGCGGGCACCGCCACTGCCCGGCACGTGGTATTTCATCTTCACGTCCAGCGGCAGGGCAAAAAACTGCCGGAAGGCGACATAGGCACGGTTGATCAGGTTCGTGTCCACGCCGTGGCCGCTGATGCAGCAGAAACCGAAAGTGCGATAGGCCGTGCCGAGTTCCTCGACGAAGGCTTTCCTGTCGGAATCGAAACGGCGGATGTCGAGAGTGGGTACGTGTTGCATGTTCTGCTCCAGGATGGCGTGACAGGTGTACACGTCGGGCCGTCCATGGCGTCCTGGTGGGGCGTGTACCCCGCAGGCTCACGAGCGTGAGTGAGCCGATTTTACGACGTCTGCCAGGGCTTGCGCCACGTCATGCACTTCCGCCGCGTCCTCGCCTTCCACGGTGACGCGAATCAGGGGCTCGGTACCCGAAGGGCGCAGGAAAGCCCTGCCCCGTCCAGTCAGGCGCTGGCGCGCCGTTTCGATGGCCTGCTGCACGACATCGGATGCAAGCAACTTTGCGGCATGCCCGGCAACCGGCACATTGATCATGACCTGCGGCAGTTTGCGCATGCCCTTGCGCACCTCGGCAAGATCGGCGTCTTCGCTGCGCAGGGACTCGAGGACAGCCAGCGCGGACACGATGCCATCGCCGGTGCTGGCGCGGTCCAGGCACAGGATATGCCCCGAGGTCTCCCCACCGAGCACTCCACCTCGGGACTTGAGCTGTTGCAGCACGTACCGGTCGCCGACCCGTGCGCGCACCAGTTCGATGCCAAGTCCCGCCAGGGCCTTTTCGAAACCGTAATTGCTCATCTGCGTGCCGACCACAGGCCCTCGCAGGGTCCCGGCGCGATGCCATGCCTTGGCCAGCACAAAGAGAAGGTCGTCGCCATCGGCGATGACACCGTTCCTGTCCACCATCTGCACCCGGTCGCCGTCGCCGTCGAAAGCAATGCCCATGTCCGCACCGGAATCCAGCACGGCCTGCCGCAAGGCCTCCGGATGCGTCGAACCGACGCCAGCATTGATGTTGAACCCGTCGGGCCTGGCGCCGACCAGATGGACATCGGCACCGAGTTCGGCAAACACCTTGGGCGCCACCTGGTAGGTCGCGCCATGGGCACAGTCGAGCACGAGCTTGAGTCCCTTGAGGTCGAAGTCCTCGTGCACCGTGCTCTTGCAGAATTCCACGTATCGCGCTTCGGCATCGGCGATGCGTCGCGCCTTGCCCAGCCCGGCTGACGGAACGGTGACGAAGTCGGCATCGACTTCGCGCTCGATGGCGGCCTCGACGGCGTCCTCAAGCTTTTCGCCCATGGCGGAGAAGAACTTGATGCCGTTGTCCTCGAACGCATTGTGCGAGGCACTGATGACGATACCGGCTGTGGCACGCAGACTGCGCGTGAGGAAGGCCACCGCCGGCGTAGGCATCGGGCCGAGCAGAAGCACATCGGCACCGGCGGCAACCAGGCCTGCCTCGAGGGCCGACTCGAACATGTAACCCGACACCCGCGTGTCCTTGCCGATCAGGACCGTCGCGCGATCCCTGCCGCCACGCAACGATACACCAGCCGCGCGTCCCAGTCGCAGCATGAATTCGGCGGTGACGGGCCATTGCCCGACCCGTCCGCGGATGCCGTCCGTACCGAAATATTTACGTTGCGCCATGTCCTTGCACCTTTCTCGCGAATCCCGGCAGGATGCGGCCACCCTGCCGGACAAGCATTCAATCCTCGTCCGGCCAGCTCGTCGGTGAATCGGACGGCCTGGCGCCTGTATCACCGTCATGAACGGCCTTCCACACTTTCAAAGCATCGACCGTGGCCGCCACATCGTGCGTGCGCACCAGCACCGCGCCGCGCTGCACCGCAACCAGGGTGGCGGCCAGCGAGCCGGCCAGCCGGTCTGTGGGCGATTCGTGCCCAGTGATGGCGCCGATCATCGATTTGCGTGACAGGCCGACGTACACCCCGGCCGCCAGGTCGACAAACTGGCCGATTGCCCTCAGCAGGGCCAGATTGTGCTCCAGCAACTTGCCGAAGCCGAACCCCGGATCGACCAGTACCCGGCGCTTGTCGATGCCGGCCATCTCGCAGGCGAACACCCGTTCGGCAAGAAAACGATGCACCTGCGCCACCACGTCGTCATAGTGCGGCGCCGACTGCATGCTGCGGGGCTGCCCCTGCATGTGCATCAGGCACACCGGAACGCCCAGCTCGGCAGCCGCTTCCAGGGAACCGGCCTCGCGCAGCGCACGCACATCGTTGATCATGCCGGCGCCGGCCTCCACCGCGGCACGCATCACCGCCGGCTTGGAGGTGTCTACCGACAAGGGGGCGCTGCACTGTCTGGAAAGACCGCGGATGACCGGGATGACCCGGCGCACTTCCTCGTCCACGTCCACGTCCCGTGCACCGGGACGGGTGGACTCTCCACCGATGTCGAGCATGTCGGCACCGTGTTCAAGCAATTTCAGTCCATGCTCGATGGCCGCACCGGTCTCGGCATGTGCTCCGCCGTCTGAGAATGAATCGGGCGTGACATTGACGATACCCACCACCCTCGGCCTGTCCAGCCTCAGCATCCGCCCGCCACAATCCAGGCAGGGGATGCCGTCCTCGCCGTACAGCTGGCTCACGTTGCCGCCTCCGGCAACCCGGCCAGCGCGCCCATGTGACGACGGTAGTAGCGCAGTTCCTCGATGGAATCGTGGATATCGCTGAGCGCAGTATGCGCGCTGGTCTTGCCAATACCGCGGGCGATCTGGGGAGCCCAGCGTCGCGCCAGCTCCTTGAGCGTCGACACATCCAGGTTGCGGTAATGGAAATAGCGCTCCAGCGCGGGCATCTGCCGGTACAGGAAGCGGCGGTCCTGGCAGATGGAGTTGCCGCACATCGGCGACTGGCCGGCCGGCACCCATTCAACGAGGAAGGCGAGCGTCTCCGCTTCGGCCTGGGCATGATCGACCCCGGACGAGCGCACCCGCTCCCAGAGCCCCGATCCGCCGTGCTGGTTGCGATTCCAGTCATCCATGGCCTGCAGGCGCGATTCGGCATGGGCGATGGCGAACACCGGGCCTTCGGCAAGCACCTTCAACTGGCGATCGGTCACCACCGTGGCGATTTCCAGAATCGAATCGTGTTCCGTGTCCAGGCCGGTCATTTCCAGATCGATCCAGATCAGGTTGTCTTCGTGCTGGGCCATGGCTGCTCCTCCGGGAAAGCGAGTGTAGCAGGGCGACCATCGACCTTTGCTCATGCGAAGATGGGTACATGAGCGATGCAAGTTTCCTCTGGCATGACTATGAAACCACCGGCACGGATCCGCGACGGGACCGGGTCCTGCAATTCGCTGCTGTGCGCTCCACGCTGGATCTGGAGCCTGTCGGCGACCCGGTCATGCTTTTCTGCCGGCCACCGCGTGATGCCCTGCCCCGGCCCGAAGCCTGCCTGGTTACCGGCATCACACCCCAGCGGGCCATGCACGAAGGCCTGAGTGAAGCCGAGTTTGCCGCCAGGGTGCATGAGGAACTGAGTCTGCCCGGCACCTGCACCGTAGGCTACAACTCCTTGCGTTTCGACGACGAGTTCACGCGGCACATGCTGTACCGGAACTTCTACGACCCCTATGCCCGCGAATGGCAACAGGGCAATTCGCGCTGGGATCTCATCGACCTGACCCGGATGTGCCATGCGTTGCGCCCACAGGGGATCGAATGGCCGCTACGCGAGGACGGCTCTCCGAGCTTCCGGCTCGAGGATCTGGCTGCAGCCAACGGCCTGGAACAGCAACGTGCACACGACGCTCTTTCCGACGTGCAGGCTCTGCTGGCACTGGCCAGACTGATACGCGACAAACAGCCCCGACTGTGGTCCTGGTATTTCGAACTTCGACGCAAGAAGCGTGTGCTCGAACTGCTGGACACGGTCCACAAGCCGGCACTGGTGCATGTTTCGTCGCGCTACCCGGCACGTAACGGTTGTCTGACCCTGATTGTGCCCCTGGCACGCCATCCAGCGCGCGACAACGAGATCATCGTCTACGACCTGAGCGTCAATCCCGTCGACCTGATCGTGCTCGACCCCGAAGAAATCGCCGACCGCGTCTTCACCCCGCGACGCGACCTGCCCGAAGACGTCGAGCGCATTCCGCTGCGCACAATACACGTCAATCGTTCACCCGCCCTTGCCCCCGTATCCACCCTCGAGGGCGTGGATACCACACGCATCGGCCTGGACATGCCGCGTTGCAAGGTACACCGCTCCGAGTTGCTGGCGGCCACGGGCATCATGCACAAGGTGCAGGAGGTCTTCGCCCATGCTGCCGACCTGCCTCCCGCCGAGGATCCCGAACTTGCGCTCTACGACGGGTTCGTTTCCGACGCCGACCGCAAGCGTCTGGATACGGTGCGTGCCACCCCGCCGCAGGACCTGAGCCGAAACTTCGGATTGCAGGACCCTCGCTATGGCGAACTGCTGTTCCGGTACCGGGCCCGGAACTGGCCCGACTTGCTGGATGCTGACGAAAAGAATCGCTGGGACGACTTCCGGCGGCAGCGCATCGTCGGCACGCATCCATTGAGCACGCTGCCACTTTCCGAATATTTCCCCCTGTTGCAACGCTTGCGAAAGGACGCCCAAGGCGACGATGCCAAGGGGTTGCTCGACCAGCTCGATGCCTGGGGACGCGATCTGGCCTATGAACTCGGACTTCAGCCCGGCGCATGAGTACCCTCTACTTCACTGCCGCCAGTTTTGGTTTCCTGCGCCAGCTCGACAGGCACAACACGCGAGAGTGGTTTGCCGCGCATCGCGACCAGTACGAGGCTTATCTACGCGAACCCTTCCTGGCACTGATTGCGGACCTTCAGGGTCCGGTCGCGCAAATCAGCCCGCATTTCCGGGCCGATCCTCGCAAACAGGGCGGCTCGCTGTTCCGCATCCATCGCGACGTGCGGTTCTCGAAGAACAAGATGCCGTACAAGACCTGGAGCGGCGCACGCGTGTTCCACGAACGTCGCCGGGAAGTCCATGCCCCCTCGTTCTATCTGCACATCGAACCAGGCCGATGCTTCGTCGGCGGCGGCATCTGGCACCCCGAGGCTCCGACGCTGCGACGCCTGCGTCAGTTCATCGTCGACAACCCGGCTGGATGGAAACGAGCGACTACACGCCCCTCCTTCCGCAGGCAGTTCCAGTTCCATGGCGAACGCCTCAAGCGCCCGCCACGCGGATTCGATCCCGGGCACGAGCTGATCGAAGACCTCAAGCTCAAGAGCCTGGCTGCGGGCATGCCCCTGGACGATCAGCTGGTCTGTTCGCCGGGACTGCTGGCGGAAGTCGTTCGCAGCTTCAGGCAGGTCGCTCCGCTGGTGGACTATCTATGCGCAGCCGTGGACCTGGAGTTCTAGGGATGCTCTCAGGCCGATGCAAAATCGAATGCGAGCACGTCGGACATGGCCTCGCTGCCCAGCATGGCCATGAGCAGACGGTCCACGCCCAGCGCTACTCCCGAACAATCGGGCATGTCAGCAAGAACACCTAGCAAGTTCTCGTCGATCGGGACCGCTTGCTGTCCACGGCGTCGACGCAAACAGTTGTCGCGTTCGTGCCGGCGACGCTGCTCGGCGGCATCGCGCAGTTCGTGATAGCCGTTGGCCAGTTCCTGCGGGCCGAGATAGACCTCGAAGCGTTCGGCAACCGGTGGCGAACCGTCGCGGACCTGCGCCAGTGCACACTGACTGGCTGGGTAATCATGGATCACGGTGATGACATCCGCTGGAAAATACGGCTGCAGACAGTGTGTCATCAGCAGGTCAAGCCAGTCATCGCGTTCCAGCCCATCCTCGTTGATGGCATACGCACGCAATGGCGCCTTGAGCGATTCGATGCCGGCAACATGGGGATCCAGGCCTAGTGCCGAACGGTACAGTTCCATGTATCCCAGCACACGCACGCCCACGGAACGCCCGACCCCCGCCAGGATCATTTGCGTCATCTCCACGACCTCCCGTGCAAGACGGCGCTCGTCCCAGCCGACCCGGTACCACTCGAGCATGGTGAATTCCGGATTGTGACGTGACCCCGATTCACCGTTGCGAAACACCCGTCCAAGTTCATAGCAATCCCCGATGCCCTCGGCAAGCAACCGTTTGAGTGCAAACTCCGGCGAGGTGCGCAGATAACGGACCCCGGCTCCGGCATCGACATGCCCGTTGAAACGGGTATGGAAACTTTCGATGTTGGGGTCGGTATTGCCAGCGGCCGACAGCACCGGCGTCTCCAGTTCGAGCACGCTGCGATCTGCGAAGAACCGGCGGATATCGGCATACAGGCGTGCACGCTGTTGCATGCATTCGCGGCGGGACGAAGCGTCGCTCATGATCGCGAAGACGACCGATCCCTGCGCGATGAGCCAGGACGGACGCGCTGCAGGCGCGCGACGATGTCCTGGATGAAGGCATCGGGAAGCCTGGCCCGGACCGGCACGCTGTACCAGTTCGTATGGGCAAAATAGATGCACTTGACCGCATCCTTGCCGGTCATCAGTACCGGCAGGTCGTCACCGAAGTCCAGATCCCGCTCCGCAAAGGCGTAATGGTCTGGAAATGAGTGTTCCGTCACCTCGATGCGTTGCGCACGCAGGCTGTCGAAAAATCGCTGCGGATTGCCGATGGCCGCAATCGCATGAACGCGCCTCCCGGCCAGGGTATGCAATGCAATCGGTGGTTTTTCACCGAGCAACGGGTACGCCATGTCGCCCATCAACCGCATGGGCACTTCCCCAGTGCCGGGCACGCCGCCGTTGCAGACCATGAAATCGACCCGGGAGAGGCGCTCCAGGGGTTCACGCAACGGTCCCGCCGGCAACAGGCATCCATTGCCGAACCGGCGCATGCCGTCGATCACGCAGATCTCGATATCGCGCTGCAGCGGATAATGCTGCAGGCCATCGTCGGCCACCACCACGTCCACACCTGCCTCGACAAGCAGGCGCGCGGCAGCCGGGCGATCACGCCCCACCGCGACGGGCGCCCCGGTACGCACACGGATCAGGCAGGGTTCATCGCCCACCTCCTCGGGGTCCGGGTGGTCGCCGAGAAGTTCCGGCACGTGACGTTGCCCGCCGTAACCACGGCTGACCACCCCGGGATGCCTGCCGTGCTCACGCAAGGCCTCGACCAGCGCAATGGTGAGCGGTGTCTTGCCGGTACCGCCAACCGTGATGTTGCCGACGACGATCACTGGCACGGGAAGACGCACCGTCGAGTGCGCCTGCCTGAAGGTTTTCTGCCGGTGCCTGACGAGCCAGCCGTACAACCGGGCCAGCCCCAGCAAGACGAGTGATCGCGGCGGACTGCGTTCGTACCAGCGACGCTGGACAAGGGCCTGTATCCCCCGCCCTCGCCTTTTCGTGCGATGCCCCGCTGCCATGGCTATCCTCAATCGGTTCCCGTCAATGCCGAATCGTGATCGTGAAACTGCATGCGATGCAGGGCAGCGTAAGTCCCGCCACGCGCAAGCAACTGCTCATGCGTGCCCTGCTCGATGACCCGGCCCTGGTCGAGCACGGCAATCTGATGCGCATGCTCGATGGTGGACAGGCGATGGGCAATAACCAGGGTGGTGCGATCGCGCATGAGACGGTTCAGGGCCTGCTGGATGAGCCGCTCCGATTCGGTGTCGAGCGCCGAGGTGGCCTCGTCCAGAATCAGGATCGGTGCATTCTTCAGTACCGCCCGAGCAATGGCGATACGCTGCCGCTGCCCTCCCGACAACTGGTTTCCTCCCTGGCCAATGACGGTGTGCAGCCCATTCGGCAATTCGCGGATGAACTCCATGGCATTGGCCGCCTCGGCCGCGGCAATGGTCTCCTGTTCACTGGCACCGGCCAGTTCGCCGTAGGCAATGTTGTTTGCCACCGTGTCGTTGAACAGGACCACCCGTTGTCCGACCCAGGCGATCTGCCGCCGCAAAGCCGCCAGCGTGAAGTCATCCAGTGGCCGGCCGTCCAGTTCGATGTGCCCTGCACTGGGCTCGTAGAAGCGCGGCAGCATGCTGACCAGGGTGCTCTTGCCACTTCCCGAACGACCGACCAGTGCGGTTACAGTCCCCGGCTTGCAATGCAGGTCGATGCCGCGAAGTGCGGGAACGTGGGCCCCCGGATAGCGCATGTGGACATCGGTATAGCGTATCTCTCCCTGGCAACGCGAGATGTTCTGCGATCCGGTGTCGGCTTCCGGCGGCATGTCCATGATCTCGAACAGTTCCTCGGCCGCCGCCACGCCGCGCTGGATGCCTGCCTGTACGCCGGTCAGCCGTTTCAGGGACGGGAGAATGGCACCCATCGCGATCAGCATCGTGGTGAAGGAACCCGGCGTGAGGGTGTCGATGATCGGCTTGCGGGTCGCCATGAATATGATCAATGCCAACGACCCGGCTGCAACGGTCTGCACGGTTGCCGATGACAACGAGCTGGTAATCGCCACCTTCATGTTCAGGCGGCGCGCCGTTTGCGTGACATCCTCGAATCGGTCGCGTTCATTGCGCTGTGCGCCATAGATCTTCACCTCGCGCTGCCCGTTGACGACTTCGTCGACCGAGCCGGTTACCCTGCCCATGACATTCTGGACTTTCTTTCCGATGCGCCGGTAGCGCCGACTGATGTAGGTCACCACGATCGTCACCACCGGCACCATGATCAGCAGCGCCAGGGTCAGGAATGCACTCGTCCACAACATCAGCCCGACCATGCCGATCACGGTCAGCCCATCCGTGATGGCCACTTTCACCGCCTGCGTGCTGGCATTGGAAACCTGTTCGCAGGTGTAGGTCACGCGCGCAATCTGGTGGCCACTCGACTCCCTGTTGAAGAAGGACGACGGCATGCGCAAATAGGCATCGAAGATGTCCATGCGCATCTGCTGCACCACGTTGAGCCCGATCAGGGATGTACCGTAGTTCTCCATGAACGCACCCAGCCCGCGCAGCGAGAAAATGCCCACGATCCAGAATGGCATCCAGAAAATGGTGTGCGGATCGCGAGCCGTGAACAGGTTGTCCAGCATCGGCTTGATGAGGCTGGTGAACCCGGTCAGTGCGCTGGCATCGACGATCATGCCGATCACGGCCAGCACGGCAATCGGCCAGTGCCTGCGGGTATATCCGAGCAGGCGCCTGTAGGTCGCCCAGGAGCCCACTTTGTGTCCATCGCCAGCGTTCGTATTCACGGAGCAGTGGACCTCGCATCGGGTGTGGTCGCGATGGACAGGCGTGTGAAGCCGAGCTGCCCCAGTGCATCCATGGCAGTGACGACGGCCTGGTGCGGGGTCAGCGCGTCGGCTCGCAAGATTACAGGGCGATCATGGCTGCCGTCTGCCACGCCGGCGATGGCGCGCTTGAGTTCATCGACGCCGGAACCGAGCACCTGGTTGTTGCCGACGTAGAAACGCCCCTGACGGTCGATCACCACTACCAGCGGATGGGCCTGGGCGGCAGCCGGATCGGCACTGGCCTTGGGCAATGTCACCTGCATGCGCGCATGGCGCACGAAGGTCGTGGTCAGCACGAAGAACATCAACAGGGTCAGCAGCACGTCGATCAGCGGCACCACGCTGATTTCGAATTCGTCCTGGCGATGCTGGTCACCGATGCGCATCGAAAGGCCTCACTGCGTCGCGCGGGCGGGATGCGCGGATGCCGCAGCCGGGGAACGACCGACCGCGGCAGGCGGTTGCGGCGCATGAGTCAGGGTGTCGAGCAGGGCGCTGGCCTGACGCTCCATGTCCACGCAGTAGCCCTGCACGCGTCCGCGGAAATAGCGGTGCATGACATAGGCCGGTATGGCCACGATCAGGCCCGAAGCCGTGCAGATCAGCGCTTCGCCTATGCCGCCGGCCATCTTCATCGGATCACCCACGCCGCTGGCCATCACGGCCAGGAACATGCGGATCAGACCGATCACGGTCCCCAACAATCCCAGCAGCGGCCCGATGAGCGCAATCGTGCCCAGGGTGTTGAGATAGCGTTCCATGCGGTGGGTGACATGCCGGCCGACATCTTCCAGCCGTTCCTTGATCTCGTCACGCGGCCGGTTGCGCACTGCGAGTGCCGCCGCCAGCAATTCGCCGAGCGGAGAATTGCGGGACAGTGTATCCAGATGGCGGGCATCGAGCTTGCGCGACTGAGCCCACTTGCGTACCTCATCGCCCAGCCCCTGTGGCATCACGGCTGCCCGGCGCAGACTCCAGAACCTTTCCAGAACAATGGCCAGCGCAATGGCCGAACATACCAGGATGGGCAGCATGCCCCAGCCGCCCGCTTCAATGAGCTCCAGCACGTGATTGATCTCCAGCCACAGGATATTGCACTGCGCGCATGATACCAGCGACCGGACTCTTGCCTGTGAATCGTGTCGCGTACCTCATTCACGCCAGAACCGGGGATGCTCATGCCGCCATTGCCAGATGACGCGCGGCGTGCCATGGGGTGGGAAATCCACGCGAACGGCCCCCGAGGTGGCCGTGTCGAATACGGGCACCCCGGCATGGCGGTAGCGTGCCAGCACGGTTTCGCGTGGATGTCCGAAGCGATTCAGCCAGCCGGCAGAAACCAGTGCCAATATCGGGTGCAGGTCCGAAATGAAGCGACTCGAGGAGGAGGAATTGCTGCCGTGATGCGGCACCAGCACGACCAGTGGCGGCCCCGAACCGACGCGATCGGCCACCGCACCTTCGAGGTCGCGAAGGATATCGCCCGTCAACAGCATCCGTCCCCCCGGACCGCTGATCAGCAGCACGCACGAAAGGTCGTTGCGCCCGAGCAACGGTCGCAGCCGGTCAGCGGGACTGAGCACCCGCATGCTGACGCCATCCCAGGTCCAGTGCTGGCCTGCACGACAGGTCTGCATGGGCACCCGCATGCGTGCCGGCTCGCCGCTCAGGCGCAGCGCTCGTGGAAAGGCCCTGGCCACGGCCACCGCGCCACCCGCATGGTCGTTGTCGCCATGACTGATAATCATGCGATCAAGTGCTTGGTAGCCACCGTGGCGTATTGCCGGCAGCACCACGGCATCGCCGTAATTGAAGCCCGACGGATAGCGTGCGCCCGCATCATAGAGCAGGAGATGCTTGCGTGTGCGAACCAGCACCGACAGCCCCTGCCCGACATCGAGCATGGTGATCCGGAAACCGCCCGTCGGCAGCCGCGGCAAGCCAGGCCACAACAGGGGTGCAAACAACAGCAGCCCGAGCCAGCGTCCCGGCAGGCCGCGCGGGACAAACAGCCACAGGGCACCGATGCTGGCAAAAATCAGTGCCGCTGCACCGACGGCAGGCAGGTACCAGAGCGCGCCGGGCCAATGGGCCACGCCCCCCAGGGCCTGCCAGAGGCGTTCCATGGTCATGCCGGAAAGCTGCCACAAATGCTGTGCAAGACTCGGCACCAGCGGCCAAACGAACATGCCAGCAAGAATCAAGGGCACCACCAGCAGGCTGATCACAGGTATCGCGAATGCGTTGGCAAACCAGCCCCAGGGGGCACCCTGCCCGAAAAACCACGCCGTCAACGGCAGCAATGCCACGCTCATCAGCAATTGTGCCTGCCCTGCGGTACGCAGGTGGCCGCGCCAGCCCCCGGCCTTGCGCGGTTCGAGCATCAGCACCAACAGGGCGACGGCAGCAAAGGAGAGCCAGAAGCCGGGAGCGAGTACCGCCAGCGGGTCCGTCACCAGCACCGCGAGCAGGGCCAGTGACAGGGCTTGCGCGGGCATCACCCTGCGCCTCCAGCTGCCGGCCAGCACCAGGACCGTGATCATCAGCAGCGCACGACGCGTGGGCAAACCGAACCCGGCCAGCAAGGCATAGGCGCTCGCCGGGACCAGGGCGCACCAGTACTGCGCCACGCGGCGAGGCACCCGGTTTCCGAGTCCTGGCCACATCCACCAGATTCCGGCTGCCAGCCAGCCCCCGAGAAGGGCTGCCACGCCCACATGAAATCCGGAGATGGCAAGCAGGTGCGATACCCCCGTGCTGCGCGCGATCCGCCAGTCCTGCGCCCTGAGCCCGCGCTTGTCGCCCACGGCCAGCGCGCGCAGCAGGGACGACGCAGTGCGCGATTCGACACTGTGGCCGATGGCCGATGCCAGCCGTGCACGCATACCGTCGACACACCACCGGACGATGCCAGGCGAGCGGTTGTCACCTTGCGCCCTGACATAACCCACGGCCGAGATGCGCTGTTCCAGCGCCTGCCTTTCACTGTCGAAGGCACCCGGATCCAGGCTGCCACGCGGCCTGCGCAGGCGTAGCAGAAGGTGCCAGCGCCGGCAGGCATAGTGCGCCATCTGTGGCGCCCCGTACCAGGACACACGCAGCTTCCCGTGCAGCGGAAAACGCTTGCCGTCGTGCCATGCCTGTTCTACGCGCAACACGAACCGCACGGCATCGGAGCGCGATTGCGGCAGGCCCACGACTCGACCGGTCACCAGGAACTCCTGGCGCTCCAGCGCGCGCGGGAGCCGGTCATGCAATACCAGACCGGCACGGCAAACGGCGATCACAAAGGCCAGTCCGACCCAGCAGACGGCTCGTGCCGACGGGACCCGCCAGGCCAGCCACGCCATCCCGGCTGCGCCAGGCAGCAACAGCGCGATTGGCGGCAATTGCGGCAACCAGAGCAGACCGAGCGTGCCCAGCAGGACGGCCACGCTCAGGGGGGCATGGGCCGAACACCGGGCCCACGCCATCAGATTCAGTCGCAGGTGCTGCGCATGCATGTCCCCTCCGTGGGCAGTGGATCGGTTCCCTCGATCGGCATCCCGTCCTGCGCACCGTGCGGACACGGCGCCGCATGTCAGCGGGTGCTGCAACTAACCGTGCAGACGCCCACCGGAAAGCTCCATGACCTGGTCCATGCGGGCGGCCAGCTCGCGATCATGGGTGACGAGCACGAAACTCGTACCGATCTCCTGGTTCAGTTCGAGCATCAGGTCATAGACCTGTGCGGCGTTGTGTTCATCGAGGTTTCCAGTCGGTTCGTCGCCGAGAATGCAGGCCGGGCGCGTCACCAGCGCCCGCGCCACCGCACACCGCTGACGCTCACCCCCGGACAGCTCGCCGGGCTTGTGTTCCAGCCGGTGCGACAGGCCCACGCGTTGCAGCAACTGTGACGCCCGCTGCCTGGCTTCGGCAACATCGGTACCGCGGATCAACAGCGGCATGCACACATTTTCCAGCGCCGTGAATTCGGGCAGCAGGTGATGGAACTGGTAGATGAAGCCCAGCGAACGGTTGCGCAGGCGTCCTCGTTCGGCATCTGACAGCGTGGACATCACCCGCCCCTCGACCTCCACCTCGCCGGCGGTCAGCGTGTCCAGCCCCCCGACAATGTGCAACAGGGTGCTCTTGCCGGCTCCGGAAGCGCCGACAATGGCCAGCGTCCTGCCCCGCTCCACTTCGAAGCTGACGTCCTCGAGTACCTCGGCGCGCAACTTGCCTTCACTGAAGGTCTTGGCGACATGGCGCGCGGCCACGACCACACCCTTTCTGCCGGTGTCATGTTGCGCTGCTGCTTGCTCATTCATAACGCAGGGCCTGTGCCGGATGGGTGCGCGCGGCACGGCGCGCGGGGTAGATGGTCGCCAGCAGCGAAAGCACGAAAGCGGTGGCGCATATCCAGCCGACATCGCTCCAGTGCAGTCGGCTGGGCAATTCGCTGATGTAGTACACTTGGGGTGAAAGGAACTGCACATGGAACGTGCGTTCGATCCATTCGGCCAGCGCCGGGAGATTGGTCGCAAGCATCACGCCGCCAACGGCGCCGACCATGATGCCGACCACGCCGACGAAAAGCCCCTGCACCATGAACACGCCACGCACCGTGGAGGGGGGCAGCCCGAGCGTGCGCAAGATTGCGATGTCGGCCTGCTTGTCGGTCACCAGCATCACCAGCATGGACACCAGGTTGATCACCGCGACCAGCACGATCAGGACCAGGATCAGGAACATGACCTTCTTTTCCATGCTCAGTGCCTTGAACAGATTGGAGTTGGTCTGGATCCAGGTTTCCACCCGGTACACATTCCCCAGTTGCCGGTTCAGGTGCGATGCAACGCGGTTGGCGGCATACATGTCGTCCAGGCGCAGGCGGATGCCGGTTGGCCCCTGCAGTCCGTACAGGTGCTCGGCGTCCTGCATGTTGACCAGCGCCAGCCCCGAATCGTATTGCTGCATGCCCAGCGAGAAGATGCCGCTGACACGGAATGCCCGCAACATCGGCATCGCACCCATCGGGCCGGCACGAAATCGCGGCGCATAGACAATGACCTTGTCGCCCGGCTGCGCGCCAAGCAGCATGGCCAGTTCATTGCCAAGCACGATGTTCCAGCTTCCCGGCTTCAGGGAATCCAACGAGCCGGCGACCATGTGTTTGTTGAAATCGGATACCTGCGGTTCCATCGCCGGTTCGATGCCGCGCAGCATGGCACCGCTGGATCCTGCGCCCCGCAGGAAGGCCTGCTCCGCGACATAGGGCGCAGCACCGAGGACATGCGGGTCGGACTTGGCAACCTTCAAGGCATGCTGCCAGTCCTGGATGCTCTCGCCGACCCCGGAAATGGTGGCATGCGCCACCGCACCAAGAATGCGCGATCGCAACTGGTAGTCGAAGCCATTCATCACCGACATGACCGTAATCAGCGCAGCAACACTCAGCGCCAGGCTGACGATGCAGACGCCGGATATGAAGGAGATGAAATGGTTGCGGCGCTTGGCTCGGCTGTAGCGCAAGCCGATGAACAGGGATAGCGGTCGGAACATGGGGGTGTCGGTCTCGGGCGCGATCGGAACAGGGGTGCGACCGCGGGAAGGCGCCAGAGTGCCCGAAAGCAAGGATCCACGGCAAGCCGAGTTTGCCCTCAGTTGCTGTCGGCAGGTACTGACAACCGCATGCGCAAGCGCCTACGGATGTCACCATGAAGATTGTCCGGAAACAGCAACAGCACCGTGCGTTGCCGACCGGCCCATGCAAGACCCAGGATGACCAGCCCGGCCACAACCCGTGCATGCACGAGACGTGCGGGGATGTCCTCGTCCGCATCGAGCCGCAGCCACCAGCCACCGTCAGCCTCCCAGCGCACCGTGCGCACCGGCGACACACGGCTGCGACGGCAGGCATGCACCAGATAGGCCAGCACCAGACCGCCGGTCGCCAGCGACAACCACCACGGCATGCCGCTTGACGCGATGGCAGCAAGTGCCAGCACGGCGATCATGGTCAGCAGTACGCCCGGCCACCACGAGGGCCGGTAATCAAAGCCGATGGTGGGCACGGATGTCATCGACAATGGCCTGCCAGTCCGGTCGCGGGACCTTGCCGCGGCCAATGGTCCAGTCCCACAGATCCGGGTCCTGCGCACCGAGCAGGTCCTCGAAAGCCTTGCGTGCCTCTTCGCTGGCCTGTGGATAGCGCTGCTCCAGCCACCAGCCGTACAACACGTCAAGCTCCCTGGTGCCCCGGCGACAACGCCATCGCAGGCGGTCCATCTGTGTTTCGCTCATGTCAGGCTCCTGGAGATTGTCATATCAAACCCTTGCGCGGTCCATGTCGTCCATGCGGCCCGCATGCCGAGTGCATCCGGCGAAACGCGGACATGCCGAACCGGTGCATCGCGGGTCTGCCGCTACATGCCGGCAAGCCCATCTGTGATGCGCGAACACGCACGATGATGCACGATCGCACCAAATCGTGCCGCACATCGCGTGCAAAGCAGGTACATTTTATCCACGACCGGGCAGAATCCTCCCGGTACACAGGACCTGGTCCGTTGCGTTCACCCCCGCAGGAGCCGGTTCGACCCACCACGACCGTTTGCATGGATTTTTTCCCGCACGCAGTCGTACCCGTTCCGATGAAGGGATACCAGCGATGCCAGCCATCCTCTGTTTCGGTGAAGCGCTCATCGATTTTCATCCCGAAGGCGCCGATACACGGGGCTTTCCACGTGCTTTTGTTCCCTTCGCCGGCGGTGGCCAGGCCAATGTAGCCGTCGGGGTGGCCCGGCTTGGCAGCATGGCGCGATTCACCGGCATGCTGGGACAGGATCGTTTCGGCGACTTCCTTGTCGACCAGCTGGCATGCAACGGTGTGGACACCCGCTTCGTCGTGCGCACGCAACAGGCGCCCACGGCCCTGGCCTTTGTCGAACTGGATGCGCACGGTGAACGCAACTTCGTCTTCTACCGCCCTCCTTCGGCGGACATGCTCTTCAGGGTCGAACATTTCGCCGATGCCGCCTTCGACGAGTGCGCGTTTATGCACGTGTGCTCGCTCAGCATGAGCGAACCGGGCCTGGCCGAGGCCACGCGCGAAGGCATGCGCCGCGCGCACCGGGCTGGCGCGCTGGTCAGTTTCGACCTCAATCTTCGCCCCGATCGCTGGCGGCATGTCGACGACCCGAGGACGGTGATGTGGAGCGGACTCGAGCTGGCTGATGTGGTCAAGTTCAGCGCCGAGGAACTGGCCTACCTTGCCGGTGACGACGAAGCAGCGTTTTTCGGGCGTTTGTGGCACGGCTGCACGCGCCTTCTGGTGGTGACCGACGGCGCCGCGCCCCTGCGGTGGTTCGCTCGTGATGCCGAAGGTGTCATGCCGACCTATGCCTGCGAAGTCGTCGACAGCACGGCAGCCGGTGATGCCTTTGTCGCGGGCCTGCTGCATGCCCTGATGCGTCAGGAAATTACTGCATCACGGTTCGACGACTGGCTGCTGGACCTGCAAGGGATCCACGCGACACTGCGGTTTGCCGCCGCATGCGGTGCCCTGACCGTCAGCCGGCGCGGTTCGTTTTCCGCCCTGCCGGATGCAGGGGAGGTTGCAACGTTCATGGACCTGCAACAATGAAACCGCGGTTGCCCGCAGCCCCGGTACCCGATTTCAGGTCCCGCGGGTTCCTGCGTCAGCACATTGCGGACATCATGGAATTCTATGATGCCCGCTGCATCGACCCGGTGGGCGGTTTCTTTCATGGGTACCGCAATGACGGCAGCATTTTCGATTCCCGCACGCGGCATTTGCTGAGCAGCGCGAAATTCGTATTCAATTTCGCCATGGCGGCACGGCATTTCGGCAGCCCGCGCTATGCCGGTGCCGCCCGACATGGCCTGGCCTACCTGCACGAGATCCATCGCGACAGCGCGACCGGGGGCTATGTCTGGATCGTCCGTGACGGCTGTGCCGCGGACCGCACCAATCATGGCCTGGGCGTTGCCCACGTGCTGCTGGCCTATGCCTCCGCCCACAAGGCAGGCTCCGATCAGGCGGCATCCTGGATGGAGCAGACCTGGAACCTGCTCGAGGAACGCTACTGGGACCGTCAAGCCGGCTTGTACCGTGACCAGGCTGATGCGGACTGGCACTTCTCGGCCTACCGGGGCCAGCATACGAACCTGCGCCTGTGCGAGGCGTTGCTCGGGGCCTACGAAGCCGATGGCAATCCACGCTACCTCGACCGCGCCCTGCTGATTGCACAGAACATCACGCAGCGCCAGGCACAGTTGGCCAACGGCCTGGTCTGGGAGCACTACGATGACCAGTGGCGGATCGACTGGAACCATCACCGCAACGAACCGAAGCACCCCTTCCAGCCCTGGGGGTTTGTCGTCGGTCATCAGACCGGGTGGAGTCGCCTGTTGCTGCAGTTGGATCGCCATTGCCGGCGGCCAGCGTCGGAAGTCGACCTGCCGGCCAGCGTGCCCGGATCCATCGAGCCCCTGTGGAAACCCATGCCGGCAAGACAGGAATCCAGCACGCTACCGCTGCCATACACGCAGGGATACACCATCCTGGACCCGCATGCAGTGCAGGAAGCCTTGCCGCCCATGGCGCGTCCGGAATCGCAATGGCTGCTGCCGACCGCGCGCAGGCTGTTCGACACCGCCGTGCCGCTGGCATGGGACGAGAAGCACGGAGGCCTGTGCCAGAGCTTCGACCCCGAAGGCAACATCTGCGACGACGACAAGCACTACTGGACCCAGGCCGAAACGCTGGCAGCCTCGGCACTGCTGGCGCAGCGCACCGGACAGGATGAATACTGGATGTGGTACGAACGCATCTGGCAATACGCCTGGCAACACATGGTCGACCACCAGTACGGTGCCTGGTACCGGGTCCTGGACCGCAGGAACCAGCATTACGACGATCGGAAAAGCCCGCCCGGCAAGGCCGACCTCCGGGTCATGAACGCCTGCTACGAAGTGCTGCAGATTCTCGACGAACTCTGAATTACCCCCGCAACAGCACAGCCGGTGTCTTGGCTTCAGGCCGAGTGGCGCTCGACGATCAGCTTCTTGATCTCGGCTATCGCCTTGGCCGGGTTGAGCCCCTTCGGACAGGTGCGGGTGCAGTTCATGATGGTATGGCAGCGATACAGCTTGAACGGATCCTCCAGATCGTCCAGGCGGCTGCCGGTATCCTCGTCACGCGAATCGGCGATCCAGCGGTAGGCCTGCAGCAGGATGGCCGGCCCCAGGTACTTGTCGCCGTTCCACCAATAGCTGGGGCAACTGGTCGAGCAGCACGCGCAAAGAATGCACTCGTAGAGGCCGTCCAGCTTCTTGCGCTCTTCCGGTGACTGCAGGCGCTCGGCATCGGACGGTGCGGGACTTTGCGTGCGTAGCCAGGGCTTGATCGAGGCGAACTGCGCATAGAAGTGCGTCAGGTCGGGCACCAGGTCCTTCACCACCGGCATGTGCGGCAACGGGTAGATGGCGACTTCGCCGCCCCGGCAATCCTCGATGGCGCGGGTGCAGGCCAGCGTGTTGGTGCCGTCGATGTTCATCGCGCAACTGCCGCAGATGCCTTCGCGACAGGACCGGCGCAGGGTCAGCGTCGGGTCGATCTCGTTCTTGATCTTCAGCAAGGCATCCAGAACCATGGGACCACAGCTGGCCAGGTCCACCTCGTAGGAGTCCATGCGCGGGTTCTCGCCGTCATCCGGGCTCCAGCGGTAGATCCTGAACGTGCGCGGTTTCTTCGCGCCCTCGGCCTTGAAATGCTTGCCGGGATTGATCCTGGAATTCTTCGGTAGCGTGAACTCGGCCATTATTTTTCCGGATATCGGGTTGGATGATCAGTAGTGGCGAACCTGGAGCGGTATCGGCTTTGCCATTGCCGACTCCCGGCTCCCCATTCCCTGCACTCAATACACGCGCTTTTTCGGCGGCACGGTCTCGACATCGTCGCTGAGCGTGTCCATGTGCACGGGGCGATAGTCGAAGCGGGGCTTGCCCTTGTCGTCGACCCAGACCAGGGTGTGCTTCATCCATTCGCCATCGTTGCGGTCGGGAAAGTCCTCACGTGCATGTGCACCACGCGATTCCTTGCGCTGCTCGGCCGAATGCATGGTGGCCACCGCCTGGTCGAGCAGGTTGGACAGCTCCAATGTTTCGACCAGATCCGAATTCCACACCATGGAACGATCACTGACGCGCACATCGGCGAATGAGTCGTGGATCTTGCTGATCTTCGTACAGCCCTGCTGAAGGGTTTCCTGAGTGCGGTAGACCGCAGCGTCGACCTGCATCGTTTTCTGCATGTTGATGCGAATCTGCGCAGTCGGTGTATCGCCGTCGGCATGGCGAAGTTTGTCGAATCGCGACAGGGCCTGGTCGTACGTGCTGGCAGGTAGGTCCTTGTGCGCGGTCCCTGGCTTGATGATCTCGGCACATCGGTGCGCAGCGGCCCGGCCGAACACCACCAGGTCCAGCAGCGAGTTCGATCCCAGGCGATTGGCGCCGTGCACGGAGACGCAGGCGGCCTCGCCGATGGCGAACAGGCCCGGCACCACGGCATCCGGATCGTCGCCCTTCTTGTGCACGACTTCGCCATGGTAGTTGGTCGGGATACCGCCCATGTTGTAGTGCGCGGTCGGCAACACCGGTATCGGCTCCTTGGTCACGTCGACCCCGGCAAAAATACGCGCGGTCTCTGCGATGCCCGGCAGGCGCTCGTTGATCACCTCGGACCCGAGATGCATGAGGTTCAGGTGCATGTGATCGGCATGCTCCCCCACGCCGCGCCCCTCACGGATCTCGATGGTCTCTGCGCGCGAAACCACATCGCGCGAGGCCAGGTCCTTGGCGCTGGGTGCGTAGCGTTCCATGAAACGCTCGCCCTTGGCATTGGTCAAGTAGCCGCCTTCCCCGCGCACACCCTCGGTGATCAGGCAGCCGGCGCCGTAGATGCCGGTCGGGTGGAACTGCACGAATTCCAGGTCCTGCAACGGCAGCCCGGCACGCAGCACCATGCCGCCACCGTCACCGGTGCAGGTGTGCGCCGAGGTACAGGAGAAATACGCCCGGCCGTAGCCCCCGGTGGCCAGCACCACGGCATGGCCGCGAAAGACATGCAGCGTGCCTTCGTTGAGATCGAGCGCCAGCACACCGCGGCACACACCCTCGTCGTCGAAGATCAGGTCGGTGGCGAAGTACTCGACGAAAAACGTGGCGTCGTGCGCCAGCGACTGCTGGTACAGTGTATGCAGGATCGCGTGACCGGTACGATCGGCAGCGGCACAAGTGCGTAGCGCGGTCCCCTTGCCGTAGTGCGTGGTCATGCCGCCGAAGGGCCGCTGGTAGATCTTGCCTTCCTCGGTGCGCGAAAACGGCACGCCGTAGTGTTCCAGCTCGATCACCGCTTCGGGCGCATGCTTGCACATGTACTCGATGGCATCCTGGTCACCGAGCCAGTCGCCGCCCTTGATGGTGTCGTAGAAATGGAAGCGCCAGTCATCCTCGCCCATGTTGCCCAGCGCCGCGGCAATGCCACCCTGTGCGGCCACGGTATGCGAACGGGTCGGGAATACCTTGGAGACACAGGCTGCCTTCAGGCCCTTCTCGGCAAGACCGAACGTGGCGCGCAGACCGGCACCGCCGGCACCCACCACCACGACGTCGTACTTGTGCTGCTGGATCTTGTAGCTTTCCATGAATTTTCCTTCAGTGCCCCAACGCGATGCGCACGACCGCCAGGGCGGCGGCGATTACCGACAGCACGGCAAGCAGCTTGACCAGCACCACCAGGAACGTCTCCAGCCACCGGGTGTGCACGTAGTCCTCGATTACCACCTGCAGCCCCAGCTGCGCATGCCAGAACATCGCCGTGGTGAATGCCACCATCAGCACCGCATTCCAGGGCCGTGCCAGTGTGGCCAGTGCCGTCGGATAATCGGCATGCAGCAGTCCCAGCACGGTGATGAGGAACCATACCGACAGTACGACCAGTGCCAGCGCCGTCAGGCGCTGCATCCACCAGTGGCCGGTGCCGGCCTTGGCCGAACCCAGCCCGCGGGCACGGCCGAGAGGGTTGCGCATGTCGCTCACAGCACACCTCCCGCAAGCAGGTAGGCCCAGATGGCCACGGTCAGTAGCAGGCTGACAATCACCGCGAGCCAGCTCGAACGCACGAACTGGGCGATTTCAAAACCCATGCCCGCGTCCTGGAACAGATGGCGCACGCCGTTGCACAGGTGATACATCAGCGACCAGGTCCATCCCGCCAGCAGGATCTGCCCCGGCACGCTGCCGGCAATGGCGGTGAATGCGGTCCAGTCCGTGGCCCCTGCAGCAAGGGCATAAAGACCCCACAGCACCATGCCGCTGCCTGCAACCAGTGCAATGCCCGTCGCTCGATGCAGAATCGAAGTCACCATCTGCACCTGCCAGCGGTAGATGCCCAGGTGCGGAGAAAGAGGTCGCCCGCTGTGTGCCATCGTGGCTATCCTTGTGGTGTTGATGCGCATTGTCGGGTGGCCCGGGGGACCACCATGCCGTTACCTCAGAAATCGATGCAGCGCCCGTTCTTCTCCCAGTCTCCGTAACGGACCGGGTCCAGACGTGGCTGTTCCGATCGATTGTCCCACCCGGGCGGTGCCGGCACCGCCCGGGTGGGCGTTGCTGGTGTTTCGTGTTGCTCGGGGTACCGGGGTCTGGAGTCGTTCATGGGCTTGCAAATCACCTCTGGAATCCTAATACCTGCCATGGAACTGCACAAGGCCCGGGTACGCGACACCGGTTCACGGCCCGCTACGTTGGCATGACAGGATCGAATGACGTGGAAGCATCGCAACCCACCGCAGGCACACTGCGTATCGAGGGCCCGGACGCGGTAGCGTTCGCGCATGCGCAATTCACCAGTGACGTGGCCAGCCTGGAAACCGGTCACTGGCAATGGAGCGCCTGGCTGGACGCACGCGGTCGCGTTCGCAACCTGTTCCATCTGCTGCGGCTGGAACCGGACCGGCTTGTCGCCATCCTGCGAGGCGGAGACGGCGAAGCCATGGCGCAAGCGCTGCGGCCATCCGTTTTCCGTTCGCGTGCCTCGATCACCGCACTACCACCGCAGCATATCGCTGCAGGCACAGCCCTGCCCTTCGGCACCGTACATTCAGAGTCAGGCACACTTCACATCGGCTTCAGCGAACGCAGTCTTTCGCTCCCTTCCCCGGACACCGGTGGATCCGACCTGGAATGGCGCCTGCAGGCCATCCGCCACGGCGAGCCCTGGCTGCCCGCCGACCTGGCAGGCACTCTCCTGCCCCCGGCCCTGGGTCTGTACCGGCTCGGTGCGATAAAACTGGACAAGGGTTGCTACCCCGGTCAGGAAATCGTTGCCCGACTGCACTATCGGGGCGGTCACAAGCATCTGCTGGCTCATATGCGTCTGACCGCTTGGATTGCACCTGGATCGAGCCCGCCTGCCCCAGCACACGACACAGCGAGCGGTATTGCCACGAGCATGCAGGTTCTCGATTGCGTACCCGTCGACGATGCCTACGAAGCACTCGCCGTGGTGCACGAAAGCAGCCTGGACGCGCTGCGACAGGCAGATGCACCCATGCAGGTTCTGCACGCATTCACCCCTTGACTCGTGCAAATCCGGGCGCAACCACGACGACTGGCTCCTGGGGCAAACATTGACGTGTGCTCCGCGAATTGCTAAATTGAAGTTATTCGACGCCTGCGATGGTGACTGGATACGCGAGCGTCGAACGAGCGCGACGAACCGGATGATTCCGGCTTGGCGCGATCCGGCGGCAATGTAGCCGCACCACCCCTGAGAGTCCGCGAAATGCGGACACCGATGTGCGGAGCCACCCATTCGCTTCCGCCAACTGCCGCGCATCAGAAATGCAGACGAACAACTTGGACCCCTGTATCGGCGCCGCTTATGCGGCCTGAGCCGCGTGTGCAGCCAGGCATCCGATGCAGATCATCAAATGACCGGAAAGCCCACGGATGGCTGCCGTTCACGCACATCGGGCCGGAAGGCTCCGTGCATGGTCCTGGACAGGGCCTTGAGGAGAAACAACCATGAAACTTGCCTGGCTGTTATGGCTTACCACCCTGCTGCCTCGTCCGTTGGCCGACCAGACCTGCCTGGCCACGACGGTCTATCTGGAAGCCCGCGGGCAATCGACCATCGGCCAGTTTGCAGTCGCCGAAGTGGCCTTGCGCCGCCGCGAACAGGGCCGTTACGGCAAGACCGTGTGCGACGTGGTGAAGGCCCCGTACCAGTTTGCCCTGAGCACCACGCCACAAAGCTTTGAAATCACGAATCTCAAGGCCTACACCAAAGCCTGGAAGATTGCCGGCGAAAGCATGGCGATCTGGAAACTCCCCAGAAAGGACAGGGTTCTGGTGGTCCCGGGAGCCAATCACTTCGCGACGACCAGCATTTCCCCCCACTGGGCCAGCAACGCCCCCTTGCGCACCATCGGCGAGCATGCGTTCTACGCTGCAAACTGAATGGGCCTGTGCCGCTTACCTGAACCACGGGCCGAACTCAGCAAATCCAAAGCCCTGCAGGTGACACTGGCGCCGGTGCATTCTTGCTAGAGTTGTCGCATGAACCTCGGGCGTACCATCCCGCCGAAGATGCTGCTTGCCAGCCTGCTTGGCCTGTTCGCCACGACCACTCCGGCGGCATCCAAACCTGCAGCCTCACCCCCGCCTGATGCAGGCACGATCACAATCTCGGCGCAACGCATCGTCCCCCGCCTGGAAGCGTTTGCACGTGTCACACCAATGTCCCAGGCAAGGCTGCTCGCAGGGCTCGACGGTCGCCTGCTGATGCTTGCGGTTCGTCCCGGGGATACCGTGCACCGGGGCCAGATCGTGGGCCGGCTTGGCGGTAGCCAGACCGATGCCCTGCTCGCCAACGACCGCTCGGCCGTACAGGCGGCCCGCGCTGGAGAACACGCAGCCGACGATACCCTGGCCGCGCTGAAACAACGCCTTGCACAACATCTGGCCACCCGCCAGCAGGTCGACATCGCAGCGGCCGCGGCGGCCCGCGCCCGTGCCGCTCGCCAGCAGGCCCGACAGCAATTGCAGGCGGACATGGAATTGGCAAGGGTACGTGCGCCGGCCGACGGCGCCATCCTCGAATTGCGTGCTCATGCGGGTGAACGGGTGCGTGCCGGACAGACACTGGCCGTGATGCAGCCGACACGGGCGCTGTGGCTGCTTGCCCCGCTCTATGGAACCGATGCACGCCAACGGGTCCACGTGGGCATGGAAGGCAGGTTCGTGCCCGACGACGGGTCTGCGCCGGTGCGCGTGCACGTCGTGCAGCGTGTCCCGCGCCTGCAGCCCGACGGCGGCCTGCCCATCGCCCTGCTACCCCTGCACACATCGAATGCCCCACCGTGGATCAACGGTGAAACGGGCGTCGTGAAACTGGACGGCAAGCCACGCAAGCGGATCCTCGTACCCACCCGGGCCCTGATCCTGGATCAGGGCCGATGGTGGGTACTGCTCGTCACCTCGCACGGCGATGTCAAACACGCCGTCATCCCCGGCCATGCCGTAGGCAGGCAGACCGAAATCCTCAACGGCCTGTCCAACGGTGACAGGGTCGTGGTCGACCAGGCCTATCTTCGTTTCCATCGCGAGATCACCCGCCACTACCAGGTCCAGGACTGAGCATGACCCGGAAACAGGATCTGCAAGGCGTAGTTTCCCGGCCTGCGATATGGGTGCTGCTGTTCGGGGCACTGGCCTTGTACGGCCTTGCGACCCTGAACCGGATCCCCGCCGAAGTCCTGCCAAGATTCGATTTCCCCCTGGTCAGCGTCACGGTTCACGCCCCCGGCACCAGTGTCGAAGCGCTGGAATCAGGGATTGCACGCCCGCTGGAAAACCAGATCCTGACCCTGCCCAACCTGGTCGACGTGCGATCCACCATCGGTCACGGCACCATACAGACCAGCGTGCGGTTTGTTTCAGGCAGCTCGGCCGAGGCGGACCTGCAAGCGGTCAACAGCGCCATTGACCGCGCGCGCACCCAATTGCCCGGAAACGTCAATCCGTACGCCCAGATCATGGGCAATGCCATCAACGAAGTGGCCGACTACGTTGCCAGGATTCCTGCCGGTGTGGATCCGTCCGATGTACAACGCACGGTGCGCGCGCACATCGAACCCATGCTGCGGGCGTTGCCAGGCGTGCAGCGTGTGGAAGTCTACGGCACCGGCGACCCGGTACTCTGGGTGCAGCCGGACATGCGTGCCATGCGCGCACACGACGTGCCGGTCGACAGGCTGGTCCAGGCCATCCGGCAGCGTGTCGCGCTGGATGCCGCAGGCTATGTCGACCAGGGCCATCAGGACGTCAACATCCAGCTCAACGACCAGCCGCGCACGGCGGCCGCGCTCGGCATGACCGCAGTCACCGGCGAGCACGGACCCATCCCGCTGCAGGATGTGGCAATGGTGCTGCGCACGGCCAGGCCGGTGCACAACGCTGTCACCCTCGACGGTCGCGCCGGGGTGGCCTTGACCGTGATCAAGCAGCCCGGCGCATCCACACTGCAGGTGACCCGTGCCGTGGCCCGGGCCCTGAAAGCCAGCCGTGGCCTGCTGCCTGCCGGCGTACATTGGCAAGGCATCTACGATCAGGGACACATGGTGCGCATGATCGGCACCGATCTCAGCCGCAACCTGCTGATCGGCGCCGCACTCGCCATCCTCGCCCTGCTCTGGGTGTTCGGATGGGACCGCGGGGTATGGCTTCTCGCCGCGAGCATTCCCCTGTCGCTTTTGATGGCCATCACCGGACTGCAGCTGTCGGGCCACAGCCTGAACCTCATGACCCTCGGCGCCCTGACGGTTGCTGTCGGTCTGGTCGCCGACGATGCCATCGTGGTGCTGGAGGCCATAGAGCATCGCCGGGAAAGCGGAGCCCGCGGCTGGGATGCCGTGCGCATGGGCCTGTCCGACGTCGCCAGCCCTGACATCAGCGGCAGCCTGACCACCGTGGCGGTCTACCTCCCGCTCCTGTTCATGGGTGGGCTGGCCGGCCTGTTCTTTGTGCCGTTCGCCTGGTCCATGACCCTTTCCATACTGGCGTCGCTTGCGGTTTCGCTGACCCTGATCCCGATCGGCATGGGCATGCTCGGGCGGGACAAGCCTTCGCGCGGCCCGACCCTCGGCGCACGGATGCTGGAGACCATCCGCCGTGCCAATGCACGCATCCTCGGCTGGATGATCCCGCATCCGCGTCTGGGGCTATGGATGTGCATCGGATTGTTCGTGCTCAGTGCCGCCGGTCTGACGCTGGTGCCCATGCACCTGCTGCCATTGCCCAACGAAGGTGTGCTGCTGGAAAGCTTCTCCCTGCCGCCGGGAACCTCGTTGCAGAAGACCCGGGTGACGGTGGATACGCTGACCCGCCGCCTGCGCGCCGATCCGGCCGTGGCCCACACCTTCGCCCGCATTGGCTCGGCCGGCGACACGGCTTATGTGGAACCCGCCTATGCCGGCGAAATCCAGATTGCGCTCAAGCCCGATGTCAGCGTCAACAACCTCGATGCGATCGCCCAGCGTCTGCTGCGCGCAAGTCGCATGGACGGCGTCCAGACCCAGATCGACACACCGACCGTCGAGCGACTCGGGGAAAGCCTTTCCGGCCTACCCCAGCCTTTCGTCATCCATCTTTACGGCAGCAGGATCGCGACCCTGCACACCTTGTCCGAGCAGATCGCGCAGAAACTGCGGAAGTTGCCCGAATTCAGCGACGTATTCGCCAATGACGGCTACCCGGTCAACCAACTGCGCATCCAGCCCCGCAACGCCGTCATGGCTGCGCGTGGCATCACCACTGCCGGGCTCAAGGCGCAGCTGCAGCCATTGCTCGCCGGCACGGTGATATCCCAGGTCATCGACGGCAACCTGCCGCTCGACATCTACATGCGGCTGGCCGATGCCACCCGGATGTCGGTCGATAGCGTACGCAATCTCGCCATCCACGATCACGGCTGGACGCCCCTGGGGGAACTGGCGCATGTTGCCCTGACCACCACTCCCAACCAGTTGCAGCACATCAACGGTGCCCGCGCCCTGGACATCCTGGCCACCCCGACCACCACCCTCGGCCGCGCAGTGACAGCCAGCCGCAAGGCACTCAAGGACCTGCACCTGCCCCCCGGGTACCGCATCGCCTATGGCGGCCTGTACCCGCAACTGGTGCAGACACTGGAACACCTGGCAATGGCCTCCGCGATGGCCCTGTTGCTGATGATCGGCATCCTGCTGCTGCAATTCGACGGCTTGCGCATTCCCGCCCTGCTGTTGCTGCAGGTGCCACTGGCCCTGACCGGCGGCGCGCTGGCACTGCTGGTCAGCGGGGTCGGCCTGAACGCAATGGGGCTGGTCGGCTTCCTGACCCTGATCGGTCTCAGCCTCAATCACGGCATCGTGCTGCTGTACCGCGCACGGCGCAACGAACAGTCCGGCATGGCACGCAAGCTGGCCGTCGAGGAAGCAGTACACGCCCGCTTCAGGCCCATCGCCCTGACCACGTTGACAGCGGTGCTTGGCATGCTGCCCACGGCACTGGGTTGGGGCCAGGGTGCGGCACCCGAACAGGGACTGGCCATCGTGATCCTCGGCGGCATGCTGTGGAGCGCGCTGCTGACCACCAACCTCATCCCCGCCCTGTACCTGCGCTATGGACGCGGGAAGGATGCTGGTCCGGCAGGCGGGCCGGAAGTGGCCTGACAGGTGACTCGGCTTCGAAGGCCGATGCGCGCCCTGCACTGCCGATGAAAATCATCGGGGCAGGACCGTGACGGCCCCGCCCCTGTTGCGCTCAGCCCAGGGCTGTTCTGATCAATCCAGGGGCATACAGTCCTCCCGTCAGGGCGAGGACACCACGGTGGCCTGCTTGATTTCGACCTTGTCGCCGGGATCATGATCCATGCGTGTGGTCTGCACCGTGCCGTCAGGCAAGCGGTAGCGAACGGTATATCCCACCACCTTGGAATAGGGCCTGTTCACGGTCTGGCACTGCTGTTCCTGCGTCGTGTAGGTATCCTTTTCCTGCTGCCGTTCCTGGATCTTCTTCCCGGCATATCCGCCGGCCACGGCACCGGCCACCGTGGCCAGGGTCTTGCCTCGACCACCGCCTACCTGGTGACCGAGCACACCGCCCACCACCGCGCCAATGGCCGTGCCAGCGACCTGGTTGGAGTCCTTGACCGGCTTGTGGTGGGTTACGGTTTCCTCGTGACAGACCTGCCTGGGGTTGTTGTAGGTCTTCTTGATCGGCGTGGCGCTGATGACCTTGGCATACGTCGGACCTTCGGCGCTGGCATTGCGGTTGCATGCACTCACCCCGAGACCGAGCACCACGGCCACGCCCGAAGCAAGCGCGCTTTTCATGATCGTGTTCATGTCGCCTCTCCTGTTTCGGCCCGGCGGGCCCCTTGCGTACGCCGCATTCAATCACCGGCCTCCTGAACGTGCAATAAGGCTTGCACGCACACCGTGGCGTGCATCGCGCACCAGTGCGCAGCGCAACCGGGCATCGTCAAGCACCTGTGCCAAGATAAACACAAGGAAACAGCCCCCATCCACCGCCCCGACAGACGACGTGTATTTCGATTCCCACGCCCACCTTGACGATCCCCGTTTCGATTCGGACCGGGACGCGGTGTTGGGCCGGGCCGCAGGCGCCGGAGTGAGCGACATCGTGCTGGCCGGCGTCTGTGCGCAACGCTGGCCAGCCATCCGTGATCTTTCCCGGCGAAAGGTGGCTGGTGTCCGCATGCACGCCAGCTACGGCCTGCACCCGTGCTTCCTCGATCAACACGACGATGCGGACCTCCACGAACTGGAAGTGTGGCTTGCCCGGGAAACTCCGGTCGCCATCGGCGAGTGCGGGCTGGATTTTCATGACGGCAGTGATCCCCGGCGTCAACAACGGTATTTCCTGCACCAGATCGGTCTGGCCCGTGAGACCGGACTGCCGTTAATCGTCCATGCACGCAAGGCGGTCGAGGCGGTATTGCTGACTCTCCGGCGGGAAGGACCCGTCCGCGGCGTGGTGCACAGTTACGGAGGCAGTCCGGAGCAGGCTCGTCAGTTTTGGGACATGGGCATCCGTCTTGGCCTGGGCGGCCCCCTGACCTATCCGCGCTCCCGCAGGCTGCGGCATCTGGTCGGCGAGATCCCCTTGCAGCAGCTGCTGCTGGAAAGCGACGCCCCGGACCAGACCGGTGCGGCGCACCGTGGTCACCGCAACGAACCGGCCTGGCTACCCGAGGTCGCCGAAACCGTGGCCGGCATTCGTGACCTGCCCGTGGAAACCGTCGCTTCAACCACGCGCGCCAACGCGCTTCACCTGTTCGCCATCGACGCGGACTGATGAGACGCTTGAATCGCGGGCCATTCATCGCTACGCTTATAGTTCACTTGTGAACTATCCACCACTGAGATGGGAAGCCTGCTCGACTCCTGCCATGCCATGCAGTCCGCCGTACAGCGGGTGGCCGAACGGATACCGGACGTACCGGTCGATGACGTCATCGTGCTCAAGCTACTCAATATCGCCGGCGTGCACCTGGATGACGTCGAGGAGCAGTGGCTCAAGCCCCATCCACTCAGCCGTAGCGAATTCCGTACCCTGATGATGCTGTTCAGCAGCCCCGGCCAGCAAAGCCACCCGTCGGAACTGTGCCAGTGGGCCGCCCAGAAACCGACCAACATGACCCGCATCATCGACAGCCTTCTGAATAGGGGCCTGGTCACCCGTCGGCCCAGCGAGACGGACCGTCGCCGCATTATTCTCCAGGTCACCCCCGAAGGAGACCGCATGGTGCGCGAGCTGTTGCCCCGCCTGCGCCCCGAACTGCAGTCCCTGTTCCGGAATTTCAGTCCCTCCGATCTTCGCCAGCTGCGCATGCTGCTGGAAAAGCTTCTGTGCAACATAGACGCCGTGGATGTCGTCAAACCATGAACATGTCCCGATTGCTCCGCACCCTGGCGGTGATGCTGGCCACCCTGCTACTTGGCGCCTGCATCGGCGTCCCGGACCGCGTCCGCCATGTGGACCTGCGCCAGCAGGTACCCCTGGCCGGCCTGCCTTCGACCCATGGAGGCAAATGGCCCGATGCCGCCTGGTGGAAGCAGTACCACGACCCGCAACTGGATACCCTGATCGGCCATGCGCTGAAAGGCGACACCAGCCTGGCGGCCGCGCGCAGCCGGGTCGAACTGGCCCGTGCATCGGCCCGCCTGACTGCCGCACAGGTCGGTCTGCGCATCAACGGAAGCGCCCAGGTCAGCCGCCAGCGCATGAGCGAGAACGGCCTGATACCGACCCGTTTCCTCGGATTCACCTGGTACACGCAGGGCGATATCGGCATCCAGGGCAGCTACGACTTCGATCTGTGGGGCGGACATCGCGATGCCGTGGAGGCGGCCATCGGTGAAATGCGCGCCGCGCAAGCCGGACGCAGCGCAGCCGCGCTGGAACTGGAAACGGGTATTGCCCGCACGTACTTCGGCTGGCTCGCCGACCAGGCACGTCTGCAAAAGGCAAGGCAGCTGGTGGCCAGCCAGCAGCATCTGGTGCGGATTCTCAAGGCACGGGTGGACGCCGGCCTCGATCCCAGCGACAACCTGGAGCAGGCACGCGCCAACTATGCCTCGGCACGTGAACTGGAAGCGGCACTGGAAGGCAGCGCACGGATCCGCAAGGCCGTTCTTGCGGCATTGATCGGCGTGGCACCGGCGAATCTGCCACCCCTCAAGCCACGTCCCCTGCCTGTTGCCGAGACCACGCTCCCGGCCGATGCCGGGCTGGACCTGATTGCACGCCGCCCCGACATCGCGGCACGACGCTGGCAGGTGGAAGCCGCCATGCGTGGCACAGACGCCGCACGCACGCGCTTCTTCCCGGATCTCAGCATCAGTGCCCTGGCCGGCTTTTCCAGCATCGACATGGGCAAGCTGCTCAATCCCGGAAGCCGCGTGCTCACAATCACGCCCGCTGTGCATCTGCCAATTTTCGAAGGCGGCCAACTGCGCGCAGGCTTCGGAGTGAGCAAGGCCCGGCTCGATCAGGCCGTCGCGCAATACAACAACGCCGTGCTCGATGCCGCACGCCAGGTTGCCACCGGCGTGCTTGACCTGGACCGTTTGCGTGCGCAACGCCGGCAGAAAGACAAGCAGCTTCAGGCCGTGAGCGCCCTCGAGAGCAATGCTTCGGCCCGCAATCGCCGGGGCATCACGAACCTGATACCGGTGCTCGAGGCCCGTGCCCGCTCGCTGTCGCAGCGGGACGCCCTGCTGCAGCTCGATGCGCAGATCCTCGATGCCGATGTGGGCCTGATCCAGGCTCTTGGCGGTGGCTACCGCATGCGCGCCCCGGTATCGAACACACCATCCGCATCCGATCCTGAACCTGCCAACGCATCCCGACAGGCCCTGTCCCATGAATGAACGCGAGAATGACCCGACCAAGGCTGCCGTCATTTCCACCGAAGCCAGCAACGGAAAACGCACGCGCATCCTGCTGATCATCACCGGCGTGTTCATCCTCGCCGGACTGGCCTGGTTCCTGCTCTGGTTCTTTGTGTTCTCGCAACGGGAAGTCACGGAAGACGCCTACGTCAAAGGCAACCAGGTCACCGTCAGCACCCAGATACCCGGCACCGTGGTGGGCATCCATGCCGACAACAGCGACCTGGTGCACAGCGGACAGGTACTGGTGGTGCTTGATCGCACGGATACCGACCTCAATCTCGACCGGGCGCGCAGTGCGCTGGCTGAAACCGTGCGCAAGGTCCGCCAGGCATTCGCCCGCGCCCACCAGGCGGACGCTGCCGTGGCCTCACGCAAGGTCGAGCTCAAGCTCGCGCTCGATGACCTGGCGCGCAGCACACCGCTCGGCAGCCAGCAGGCCGTATCTGCACAGCAACTGCAACACCTGCGTGACCGCGTGCGTATCGCCCGCAGCGCCGTGCAGCTGGCCGAACGCCAGGCCACGGCCGCACATGCCGCCATTGATGGCACCGAGGTCACCGACAATCCCGCCGTCAAGCAGGCCCGGACAGCCTTCATGAGTGCCTGGGTGGCAGCGCAGCGTACGCAGATCCGCGCACCGGTCAGCGGCTACGTGGCCGAACGCAGCGTGCAACTCGGGCAACCGGTCCAGCCCGGCGTGCCGCTGATGCAGATCATCCCGCTCGACCACCTCTGGATTGATGCCAATTTCAAGGAAACGCAACTGGCGCATATCCGCATTGGCCAGCCGGTCCGCATCCAGCCCGACCTTTACGGCGATATCACCCTGCACGGCAAGGTCATCGGCTTCGACCCCGGGAGCGGCAGCGCCTTCGCACTGCTACCGGCGCAGAATGCGTCCGGCAACTGGATCAAGGTCGTGCAGCGTGTTCCGGTGCGCATATCCATCGACCGGGCCGATCTGCGCAAGCATCCATTGCTGATCGGGTTGTCCACCTCGGTCACGGTCGATACCCGTGACCGTTCCGGCCACATGCTGGCGCAGACTCCCGTGAATTCGACCATTGCCCAGACCGCGGTCTACAGGCTCGACATGGCCAGGGCCCGACGCGAGGCCGATGCCATCGTGCAGGCCAATCTTGCCGCCCGCCACTGAGTCCTTCCCGCACCATCCAGCGGCGAGGGCCGCTGTTCGACAAGGAACCCACAGCACGCGATGGCCACGCAAGACCCGGCACACATGAAACCGCTGCAAGGCGCACCGCTGGCCCTGGTCACGGTCGCGATCTCCTTTGCCACATTCATGGAGATCCTCGACCTGACCATCGTCAACGTGGCTGTCCCGCACATTGCCGGGGCCATGGCCGTCAGTCCACAGGAAGGCACATGGGCCATCAGTTCCTACGCCCTGGCCAGCGCCATCATGCAGCCGCTTACCGGCTGGATCGCCAAACGTTTCGGCGAAGTGCGCACATTCATCACATCGCTGATGCTTTTCGTGGCCTTTTCGATGCTGTGCGGCTTGGCCACCAACATGCCGATGCTGGTGATATTCCGGCTCCTGCAGGGTGCTGGATCGGGACCGATGGTGGCCCTGTCACTGGCGTTGCTGCTGGGCGCCTACCCGGTCGAGCGCAAGGGCATGGCACTGGCACTGTGGGCCATGACGGTGGTGGTGGCGCCTATCTTCGGCCCGATCCTCGGCGGCTATATCACCGACACCATGTCCTGGCGCTGGATATTCTTCATCAACATGCCGGTGGGCCTGCTGGCGGGCCTGATGGTCTGGGCCATCATGCGCAAGCGGGAAACACCGACGGTGAAGAACCCCATCGACATCGTCGGCCTTGCACTGCTTGTCATTGGCGTGGGCTGCCTGCAATTCATGCTCGACAACGGCAACGACAAGGACTGGTTCTCCTCCCCGCTGATCGTGACGCTGGGCATCATCGCGCTGGTCTGCCTGACATTCCTGGTTGCCTGGGAACTGACCACCAGGCATCCGGTCGTCGAACTCTCGCTTTTCCGCAAGCGCAATTTCGCTGTCGGGGTGACCGCATTGACACTGGGCATGGTGGCGTTCTTCGGCATCAATGTCGTCTATCCGTTGTGGCTGCAGATCAACATGGGCTATACCGCCTTCTGGGCCGGCCTGGCCCTGGCTCCGATCGGTATCCTTGCTTTTCTGCTCTCACCCGTCATCGGGCGGAACATGGAGCGTCTGGAACTGCGCGCTGTCATCTCGTTTTCGTTCGTGGTTTTCGCTGCAACTTCGTACTGGTTCTCCACGTTCAACAACACAGCCTCGTTCGACAGCCTCTTCATGCCACGCTTCGTCATGGGCCTGGCCATTCCCTGCTTCTTCATTCCCCTCAACCAGGTGATTCTGTCCGGTCTGCGGCCCAATGAAGTGGCTACGGCATCGGGCCTGGCCAATTTTTTCCGCACCATGGCCTCCAGCGTCTCCACCGCCATCACCGTGACGCTCTGGCAGCATCGCTCCGAATACCATCACGCCGTACTTACCGAACATGTAGCCGACAGCAATCCGGCTGCAGTCGACTACCTGGATCATCTCCACGCCCTGGGCCTGCAGGGCCAGCGTGGCTGGGCGGTACTTGACGGTATCGTCACCCGTGACGCCCTGACTCTGGGGGTCAATGACGTGTTCTGGGGCTGCATGATCCTGTTCATCGCCCTGATCCCGCTCATATGGCTGGCACGACCGCCATTCGGCGGGGCGGGACCGGAAGCCATGCACTGAGACGAACCGGCATCAAGGATCGACTGCGCGGGCATCCGGTACCAGATGCCGCGTTCTACCAAAGGGGCGTGACCTATGCCCCGGCCCCGATACACGTCCCCGAGCCCGGTTCACTAGGCCTGCTCATCTTCGGCATGCTGCTGGTTGCGACAATCGCATGGCGAGGCCGCGTGCGAATCGATCCCAGCACAAACCGGGGCGTTGAAGCGGATTCATTGCAAGCGCCGCCTCTCCACCGAAACCGCGAAGAAACAACTACAGACACGAAAAAGGCGACCGGTGCGGCCGCCTTTTTCGTGTACTGCCGGTTACACAATGGAAAGCTAGCTCTGGGGCGCAGGGTCACCCACCTTGCCGCCAACCGGGGAGCCTGCGCCGCCGCCGTGCGGCGCATCGGGACGGGAACCGTTACCGGTGTCGCCATTCCAGTCCGCAGGCGGCCCGGGGCGCCGGCCCTGCATGATCTCGTCAATCTGGTGGGCGTCGATGGTCTCGTACTGCAGCAGGGCCTCGGCCATCAGGTGCAGCTTGTCCATGTTGTCGGTCAGGAGCTTTTTCGAGGTGGCGTAGGCCTGGTCCAAAATGCCGCGCACGACCTCGTCGATCTTGCGCGCTGTCTCGTCGGACACACTCTTGTGCTGGGTCACCGACCGCCCCAGAAATACCTCGTCCTCGTCCTCGCCGTACGTCACCGGGCCCAATTCGTCGGAAAGACCCCACTTGGTGACCATGTTGCGAGCCATCTTGGTGGCACGCTCGATGTCGTTGGAAGCGCCGGTGGTGACCTTGTCCTCGCCGAAGATCAGCTCCTCGGCCACGCGCCCGCCGTACAGCGAACAAAGCTGCGAACGGATCGCGGTCTTGTTGATGCTGTAGCGGTCGCCTTCGGGCAGATACATGGTCACGCCCAGTGCCCGCCCCCGGGGGATGATGGTGACCTTGTAGACAGGATCATGGTCGGGCACCAGACGACCCACGATGGCATGGCCGGATTCGTGGTAGGCGGTGAGCTTCTTCTCGTCCTCGCTCATGGCCATGGAGCGACGTTCGGCGCCCATCATGATCTTGTCCTTGGCCTTCTCCATATGGTTCATGCGCACATCGCGCGCATTCTCGCGCGCGGCGAACAGCGCCGCCTCGTTGACCAGGTTAGCCAGATCCGCACCGGAAAACCCGGGCGTCCCGCGGGCGATCACCATGGGGTCGATATCCGGACCCACCGGCACCTTGCGCAGATGCACCTTGAGGATCTGCTCGCGCCCCTTGACGTCAGGCAGGCCGACCACGACCTGGCGATCGAAACGACCCGGTCGCAGCAGGGCGGGGTCGAGCACGTCCGGGCGATTGGTGGCGGCAATCACGATCACGCCCTCACCGCCTTCGAAACCGTCCATTTCGACCAGCAACTGGTTGAGGGTCTGCTCGCGCTCGTCATGACCGCCACCCAGACCGGCGCCGCGATGACGGCCGACCGCGTCGATCTCGTCGATGAAGATGATGCACGGCGCGTGCTTCTTGGCCTGTTCGAACATGTCGCGAACACGGCTGGCGCCGACACCGACGAACATTTCCACGAAGTCCGAACCGGATATCGAGAAAAACGGCACCTTGGCCTCACCGGCAATGGCCTTGGCCAGCAGCGTCTTGCCGGTGCCGGGCGGACCGACCATCAACACGCCGCGCGGGATCTTGCCGCCCAGTTTCTGGAACTTGGAAGGGTCACGCAGGAATTCGACCAGCTCGCCGACCTCTTCCTTGGCCTCCTCGCAGCCGGCCACGTCGGCGAAAGTGACCTTGACCTGGTCCTCGCCCTGCAGCTTGGCGCGCGACTTGCCGAAACTCATGGCCCCGCGCGCACCGCCACCGGACTGCATCTGGCGCATGAACCAGATCATCAGGCCGACGAAGATGATGATGGGCAGCCAGTTGATCAGCAGGGAAAACAGCGAAAACCCGTTGTCGGACGGTTGCTGCTTGACGCTGACACCGTTCTTGGTCAGCTTCTGCAGAAGATCGCTGCTGGTGATCCCGATCAGCGGCACCACCGTGGTGAAGCGATTGCCATCCTTGAGCTTGCCGCGCACCACCGGAGGCGTATCCGAGCTGATGGTGGCATCGGCAATGTTGTTGCTGCCTACCTGCTGTATGAAAGCGGAGTAGCTCATCTGCTGCACGCGGGCGGCATCGTGGCTGAAGCTCTGGAACACAAGCACCATGACCACGGCGATGATCAGCCAGAACAGCAGGTTTTTGACCATTTCATTCATGCGCATGTCTCTGTTGTCGGCCGGAAGCAGCACGATGCCCCATGGCCAGTGCATAGACCTCGCGCGAGCGCGCGCGTGAGGCCTTCGGTTTGCGCATCGTCACGCGGTCGAAGCCCGAGCGCAAGTCACGCAGGTAATCGTCGAAACCGGTGCCCTGAAAAAGCTTGATAAGCAAGGTGCCTCCAGGTTTGAGCCATTGTCGGCAGAAATCCAGTGCCAACTCCGCCAGATCCATCGCCCGGATCTGGTCGGACACGGCCACACCACTCATATTGGGGGCCATATCCGAGAGCACAAGGTCGACCGGATGTCCTTCCAGGTGCCGTTCCAGTTCAGCCAGGACCTCCGGTTCACGGAAATCGCCCTCGATGAACTGCACCCCGCCGATGCCCTGCATGGGCAGGATGTCCAGCGCAAACACCTTGCCCGATGACCCGAGACGACGCTGCACCAGTTGTGACCAGCCGCCCGGGGCCGCGCCAAGGTCGACCACCCGCATGCCCGGCTGCAGCAAGGCATCGCGTTCGAGTACTTCCTCGAGCTTGAATACCGCGCGCGAACGCCATCCCTCCGCCTGGGCACGTTTCACGTACGCATCGTCGAAGTGCTCCTGCAGCCAGCGGGAGCTGCTTTTGCTGCGGGCCATGACGAGGGGTTCCGGATCGGTCAGACGGGCGGTCCATGATACCCTTTGCGGTCCCTTCCTGCGCGAACCGTTGCAATCACCATGCCCGTCCCTGAATCCATGCCGCACGGCGCAACCGGAACACTAACCGCCAGCCAGCGGCGCTATCTGCGCGGTCTGTGCCACCACCTGCACCCCGTGATCATGCTGGGCACCAAGGGCGTCACTGCCGCCGTCACCGGGGAATTGCGAAAGGCACTGGCTCATCACGAGCTGGTCAAGATCCGCCTGTCCGGTGGCGACCACGCCGAACGCCGTCGCCAGATCCAGACGCTGCTGGACGCGACCGGGGCCGAGCTGGTCCAGGAAATCGGCCACACGGCCAGCCTCTTCCTGCGCAATGACGATGCGCCGAAGCTGGCCCTGCCGCGCTAGGAACACGCCGATCATGCCATATGCCCCGCCTGAGCCGGGAGGTAATCCATGGAAATCTCGCTCGAACGACCCGACGACTTCCTGTATGTGCGGCGGGTGGAAAACGACGCCGTCACCGTCGTGGACCGACGGTTCACGCGCAGCCTGGTACTTGCACGCAACCGAGTGATCGAAAACTGGCCGGTGAGCAATGCATCCTGCCTGGAGCCGGCGGATATCGAACCGATCCTCGCCCTGTCACCGGAAGTCGTGCTGCTGGGTACAGGCCACTCGCAAAGGTTCCCCCCTTCAAACACGCTGCACGCTTTCCTGGCAGCCGACATCGGGGTGGAGGTGATGGACAACCATGCGGCCGCACGCACCTACGCCGTCCTTGCCGGCGAGGGCCGGAATGTGGTGGTCGCGTTCATTCTTGAATCGCAGTAATCATATATATTTCAATTATATACTTAACTTGTTCAAGGTAATTTATAAGGTCGGCATGCATGCACGTTTTGATCGCAGCCGGCCGGCTCATTGCCCCCTCCAGGCAATCACGCACCAGGCCGTCGCACCCAACGCCCTTACTTTTGAAGCTGCGCCCGGGCCCAGCGCTCGATGTCCGCAGCGCCGACCGCTCCGGAATGGCGCCCCACCTCCTTGCCACGATGGAACATGACCAGGGTGGGAATCGAACGAATGGCGTGACGACTGGCCAATTCAGGCACCGCTTCGGTATCGACCCGCGCAAGCCGCATGCCGGGCTCCAGATTTCGGGCAGCCTTTTCGAACTCCGGCGCCATGACCCGGCAAGGACCGCACCACGGCGCCCAGAAATCCACCAGCAAGGGCAGATCATCGCGTTCGAGATGGCGCCCGATGCTCGATGCATCCAGGTTTATCGGCCTTGCGTTGAACAGCGGCGAGTGGCACTTGCCGCAGGACGGTCCCTGCCCCAGCCGTTCCACGGGCACACGGTTGGCTGCCTTGCAGTGTGGGCAGACCACATGGACGCTTGACATCAGGACTCGACTCCAGGCAACTGAGACACGGGTCGATATGGGGACGTTTTGCGCCGTGTAAAGCGTCGGTTTGAACCAGTACAGGAGTGTCTCCTGCCGTGAAATGACCAGGGCATCGCGTGCGGGAGGTACTTGTGGCCATTCCCCCGTACCGCCCATGGACAGGGCACCGCGGGCAGGTTCACATATCGTGCATGCGGGACCCTATTTATCCGCCAGCTGCAAGACCTGAATACAGCACTTTGCTCGGCCCGGTGTATGCGCTAGGCTGGGTCTGGAGGTTCACAGGGGGAGGTGTCGGGAACACCGCATGAGCGCCTCGTCAAACGAATTCAAGATCAGCGTGCAGGGTCTTCGCGTCGGGATGTACTTGTCCCGACTCGATCGTCCATGGCTCAGCACACAATTCGCCCTCGAGGGATTCATGGTCACCTCGGAGGACGACCTGCGCCAAATTCGCAACCTGTGCACCTATGTGTACGTGGATGTCTCGCGTGGCGCGGCGCCGGATTTGCGCTACCTGCAGACCGGAGAGAATGACACTGCGCGCCCATCGGGCAAGGAGGAATTCCAGGCCCTGCGCAAGACCCGCTGGGAAAACCAGAGCAGTTTCGAAGACGAGATGCCGCGGGCCAAGAGGGCGCACAGGGAAATCAAGCAGCACATCGATGCAGTCATGCTTGATCTCAAGGAGGGTCGCAACCTGGAACTGGACCGGCTGCGCGAGGGTGTTGAGGCCATGGTCGAATCAATTACCCGCAATCCCAGCGCATTCAACTGGCTCAAGGAAATCAAGCGCAAGGACCAGTACGCCTACCATCACGCCCTGGCCTGCTCGGTGTGGGCCGCCAGTTTCGGGCGGCACCTGGGCCTGAACCGCGATGAACTGTCAGAGCTGACCCTGGCCGGGCTGCTGTTCGATGTCGGCAAGACCCGGGTGGATTCGCAGATCGTGGTTTCGCACAAGCCCTATGACGACCACGAGCACCAGACCATGCGCAAGCATGTCCAGTACAGCCTGGATATTCTCGGCACAGCCCGGGGCTCGGCGGTATCCGATCGCATCATGCAGGCGGTGGCCACCCATCACGAGAGGCATGATGGCAGCGGCTATCCTCACGGGCTCAAGAACGGCGCCATACCGATCTTCGGACGCATCCTGGGCCTGATTGACAGCTACGATGCCATGACCAGTATCCGCCCCCACGTGGAGAGCCGATCACCACACCAGGCCGTGATGCAGTTGTATAACGCTCGCGACACGCTGTACCAGGCCGAACTGGTCGAGCAGTTCATCCAGACCAGCGGCATCTATCCCACCGGGTCGCTGGTCGAACTCAGTGACGGCCGGGTGGGCGTGGTGACCGCCGTGCACAGCCTCAAGCGCCTGCTGCCCACCGTGATGGTGTTGCTGGACACCGGCAAGCGACCGTTGTCGGAATTCAAGCCGCTGGACCTCGCCGAATACGCCGAACGTTCCGAAGGCCCGCTGCTCGGCATCAAGACCGGGCTGCCACCGGGCGCCTACGGTATCGATCCGTCCGAACTTTTCCTCGACTGACCTGCATGATCGACAGCGCGGATCTTCTGACCGGCCTTCTTTCCCGCAGTGCCTTCCTGTCACGGCTCGGCAGGCAGATCCTGCGTGCCAATGAATCCCATACACGGCTGGCATTGCTGGTCGTCGACATCAACGGCTTTGCGCAAACCAATGTCACGTATGGCTACAGCACCGGCGACGTGGTGTTGCGCCACCTCGCCAGACAGCTGAAGGAAGTCGCGCGCAAGCAGGATCATGTGGCACGGATTGGTGACAACCGTTTCGCCCTGCTGCTGTCACATGTACTCAACCGCGGTCATGCCGAACTGGCCATCCAGAAATTGCTGCGCAGGCTGGAAGCCGCGCTGGAAATCGGCGATCAGCAGATTGCAGTTCGCGTGACCGTGGGCGCCGCCATGTGTCCCGACCATGCCACTCATGCCGAATACCTGATGCGCAAGGCCGAAACAGCGCTGGCCACCGCGCAGGACGAACACGAACCCTACTGCATCCTCGAAAAAACCGATGCCGGCGGACTGGACCTGTCCGCGCTATGGGAGCTGGAAGTCGAGCTGGGCAGCGCCATCGAGCGTGGCGAACTGCAGATGCATTACCAGCCGCAGGTCGATCTGCGCACGGGGCGCATCGTGGGGGCGGAAGCCCTGATGCGCTGGGACCGCTTCAGAGGTGAAATCGTAGGGCCCGACGTCTTCATACCCCTTGCGGTCCGTGCGGGGAAAATCAAGAAAATCACCATCTGGGCGCTGAATACCGCCTTGCGGCGGGCCGGCGAATGGCGCAGCGACCTTGGACCGCTGACGGTTTCCGTGAACCTTCCGGGGGAACTGGCGATGCAGCGCGACCTGCCGGAACTGGTCGAAAACGCGCTGCAACTCTGGGGCAGGCCGCAGGTACGCCTGGTACTCGAGATCACCGAGCGCTCCCTGATGGACGCACCGCGCGGCAGGCTTATCCTGGAACGCCTGCGCGCACTGGGCGTGGGTGTTTCCATCGACGACTTCGGCACCGGCTATTCCTGCCTGGCCTACTTCAAGGACCTTCCCGTCGACGAACTGAAGATCGACAAGTCCTTCGTCACTGGCATGCTCGAGGATACGGCCAGCCTGGATATCACGGCCCTGATCATCGACCTGGCGCGCCGCTTCCATCTGCGGGTGGTGGCCGAAGGGATCGAGGATGCACAAACACTCGAGCGACTGCGAACGCTCGGCTGCGACCTGGGCCAGGGCTTTCATCTCGGCAAGCCGATGCCACCGGAAGGATTCCGGCAATGGTTGCTCGACCTGCCCGCACATGCGGCGCATGCACCGGTTGCCCAACCCGCTACCGGCAAGACCCAGCGGCTTGTCGATCCCGGCAACAGTTGATCACTGCGCTTGCGCCGAAACCAGTTTCACATTGAATACCAAGGTGGCATCGGGTGGAATCACGCCTCCTGCGCCCCGCGAACCATAGGCCAGTGCAGCAGGGATGATCAACGTCCGCGTGCCACCGACATGCATGCCGGTCACGCCTCGATCCCAGCCTGCGATTACCCGGCCTTCGCCCAGCACGAAGGCATACGGACCTCCGTGGTCGCTTGAGCTGTCGAATGCGCTGCCGTGGAAATCGGCCTTGCGATCATCGTACAGCCATCCGCTGTACGCCACCGTCACCTTCATGCCAGGCCTGGCCTCGATACCCGTACCGACGCTACGGTCGATGACCTCGAGCTTGTCCACATGACCGTGCATGCGCGATGCATGTTCATTGCGGTTGCAGGCGACAAGCAGGGGGGTCGTCAGCAGCATCAGACACAGGAAGCGCAGGATTCGCATGGCAGGCCTCGTCGTATTCCCCATCGTAAGAACCACTCACCTTGCACGAGACGTTCGCCTGCCGCAAGCAACTTCGGCGCCCGGGTTTCGCCAATCCGACGACCTGACGTCCATACGCTGCAGCGGTGCCTATCCTCATGCAGGGGTTTGACGCTCCCTGCCCGGATCGCCCACCATCGCAAGGCAACCTCTGCTCCTTGCATGTCCGGCACGCCTGGCACTGCATGCCGGGATCAGCAGTCCTTCCATTTCACAAGACAGGGGCAACAGCAGCGTGCAGACATTTTTCCAAGTGCTCAACGACTGGATCTGGAGTCTCGCACTCGTTGGCCTGTGCCTGGGGGCAGGATTGTATTTCTCGATCCGGACCCGTTTCATGCAGGTGCGCGGGATCGGCGAAATGATCCGCCTGATGCTTTCAGGTCGCGAATCGAAGGCCGGCATCAGTTCGTTCCAGGCACTGGCCATGTCCCTCTCCGGTCGCGTCGGCGTGGGCAACATCGCAGGGGTCGCCACCGCAATCTATGCCGGCGGGCCGGGCGCGGTTTTCTGGATGTGGGTCATGGCTTTTCTTGGCGCATCGTCCGCGTACGTCGAATCGACACTGGCCCAGATCTACAAGGAAAAGGACGACGAGGGACGCTACCGCGGCGGACCGGCCTATTACATCGAAAAGGGCATCGGACTGCGGTCCTATGCCTGGGTCTTTGCCGTGGTCACGATACTTGCCTGCGGTTTCCTGCTGCCCGGCGTGCAGGCCAGCGAAATCGCCAGCGGCATGCACCAGGCATGGAACGTGGAGCCGTGGATCACGGCGACCGCACTGGTTGCCGTGCTGGCCTTCATCATTTTCGGCGGCGTCACCCGCATCGCCCACTTTGCGCAGGTCGTGGTGCCGTTCATGGCGCTGGCCTATCTGCTCCTGGCACTGGTCATCCTCGGATTGAATGCCTCCGCGCTGCCACACATGTTCATGCTGATCATCGACAGCGCCTTTGGCGCCAATGCGATCTACGGCGGCATGCTCGGCACTGCCATCGAGTGGGGGGTAAAGCGCGGCATCTACTCCAACGAGGCCGGCCAGGGCACCGCTCCGCATGCTGCTGCCGCGGCCGAGGTCTCGCACCCTGCCAAGCAGGGCTACGTACAGGCGTTTTCGGTATACATCGACACCCTGCTGGTATGTTCGGCCACGGCATTCATGATCCTGTCCACAGGCATGTACAACGTGCGTGCCCCCGATGGGGCCGTTTTGCACGAGGGTCTTCCGGGCGTTGCTGCCGGTGCAGGATACGCACAGGCTGCCGTGGAAACCCTGTTGCCAGGGTACGGCAGCGGGTTCGTCGCGCTGGCCCTGCTGTTCTTCGCTTTCACCACGATCATGGCCTATTACTACATGGCCGAGACCAACATTGCCTACATCAACCGCAAGGTACACCGGCCGTGGCTGACCCTGGCCTTGCGACTGGCCATTCTGGCTGCCGTCGCCATCGGCATCCTGCGCGCCGGAGGCTCGGCATGGACGCTGGGCGACATTGGCGTGGGCCTGATGGCCTGGCTCAATTTCATCGCCATACTGCTCCTGCAACGACCCGCACTGCGCGCACTGCGCGATTACGAAGCTCAGAAAAAACGCGGGGTCGATCCGTGGTTCGATCCGGAAGCACTGGGCATAACCCGAACCGACGTCTGGAACGAGGTCGCCCGCAGCCGATCCGGAAGCAACGAAGGGGACGCGTAAAGGCAGGTCTTCGCCACTTGTGGTGGCGGCAATGCTGCGACTGAGGCCAGCGCCGGCGCAGCGCAATCAGAATGCAATGGCATCGCCACCGTACCGTTATGCATGCGGCTCATCCTCAGCTCTGGACCTGGGAGGGCTGGATGATGCAAACCCGGTATCGGAGCGTATTTGTCTCCGACATTCATCTCGGCACACCGGATTGCAAGGCAGACTACCTGCTGGACTTTCTGGACACGATACGCTGCGAACACCTGTACCTGGTCGGCGACATCATCGACCTGGAAGCTCTTTCGCACCGACAAGGGTGGCGGCACGAGCACGGCAGGGTCTTGCTGAAACTGGTGGAGCTGGCCCGCACCGGCACGCAGGTCACATACATTCCCGGCAATCACGATGCTCCCCTGCGTGCACTGGCCGGGCAATGCATTGCAGGCATCGATGTCGCGGTGGATGCCGTGCATGTGGGAATCGACGGGCGACGTTATCGCGTAAGCCATGGCGACGAATTCGATACCATGGACGCGGGAACATCCTGGCTGTACATCCTGGGCGACGCATTGCACCGAGTGATCAGCTGGGGCAACCGGTGCCTGCATGCGTGGCGTCGGCGGAAGGGCAAGCCCTACCTGCCGCTGTCGATCATCGTCAAATCACACATCAGGCACGCCATGGCCTACATAAGGAACTTCGAATCACGGGTAATCAGACGTGCCCGTGAGGATGGCTATCACGGTCATATCTGCGGGCACATCCATTTCGGCCATGTGCGCGAGGAAGACGGCGTGTTGTATCTCAATGACGGCGACTGGGTCGAACACTGCACGGCGCTGGTGGAGGATGCCACCGGAGCCATGGAATTGCTGCACTGGAGCGAAGTCGCCACGACCCTGGGGCGAATCAGTCGCGAGATCATCCTGCCCTCGCCTACCGTCTTCCAGGCCATGGCACCCCTGGCAGAGATTCCCCTCGACCTCAGCAAGATACGCCGCGCGGCGTAAGTTGAGCTTATCGAGCCAGGGGCACACAGACCGCGATACACGCACGATCCAGGATCACTGGTGCCGTGCGCACGCCAGTAGTTGGCATGTCTCGGGCAGGTCAGGAAACAGCCAGATCACGCAGATAGAAACGGTCGCAACCGAAATGCCCGGTCGATCCCATCGGGCCGTCCAGGCGGCGAAATCCGGATTTCATGTACAGCGCCTGGGCAGCGTCCATGCCGGTCAGGGTTTCGATGTAGCACTGGCGATAGCCGAGTTCCCGGGCTGTCTCGAGACAGCGAGCCATCAGGGCACGACCGGCGCCATGCCCGCGCAGTGCCGGCAGGAAGTACATCTTGCGCAACTCGCACACGCCTTCCTCACCACCCTCCAAGGCGGCCACCCCGGCTCCACCCATCACCTTGCCGTCCATTTCGACCACGAAATACGCTGCATGCAGCCCGGCATACGCCGCATGCATGTCGTCGACTTCAGCATCATGAATCGCAAAACCCTCGCCTCCGGCACCGAAATCCGGCATGACGCTGCGGATGACACTCGCAATAGCCGGGTTGTCACGAGGCTCGATGGCGCGGATGGTGAAGGATTCTTGCATGGGTTGATGGATCGATACGGATGCATGCTCATGCATATCGCATACTCCGTTTTTCGGCAAGCCCTGCCAGACCAGGATCAAGGCTTGCCGTAACGCCTGGACACCCCTCCGGGGGCCCGCATCCCTTGTGTACGCCCCATGCCAACCCGCCCCGCAGGGGCGGCCTGGGCTGGAACCGCAAACTGACGCGGCGATAGAGAATCCGGCCGGTTCACCCATTGGGGGAAACCGCGCATGTAACGCCACGTGCCGCTATCGGATGCGGCAAGTGCCAGACGATGCCCATTGATGTGCACCCAATACCACGACCCTGCAGGCACGGGCATGGCGGACACATATTGAAAATGCGCCTTGTAGATCCCGTCACCCTTGCGTTCGGTGATCAGGGCCAGCTGAATGACAAACTGGCTGCTGACCGGCTTGCCCTTCTCCACGGCGGGACGGGTGATCATCTGCTCGAGATTGCTGCGCAGCAAACGGTCGGTACGCGGTGCAAGCTGCACTGCAGGTAGCACCGAGGTCACTTTACCTGCAGCATTCACGCGTACCAGTACCGGCAATGCATGATCATGGAAGCCGTTGAGGGACATCGAGTCCGATGCAAGCGCAGGGGCGGCAGCCAACAACATCCACGCACACATCATGAATTTCGGCATGATTCGTTTTGGCACCATTGCGTACCCTCGTCAACCACACCCGTGACTCTACGCCGAATTGCTTCCTTGTGCACAATGACCGATCAGGGGGTGGGCCACAGTCGGTCCGGATCCGGAATTACCGCAGGTACTGCTTCATCCAGCCCACCCAACGCCGCATCACGTCGGTCTGCTGCACGATGTCGGGCGGGAAGTGCGTGTCGGCGGGATAGGCATAAAATTCCACCTTCACGCCGTTGTCGCGCAATGCGTGGTACCACTCGTAGCTGTTGACCAGCGGCACGTTGGGATCGCCCACGTCGCCCATGATCAGGGTCGGGGCCTTCACATGCTGCGCATGGGTGATCGGAGACTGTTCGCGCCAGATGTCGTGGTATTTCGCCACCCAGGGGGAGCCGCCGAAGAAATAGGTGTCGCCGGTCTGGTAATAGGCGATGGTGTAATCCATCACCCAGTCGGTCAGCGCGGCTCCCGCCACGGCAGCCCTCCACACGTCGTAATGACTGCTCAGCCAGGCGGTCATGTAACCGCCGTAGGACCAGCCGCTGACACCGATGCGCGAGGTATCGACGATACCGAGCTTCTCCACCGCCGCCAGACCCGCCATCACGTCCCTGCCCGGGCCTTCGCCGGTATCGCGGTAGATCGCGTGCTGGTAGGCGTCGCCGAGGTTGATCGACCCGCGGTAGTTGGGCTGGAACACCAGGAAACCGGCCGCCGACAGCAACTGCGGCAGTGGGGAGAAACCGACCCCGCTGGCACCTTCCGGGCCACCATGGATGACCAGCACCAGCGGATACCTGCGACCTGCGTGGAAGCCGACCGGATAGGTCAGCACACCATCCTCGTGAAAGCCGTCCGGGCCGTTCCATGTGATCGCCCGCACGCGACCCAGCGCCAGGCTGTCGACGAAACCGTTGAGGTCGGTCAGGCGCCTGGGGGCCGGCTTCGATACGTTCATCACATACAGTTCATCCGGGTGACGGGGAGTGCTGCCCAAAAACGCCACCTCGCCGTTGCGCGAGACACTCACCGGACCGCGCACCTGGATATCGCCAAGATGCAGGCGCCGGGCCTTGCCGTCGAGCGGCAGGTGCCACATCACCGCATCGGTGCCCAGGTCGCCGGTCAGCAGCAGGCTGCCTCTTCCGGGCAGCCAGGCGTAACTGTTGATGTTGCGTGCCATGGCGGCGGTGACGTCGCGATCGTGCCCGTCGTGACCCACATAGACGGCATTGCCGTTGTTCTGGTCGCCGCCGCGCGGTCGCAGATAGGCATAACGGTTGCTGCCCGGCGCAAAACGCAGGCCGAGCACTCCCTGGGACGGGACCAGGGTACGCGGCTTGCCGCCCGTGGACGGCACGATGTCGGCCACCGAATGGAAGGACGGGCCCCAGTACGGTCCGGGAAACCGCACGAAGCCGATCGCCTTGCCATCGGCGCTCCAGGTCGGGTTGGGAGGGTGGTCCTGCTGGTCGGTGTTGAGACTGAATTTCCCATGGGTCAGGCGAATGGCCTTGCCGCCGTCACTGGCCACAACCCAGAGGTGCCAGGGGCCCAGCGGTTTGCGCAGCAGGAAGTTGTTGCTGGTCACGCGGAAAGCGCCGTTGTGCTTGCTGGCCGCCCTGGCATTGGGCGCAGGGTCCTCGGCCACATAGGCGATGCGCCTGTCGTCGGGGCTCCAGGCATAACCGGCCACGCCGCGTTCGGCATGCGTCACCGGCACCGGGTCGCCACCGTTCATCGGCATCACGAACACCTGCGGTTTGGGTCGCTTGTCACTGGCCGCCTTTTCGGCCCCTGCTGCCGACGTTTTCGCAGTTGCAGAGTCGGGGGCAATGAATGCCAGGCGCGACCCGTCATGCGACCACTGTAGATTGCCGATGCCCTTGCGTTTCCAGGTCAGCGTACGCCGTTTGCCGGTTGTCACGTCGACCAGAACGATCGCCGGACGGCTCTTGTCGTTTTTCCAGTCCCAATGCGAGACCACAAGGGCAACCTTGCGGCCGTCAGGGGAGATCTGCGGATCGGACAGGCGTACCAGCTTGCGCAGATCGGTGAGCTGGAAAGCATGCCCGGCAGACTTTGGCGGCGCCGCCCTGAGCACAGGGGACAGTATCGCCAGGGCAAGACCGAGGACCGCGACTCGTATAAGGTTTTTCACACTGGACTCCTGGAACCGGGCAACATCCGCACGACAGTCACCGGGCATGGACCTGTCAACGGGCGTGCGCCAGCACGTAGTCGATGGCAGCGCAGGTGGCCGTAACCTGGGCTGCATTGCACTGCTCGGGCGTGGCGCGCGGGCTGTCGGGATAGACCTCGGTGGTGCTCCGGTAGCGGGCATCGGTGATGCCGGCGCACAGGCCGAGCTTCTTCAGTGGGTAGGCAATCACGCCCGGTGCAATGACCGGCGAGCCGATGATTTCACCGCTGGCGTCGGCCGGCGCGATATGCGTCACCTCGGACACCGCCGCAATGATGGCCTGCTGGAAAGCTGGCTGCGGCGCATCGCTGTCATCGACCAGGTAGAAGCCGTCGGGGATCTCGCCCGGCTCGTACTGCTTGCCGTCGCGCGCCGCCAGGGCGGGGCGAAATTCCGTCTCGTCGCTGTCGGTGGTCTCGTGCAGGTCGATGTGCATCACGAATCGCTGCCTGAGCGGCGCTATCCATGCCATCAGCGCGGCCGACTCCTGCGCCGGGCTGTCGGCATGGAAGGAACGGTTGGGATCGATGGCGTCGCGATTCCAGCGATGGATGCGCTCATAGCCCCATGGACTCACGCACGGCACCACCATCAGGTTGATGCGACCGGCATAGTCCGCGGCGCGGGTTTCGAGAAACTGCAGCGCACCGTGCACACCGCTGGTTTCGTAACCATGCACACCACCCGTGACCAGCACGCAAGGCAGATCATCGCGCCAATTCCGACTCCTGAGCACGTACAGGGAATAGACGTCCGGCGCGTAGTCCAGCGTACCGTAGGAGGCGAGGTCGAACGCGTCGCCGAGCAGATCGATACGGCGAACCACATCGTCGACGTAACTGCGCTTGCGGGACTGCAGGGTTTGCCATTGGGCAATTTGATCTTCTCCCCAGGGGATTCCAGGGGTGCCGATCGGGTATGTCGTGCGGTGTTTGTCCATGCGTTCTTCGAGGCCGGGAGTGTGACGCAAGATGTCACTCTACCACCCGCCGTGTCACCCTAACGCAGCGACAGGCCGAGTCCGGGCGCGACCAGCAACCCCCGGCAGGCGGGCCGCATGGAACAGACAAGCGATACTACCGTCGGGCCGCCTCGAAAGCAGCGAGATATCGCCGCAGGAAGCTCGGTGCGGTGCCGGCGTGTGAGGCATCGACACCATCCTGCTCTGGAAATGTGGGCATCCGCGCGGCCCCTGCCCCGACCTGCACGCCTGTCATGAGCACACTGCAGCATGCCCCGGTGGACCTGTCTTCCTGCGCAAAAGCAGACTTCTGCGCGGCAATCCTGCTGGTGAAGCGTCTGGCCCGCACCTGTCTCACATCGGTCGGCTGGGACGCATTGTGTTCGGCAAGCATGACGGTGTACCTGCAAAAACATGAACTCGGTCACGGTTTAGCATGCAAAGGCCATGCCAGCACAAGCGCCATTTTAATATTTTCAGATACTTGTAATGTTTTATGGATGTTGATTCTGACTGCAGACTTCCCCCCCTTGAGCCCCATCGACCGCTACACGCCCAGCCTGGGCCAGGCACCGGCAAGGTCCGCTATCAGGTCGTCGGAATCCTCCAGCCCGATATTGAGCCGCAGCACCTGGCCTCCATAGCGCTCCACGAGGTCCCGGCGCCCGGGATAGGTCATGAGCAGGGAACGCGTGCCTCCCCAGCTGTATCCTGCCGCGAACCATTGCAATGCATCGGCGAATTCCCGTACCTGGCCCGCAGATACCGAAGGCACGAACACCACCGAGAACAGGCTCGCACTGCCGCGGAAATCGCGTTTCCAGATGTCATGACCGCGACAATCGGCGAGGGCCGGGTGCAGCACATGTCTCACACCGGGCTGCCGCTTCACCCATTGCGCCAGTTTCAGAGCCGATTGCCCGAACCGCTCCAGGCGCAGCGCCAGCGTCTGCAGACCGCGCAAGACCAGACTGGCATCATCGGGGGAAACCCCCATGCCGAACATGTGCCGGGTACTGCCGACGCGTTGCAGCCAGGTCTCGTCGCGCACCGACACCGAACCCATCAACACGTCACTGTGCCCGCCGGCATACTTGGTCAGGGCCTGGATGCTGATGTCGACACCTGCGGCAAAGGCATCGAAGAGCACGCCGGCCGCATACGTGTTGTCGAGCGCGACCGGCACGCCTTGCGCGTGTGCCGCGGCCACGATCGCCGGCACGTCCTGGATTTCCATCGTGATCGAACCCGGACTTTCGGCCCAGATCAGCGACGTATTCCCCCTTATCCGTTCCGAAATTTTGCCGCCCAGCATCGGATCGTAGGTCTCAACCTCGATACCCAGTCGGCCCAGGTGTCCTTTCAGGGCATGGTTTGGCCCATACGCCGTCCAGGGCAAAAGCACATGATCCCCTGCCTTGCAGCAGGACAGGTACACCAACGCGATGGCCGCCATGCCGGACGGCGTCAGAAACGTATGCCGTGCGCCTTCCAGTTCGGCTATGCGCGCGGCCAGCTCCAGCACGGTAGGTGTGCCGAACAGACCGTAGGCATATCCGGCCGTTTCGGCCTGCCAGTGTTCATGGGCATCGGCCAGGCTTTCGAATACCACGGTCGAGCCACGCCATACCGGGGTGGCCAGCGAACGAAATCCGCCCGGCGCAGCGGTCGCGGAATGCAGCAATCGGGTTTTCCAGTCCATCGGGCGGTCCTGAGAACGAGGATGCGCACCCATTACACCAGAGCACCAGCGACGCCATCCAATGTTCTGGCTCAATGCTGCAAGGCGACTGACCTGGGAAGGAAAGATCAATACATCCCGTCGGCGCCATGGGCGTGAGCGGCGATTCATCCTGATCGCGATCGCATGCTGCATAATCGGTCAATGAACACACCCAAACCCCGCAACCGTCGCCGCCTGCTGGTGCGCCAGGCCCGTCTGGAAGACGTACCGCAGCTTGCCGAGCTCACTGACCGTGTCTATGGCAGCGGATGGGGCCATTCGCCGGAAATGCTGCGCGGCCAGCAGGCGCATTTTCCGCAAGGCCAATTTGTCGCCGAATACGACGGCAAGGTCGTGGGCTATTGCGCCACCTTCCGCATTGACGAAGCCACGGCACTGGCACCGCACAGCTGGCTGGAAATCACCGGCGGCGGCTTTGCCTCGCGGCACGACCCCGAAGGCAACTGGTTGTATGGCATGGAAGTGGTCGTGCACCCCGATCTGCGCGGCATGCGCATCGGCCAGCGCCTGTACCGTGCGCGCAAGAAACTGTGCACCGACCTGAAGCTGCGCGGCATCGTGTTCGGCGGTCGCCTGCCGGGCCTGGGCAAGGCCATCAAGCGCTACGGCAGCGCGGACATGTACGTCAAAGCCGTACTCGAGGGACGTCGACGCGATCCCACCCTGAGCTTCCAGTTGCGCAACGGCTTCGAACCGATCGGCCTGTTGCGCGACTACGTGCCCTCCGATCACGAATCGCTCGGCTATGCCGCACACCTGGTCTGGCGCAATCCTGCCTTGCACGACCAGCCTGACGTGCCGCATGCCTCGGGTGGCCTGCCGATGCCCGCCACGGTGCGTGTGGCTTCCGTGCAATACCAGCAGCGTCGCATCACATCCTTCGAGGAATTTGCACGACAGGTGGACTACTTCACCGACATCGCCGCGGATTACCACGCCGATTTCGTCACATTCCCCGAGCTGATCACCCTGCAGCTGCTGTCGATCGAGAACGAGGAACTGTCACCCAACGACACCATCCGCCGGCTCAGCGAATGGACGCCCCAGGTACGCGAATTGTTCTCCCACCTTGCGGTGCGCTACAACATCAATATCATCGCCGGCTCGCACCCCACGCGCATGCCCGATGGCGATATCCACAACGTCTGCTACGTATGCCTTCGCGACGGCACCGTGCACGAACAGGAGAAGCTGCACCCCACGCCCAGTGAACGCAATGTGTGGGGCATCACCGGCGGCGATACCGCAAGCATGATCCAGACCGATTGCGGGCCGATCGGGGTGATGATCTGCTACGACTCGGAATTCCCCGAGGTTGCAAGGCACCTGATCGACCAGGGCGCCCTGATGCTGTTCGTTCCCTTCTGCACCGACGTGCGCGAGGGGTATCTGCGGGTTCGCTACAGCTGCCAGGCGCGTGCGATCGAAAACCAGTGCTACGTGGTGATGTCGGGCAATGTCGGCAACCTGCCCGGGGTCTACAACTTCGACATCCAGTACGGCCAAAGCTGCATCCTGACGCCGTGCGACTTTCCGTTCGCCCGCGACGGCATCGCCGCCGACTCCACCCCCAACATCGAAACCGTGCTGTTCGCCGACCTGAGCCTGGACAACCTGGCCCGGGCGCGCAATTCCGGTACCGTCACCAATCTCAAGGACCGCCGTTTCGATCTCTACGAAACCCGCTGGCGGCAACGCCGGGGCCACAACAGCGAGTAAGGCTCCGAACCATGGCCGGCCCGCAGGTGCGGTGTCGTGCCTTGTACCGGGTGCTGCAAACATCGTACTTGCAGCACCCATTGTCTGCACACCACGATCGTGTCAGCGATGGCGTCTATGGGTTTCGCGCATGTCGCACCTGCCCACTTCCGCGCAACACGAAACGCTCGATGGTCAACGCCTCGGCACCCATCGGGCCGTAGGCATGCAGTCGCGTCGTCGAAATGCCGATTTCTGCGCCCAGGCCCAGCTCACCCCCGTCGGAAAAGCGTGACGATGTATTGACCATGACCACGGCAGCGCGCAAGGCATGGATGAAACGGTTTGCTGTCGACTCGTTTTCCGTGGCGATGACCTCGGTGTGATCGGAACCGTAGCGGCGCACATGTGCTATGGCATCGTCCGCATCGGCAACCACGCCAATGGCCAGTTTCAGGCTCAGGAACTCGGCGGCGAAATCGTCTTCGCCGGCAGTGCCCATGGCGGGGTAAAGGGCCTTTGCACGCGCATCACCCACCAGTTCCACGCCACACGACTGTAGTGCTGCACAGGCACGCGGCAGGAAGCGTTCCGCGATGTCTTCATCGACCAGCAAGGTCTCGATGGCATTGCAGGCGGCCGGGCGTGTGGTCTTGCCGTCGAGGACGAGATCCAGGGCCCGGTCGAGGTCGGCCTCCCGGTCCACATACAGGTGACACACCCCCTTGTAATGCTTGATCACCGGCACTCTGGCATGCTCGGTGACGAAACGGATCAGCCCCTCGCCACCGCGCGGAATGATGAGGTCGACGATATCCGTGAGCTGCATCAGTTCCATCATCGCCTCGCGGCGCAGGTCGTCCAGAAGCACCAGCGCATCCTCGGGCACGCCCGCGGCGGCAATCGCCCTGCGCAGGCTGTGGGCGATCGCGCGATTGGAGTGCAGGGCCTCCTTGCCACCCCGCAGGATGACGCCATTGCCCGCCTTGATACACAACGCTGCGGCATCGGCAGTGACGTTCGGACGCGCCTCGTAGATCATGCCGATGACACCCAGCGGAACACGTACGCGCTCTATGGTGAACCCCTTCTCCGAGGTGCGCCGTTCGGTGACCTGCCCGACCGGATCGGGCAGGTCCGCCACCTCGCGCAGTGCCCGGGCGACACCGGCCAGACGTGCGGGATCGAGTGCAAGCCGATCGAGCATGGCTTCGCCGATGTCGCGCTCGCGAGCAGCCGACATGTCCTGTGCATTGGCAGCCAGAATAGGTGTTTCATCCGCTTCCAGCGCATCTGCCATGGCCCGCAGCATCGCATTTTTCGCATCGGTGTCGAGGGCGGCCACGTGTTCGGCGGCATCACGGCAGGCTCGTGCAGCCTCGCCTACGGTTCGGTCCATGGAATTACCTCCTGTTTCGGATTTCGGATGTACTGCGCTCGGCGACAGGGGTCGCGGTGCCGGTAACCTGCGGGGCCCTGCCATCGTCATGCATGACCAGATCATCGCGGTGGATGACCGTCTCGCCGTAGCTGTACCCAAGCAACTGCCCGATGTCGCGCGTGTGCGCGCCGGCAATACGCTGGATTTCCGCAGCGCCATATTGGGTGATGCCGCGCGCAATGACCTTGAGCGCACCAGGGTCGCCCGCGACGATCTCCACCATGTCGCCACGCTGGAAATCACCTGCAGCTCCAAGCACGCCCTTGGGCAGCAGCGACGCTCCGCCCCTGCTCAGGGCCCGCACGGCTCCTGTATCGATGTGGATATGTCCGGGCTCGGCGGGCACATGTCGCAACCAGTACTTGCGCGCCTGCAGCCTCGACGCCGAAGTCCGGAGCCTGGTGCCACGGAGAATGTCACGGGACAACAGTCGCATCACATCGCTGTCCCGGCCGTTGAAAAGGATCGTCTCGATGCCGGCGGCAGCGGCCTTGGCCGCCGCCTCCAGCTTGGTGCGCATGCCCCCGGTACCGAGTGCACTGCCCGCTCCGGAAGCCATGTGCATGATTTCCGGAGTGATCTCGGCGATCTCATCCAGTGGCGTGGCATTGGGATCGGTCCGTGGATTTCCCGTGTACAGGCCTTCGATGTCGGTGGCAATCAACAGCACGTCGGCGCCGATCAGCGCCGCCACGATGGCCGCGAGATTGTCGTTGTCGCCCAGCGTCAATTCGTCCACCGCAACCGTGTCGTTTTCGTTGACCACCGGCAGGACGCCATGCGTAAGAAGTTCACGAAGCGTGGCGCGTGCATTGAGATAACGTCGTCGATTGCGCAGGTCGTCATGGGTAAGCAATACCTGCGCAAGCGGGCGGTCGAACATGCGTTGCCACAATGCGATCGTCTGTGTCTGACCCAGTGCCGCCATGGCCTGGCGCGGCGCACTGCTGATGTCCTCGCTGGAATGGCCCTTCAGCAACATGCGACCAGCGGCCACGGCCCCGGAGGACACCAACACCACTTCCCGTCCTGCGGCATGGCAGGCCGTGATGAAATCGGCAAGCCCCAGCGCATAGCGCGTGCTCAACCCGCCACGATCGGTGGCCAGCAGGCTGCTTCCCACCTTCAGCACGGCGCGCTTCCAGGGTGGTATGGGCTGTTCCTTGAATGCGTTTGGGGTGCTCATGAATCCTTTGCCTGCGCGGTGCGCATGGAGAACTGGCCATGCATGGACACATCCATGGAGTCCATGCTGCAACATCTGACCGCACATGCATGCACCTGATTAGCCCTCTTCCTCAGCCATGAAAATTGCCAACTGCGCGCAGCCTCGGGTCAGGCCAAGGGCTGCAGAGCATCATCGCACGCATCAAACGAGGCAGCATTGCGGCC
>JALUXG010000002.1 GCA_027019085.1 Rhodanobacteraceae bacterium | reverse complement strand
CGAGCCGCATGCCTGGCTGACCGACGTGCTGACCCGCCTACCGACCACCAAAGACCGCGACATCGACACGTTGCTGCCGCTGGCACCATCGACCTGACAGGTCAAGGTGACGTCACCGGGCGCTTACGAACGTGATTCCGATCACCGGGGTCAACTGCCATGCTGAAAACGGGGCCAAGGGCTGTTGTGCAGGAACACGGGGAGCATGAGTTCCGTATGCATGCATCAGCAGATAGCCGAGGATCGCGATGACGACGGCCAGCGGCAACAGCTTCAGCGCCGTGGTGATGATCTGGAAACGGCCCGCCTGTCGCATGCCGCGAAGGTTGATGGCCGTGACCAGGGTAAGAATGATGGCGCCTGCAACGACCTGTTGCGTCTGGCCCTGGGGCAGCGAGGGGAACAGGTGGAGCAGATAGGCTGCCGCCGTGATGGCCATGGCGGGCAAGGTGCAGATCGTCCCGACCCAGTAGCTCCACAACAGCAGGCGTCCGGGCAACAAGCCCAGGGTATCGCCGCAAATGGTGAGGATACTGGGTTCATCCGGGTTCCTGAACGACAGGGCAATCATCACGCGGGCAATGGAAAGGGTGCCTGCGCCGACGACCAGCCAGCCGATCACGGCCGTCCATCCAAGGGGGGCGAGGATGCCCGGCAAGACGAAAATACCGGTGCCGATCATGCCGCCCACGATCATGGCGATGGCTGTCCACAAACCGAACGGTCGGGGTACCGAGTCCATGCTGCCCTCCGGATACACAAGCCAGCTCACACGGCAGGCGAAAGCGTGGAAATAAACAAAACACACGCAAACTGCGGCGATGTGTTTTTCATGCAGGCCGTGCGCTGCTCGTGTGCGCGAATTCCTGGCGCGTGAATCGGCAAAGGGCCCATGACCGCTTTCATGCGTCCTGGCCGATGATGGCGCGGGTTGTGGGTTGATGTACGCGGTGTGCGAGGCGTGACGAGATCACCAGCAGGAGCATTGCGAGGAACATGAACACGGCCACCGCGACCAAAGTCGCGTCGTAGCCCTCGGCGCCGGCCAGCCAGCCGCCGCCGCTGGCCATGAGCGAGCGGCCGAAATTGGGGATGGCCATGAACAATGCGAACTGGCTGGCCGCGACGGCGGGATCGCACAGGCGCATGGCCCAGGCGATCAGCAGCACGTTGGTCAGGATTGCGGGGACATAGAACAGGACGAACAACACCGTGAAGACGTGCCCGTCAAGCGGCCCGAGGGCATACATTCCGGCGCCGGCCAGTGCGCTGACCAGAACCAGCAGCATGAGCGCCACGGGAGCCCGGGTCCGGCCCAGGATGCGTTCGATCAGCATCGGTGCGAACAGCGCAAGCACGCCGGCCACCAGATTCACGATCGCGCCCAGGTTGCTGTAGGCCTCGCTGGTCCAGCCCAGCCCCTGCACCGCCAGGGTCGGTGCGACGGCATCGGTGAAGCCGAATACCGCGATCGAGAGAAACGTCGCAAGCAGGAACAACGCGGTGGCCGGTACGGCAAAGGCGCGCATAAGGCCGGTCAGGATCGGCTTGAGGGTGTCGTGTTGCTGCGCGAGGCATGCCTCGGAAGCCTCGCCCTTGCTCCACGGCAGCAGTCGTTCCCCTGCGCGCTCGCGGAAGCAGGCGACAAACAGGGACGCCGCCGCGACGAATCCGGCCAGCACCAGGGCGGTCAGCCCGAAACCATGGGGCGCCAGCAGGCGTCCGGCGACCAGGGCGGTGGCGGAGATGCCCAGCGTTTGCGATCCGAGCATTACCCCGTTGATCGCGGTGCGCTCGTTTTCCGGAACGATGTCGATCGTCATCCCGTCCACCGCGACATCGTTGAGGATGGCGCACAGGTTCAGGGCGAAGCAGAATCCGGCCAACAGGCTGATTTCACCCGGTGCAGGCGCGGTCATGGCGAGAGCGAGGAGCACCACGACCATGCTCGCCTGTCCGATCAGGATCCAGCTGCGACGTCGTCCCATCGGGCGGAATGTGAAACGGTCCATCACGATGCCGGCAAACGGTTTGAGCGACCAGGGCAGTGCCGCGAAGCCGACAAAGGCGCCGACCTGTACCGGACTGGCGCCGTTCGCGGCAAGCCAGGCAGGGATGGCAATCATGGATATGCCGATCGGCACGCCCTGCATGAAATAGAGCAGCGCGCTCGTGATGAAGCGCAGTGTGCGATGCTCGGCCAGAGCCGGGAGGGACGGTTTTATCGAACTTGCCGTGTTCAATATCATGAAGCAGCTCCCTTGCCTGGCCACATTCTGCGCACTGGGCATTCCCCGTGCTCGAGGTCGGCAACGAATGGCGTAGCCCTGTGGGGCGCGTGGACCGGTGGCTGGGACGTGGGATCACTCGACCGGAACGTGCGATTCATGTGGGCTTCCCTGGGTCTGGCGCTAAGCGTGTGCAGCAGGCCTGGCGCTACGGCCGGTACCCGACTGGGACCGAATACAACACAGTGTCTGCTGGCCGTCCTGAAGAAATTCCGATGGAATGGTGAAGTCGTGGATTTATCAGGCTTTTTTAGCGCCCAACGGATGGTTGCGTGGGAGCGAAGGGTGCCGGGTACATCGCGATGTGTGGCCAGGTTCCGTGCCGGGGTGGGCAGCAAAAGGCGGGTCATGGCCGTTCGCAAGCTTGTCGTTCGAACTGCGAGCGCTTTGTACAGAAGGCAGGTCAGCTTCGGTTACGCGGGAGGCCCGGTCCCGAACGCGGCTCCACTCAAGCTTCGGCCGGCGCCATGTCCGCCGAAGCCCAGGCCCGGCGCATGGCATCGGTCATGGCCTTGCGGCTGGGATGCTTGCCGAACCAGTAGACCATGCGGCAGGCGAGCTGCTCGTAGTCCTCGCAGGTGTAATCGGGGTCGAGCTGGTGCACGGTCCGTAGCGCATTGCACGCCTCGTCCATGCGTCCCGCGAAGGCCAGTGCCGCGGCCATGGTGACCCAGTTGAGGCAATAGCGCGGCAGGCGGTCGATGCAGTCCTGGTAGGCCTCGATGGCCTGGTCGATCTGTCCCAGGCGAACATGACAGTGGCCTCGGTAGTGCGGCCAGATCGGCTGACGTGGGTGATGCGGCGCCCGGTGCTCGGCCGTCTCGATCAATTCGATCCCGGCGGCATCGCCATCGACCCAGCATTGCTGCCAGCCCAGCATGGCCAGCGCGTGTGGATTGTTGGGGTCGAGCGCCGTCGCCTTTCGCAGGTTTCGCACGGCGAGACGTGCATTGCCCATCATGGTGGCGGTGATGCCGGCAGCCGTCAGCACTTCCGGATCCTGCGGCGCCAACTCCAGTGCGGTTTCGACATGGCGCCTCGCCAGCGCAAAGGTTTCCGCCGGTGAGTCCACGAAGCGGCTGACCACGTTCTGCGTGTGCTGCACCGCCAGCGCAGCAAGGACGATGGCATTTTCCGGATCCATGGCCAAGGCGCGGTCGAGCAGGCGGACGATCTCGACGGCAGTGTCGTGGTTGTAGTTCAGCCGCAGATGTTCGGCCTGCTGCACCAGTTCGTAGGCGCTGAGCTGGAATGGACGGCGTCCCTGGATGGTTTCGATGTACGAGCCCTGGATCGCGGTACTGACCGAAGTGGAGACATCCAGCACCAGCTTGTCCTGCACGTCGTAGAACTTTTCCAGCGGGGCATCGATGCGTTGCGCCCACACCTGGGCATCCTCGTGCGCATCCATCAGCGTGGCGCGCACCTGGATCTGGTCGCCGTGGCGGCTCAGCGAGCCGCTGACCACATAGCGCACGCCCAGCTGCCGGGCGATGCCTTGCAGCGGCATGTTGCTCTCGACCACCCGCGCCGCCGAGCTGTAGGCGGCAACGCGCAGGCGTGGTACGCGAGAGAGCAGCATGCCGAGGTCACGGGTGATGCCGTCGGCCAGGAAGTGATCTGCCGATTCCCCGGACGGGTTATGGAAGGGCAGCACCGCGACCGAGTAGTCCTGGTCCTGGGTGGGGGGTTTCACCGGCACCACATCATCGGCGCGCCTCAGCGGGTGTGTCCCGAAACGCGTTTCGGCGGTCAGCACGTAGCCGCGTTTCCACACGGTTTCGATGTACGTTGCGGATGCCGGGTCATGGCGAAAGATGCGTCTGAGTACCGAGATGGCGCGGGTCAGGCTCTCGTCCGCATAGGGGTTGAAGAACCACACGTGGTTGATCAGCTCCTGGCGCGACACGACATCCCCGCCGTGTTCGGTCAGGTAGCACAGCAGGTCCATCACCAGCGGTTCCACGGTGAACACCTGTTCGCCCAGCCGTAGCGCATTGCGTGCGGCATCGACTTCGAACGCACCGACCGCAAGGCAGGTTTCGCCACGCACTGCCGTTGACCGCGGTGCATCGTCCATCCGGTTCATGGCAACCCCCAGACCCCCTGGCCGTTCCGTCCGTGTAGCCAGGCTACGCGGGCACGTGTTGCAAAAAACATCATATATCAATGACTTCATAAGTTCATCGGTATTTCTTCAGGACTTCACTGTCGCCGTCGTGCTGTATTCGCTGCAGTTCGTCGGAATGTCGGAAATGCATGGCGTGCCGGTCGCTGAAATGACTGGATGCCTTGCGACATCGCATCCGTCTTCATGTCGCATGGGGAGCCGTACATGAGCAGTGTCGCCGGAAAGTACGTGAACAGGAGAAGTGCGTTCGCGCGTATCGAGTGGTCGCCCGCATCCTTCGCCCGTACCCACAGCTGGGACCGCAACTTCTTCCTGCTGATGGTCGGCCTCGTCTGGCTCGGCATAGGCATGGGTTTCGGACCCGAGATCGTGCATCGCCTGCACACCCATGCGCGGCCGTACCCGATCATCGTTCACTTGCACGCCGTGGCGTTCGTCGGCTGGCTGTGCCTGCTGACCGCGCAGGTCGTGAGTCCGTGGTGGAAGCCCGTGGCCCTGAGATTGATTGGACTGTGAGGGCGATCGTGAAACAGGAGGCAGGCGGTCATGCCACGACCGAAGCCACCCGGCCACCCAGGGTGGTCGGGACGATCGGCGCGATCCTGATGAGCATCAACGGCATGGTCGGCGCGGGCATCTTCGCGCTGCCCGCGCTGCTGTATGAAAAAGCCGGCGCGTTCGCTCCATGGATGTTCCTGATCTTCGGCGCGGTGTACGCCTGCAGTGTGCTGATTTCGGCCCAGCTGGCGACGATGTTCCGCGCTTCGGGCGGCGTACAGCTTTATGTCCAGACGGCGTTTGGCCCCATGCTGGGTTTCCAGGTCGGCTGGGTGGTGGTGATCGCGCAGGCGGCGGGAAGGGCAGCCACCTTGTATGTCCTGACCTCCTATCTGGCCGTGTTCTTTCCCGCGCTCTCCGGACCGGTCGCGCGACCGCTGGCAGTGCTGGCCCTGCTGGTGATGCTGGGCGGCCTGACGCTGTCGGGGATGCGAAGGGCGGTGGATGGGCTGGTGGTGGGCACGGTGCTCAAGATCACGCCGATCGTGGTGCTGTGTGTGACCGCTTTTGCCGTCGGCGGGCTGTCGTTCAGCTTGCGGCCGCCCAGTCTCGGCACCTTCGAATCAGTCGCGCTGCTGGTGTTTTTCGCCTATTCGGGTACCACCAGTGCCGCCGTGGTCGCGGGTGAGGTGAAGCGTCCGCAGCGCACGATTCCGCATTCCATGCTGCTCTCGCTGGCGATCATCATCGTTTTCTACATGATCGTGCAATGGGCCTATATTGCGGCGGGCGCACCGGCCAGCCGTGACGGCACGCCGCTCGCCGCCGCGGCAGGCGTGGTGATGGGACAGGCCGGGGTTGTCGCACTCACCCTGGCGGCGGTGTTCTCGATTGCCAGCAATTCGCTGACCTTCTTTGTGGCCGGACCCCGGGTGATTTTCGGCATGGCCGAGCGCGGCCTGTTGCCAGCGGGACTGGCGCATGTGTCACCCCGTTTCCTGACCCCTGATCGGGCGATCGGCTTGTTCACGCTGATCGTGGCGGTCATTTCCTTGAGCGGCACCTTCGCCTTCCTTGCCGAGGTCACTGTGCTGGGTTCGCTGTTCGCCGGGTTTTGCATGTATGCGGCTTTCATCCGGTTCCGGTTGCGCGGTCACGAGGCTCATGCCCGGGGCATGTCGCCATCCTGGTGGACCGTGGTCGGCGTGGCCTGCGCAATTTCCGTCTACGCCGCGTTTCAGGCGCCACTCAAGGCGTATGTGCTGGTGGCGGGACTGCTTGTCCTCGGCAGTGTGCTTGCGGTACTCGCGCGCCGGGGGCAGATCGTGCAGCCCTTATCCCGGAAGATGCAGAAGAAAGGTGCCATAACCCCGACGCCGTAGAATCGCGCTCCCCGGGGATGTGGCGGCATGAAAGGGGTGCGGTGGAGGTGGGATCGAGTCTTCCGTGCGTTGGTTGATGAGACGTCCCGGTCCTTCCCGGGACGGGCCGTGCTTGGCGTCATGAGACCGGCGAGGCTCTGCAGGGGTCAGATCGCCACCTGCAGGCCCACCGTCATCGCCTGTTCCGAGGGAATGTGGTAGGAGGCGGTGGTGTCCTTGGTGTTGCGGGCCATCCACACGAACAGGCGATCACGCCATCGCGCCATACCCTGCTGCTTGCGTCCTGCCAGCATGTCCACCTGGCCGATGATGTAGTGGATCTTGTCCAGATCCAGCGTGATGCCCTGTTCCTCGAGTCGCGCCAGTTCGGAGGGGATGTTCGGTCCCTGCATGAAACCATAATGCAGCACGACCCGGTAAAAGCCGCCCTGCAGGGTCTCCAGTTCGATTCGATCTTCATTGCCGACCTTGGAAACCTGCTCGATGATCACGGTAATCAGACTCACCTGCTCGTAGAGCACCCCGGTGTGCTGGACCAGTTTCTGCAACGCGGGCGGGGTCTGCACCAGCCGACCGGTAAAGAACACGCCGGTCCCCGGCACCCGGGGCACCTGGTTACCTTCGATCTTGCCGATGAAGGTGTTCAGGGTTGTCGTGTTGTCCTGGATCCTTTCGGCAAGCAGTTGCGAACCCCGGCGCCAGGTGACCATGACGGTGAACAGACCAAGGCCGATAGCCAGCGGCAACCAGCCGCCCTCCGGGATCTTCATGATGTTGGAGCCAAGGAACGTGAGGTCGATGGCAAGGAATCCGACCAAGAACAGCAAAGCCTGCCCCATCTTCCAGCCGCCGCGTTCCCTGGCCACGTTGAAGGCGAGAATGGTCGTGATGACCATGGTGGCATTGACCGCAACGCCATAGGCTGCCGCCAGGTTGCCTGCCGTGCGGAAGGTCAGCACCAGTCCGATCGCGGCCACCATCAGCACCCAGTTCACCAACGGCATGTATATCTGCCCGCGGGACTCGGCGGAGGTCTGCTCGACCTTGAAGCGCGGCAGCTGGCCGAGCTGGATCGCCTGCCGGGTCAGCGAGTAGGCTCCGGTGATCACCGCCTGTGATGCGATGACCGTTGCCGCCGTGGCCAGAATGATCAATGGAATGAGCGCCCAACCCGGAGCAAGGTGGAAGAACGGACTGGCTACGCTCTTCGGGTCGGCAATCAGCAAGGCCCCCTGCCCGAAGTAGTTGAGCAGCAGCGCCGGGAGGACGAAGAAAAACCATACCTTGCGAATGGGAACCCGGCCGAAGTGACCAAGGTCTGCATACAGTGCCTCGCCACCGGTGGTCACCAGGAACACGGCATACAACACCAGGAATCCGGCAAATCCGTTGTGCAGGAAGAATTCCACGGCGTACCAGGGGTTGATCGCCAGCAACACGACCGGCGCCTGCACGATGCCATGCACACCCAGTGCAGCCAGGGCCAGAAACCACAGCAGGGTGACCGGCCCGAATATGGTGCCGATGACCGCCGTGCCATGGCGCTGCACCACGAACAGTACGAACAGGATGACGACGGTGATCGGTATCACGAAACCATGCAGTCCAGGTGCGGCCACCTGCAGGCCTTCCACGGCGCTGAGCACCGAAATGGCCGGCGTGATCATGGTGCCGCCGTAAAGCATGGCCGCCCCGGCCAGTCCGAGGAGCACCAATGCCCGGCGAAGCCTCTTGTCCTGTCCGGCATCCGGCCTGAGCAAGGCGATAAGTGCGAAAATGCCGCCTTCGCCGCGATTGTCGGCACGCAGCACGAAGGTCATGTATTTCAGCGAGATGACCAGGACCAGGGTCCAGAACACCAGGGAAAGAATCCCGAGGATATTGCCCTGGCTGACGGCAAGTGGATTGTCCCCGGTGAAACTTTGCTGCAGCGCGTAGATGGGGCTGGTACCGATGTCTCCGTACACCACCCCCAGCACCGCCAGTGCCAGCCCCGCAAACGGCTGGTTCTGCGGTTCGGATGAGTAGGAGAAATGCAGTGCCTTGAGATACGCATTGCGTCCCTTTTCCTTGTCTCGCGATGCTGCCATGACGTGCTCCGTTACCCGATGCCCGGCGACCCTGTGGCGATCGCTACCGTTGTATCTTCGCACCACGAAAGGCATGCGGTAACAATCTCCCCAGCCAGGAGTCAAGTGCCATTGGGCCCCGCCCACGCCCATCCTCATATGACCGGAAGACGCACATGATCACCTCATCGCCGGACACCTTTCTGCATGCATTCGCCCGTTTGCCGGCCAGCACGCCATCGACGGCACGGGCGGCATTCCTGGTGACGCCCACGGGCTTCGCGCCGGCTGCCGAGTCGGCGCGGGACAACGCCTACATGCAACTGTCGGCAGCCGTCGACGCGTCCCGTGCGCATGCGCAGCACCGCGAGCTGGCGGCCGCATTGCGCGAGGACCTTCCGGTGATCGTGTTTCCCGGTGATGCGGCCACGCCCGAAGCGGTGTTCCCCAACAATGTGTTCGCCACCCGTCCGGGTACGCTGATCGTCGGCCGCATGCACCATGCGGTACGCCGCGCAGAGGCCGGGCGCGAGGATATCCGGAACTTCTTCAGCGGTGTGCTGGGGTATCGGCTCATTGACCTCTCGGCGCGCGAGGACCTGGTGGCCGAGCTTACCGGCGTACTGGTCATCGACCATGCGCGCGGGGTGGGCTTTTGCGGCATGAGCGAGCGCTGCGACGAAGCCGGCGCGCGCGCAATGCACGAAGCCTTTGGTCTGGCATTGACGTTCTGCTTCGACCTGGCGCCGGGCGAATATCACACCAACGTGCTTCTGACCTGCCTGGCCGGTCGCGGCGCGATCCTTGCCACGGACGGGTTTCTCGACCCGGCGGTGCCCGAGGCGATTGGCACCGCCTATGCAGGCCGCGTAATTACCCTCGATCCGGAGCAGAAAAGCGGTTACGCGGGCAACGCCATCACGCTGTCCGCGGACCGGGTGTGGATGAGCGAGGCAGCACTGGCCAGCCTGACGGCGGTACAACGCGGTGATCTCGAGGACTGGGGTTTCGCCATCGGTGCGGTGGCACTGGACGAGATCGAGAAAGCGGGCGGCAGCCTGCGCTGCTGCGTGGCGGAAATCTTCTGAAGGCCGGCAGCTCCGTGGATTCCCGAACCCCACAGGGAAGGCCCGGCGCAAAGCCTGCGCCAGGGAGCATGGGCTGCAAAAACGCAAGCAGCCACGGCCTGCCATCCGCGGGGCAGCAACCTGCGCTCGTGCCAAGCGGTTGCAGAAGGGGCTCTGACCCGCTTACGGTTGTCGCCGGCCTGTTGCGGTCAGGTCGGCTATGACCGTGCTTTGTGACTGCTCCTTCTTGGCATGCTTGGCGGCACGCTTCTCCTTGAGCGTCATCGCCGGTTTCTTCATCGCATTCTTTCGTGCATTCAAGCCCTTGCTCATTTCGTTCCCCTCGTGGGGTTTGCATACGTAGCGGTCTGGACTGGTATTGATTGCGCGCGCGGCCACCGGTGAACACGTCGCCTGATCAGTCTACGCTCTTGCTCGGAGAGCGACGCACGTTTATAAATGCCCGGTTCAGGCTTGCTTGCAACCGTTTGCAAGGCCCTCGCGGCACCATGCAGTTGAATGGGCAATCAAGCTCAGGCTGACCGGTTCCATCCCGTGTGGGTGCCTGACTGGTTGCCAACGAGGCGTTTTGCGTACGTCGCAGTCGCTGCTAGTGTGGCAGGTTCAATGCACATTCCACCCCATTGCAGCAAAGGTCCGTACGCATGACTAAATGTTCCCGCTTTCTGTCGATCCTGGCACTCGCCGCCTTCGCATTCACGGGTGCCGTCTACGCCCAGGGGCCTTCCAAGGCCAGTTCGGACAACACCGCGCAGCTGATGCAGAGCTATCGGCAAAAAACCCAGCAACTCCAGGCTATCCAGCAGAAGACCATCAAGAACAATCCGAAACTGGCCGCCGAGATGAAGCAGTTCGATACCGAGGTCAAGACCTCGATGCGTACCCATGGGTACGATGTGGCGAAGGGCCAGAAGCGCGTGGAAGCGATGATCGCAAAGCTCAAGGACGGCAAGAAGGTGAGCAAGGCCGAGCGTACCTCGGTCATGCAGTCCTTCGAGGCCGAGCGCCAGAACATGATGAAGGCTCGCTCCGCTGCCATGCAGGATCCGAAGATCCAGAAGGACCGCAAGGCCATCCAGGAGCACATGATCGCAGCGATGAAGAAGCAGGACAGCCACACCACCCAGCTTCTCAAGGATGTCGAGGCACTGCGCACGAAGATCATGGCGGCCATGGCGACGCATGAGGCCGCACCTAAGAAAGCAGGGTAGGTTCCTGCCGCACCATGCCCCTGGAAAAGCCCGGATTGCACCGGGCTTTTTTGGTTCATGACGGCTTGCGGAAAAAATACCTTTATTCTTTTCATCCAGTTACAGGGCTCTGGCCCGTTTTTGCGCTTTCGGGTGTTTCCTTGAACTACCAGAATATTCTCGAACAGATTCACGCAGAGATCGCACCGACGCTCCCGCAGGGGCAACTGGCCGACTACATCCCGCAGCTGGCTTGCGTGGACGAGCGCAAGTTCGGCATTGCGCTGTGCGACGTCGATGGCGGTTATGCCTGTGTCGGCGATGCCGATGAACGTTTCTCCATCCAGAGCATCTCCAAGGTGTTCACGCTGACGCAGGCCATGCGTAGCGCCGATTCCCTGCTGTGGCAGCGGGTCCATCGCGAACCGTCCGGCAATGCCTTCAATTCGCTCGTGCAGCTGGAGGTCGAGAACGGCATACCGCGCAATCCGTTCATCAATGCCGGTGCGCTGGTGGTGACCGACATCGTGCTCACACAGTTCGGCGACGCCAAGGCCGCCCTGCGGGATTTCGTGCGCCGCGTGAGTGGTGCCGGTGATGTGGATTACGACGTGGCGGTGGCCGCTTCGGAAGCCGGGCATGGTTACCGCAATGCCGCGCTTGCCTATTTTCTCAAGAGCTTCGGCAACCTGGACAACCACCCGGACCAGGTGCTCGATGCCTACTTCCATCACTGCGCGCTGGCGATGAGCTGCGCAGAACTGGCCCGGGCGCACCTGTTCCTGGCCCGTCACGGCAAGGACAAGAGCGGCGAGGTGATTTCCCCCAGCCAGGCCAAGGCCATCAATTCGCTGATGCTGACCAGCGGTACCTACGATGCGGTCGGTGCCTTTGCCTACAACGTCGGGATGCCGGCAAAGAGTGGTGTCGGCGGTGGCATCGTCGCGGTGATGCCAGGCATGTTCAGTCTGTGCGTGTGGGCGCCGGGTCTGGACCGGCGAGGCAATTCCATGGCAGGTAGCCTCGCCCTGCAGCGTTTTGCGCAACTGAGTGGGCACTCCGTGTTCTGATGCTGGATCAGCTGGAACCCCCAATCCGCGAGATATGACCTTGCCGGCCCCTGACTGCGGCGGTCCCGTGTTCATTTTTCGGAAATTGTTGTTGCTTTCTGGCCTGCAGGCCCGTACGATGCCCGCGCTGAGTTTCAAGGGTCACTGTGAATCGTGGCCTGATGCTGTAGATCCGAGTCGCACTACATCGTTGAACCCTTTTCCTCCTTGTAACCAGCTTTCTGCCGCGCTGAGCGGCCCCATCCGTTCCAAGGAGCAATACGATGTCCCAGACCGAAACCGGTACCGTGAAGTGGTTCAACGACGCCAAGGGCTTTGGCTTCATCAGCCGTGAAAACGGCGGTGAGGACCTGTTTGTCCATTTCCGCTCGATCCAGTCCTCCGGCTTCAAGAGCCTGCAGGAAGGCCAGAAAGTGTCCTTCGTGGTCACGCAGGGCCAGAAGGGCCTGCAGGCCGATCAGGTGCAGGTCATCTGACCCGGTTCGCCATGCGAAGAAGAAGCCCGGCCTCGTGCCGGGCTTTTTTTGGTTCTATCGGTACCGTCGCCGGTTCCTGATGCCGGCATCTGGAGTTGCACGCCTGGGGAACAGGCAGGCATGGCGATTTGCGGGAGGAGCGGCCTGGTACAGGCCTCGTCGGCTCGGCCCGTTATTGACCCTTCAGCAATGTGGATTGTGGCAATTGTCCCAACGGTGCCATGGCGTCGGGACCGACCGCACATCCCTGCTCGTGACTGCGCCTTCAGTGAGCCGGGCGGCCTATGCCGGTGGTGTGCTAGCCGGTTTCATTGCCCTCGGGCGCGGTCGTTTGGTCGACTTCACCTTGATCGGCGGCCTTCTTGCGGCGCTTTTCCTCTTTCTTGCGCTTCTTGGCCAGTTCGCGCTGGCGCTTCTCGTAGGAATAGTTTGGCTTGGCCACGGGTATCCTCGATGGGCGGGACAGTGTCGCACAAACCGGGCGGGCGTGTGGGCATCGAGGCTGCGCGGCGCCAGGGACGCTGCGCTTCGTCGGCGTCCGCAAAGTCCCGGCTGTCGACAGGTGCCCGTGTGCCTGTAGGCTGTCGGCGTTGTTCCTTCCCACCGGTGCATCAAAAACCAGACGGCATGTTTCATTCCCTGCGCAGCTACAACTACCGGCAATGGTCCTGGGGCGCGCTGCTATCCAACGTGGGCACCTGGATGCAGCGCATCGGTCAGGACTGGCTGGTGCTTACCGTGCTGACACCGCACAGCGCCACGGCAATGGGCACGGTGATGGCGCTGCAGTTCGGGCCAGCGCTGTTCCTGCTGCCCTGGAGCGGGTATGCCGCCGACCATCTGGACCGGCGCAAGCTGCTGCTGGTCACCCAGGGGCTGGCCGGCCTGCTGGCACTGGGGCTGGGTGCCGTGACGCTGGCCGGAGTGGTGAGCTTGTGGCAGGTCTACGGCTTTGCCCTGCTGCTTGGCATCGTCACGGCGTTCGATGCGCCGGTGCGACAGGCGTTCGTGTCGGACCTGGTCCAGGACGACATCCTGGCCAATGCAGTCGCGCTCAATTCGGCCTCGTTCAACGCAGCACGCATGATCGGCCCGGCACTGGCCGGCGTTCTGATTGCCGCGGTCGGGGAGGGCTGGCTGTTCCTGATCAATGCAGGCACCTACGCCCTGATGATGGTCTCGCTGAGCCTTCTCAGGGTGGGTGATTTGCTGGTCGAGGGGCGTCCGGTACGCGCGCCGGGAAGCCTGCTGGCAGGATTTCGATATGTGCGCCAGCGCCCCGACCTGTTGGCCGTGCTGGTGATGTTGTTCCTGCTCGGGACCTTCGGCTTCAACTTCGCCATCTTCGTATCCACCATGTCGGTCACCGTTTTCCATGGCAACGCCAGCCAGTACGGCCTGTTGTCGGCGGCGATGGCAGCGGGCACGCTGTGCGGATCCCTGCTCTCGGCGCGGCACCCGTTTCCGGGCATGATCCTGATGGGCGTCTCGTCGGCGGCGTTCGGACTGTTCGTGGCGCTCGCGGCCTTGATGCCCGGTCCCGTGAGCTTTGGCCTGGTGCTCTTCTTCGTCGGTCTGGCCGCACTGGTCTTCATGACGGCCAGCAACTCCATGATGCAACTGACCACCGAACGGACCATGCGCGGACGGGTGCTGGCTCTGCGCATTGCCGTGGTCATGGGCGGCACGCCGCTGGGGGCACCGCTGGTCGGATGGGTGGTTGATCGTTTCGGCTCGCGCTGGGCACTGGGCGTGGGAGCGCTTGCAGGTCTGGTATCGGCCGCGGTAGCCACCGTGTACCTGATTCGGCATCGCAGGCTGCGACTGAATCGCAGCAATGGCCGCTGGCGCCTGGCCATCGACCCCTCGCCGTGGTCCCTGGATTCGGTACGGGTGGCAGCGGGCGAACGCGTGACGTGAGCGACAGCGCGTAACCGTGCGCCGATAACCTCATCCAGCCTTGGGGCTTTCCAGGTCTATCGTCACCCGGTCTGCACGTGATGCGAAGAGCACTGCCGGCGGATGTTGCGGGATTGCCTTCATCGATGCACTACGTGCTTCGTGCAGACACAGCGATAGCGCCTGCGTAGACTGGTCGTGACATCCGTAGTCCCTATTTTCACCTGGAGGTACGTTATGCCCATCCTGACCATTCTCATCGCTCTGTCGTTGCTGGCGACCATTCTTTCCATGGTCTGGGGTGTCATCACCATGGGCTTTGGTGACAAGAAGGAAGATGAGAAATCCGAGAAACTGATGAGTGCGCGCGTCATTTTCCAGTTGGTCACAATCATCCTGCTGGCCATCGCCGGGTGGCACGCCCTGATTCGGCATCTGTAGATTCAGCAAGACAACCCTGCCGGACATGACCCGTGACAGGAACAGTCGCTGACTGGCAAACGCATTGGACCTGCCTGTGCGGGGTGTCCGGCTCAGCGCCCCCAGCGCGGCCCGTTCATGAAGCCCTGTTCGACACCGAAGCTGAACCGGATGCCGCCGGAGGGGTGCTCGCAGCTGCCGAAGGCCTTGCTGATGTTGACCGTGCCGGTCTGGTAGTTGCCCCCGAACCCGTCGCCGGCGACCACCCCCATGCCGACGCTGCCGTGCACCCGGGCGCGGTTGTAGGTGCTGTCGTCGCACGAGCGACGCTGCACATGTGCCGGTGGTCCGCTGGCGTCGCCGTAGTAGACACCCGGCTGCGATGCCTGGGTGACGCTGAACGCTGTCTGTGGCACATGTGCGCTGGCGGGTGCAGCGGGGATGTCCTGCGGGGGCAGGGAAAGCTTGAGTGTCTTGTCGGTACTCGATTGCGCCAAGGCCGGCCCGGCCAGTATCAAGCCGATCACGGCCATGGTTCGCAAGCTGGTGATGTTCATTCGGGGGTCCGGTTGGCGAGAGCCGGTTATCCCGGCTTTCAACAGGCTTGGATTCCGTGGATGGGGGGAAGTTCCTGACTTGCGTCCTCGCTTGCCAGCATGATCCCGGTCGCGCCATTCGGCAACTCATGCCCGCTGGCAGATGGATTCGACTTCAAATCTGTCAGACCGGCTCCTGGCGGTAAAACTGCACCAGTTGCCGGTGGACGTCCGGCAGATGCTCGCGCAGGGCGGCGGGGGCCTCGAAGAACTGCTCGCTGGCCACGGCGAAGAATTCGGCCGGGTTGGTCAGGGCGTAGGGGTCGATGGGCAGCTCCAGGCCCTGGTCATGCGCATCCTGCAGGCGATCCCAGACACGCGAAAAGGTCTCGGTCCAGGTGCGTCGTTCCATGCGCCGGTGCAGGGGCGGAAAGCCGTTGGCGGAACCGTTCAGCATGTCCAGCTTGTGCGCCATCTCGTGGATGACCACGTTGCTTCCGGGGCGCCTGCCGATGGCCAGTACATCCGACCAGGACAGGATCACCGGGCCGCGTCCCCAGGCCTCGCCGGCGAGGGCGGCATGGTCCTGGTGCACCACGCCGGCGGCGTCGGTACGGGTGCGGTTGGGGATGAAGGCATCCGGGTACACGATCACGCTGTGCCAGCCCTCGTACCAGTCGATCCCGAGTTTCAGGATCGGCACGCAGGCATGGACGGCCAGCAGTACGCGATCGATTTCGCCCAGCTCCAGCCCCTGGACCGGTTCCAGCGATTTCTGATCCAGGAACAGCGTGGCCAGCACGCGCAGGCTGGCCTGGTCGGACCCCCCCATCCGGCGTGCCGGGCCGCAATGGCGCAGCGCCCGTTGCCAGGCAGCTTCAGGGATCGGGCGACGGGCGACGAGACGTCGAATGCGCCAGTTTCGGATGGCATCAAGCATCAAAGGCTCCCTTCATCCAGGCCCGTACCTGGCCGTGTAGTCGATGGTCGATGGCACTGCAACGGGCGCATGCCTGGCTTGCTCTCTTGTCCAAAAGGCATATTCTTCCCGCAAACACTTGACGTCCCGTAATGCGCACCATAGCGTGGCGCCGTGCATTCCGAGAGGGGAGATCGTCATCATGCTGGGGAACTGTCTTCGTCAAACGAAACTTGCACGGGCCATTACCGTCCTGATGGTGCCCGCACTGTTTTCAAGCTGGGCCGTGCAGGCCGGGGAGCCCACAGCTGCGGGGCCTTCACCGGTGGCGGCCGCACCGCAAAACGCCAAGTCCAAGCCAGCCAGCCAGGGCAAGTCCAAGCAACCGACCGAACTCAAGACCGTGGTGGTCACCGGCACCTTCCAGGCCGGCCTGTCTCCGGTCGAATCGCAGTCGCCGATTGACGTTTTCAGCGGGAAGGACTTTTCGCAGCAGGCCTCGCCCGATCTCACCACGTCCTTGACCAATGTGGTGCCGTCGCTGACCACGCAGCGGTTTCCCATCGCTGACGGAACCGCGTTCGTACGTCCGGTTTCCCTGCGCAATCTGTCGCCTGACCAGACCCTTGTACTGGTCGACGGCATTCGTTTCCACCGTTCGGCGTTGGTCAACCTGCAGATCGATCCGCTGGGCACCTTCAATCAGGGCTCGCAGGCGGTCGATTTTTCGGTGTTCCCTTCCAATGCCATCAGTCGTATCGAGGTGCTGCGTGACGGTGCTTCGGTGCTGTACGGATCCGATGCCATTGCGGGCGTGATCAACATCATCCTCAAGCGGTCCAACCATGGCGCCACGGTCAGCGCGCAATGGGGCGAGACCGGACGTGGGGATGGCGCCATGCGCCGCTACGATGCCGATGCCGGGTTCCCGCTTGGTGCCAAGGGATTTGTCCACGTCAGCTTCGAGCGCGAGACGTCCAACCCCACCTCACGCGGGATCGCGCGTCCTGATGCACAGGCGGTGGCAGCGGTGGTAGGTGCCGACAAGGTGCCATTTCACGGCCTCGGCCAGCGGTGGGGCAATCCGTCCACCCAGGCCAACAAGCTGTTCGTCAACGCGGGACTGCCGGTTGCCAGTGACGTTGAGATTTACGGATACGGCAACTACATGAAGAAGAAAGTTCTTTCCAGCTTCTTCTACCGCGACCCGTACCTGCCGGCACAATACGGTGTCGCCGGGCGCTCCACGCTGGTCAGTTACCAGCCGAATACACTGGTGCCGGCCAATGCACCGCAATCCCTGGTCAACCAGATCATGTCCGGTGGCGGTAACCCGGCCGATTATCTTACCGCGGACAGCAACAGTCCCAGCGGATACATCCTGCTCAATCCCATCTACAAGGCATTTCCGGGTGGCTATACGCCGATGTTCGGGGCCGATATCAGCGATCACCAGATAGTCGGTGGCATACGGGGCGGCACGCTCAGCAACCTCTCGTGGAACTTCCACTACCGCGACGGGATGAACGAGGTCGACTATCTGCTGCGTTATTCGATCAACCCGAGCCTCGGCGTGAATTCGCCGACATCATTCCGGCCGGGCAAGCTCAGCCAGCACGAGCAGGGAGCTGGCCTGGATTTCGTGCGCACGTTTGACAACTCGCCGCTGACGCTGGCGTTCGGTGCTCTGTGGCGTTCGGAGGAATACAGCCTGCAGCAGGGAGATCCTGCATCGATCGCATCCGGCCCGACGGCGTCGGTGTTCGGTGTGGGTTCGGACGGCTTCCAGGGTTTTCCGCCGCAATCAGCCGGTCATTTCAAGCAGACCAGTGAAGCGGTCTATCTCGATGCGGAAACCAACTTTACCGACAACTGGTCCGGTGCGGCTGCCGTGCGCTACGTGCATGCCGCCAAATACGGTTCAAAGGTCGTCTACAAGCTTTCCTCGCGTTATGCGTTCAACGATGCATTCGCGATACGCGGGACCTTCAACACCGGATTCCGGACGCCCACGCCGGGGCAGGTCAACACCCTCAATGTAACCACCACCGCCAATGCGTCAGGGCAGCTGATTCCGACCGGCACCTACCCGGTGGATCATCCCGTGGCTCGTGCACTGGGATCGACGCCGCTGAAGAACGAAAGCTCACGCAACCTTTCGGTGGGGGTGGTGTGGACGCCGCTCAGCAGCGTCACCGCGACACTCGACTACTACCGGATCCGCATCAACGACCGCATCGGCCTGGTCAGCAAGTCGATCGATGCCAACGCGGTGAACACGCTCACCAACGAAGGGTATCCGAATGCCTCGCTGTTGCTGGGAAGCTTCGGCAGCTATTTCAGCAATGCGTATGACTCGCATGTCAGTGGATTCGACTTCGTCCTCGATACCGAGCACAGGCTGGGGCAGGGGCGGCTCAACGTGGATTTCCGCTACAACCACAACATGCAGACCATCAGCAACATCAAGGCCAATACCCTGAACAAGGACTTTGCCTACGACCTGGAAAACCAGGTGCCGAAGAATCGGGCAATCCTCACCTTCAACTACACGCTGGACCGTTTCGGTGCCACCGCACGTATCAATCACTACGGCAGCTGGAGCACGACCAACGGATTGTTCGGTAGCAACAATCCGCCCCAGGACGTGGTCCGTTACGGCGGCAAGTCACTGCTTGATCTGGAAGCGCGTTACAAGATCAACGACACCTTCTCCGTGGCGGTAGGCGGCAACAACGTGTTCAACACCTACCCGGACAAGGAAAAGAACCCGATTTTGCGGTTCCTGGGCGTCAATTACGCACTCACTTCACCGTTCGGGTTCAACGGTTCGTTCTGGTATGCGCGGGTGACGGCGGACTTCTGAGGCAAACCGGCGGATCCTTGCGCCCGTGACTTCGGGCACCGGGCCAGGAGCAGACCGCTTGAACGACCCAACCGGGGTGCTGATCTGGCGCCCCGGTTGGAGTCAGTCGGGTTGGGCAGACTACGGTTGTTCATCGATACGGCCTGCGGTACGAGCGAGCAGGCGCAGGCCTTTCTGCACTTCCTTGTCGCGCATTACATGCAAGAGTCCGCTGAATCCACCCAGTTTCTCGTGCGGGTCTTCCTGGATGCCGGCCATGGCTTTGGAAACGCTGCGCAACAGTTTGAACGATGTTCCCAATGTGTCGCCTGGAATGGCCTTGACCACACTGCCAACCTGCGATTCCAGGTCGGTGCCTTCTTCCAGTCCAGCAATGTATTCGGACAAATCCCCCAGACGGGCAAGCAGCCCGCTGCGGTAGATGCGACCGAGTTGCACGAAGGCCTCGGCAAGCGCCTTGTCGGTCTGGTTCTGCTCGATGAAGGCAGTCAGCTCGACTGTCTTCCCGGTCAGTCCGCCACTCAGATTTGCTTCGATGAAACTGGCCATCAGTCGCGCCTTGTGCAACATGTCCAGTGCAAAGGCTGCATCGGCTTTCAGTTCGTCCACCGGAACCTCGCGGATCCGTTCCATCCATTGCGTGGCCATGGGCCTGAGCACTTCCATGCTGTCGGAGACGAACTGCGCATTGTCGCGGATCAGGTCGAGCAAGCCGGCACGATCCAGTGCACTGACGGTGTCGATCAGCTTTTCCGTCAGGGCGACCAGATCATATTGGCCGTCCAGTTCACCGATGCGGTCAAGTGCGGCGGTTGCCGGCCCGGCGGCGGGGCCATCGATCAGTCCGCCGATGCGTTGCCCCAGGTCGCCGAGCCGGGCCAGACCGGCCCATTGTTCGGGAGTGAGGGGCGATTGCATCTGCGATGGCTCGATGTCTTGTTTCATGGGTCTACCTCCTTCGATACCGGGATGCCGTTTGACGGCGATACGTACGCGGGAGGCAGGTTCAGGAAGCGACCTTCTCGGCCATCATGGTCGAGAAATCCAGTCCCCAGTCGGGCATCTTGCCTTGTGTGCGGAAGAACAAATTCTTGTATTGCATCTTCAACAGGAAAGGCACGTGGCCCATGGTCAGCACCTGGGTGTCGCCACCGTACCAACTGTTGGACCGGATGTAGAAGGCCTGGTTGTCGCCCATGTCGCCGATGCAGTTGACCACCGGTTGCAGCGGGGTATTGGCGGCGGCCTCGCTCATGCGTCCGACTGCGCTGGCAACCTGTCGGCCGACGATATCGCATTGCTGGTGCCCGATGGCGCCGAGCTTGGGCACAGTGACCGCCGCGCAGTCGCCGGCGGCGAACACTTCCGGATATTTCGGATTGCGCATCAGCAGGTCGGTGATCACGAAGCCTTCGCTGTCGCTGATGGGCAAGCCGCGCATGAAGTCGTGCGCCGCCCAGTCGGGGAACACGATCTTGAGTTCCGCTTCCAGCGTCTGTCCGTTGGCCAGTTCGACGCCTTCGGCAGTGATACGGGTGATGTCTTTGGCGTTGTTGACATAATTGAATCCCATGCCCGAGGCAATACCCAGCAGTTTTCCGACTACCTCTTCGCCGGCATCCTCGGCAATCAGTTCGGCGGGCGTGAATACGGTGATCTTTTCCGGACCGCCCTGGCCGGTTTTCTTTAGGTACGTGGCTGCCGATAGCATGACCTCCACCGGCGGGCCTTCGCAGGCAGCCAGGGCATCGGGAATGCTGCCGCCGGGATAGGGCTCCAGGCCCTTGGCGCCATCGCCCTGATGGAACATGGCCGAGCCGATGGCGATCGGGCCGCCCTTGTAGCCACCTTCCCACAGTTTCTTGCGCAGCTTGTTGCCAAGGTAGATGTCGCTGACGCTGTCGCCGAATTCGGCAAAGCCCTCGATCTTCTCATAGGCCAGCCGGTTGCCCAGTGCCACCACCAGATAGTCGTATCTGATCTTTTCGGGTGCAGCGCCGGGTCGTTCGCTGGGTGTGTAATGAACCTCACGGTTGTCCACGTCGATCGACTGCACTTCGCCCTGCAGGAAGTCGATGTTGTCCCGCTTGAAGGCGGGGATAAGGTCCATGCGCTGACCGAGAGCAGGATCCTTGTTTTCGAATACATCGGCAGGAATGTTGGGAACGAACAGCAGGTAATTCTTGCGGTCGATGACCGTGATGTCGACGGCGTCACCGGCGAATTCACGGATCTTCTGGGCGCTTCCCAGTCCTGCGAAATTGCCACCCAGTACGAGAACTTTCGGTTTGGCGTTCATGGTCTTCCTCCTCGGCTAGTCACGGTCTGTGGTGATATGCCGGCCGTGCTCTTGAAAACGGGTGTGTTCAGTGCGTCAGGTGCCTGCGCCATAGGCCTTGCTCCATCATCGGCGCAAAGATTTGGTAGTACGGGCCGCGATCGAGGTGTGCCAGTACGCCGTTGTTGTGGATCTGGCGCAGCTCGTAATCGACCATGGCGTGCCCCAGACCCATGTGGGCATGTTCGGGGGACTCCCATTCCATGTGGACCAGGTATTGGGTCGGAGTCTGTGGCGGGATTGGCGGCGTATCGTGTATCTCGTTGCCGTAATTGGTGTTGTATTCGGGCGGGTTGGCGCCCAGCGTGGCCTTGAGCATGCCTTCCGGGTCCAGCTGGAAAGATCCGATGGCCGACACACCGAACTGCTTGAGTATCATCCAGCCGATCATGCCCGGCACATTGTTCTTCATCCATGCCAGGGTTTCGGCTGCGCCTTGCTCGAAATCTTCCTCGTGGCCATGCATGATCCAGTGATCGCCCACAACCATGGCGCGCTGCGATGCCAGGGCCACCTTCGGAACCTGTTCCTGTTTGGCGAAGGAATTGCCCAGTACCTGCGGTACATCGGTCATGCCCATGATCTGGGGAAGATCGGACTGAACCACTTCGAAATACGGCTCCCATGGGCCTTCGACGACCATACCCAGACATGAGCCGCACAGTTCGTAGATTTCCTTGAAGTTGTCGTGGTGCATTTCCTCATGCGAATGCACATCCTTCCACACCGTGTACTGGTACATGCCGATGGGGTTGAGCGTTTTGCGCATGTCCATCGCGCCGCCGCCAAAGCGGCCGGCCATAGGGTGGATGCCGGTCTGGATGAGTTGCTCGAAGCCGAGGAAGCCCGGATGGGATGCGGTCGTGATGCAGGCCTTGGGTCCGACTTTCTGCATGGTTTCGAAGCTTTCAGGCGTGTTCGAAACCTTGCTCATGTTGATTGCGATGATCGGATTTTGTCCCGACATGTTTCTGTCCTCCATGAAATGCCTGTATATCTCCCAGCCCGTTGCAGGCCGGGGCCGAAATACAGTGCGCGTTGCGTTGCAACGTCACGGAAGAGTCTCCAGAACTTCGAGGCGCGCCGAGCAAGCAACGCATCACACACGATTATTCTATTAGGGAAATATAATAGAATATTTTATGCAATACGAACGGGCATCAATACCGATATCCGGGCCTTGTCTTTATCCCCTGTTCATGCATGGCGGCCACGACGTTAAATGCACGTTGCGTGCACGATAACGAGGGGTTATGGATGGTTCCCTGGGAGTGAAGGCGCCGCTATTCGGCTCCGGAACCTTCAAGACATGTGCGAAGACATCGATGCGGGCCGGATGGAATGAGGTGCGGGCCGGATGATCGATGCGTGCCCGGTGCAATCCAGCCTGGCAGGCACGACAAAGGCCGTCTCTCGAGTGATTCGGGGAGTGGTTCGAAGGTGTGCGGCTCAGCGCAGTAACGAAACCAGATACACAAGCAAGACAGCGCACAGTGCCAGTTCACCGTACATCCAGATACGCCCCTTGCGACGTTCGACAAAGGCAAGCTTGTGGAAGCGGCGACGATCAACAATACGACTTGAGCTGTACATGATGATTTCCCTGTGTCAGGCGTAGCCCACGGAAGTCAAACCCCATCGTACCCCGTACTCCGCGGGCCGCGAGGACGGTCGGCAGGAAGCAGATCCGATGCATGGCGACCCCTTCCGGGCATATCCAGCCTATCGCTTTGGAGGGACGGCTGGAGCTAAGGTCATTTCTGGTGTACGGACGGGAAAGAAAGATGGCGTACCCTGCTGGTTGATCTCACCACGATCACAACCAGCAAAAGGAGTACGCCATGGCTCATCCTACCCTGCAAGCTCTTTCACAACCAGAACCCGACGTTGCCGATCCGTTGCATCAACTGCTGCGTGAGGGCGCCCGCGACTTGATCGCCAAGGCAGTGGAAGCGGAGATGGCCAGCTTTCTGGCCCAGTACGACGACGAACGCCTTGAAGACGGTCGCAAGGCGGTCGTGCGCAACGGCTACCTGCCCAAGCGCACCGTCCAGACCGGGATTGGCGATGTCGACATCAAGGTCCCCAAGGTGCGTGACCGGCGTGGCACGGGCGCTTGTTTCAACAGCAGCCTGCTGCCACCGTATCTGAAACGGGCACGCAGCATGGACGAGCTGATCCCCTGGCTCTATCTCAAAGGCGTGTCCACGGGTGACTACCAGGAAGCGCTGTCCGCGTTGCTGGGCGATCACGCCAAAGGGCTGTCGCCCAACACGGTCTCCCGGTTGAAGGCCAAATGGCTTGCCGAGCACGCGACATGGAGAACGCAGGATCTGTCCGATCGCCGCTACGTGTACTGGTGGGCCGACGGTGTGTACAGCAACGTGCGCATGGACGACAAATTGTGCTTGCTGGTCATCATTGGCGTTACCGAGCACGGACGCAAAGAGCTGGTCGCCGTCGAGGATGGCTACCGGGAGTCCGAGAAAAGCTGGAATGAGCTGCTCACCGGGCTACGCCAGCGCGGCCTGGAGAGGGCTCCCAAGCTGGCCACGGGCGACGGTGCGCTGAGTTTCTGGTCCGCCTTGGCAAAGGTCTATCCGGACACCCGTCACCAGCGTTGCTGGGTCCACAAGACGGCCAATGTATTGAACAAGCTGCCCAAGGTCATGCAGCCAAAGGTCAAGGCCGACCTGCACGACATCTGGATGGCCCAGAAGCGCGAAGCGGCCAACACGGCCTTTGACCGGACGCTGGCGCGCTACCAGGCCAAATACCCCAAGGCCATGGATTGCCTGGCCAAGGACCGTCAGACCCTGCTGGCCTTCTACGACTTTCCGGCCGAGCATTGGGTGCACATCCGCACCAGTAACCCGATCGAATCGACCTTCGCCACGGTTCGCCTGCGCACCAAACGCAGTCGCAGCTGCGGTTCACGCAACACGACCTTGGCGATGGCCTTCAAACTGCTCCAAAGCGCCGAGAAGCGCTGGAGGAAAATCAGAGGATTCCGGAAACTGGAACTGGTTGTCAACAACGTCCGGTTCCAGGATGGTGAGCAAGTAACCGATCGACCCGAAGCGGTCGCCGCTTGACCGTCATACACCAGATTTGACAATAGCTCACCGTCATGAATAAAGCAGGCTAGTGCGCAAGGTCTCCAGGTGAAGCGTTTATGCAGCTCACCCGGAAGCCGGGGAGCAGGTTGGCAGGGCAACCGTCAACGCAAGGTAAGCGGCCATTCCGCACCGCCATTGCCCCACGCGTGATTATCTGAGCCGTTTTTTCTTCTTGCCGGTCGGTGACTGTGGATTGACGGTACCGGCATCCTTCACTTCCGACAGCAGATGCGGCGAG
>JALUXG010000001.1 GCA_027019085.1 Rhodanobacteraceae bacterium | reverse complement strand
ATCGATTTTTCCCCGAAAATTGCAAGAAAACGGATGCCAGGCTTGCAGAAGGTGGCGTTTTGGCACCCTGGAATTCGGGTATTTTACATGAAATATCAATTAGTTGTGAATTATTCAAGGGCGACTACATAATAAGAAGCTTTATCAAAGAGCATTCAGGTAACGTCTCAAACTTCGGGAAAAGTAGTTCTAAACCTAATTTCAAGGCGGGCTTTACTACAAGGTTTTCATTGGGATACCCGAATGCGCCACCTAGTTCTATGGCTTTCTCCGGGAAGGATGGCCCACCTTATCCTCCGCCGGGTGGTTCTTACAACTCAGGTGATACTTTTTCCATATCGCTTTCGTCGGGTGGCATTACGGAAACTTGGACGTATATCTATGTAGCAAACGGCAATGGCACGGGATATTGGGTACTATCAAGCTATACATACAAGCGAGAGGTTGCACAGATTAATCCGTAACCTAGGAATGAACCGCCCGGGTTTCCCGGAAGCCGTTGTTTGATTTGATTCGTTCCAATGGCCTGCGACTCCCGTCGCGGGCGGTGGGCTGCCTCAGCCCAGCTTCTGCTTCACCCGCGCCGATACCGCGGCCATGTCGGCGCGGCCGGCGGCGCGCTGTTTGAGCAGGGCCATGACCTTGCCCATGTCGCGCAGGGAGGTGGCGCCGGTCTCGGCCAGGGCGGCGTCGATCAGCGCATCCAGCTCGGCTTCGTCGAGTTGCGCGGGCAGGTAGCTTTCGATCACGCCGATCTCGAAGCGTTCGACTTCGGCCAGGTCCTCGCGCCCTGCGGCTTCGTACTGGCTCATCGAATCGCGGCGCTGCTTGAGCATCTTTTCCAGCACGGCCAGTACCTGGGCATCGTCCAGTTCGATGCGCTCGTCCACCTCACGCTGCTTGATCGCGGCGTTGACCAGGCGGATCACCCCCAGGCGCGGCTTGTCGCCGCTGCGCATGGCAGTCTTCATGTCTTCGACGAGGCGCGTCTTCAGGTTCATGGCGAACTCCGGGTGGCGGTGTGCTTGTTCGGCAAACGCGAAAGGCCGGTATCGTGGTCACGATACCGGCCCGTGCAGGCGGTCTGCGGTGCGGCGATGATGCCCCCGGGTGGATCGGGGTATGCGCCGCTACCGATGCTCAGTACAGCCGGGTACGACGTGCGCCGTCGCGCGACAGACGGCGCAGGTGGCGCTTGACCGCGGCCGCACGCTTGCGCTTGCGCTCCTGGGTCGGCTTCTCGTAGTACTCGCGCTTGCGGGTTTCGGCAAGCACGCCGGCCTTTTCGCAGGTGCGCTTGAAGCGGCGCAGGGCAAGCTCGAACGGCTCGTTCTCGCGGACTTTGACGCTGGGCATGGAATCTCCACTTGGTAAACTGGCCCGATGTGACCGGGCGAGCCGTCAAGTATAACGTGCACACGAATCGATTTTCAAAGCCGGTGTTGGGTGTTGAATCGTCCTGCGACGAGACCGGGGTGGCCGTGGTGGCCCGGAACCGGGCCGGGCCGGGGCATGTCCTGCTGGCCCATGCCCTGTATTCGCAGGTCGCGCTGCATGCCGACTACGGCGGCGTGGTGCCGGAACTGGCCAGCCGCGACCATGTGCGCAAGCTGCTGCCGCTGGTGCGGCAGACGCTGGACCAGGCCGGACTCGACCTGCGCGAGCTGGGTGGCGTGGCCTATACCGCGGGGCCCGGGCTGGTCGGCGCCCTGCTGGTCGGGGCCGGCGCGGCGCGTGCGCTGGCCTGGGCATTGGAGGTGCCGGCCATCGGCGTGCATCACATGGAAGGCCACCTGCTGGCCCCCTTGCTGGAGGACGATCCACCCGCGCCGCCGTTCGTGGCGCTGCTGGTGTCGGGTGGGCATTCGATGCTGGTGGCGGTGCACGGCATCGGCGACTACCAAGTGCTGGGCGACACCCTGGACGATGCCGCGGGCGAGGCCTTCGACAAGACGGCCAAGCTGATGGGCCTGCCCTACCCGGGCGGACCGGCGCTGGCCGCGGAGGCCGAACATGGCGACCGGGAGGCCTTCCGTTTCGCGCGTCCGATGACCGACCGCCCCGGGCTGGATTTCAGTTTTTCCGGCCTCAAGACCCAGGTACTGCTGGCCTGGAACCGGAGCGACCAGAGCGAGCAGACCCGGGCCGACATAGCCGCAGGCTTCGAGCAGGCCATCGTCGAGACCCTGGCCATCAAGTGCCGGCGTGCGCTGGAGTCGACCGGCATGACACGACTGGTGATCGCGGGCGGGGTGGGCGCCAACCGCCGCCTGCGCGCTGCGCTGGCCGAAACCGGCGCTGCGCAGGGTTTTCGCGTGTACTTCCCGCGTCTGGAGTTCTGCACCGACAACGGCGCCATGATCGCCCTGGCCGGCGCCATCCGCCTGGCCGCCGGGCAGCAGGAAGGCCCGGTGATCCGCGTGCGCCCGCGCTGGAGCCTGGAAGACCTCGACCCGGTGCGCTGAATCGGCGGGCATACAGGCCGCGTACACTTGAACCCTTCGAAGACCCGCAAGGCAGACCATGGACATTGTTTTCATCGAGCGACTGAAGATCGACACCATCATCGGCATCTACGAATGGGAGCGCATGGTGCGCCAGACGGTGACGCTCGACCTGGAGATGGCGTTCGACAACACCGCGCCCGCGGCCACCGACAGCATTGACGATGCGCTCAACTACAAGGCGGTCTCCAAACGCCTGATCGAATTCGTCGAAGGCTCGGAATTCGGCCTGGTCGAGACCCTCGCCGAGCGCTGCGCGCAGATCGTGCGCGAGGAATTCGGCGTGACCTGGCTGCGCCTGCGCCTGCGCAAGCCTGGCGCGGTACGCGGCGCCAGGGCCGTGGGCGTCGAGATCGAGCGCGGCACGCGTCCGTGAAGCCGGTGCAGGTCTGTCTGGGGCTGGGCAGCAACATCGAGCCCGAACGCCACCTGCGCGCGGCGCTGGCGGCGCTGCGCGAGCGCTTCGGGGCGATCCGCGTCTCGCCGGCCTACCGCACCGCGGCGGTCGGCTTCGAGGGCGATGATTTCCTCAATCTTGCCGTGTGTTTCGGCACCGAGCTTGCGCCGCACGTGCTCAACGACTGGCTGCACGCGCTGGAGGACGCCCAGGGCCGGCGCCGCGACGGCCCGCGATTTTCCAGCCGCACCTTGGACATCGACATCCTTCTGTACGGTGAGCGCATCGTGCACGGGCCGGGTCATCTCCAGATCCCGCGACTGGAGGACCTGCGCCACGCCTTCGTGCTCAAGCCGCTGTCCGATATCGCGGCCGATGTCGTGGTGCCCGGTGACGGGCGCACGGTGGGTGAACTTTGGGCCGCGCATCCGGAACACGACAAAATCTTCGCGGCAGGGGTGCTCTGCGAAAGTGATCGGTACGGATAGGCGGGTCGCCAAACCATGGAATGGGTTGGACAGAAGCACCGGCAGGCGCGGACGGGGACGCGGCAGGTTCCAAGCCAGCGCCATCGCGACTTGCGCCGTAACATGGAATCTCCTGCAGACCCGCAGAGTACCCGTTCCCGGGGTGTCGACCCTGTGTGCAGGCTCGATCCACGGATCCGTATGCCGCACCCTCTGTGTAGGAGGCCAGGAAGGGCCGATCAAGGCATCGGTGTACCCGACCCGTCGCGGCTGCCGCCGCTCCCACAGTCCTCGGCCGTCAGCGGTGGCCGTTCTTCGATTCCCCTGCCAGACGGCAATCCTTGGGCCGCAACATGGAATCTCCTGCAGGTTCGGGATTTCGAATGTAGGTGCGCCGGCAGGCGCGAACGGCTCATGCGGCAGGATTCAAGCTTGCGTGATCGCACCACAGACATTCCCTTCGGTCACGGCATTCGCCGCGACTGCGGGGCGGACCCACGGCTAGGGATGCTCTGAACACGTCTACGTAGACGGCATGATGTCCAGAAGGTTCGCAGGGTGGCGTGCGTGGCGCCGCGCAGGCTGGTTGCCTGGGCAAGCCGCGCGCGCTGCCCTGCGGGCCTTCTGGGCATCACCCCGATCTTTTTGGATTCAAACGCTTGGGGCCGTTCTGTCTGCGCGCAGCTACGCAGCGCGCCGTTTCGGCAGGCAGCCAGCCTGCCTTCATCGGCGCGCCGCGCATCTGCACGCAGACAGAACGGTGACGCCTGCGTACACTTGTTCAGAGCATCCCTAGACCCAGCGCGCGTCGCGGCCGCCGTCCACGCGCAAAATCTGGCCGGTGACGAAGCCGGCGTCCATCAGCAGCCAGCGCACCGCTTCGGCGATTTCCAGGGCGGTACCGGTGCGCGCCAACGGGGTACGGGCCAGCATGGCCTGGCGCTCGGCGCGGTCGCCTTCGCCCTCCGGCCACAGCACGGCGCCGGGAGCCACGGCATTGACCCGCACCTGCGGGCCGAGTGTGGTTGCCATGCCGCGGGTCAGGGCTTCCAGTGCCGCCTTGGAAGCGGCATAGACGAGGATGTCCGGCCGTGGGCGTGCGGCGTGCAGATCGGTGAGGTTGACGATGGCACCGCCCGATTCCCGCAGTGCCGGCGCGGCAGCCTGGCACAGCAGGAACGGGGCGCGTGCGTTGATCGCGAACAGCGCGTCCCACTGTCCGGCGGTGGTGGTTTCCAGCGGCGCGTCGAAGAACGTCGAGGCGTTGTTCACCAGTGCGTCGAGGCGACCGAAATGCGTCAGAGTTTCAGCGACGATACGTTCGGGCGTCTCCGCCTGGGCAAGGTCGCCCTGTAGCAGGTGTGCCGAGTCTGCGCGTGTGACGTTCAGTTGATCGCGCAAGGACTGCGCGGCTGCCTGCGAATGACGGTAGTGCAGGGCGAGGTCGTATCCAGCCGCATGCAGATGGCACGCGATGGCCGCGCCGATGCGCTGCGCTGCGCCGGTGACCAGTGCGACCTTGCGGAGAGACGATTCGGCTTGCATTGGATGCAACCGTCCATGTGGCTATGCTCATGCATCGTTCCGCAAGTGTCGCCCCAATCATGGATCAGATCAAAGCCCTGCTCGATGTCCCTGCGGTCGTGACGACGCTGTATGCGCTGGGACTGGTGCTGCTGGCATGGCTGGCCTACCTGCTCACCAACCGGGTGCTGCTGCGCGTGATGCGCGCCGTTACCCGGCGCACGGTATGGGAATGGGACGACGCGCTGGTCGATGCCGGGGTGTTCCGCAGGCTGGCGTGGTTCGTGCCGTTGCTGGTGGTGCATGCCGGCATCGGTCTGCTGCCGCATGTTCCGGAAGCGATGGTCAGCGGGGTGCGGCGGGTGTCGATGATGCTGGTCGTGGTGTTCGGCCTGCTTGCGGCCGCTGCCGCACTGAATGCCCTGGAGGCGCTGTACCAGAAGACGCCGTATGCGCGACAGCGTTCGATCAAGGGCTATCTGCAGCTGGTGAAGATCGTGCTGTTGGTGATCGGCGCCATCGTGATCATTGCCGGCTTGTCCGACCGTTCGCCGTGGCTGCTGCTGTCGGGTCTGGGCGCGATCTCGGCGGTGCTGCTGCTGGTGTTCAAGGACACCATCCTGAGTCTGGTCGCCAGCGTGCAGATCGCCTCCAACGACATGCTGCGGGTGGGCGACTGGATCTCGATGCCGCAGTTCAATGCCGACGGCGACGTGATCGACATCGCCCTGCACACGGTCAAGGTGCAGAACTGGGACAAGACGATCACCACCATTCCGACCTGGCGGCTGATTTCCGATTCGTACAAGAACTGGCGCGGCATGCAGGACAGCGGTGCGCGGCGCATCAAGCGCGCCCTGTACCTCGATGCCGGCAGCGTGCGGTTCCTGGATGGCGATGAGCGGTCCCGTCTCCGGCGCTTTCATCTGCTCGACGACTACCTGGTGCACAAGCACGAGGAGATCGAGCAGTGGAACCGGACGCTTGGCAATTCGGGCAAGGTGCCGGTCAATCAGCGCCGGTTGACCAATCTGGGTACGTTCCGTGCCTATGCCTTGGCCTACCTCAAGGCGCATCCGCAGATCCGCAAGGACCAGACCCTGATGGTGCGACTGCTCGACCCCACCCCCGACGGCATCCCGGTGGAACTGTACTGCTTCACGCAGACCACGGTATGGGCCGAGTACGAGGGCATCCAGGGGGATATCTTCGACCATCTGCTGGCGATCCTGCCCGAATTCTCCCTGGCGATCTTCCAGCATCCGAGCGGCCGCGACATGCGGGCCGGGCTGACGGGCCTGAATGGCGCCCCGGCGGTGGACGACACCAGGCGCTGAGCCGGCCCAGTCCCCGGTTCTGTGGTCCCCGCAGCGCGGGGGGTTCGGGCATGACGCAATGGATGGCGGTTTGAGCCCGGCTGGCCGGGCACCATGACTTTCGGGGCTGTTGGGTGCCGTTCAGTGATGTAACAATATAACATTACGACTTTACCCAAGCCTTTCATCCTTTTTGCCCCGGAGAATCCTTGCATGTTCACCAAGACCCGCCTGGCGCTGGGCCTCGGCCTGGCCTTGTCTGCGTTCAGCGCATGGGCTGCCGGCCCGCAGGACGCCGTCCATGACCATGACGCCAGAACCGCCAGGGCGTCGCACAAGACCGTGGACCTGGAGGCCGTGACGGTAAGCGCCACGCTCGACCAGGCACGCAATGCCCTGTCACCGGAAACCGGCAGCAGCCAGTACGTGATCACCCGCAAAAGCATAGAAAAACTGCCGCTGGGCGCCTCCACGCCGCTCAACCAGGTGCTGCTGCAGGCACCCGGCGTGGTGCAGGATTCCTTCGGCGGACTGCATGTGCGCGGCAGCCACGGCAACCTGCAGTACCGCATCAACGGGGTGGTGATCCCCGAGTCGATATCCGGTTTCGGGCAGACGCTGGATACGCGCATCATCCATTCGGTGAAACTGCTCGACGGCGCGCTGCCCGCGCAGTATGGCGAGCGCGTGGCCGGGGTGGTGGAAATCACCACCCGCAACGGCCATGAACTGGCCGACGGCGGCAGTGTCGGCGTGATGGCCGGCTCCCACGGCACCTTCCAGCCGCATGTTTCGGCGTGGGGACACAGCGGACGCTGGAGTTACTTCGGTACCGCCAGTTACCTGCAAAACGACATCGGCATCGAGAACCCCGCGCCCACGCGCAACCCGATTCACGACCGTACGCACCAGCTGAAGGGATTCGGCGACCTCAGTTATCTGGTCGATGCCAACACGCGCGTGAGCTTCATGTTCGGGGTCACCAACAACCGCTTCCAGATTCCGAACCGGCCGGGGCTGGTGCCGCAGTTCGCCTACGGCAACCGCACCACGTTCGATTCGGCCAGACTCGGAGAACGGCAGGATGAAGTGACCCGCTTCGGCGTGCTGTCGCTGCAGGGACGACTGGCGCAGACCGATTACCAGATCTCGCTCGGCCAGCGCTACAGCACGCTGGATTTCTTCCCCGACAAGGTCGGCGACCTGATGTTCAACGGGGTAGCCTCGACCATTGCACGCAGCAACCGGGCCAGCACCCTGCAGGCCGACTTCGCCACCCCGCTGGGGGATTCCAATACGCTGCGCTACGGCCTTTACGGCAATGTGCAGCGCGCGATCAGCAACAGCACCAATGACGTGTTCCCAGCCGATGCGCAGGGCAACCAGACCAGCACCACGCCTTTCGGTATCAGCGACAACGGTCGCATCCTGGCCCGCACCTGGGCCGGTTACGTGCAGGACGAGTGGAGCGTGAACGACAACCTGACCGTCAACTACGGCATGCGTGGCGATGTCTTCAAGGCGTTCGGGCGCACCGAGCGCCAGCTCAGCCCGCGTGTGGGCATGGTCTACCAGGCCGGCAACAACACCACGCTGCATGCCGGTTATGCGCGCTATTTCACGCCGCCAGCCACCGAACTGATTACCACCTCGGACATCGCGAAGTTCCAGGGCACCACCAATGCCGTGCCCGACCTGGGGCACAACACGCCCCTTTCGCAGCGTTCCAATTACTACGACGTGGGCATTTCGCAGAATTTCGGTCCGTCATGGACTGTGGGACTGGATGCCTATGTCCGGCAGATCACGCGCCTGCAGGACGAAGGCCAGTTCGGAGCCGCGCTGGTGTATTCGACCTTCAACTACGCGAAGGGCCGTATCCGCGGCCTGGAAGTGTCGGTCAACTACGACGGCGGTCCGCTGTCGGGCTATTTCAACCTGACCACCGGCAGCGCGATGGGCACGGACGTGATTACCAGCCAGTACAATTTCTCGCCGTCGGACCTGGCCTACATCGCCGGTCACTACATCCACCTCGATCACGACCAGAAGCTGACCTCCTCGGGTGGCATCGATTACCGCTTCGCCGACGGTACCCGGGTCGGCGCCGACTATCTGTTCGGCAGCGGCTTGCGACGCGATGGTACGGTACCGAATGGCGCCAGCATGCCGGCTTATTTCCAGCTCAACCTCAGCGTGGCCCGCGATTTCCATGTGCCCGGCGCCGGACTGCTGCATGCCCGTTTGTCGCTGGTCAACGCACTCGATCGCAGTTACGAGTTGCGTGACGGCAGCGGCATCGGCGTGGGCGCGCCGCAGTACGGGCCGAGGCGCAGCGTCTACGTGAGTATCGACAAACCGTTCTGATTTTCGTCCCCGCGCACGGCGGGCCGTGACCCGGTCACTGTGGCCGGGCATGGTCGACGCCGGCGATGGGCTATGCTTTCGCCGATGAACCCCTTGCAAACCGCCCCATCCCTGCCCGAGCCCGATGCCGAAGAGCGTGTTCACAGCGAACGCCTGACGGCGCATGTGCTTGCGGAGATTGCCGCCGACGGGGCGATTCCATTCTCGCGTTTCATGGAGCGCTGCCTGTACGCGCCGGGACTGGGTTACTACAGCGCGGGCAAGCCCAAGTTCGGGGCGGCAGGGGATTTTGTCACCGCTCCCGAACTGGGCAGCCTGTTCGCGCAGTGTGTTGCGCAGAGCATGGCCCCGGTGCTGGCACAGATGGACGGCCAGGGCGAGGTGCTCGAACTGGGCGGCGGCAGCGGTGCCTTCGCCGAGACCGCCATCCGGGCTCTGGCGGCGGTCGATGTCCTGCCGGCGCGCTATCGCATTCTCGAGCCCAGCGCGGATCTTCGGCAACGCCAGATCGAGCGCTTGCGCCAGGCCCTGACGCCCGCGCAGTTCGCCCGCGTGGACTGGCCCGAACGTCCGCCCGAACAGGCCTGGAAGGGCGTGCTGTTCGCCAACGAGGTGATCGATGCCTTGCCGGCAACGCGCTTTGTCGTGCATGAGGGGGAAGTGTTCGAGGAGCACGTGGACAGCGATGCACAGGGAGGGTTCGTGCGCTGCGCACGTCCTGCCGATCCACTGGTCGGCGGTGCCGTGCGACATCTGGAGCGCACGCTCGGCGAGCCGTTTGCCAATGGCTACCGTTCAGAGCTGCTGCCGCAGCTGCCCTACTGGATGCAGGCGGTCGCCGCGCCGCTGGAGTCGGGGATGCTGCTGTTCATCGATTACGGCTATCCGCGCGCGGAGTATTACCACCCGCAGCGACGGGACGGCACGCTGCGTGCCTTCTACCGGCAGCGCATGCACGAGGACGTGCTGCGCTACCCGGGCCTGCAGGACCTGACCGCTTCGGTCGACTTCACCGCCCTGCGTGAGGCGGGCGCGTCGGCCGGGTTCGAGCTGGCCGCCTATCTGCCGCAGGCACAGTACCTGATCGGCAGCGGACTGCAGGCGGCCTTCGAGTCCGCGCATGCCGAGGCTGCCGACGAGCAGGCCCGCTATGCCCTGGCGCAGGAGGTCAAGCACCTGACCCTGCCGGGGGACATGGGCGAGCGCTTCCAGGCGATGCTCATGGTGCGCGGCATCGACCCCGGCGTGCTGCCCGAAGGGGTACTGCAGGCCGACCGTTCGCAGCGCCTGTAGCCGTTCGCCCGGGTTTTGGCGCCCTGTTCAGGGCGCGGCAGCACCGGCCGCGCGAAGGGCGGCAATGGCGGCAATGCGCGCATCCTGCATGGCTTGCCCGATCTGCGGGCCGGACAGGCCCTGTTGCACGTAGGGCGCTGCCGTGACCGCAGCCGCCGCCTGGCGTGCGGCGCGCAGATAGTCGGCCTGCGGATAGGCGTCGTCGGCATGGCCGGTGCGTCCGCGGGCATCGGCCTCGCAGGCGAGCAGGAAGATCTCCAGACGTTGCGGGCGACGTATCGCATCCAGGCGCTGCAGGAGGTCGAGCACCGTTTTCGGCTTCAGTTGCAGGGCGCGGTGGGCGTGCAGATGATCGCGGCAGACCAGTTCGCCAAGTTCGCGGTGTTCAACCGGAAGCTTCAGCCGTTCGGCCAGGCTGCGCAGGGGAGCGATACCGCGTTGCTCGTGCCCGATGTGCCGTGGCCATGCGTCCGGCGGCGTGCGCGCCTTGCCCAGGTCGTGCACCAGGGCGCAGAAGCCGACCCGGTCGTCTCCCGGGGCAAGCTGTGCGGCCATGTCCACGACCAGTTCGACATGCACGCCGGTATCGATTTCGGGGTGGTAGTCCGCGCGTTGCGGAACCCCGTACAGGGCATCGATTTCGGGGAAAAGAATCGCCAGCGCGCCGGTGTCACGCAACACCTCCAGGAAAGCCGAAGGGCGCGGTTCGCAAAGTGCCTTGCGGGTTTCGGCCCAGACCCGTTCGGGCACCAGGTGGGCAACTTCCCCGGACGCCACCATGGCCTGCATCAGGCGCAGGGTTTCGGCGGCCACCTGAAAGCCCAGTGACGCAAAGCGGGCCGCGAAGCGCGCCACCCGCAACAGCCGGACCGGATCTTCGACGAAGGCGGGAGAGACATGGCGCAGCACCCTGGCCTCAAGGTCGGCGGCGCCACCGTACGGGTCGATCAGTTGCCCGTTCCCGTCCTCGGCCATGGCGTTGATGGTCAGGTCGCGACGGGCCAGGTCCTCCTCCAGGGTGACCTCCGGCGCGGCATGGAAGGTGAAGCCGTGGTAGCCGGGAGCATGTTTGCGTTCGGTGCGCGCCAGCGCGTATTCCTCGTTGGTTTCCGGGTGCAGGAAAACGGGGAAATCCTTGCCAACGGGCTTGTATCCGAGGGCGAGCAGCTCATCCGGGCGCGCGCCGACCACCACGTGGTCGCGATCGACGACCTCGTGTCCCAGGCGTTTGTCGCGGACCGCACCGCCGACCAGATAGACGCGCATGCGGGCATTGTGCCACGTGGCGTGAGCGTCCTACCGCGGATGTGCGCGGCGCAGGCGATCCAGGAGCGCCTGCCTGTTGTCGGGATGGAAGTATTCGGCCAGCCAGGTGGATAGTCGCAGCGGGGTGATGCCCAGCTCGCCCAGTCCGTCCTGCCCGCTCACCGAATCGACGCCCAGCGAACGGAAGTTGTCCAGGCTGAATGGCTTGCCCGGGAGCAAGCCGGCAATGGCGGCTTGCAGCCAGCCCAACGGATCGGGCAGGGCGATCACGGCACGCCGCAAGCCGGCGGCATCGCGGATGCGGGTGACGATCTCGCCCAGACGCAGGGTGTCCGGGCCGGGAAGCTCCAGGCAGCGGTTGCGTGCAAGATCCCCGTCGCCCACGCAGCGCGCCACCGCATCGGCCACGTCGCCGACGAATACCGGCGCCATGCGCGCACCGGCGCGGGCCAGGGGCAGGACCGGCATCGTGCGCAGCAGCTTGTGAAAGCGTGACACCAGCCCGTCGCCGGGCCCGAAGATGACGCTGGGCCGGTAGATCGTCCAGTCCAGGCCGCTGATGCGCACCGCATCCTCGGCCGCGCCGCGCGAGCGCAGGTAGGCCGATGCCGCGGCGCCGGCCTTGAGCGAACTCATCTGGTGCAGACGCGCAACGCCGGCCTGCTGGCAGGCGCGGATGACGGTCTGGGCAAGCCGCACATGCACGGCATCGAAGGTCTGCCCGCCCTGTTCGTTGAGGATGCCGACCAGGTTGATCACCACATCGGCGCCCCGGAAGCGCTCGGTCAGCACCTGGACATCGTGGACGTGCGTGTCGACCAGCCGTATGCCCGGGACCAGTGCCAGTTCGCGATGGCGTGTCCGGTTGCGGGTCAGCAGCGTCAGCCGGTGGCCGTCTGCGGCAAGCCGCGGCAGCAGATGATGTCCGACGAAGCCGGTGGCGCCGAGCAGGACGATCGAGCGTTGCGTGAGCATGCGTCGATGGTGCCCCCGGATGGCGTCCAATACCAGTCGTTGGTCATCTCAGGGCGCAGACTCCTGCGCAGACCCCCGGCTTTCCTGTACGCATTGCACGGGCCGGCGCGGGGTGTCGGGCCCGGGTGGAGCATAGGGCGTGCCGTACGCCGTCATGCGCCGGGACAGAGGCAGGGTTCTGCCGTACAGACGCCAGTCATAGATCACGCTGAAGGCCATGACCCGGGCCACGTATTCGCGTGTCTCGTGGTAGGGCATGGTGGCGACGAACAGGTCCGGTGGCAACGTTCCGCGCGCCGCCAGCCAGCTATCGAGTTGTACAGGGCCGGCGTTGTACGCGGCCGAGGCCAGCCACGGGGCGCCGCCGAAACGGGCCGCCATGTCGGCCAGGTAGCGTGTGCCGAGTGCGATGTTGAGCAGGGGGTCGAACAGGTCTTCGGGGTTCTGGTAAGGCAGGCCGAGCGCATCGGCCAGCGAGCGGGCGGTGGTGGGCAGCAGCTGCATCAGGCCATAGGCGCCGGCGGCGGACTGTGCGTCGGGCATCCAGGCGCTTTCGGCACGGATGATGGCGTAGGCCCAGGCTGGATCGATGCCCGCGGCCCGGGCCGCGGCGCTGACCCGGTCCTGGCGGGCCAGGGGAAACCGAAACCGATAAAGCTTCAGCGCATCGCCGTGGCTGAACACGCTGATCGTGCGGTTGTACCATCCGCGCTGGTAGGCCATCAGCGCCGCCAGGTTGCGCGTGTTGGCATCGACGCCACGCAGCGCGCGTACCCATTCCCGGCGGGCAAGGGCGGGAAGGTGTACGGCGTGCAGTTCAAAGGCACGGTCCAGCCCCGGATTGCTGACCAGGAGCTTGCGTTCGCTGGCCGGGTTGCCGGAGATGTGATCGGGGCAGATGCTGTAGGCACGTTGCAAGCGGTCGGCGGCGAGGAAGCCGTAGTAGTTCGTCTGTGCGGCCAGGGATGCATAGATGGCGCGGGCAGCCTTGCCGTCGCCCAGTGCGGCCAGCGCGCGGGCGTGGAAGTAGGACCATTCCGGATCCTGCTGCTGCGCGTCGGGCATGGCTTCCCAGGCATCGAGCACGCCCTGCCAGTCGCGCCTGGCCAGAGCCACACGTACCCGCCAGCCGCGCGAGCTGTCCGTCTGCAGGTGCGCGGGCAGCTCGCGCAGGCGTTGTCCGGATCCCGGTGCGAAATCGGTGGCGCTGAACAAGGCCAGGTCGTAGACGATGGCATGTCGCTGCCTGGCGTCGAAATGCAGGTGGCGTCGCAGCTTCGGCCACCACGTCAGGGCTTGCGCGCTGTTCGTGCGCGCCAGTCTGCGCAGGGCGATGGTGGCGGTACTGCGGGCGCGCGGGCTGTCGCGCCAGTGCGCGGCGGCCTGCACGGCCTTGTCCGGCTCGCGGATGGCCTCGATCAGGTTGCGGGCATGGCGTGCATCCGCGCCGTGCAGCCACTTGGCCAACGATGCGATGACGTCGCTGCGCCCGGCACGGGCCGCGATATCGATGCGCTGCCACAGGCGGGTGCGTGTGAGAAGACCGTGCCGGTGCGCCCAGTCCAGTACCGGGTCGCAGTCGGCGGGCAGCGAAGCGCGGCTCCAGAGCGGTGCCAGATCGCGCCGGAAGCCAAGCCTCTGGCCGTCCGCCAGGTCGGCCTGCAGTTTGTCGCAGTGCAGATCCGTGCCGAGGCCGGGGCTGTACAACGTACGGAAGTCTTTCCAGTCCCGACGGCGAGCCAGTTCATGCAGAAAGTCGCGGCGCAGGTCCGAAGCCGGGACCAGGTCCGGCCAGCGTGCAAGGTAGCGCTGCACCTGCGCGAGCGAGATCGTGCGTATGTCGTGTTCAAGGGCAGCCGCGGGCAGGTAGGGGTACAGCGGGTAGGATTCCAATCCCCTGGCCTGCTGTTGCCATGAAGCGTCGCCCTGCAGGGCGCTGGCATAGGCGCGGATGAAGGCTGCACGCTGGGCCTCGCGCCCGGGCAAGGCCGCCTGCACGAGCGTGCATGGCAAGAGCGCCAGCAGGCATGTGGCAAGGATCGGGCGTGTGGCATGAAACGTGGGGCGGAAAGACATGGTGCGTGGCATCTCATGCATCAGGGTCAACGCGCTGCGTTTGGGAGTCAGCCAACAGCGACTGGGGCAGTTCGACCTCGGCAGCCAACGGCAGGTGGTCGGAAAAAGCGTGTGGCAGGGTCCACTGGCGACGCATGCGCAGGCCGGACGAGAGCAGGATATGGTCGATGGCGCGACGCGGACGCCAGCTCGGGAAGGTCGCCATCGCCTGCGCCGGGGGCAGCAGGTGGGTGCGCCGGAACAGCAGGCGCATTTCCGGGCTGTCGGGCTCGCTGTTCAGATCGCCCATCAGGATCACATGCCGGCAGCCGGCGAGCAGTTCGGCGATGAACTGCAGCTGCCTTTCGCGCGCCTGCGGGCCAAGGGACAGGTGCGCGATCACCACCACCAGGGCGTTTTCGGTTGTGCCAAAGCGCGCCATCAGCGCACCCCGCCCACGTCCGGGAAGCGGGTAATCGAGGACCTGGTGTGGCTCGATACGGCTGATCATGCCGTTTGCGGAATAGGCCAGTCGGGCCATTTTCCGGTTGGGCTGGTGGCTCCAGAATGGCATGCCGGCGGTTTCGGCAAGGTAGCGGGTCTGGTTGCGGAAACCCGAGCGCAGGCTGCCGGCGTCGGTTTCCTGCAGGCCGACAATGTCGAAGTCGGGAAGCGTGCGTGCCAGGCTGTCGAGATTGTCCAGCTTGGCGCGGCTCGGCAGCACGCTGGCCCAGCTGCGGGTGACATATTGCCGATACCGCTGGATGCTGGCGCCTGCAAGGATGTTGCAGCTCAGTATGCGCAGGGTGTGGGTGGCGGGGCCGGGCATGGCGCCAAGGTAACGATCAGGTCATGACAGCTGCAAGACGCGCCGCCGGCCAGGTGCGGGGCCGGGGCGCATCGGCATTCACGGCTTGCCGGCGCCTTCCTGCCGCAGTTCGCGTTGCACCAGCCAGCGGGTCAGCTCGACCAGCTGCTGGTAGCTCTTGATGCGGTTGCTGCGGTACTTGCCGTCGACCACGATGGTCGGGGTACCGTCGATGCCCCAGTCGTTGATGATCTTGTTGCCGCGTGCCAGGGCCTGGTTGGTTTCAGGCGACGTGGCGGCTTTCATGAAGGCTGCGCGAGTGACGCCCTCGCGTGCATAGAACATGGACAGTTCGTCCAGCGTGTTGATCGGGAAATGCTGGTCGAACTTCTGCTTGAACAGCGCCAGATGCGTGCGCTTGAGTACGCCCAGTTCCTGCGCGGCGTAGTAGGCGCGTGCATACGGTTCCCAGGCCGGGCTGAAATCGGCCGGGAGCAGCTTGAACTGCACGCCCTTGGGCAGGGACTTGCGCAGCGTCTCGGCATACGGGGCGAAGTGCGCACAGTGGATGCAGCCGTAGGAAAACACCTCTACCACTTCCACCTTGCCACTGGGCGAGAGACGCTCGGGATGGGCGATGGTGACGTATTCGACACCTTCGGTGAACGGTGGCTTGCCATTTGCATCCTGGGCCGAGCAGGCCGCGGACAGCACGAAACCGACGCACAACAGCAACAGGGCGGGGCGCTTGATCATGGGGAGCTCCTGGTGGGTATGCGTCACTTGCCGAGCGCGGCCTTGGCGGCCAGCCACTGGGCCAGTTCGGTGCCCTGGGCCACGCCGCCGGCGCTGCGGTAGGAGAAGCGGTACATGCCGTTGACGACGAATGTCGGCGTGCTGTTCACGCCGTAGGCCTTGATCAGGTCGTCGGCGCGCTTCATCTGCATGTTGACACTGAAGGAGCTGGCGACTGCCGCGAACTGTTTGGCGTTCACGCCGTACTTCTTGGCATAGAACCGGGCGACATCATCGATCGTCGGCCACTCCGAACGGGGTTTCAGACCGCGCCCGGCAAGGTTGTAGGTAGCCAGTTCGCCGCTATCCCACACGGCAGTGAACATGGCGTCATAGCTCTTGCGCGCCAGGCCCATCGCCTTGGCGGTAAAGAACACGCGCTGGTAGAGCGGCCAGTTCTCGGTCGGGATGAACGAGGCCGGCAGGTAATCCATGGTGGCGAAGGAGGGCAGCGCCTTGCGCATGCTGTCGACGGCCGCGTGTGCCGCATTGCAGGCCGGGCAGCCCCAGGAGAATACTTCCAGCACTTCCACCTTGGAGGTGCTTCCGGCCTTGGGCTGTGGCGGCGTGATGCGGTAGTAGTTGGTGCCTTCGGTCCACTTGCCAGCGCCGCGCTGGTAGATCGTGCGTGCCTGCGCCAGCTCGGCCGGCGTGATGGCGCTGTCCTGGCCGCCATTGCTGGCGTTCGTGTCATCCGTGCCTGCCTTCGCCGAGTCGCTCGGGGATGTTGTCGTTGTGGCAGGACTGGAGGCCGGCGCGGCTATTGACGCCGGTGCCTGGGCCTGGGCCGTGGAAGCGGCTGCGGATGCTGCGGTCGCGCTGGCCATCGGCGTGGAGGCGGTGGATTGTTCGTTGTTGCCCGGATGGCTGCCACAGGCGGCCAGAAGAACGGAGCAGATCAGGATCGGGAAGGCAAGTCGCATCGGAAACTCCTGGTGAATGCGGATTTCGTCCTGGCCGCGCCGGTGCGCGTCAGTGTCCGGGGTCAGTGACCACGGATCGTTGCGGAAGGTTCAGGGCGCGGCGCCGTTCGCCGTGTTGCCGACATCTTGTGTATGCAGTCCTTCAAGATAACTGGAAACGGCAGTGATGTCGTCCGGGCTCAGGCGTTCGGCAATGGTGAGCATGATTTTCGCATGCGCGTCCTTGCCCCAGGGCGTGCCATCGTGCCAGGCGGTGAGCACGGATTGCAGGTATTGCGCGTGCTGGCCGGCAAGCTGCGGATAACCGGCGCCCGGGTTGCCGCGGCCGTCCGGCCCATGGCAGGCCATGCAGGCCGGTATGCCGCGTGAGGCATCGCCTTCGCGGTAAAGCTTCTCGCCGGCCTTGACCAGGTGTTCGTCCGCGACGCCGGGACGCGACTGCTTGCTCATGAAATAGGCGCCGAGGTCGTACATGTCCTGGTCGGAAAGCTGGGAGGCAAAGCCCAGCATGATCGGATTCTGCCGTTGCCCGCTCTTGAAATTGTGCAATTGGCGAACGATGTATGCCTCGTTCTGCCCGGCCAGCTTCGGGTACTGCGGATCGGTGGAGTTGCCGTCCATGCCGTGGCAGGCGCCGCATACGGCTGCCTTGGTCTGGCCGGTAGCGGCATTGCCGGGGAGCGGATCGGCAACAGTGGCCTTCACGGCGGCGTTCGTGCCCGTCGCGGCAGGGGCGCCCTGCGCCAGGACCGTGCTGCTGGCAAGAAGGGCAGCCAGGACCATTCCACACCGAAAGCTCATAGACTGTCTCCAGGAAACCGGTGGCGCTCGGGAAGGTTCATCAAATCTCGGGATTATCCCTGCCGCCCCGTGGCCGGTCAAACGGCCTGACACCGCACGCTTCAACAACAGGCCTGATGCATGACCCTGCTTTCCCTGCAACGCGCGCGTTTCAATCTGGCCGCGCACCGCTTGTCCCAGTTGCCTGCGGACGAGGGCGTGGAAGTCGCTTTCGCTGGCCGTTCCAATGCCGGCAAGTCCAGTGCGCTCAATGCACTGACCGGACAGCATGCACTGGCGCGCACCTCCCGGACACCGGGGCGTACCCAGCAGATGGTGGTGTTTGTCCTGGATGAAGCCCACCGGTTGGTCGATCTGCCCGGATACGGCTATGCCAAGGTGCCCGAGCACATGCGTGCGCACTGGCGCAAGGAAATCGATGCCTACCTCAATTGCCGTGCCAGTCTGCACGGCGTGGTTCTGGTGGCCGACATCCGCCACGAGCTGAAGGCCTTCGACCGCCAGATGCTGCATTTTTGCGCCGCCAGCGGACTGCGCTGCCAGCTGCTGCTGACCAAGGCCGACAAACTGTCGCGCAGCCGGGCAGCCACTGCGGTACAGAACGCAAGGACGCTGTGCAGTCGTGAGGGCTGGGATGCCGGAGTTCTGGCCTTCTCGTCATCGGCTGGCACCGGCGTCGACGAGGCGCGTCAGGCCATCGTGTCAATGCTGGCCGCGAATGGCGACTGAATTCAGGCGTTGCGTCGGTCCACGGCATCCATGAACAGCGCGCACAGTTTTTCCATGCCGGTGCGATCGGCTTCGTCAAAACGACCGGTGTGTGGACTGTCCACATCCCACACGCCGAGCAACGAGCCGTCTGTCCGCACCAGCGGTACCACGATTTCCGACTGCGAGGCCGCATCGCAGGCGATGTGCCCGTCGAAGGCATTGACATCCTCGACCAGTTGCGTGGTGCGGCTCTGTGCGGCGGTGCCGCATACCCCGCGCCCGAGCGCGATGCGCACACAGGCCGGGCGTCCCTGGAACGGGCCGACCACCAGTTCCTTGCCGTCGTGGAAATAGAAGCCGGCCCAGTTGACCATCGGCAGGGCATGGAAAACCAGGGCCGCGAAGTTGGCGGCGTTGGCGATCAGGTCATGCTCGCCTTCCAGCAGACCGCGTACCTGGGAGGCCAGTTCGGCATACGCAGCGGGCTTGTCGGTGAAATCGAGGGCGTCGGCCTGGTACATCGTCAGTTCCTCCTGGGCGGGGAAGAGTATCCTTGCACGGACATGGAGGCGCCAAGCGGCCTCTGCAAGCCCGAGGCCTGCCCGGGCAGGTTTGTGTCGGCGCCACTGCTCAGGCATGCAGCTCTTTGCGGCATGTGCAGCAGCAGGTCCGTCGCAGGCCCTTGCATGCCCATGCACAGGGACTTGCGTGTGCAAACCTGTTTCAGGCTTGCCTGACTTGAACTGTACGAGAGATCGATCATGTCTGGATTCACTCCCGGCGCTGCCACCCGCGGCGTCTTCATCGCCGGCACCGATACCGAGATCGGCAAGACTCACGTCAGCACCAGCCTGTTGCATGCCCTGCGTGCCGCGGGCTACACGGCGTGCGGCATGAAACCGGTGGCCAGCGGCAGCGAGGCCACGCCCGACGGGCTGCGCAACGCCGACGCCCTTGCCCTGCAGGCAGCCAGTGTGCCGTGCCCGGACTATGCCCGGGTCAATCCCTGCGCCATGCGCGCGCCGGTCTCGCCACACCTGGCCGCAAGGCAGGACGGGGTCGAGGTCGGAATGGATGTGATCCGCCATGCCTATGCCGAATTGGCCTCGGACCACCAGCGCATCGTGGTCGAGGGCATCGGCGGATGGATGGTGCCCCTGCGCGAGGATCTTCTGGCTTCGGCGCTGCCGCGTGAGCTTGGTCTGCCGGTGATCCTGGTGGTGGGCCTGCGCCTGGGCGCACTCAACCACGCCATGCTCAGCGCGCGCGCGATCATGGAAGACGGCTGCCGGCTATTGGGCTGGGTGGGAAACCGCATCGATCCGGACATGGCGCTGCCCGAAGAGAATATCGCCACCTTGCATACACTGTTACCGGTTCCCTGCCTGGGCGTGGTCGAACATGGCCCGTCACCGCAACAGGCCTCTGCCACCCTGCAGGCGGCCGTGGCCGCCATCGATGCCGGCTGAACGGGGCAGGACGTGGCCAAGCCGTGCAGACACGGTTACAGTGTCCGGATCCACCCGGGTGCCGGCCGCAGGTCGGCATGCCAACTCTTTTGCAAGGGGAGCTTTCGCGATGTACCGCATCCGCATGATCACGCTGGCCGCCGTGACCGCCGCTGTCCTCGGCGCGGCAGGCTGTTCGCCCTCGTCCCAACCGTCTGCCGGCAAGACCGCCGCCACCGCGCCTGCGCCCGCCGGCTCGGCACCGGCAATGAAGCGTGAGAACCCGCTCCTGAGCAGGAGCGACCTGCCGTTCCAGGCCCCGCCGTTCGACAAGATCAAGGACAGCGACTACGCCCCGGCCTTCGAGAAGGGCATGGCCGAACAGCTGGCCCAGGTGAAGGTTATTGCCGACAATCCGGTTCCGCCCACCTTCGACAACACCCTGGTGGCGCTGGAGAAGTCGGGCCAGACGCTGCACCGGGTACAGAATGTCTTCAATGCCGTCTATTCGGCCGACTCCGACGATGCACTGGCCAGGGTCGACGAGGCCATGGCGCCGAAACTGGCCGCGCATGAAGATGCAATCTATCTCAACGACAAGCTGTTCCAGCGCATCCAGACGCTCTACCACGAACGCGGCAAGCTCAAGCTCGACCCCGAGTCCGCGCGCCTGCTGAGCTGGTACTACGACGAATTCGTGCACCATGGCGCCAAGCTGTCCGGCGCCGACAAGGCGCGCCTCAAGCAGCTCAACGAACAGGCGTCAAAACTCAGCTCGCAGTTCGTCAACAAGCTGCTTGCCGCGACCAAGGCCGCGGCACTCGTCGTCGGCAACAAGGCCGATCTCGATGGCCTGTCGGCGGGCGAGATCGATGCCGCCGCGCAGGCCGCCAAGGCCCGTGGCCTGGACGGCAAATGGGTCATTTCGTTGCAGAACACCACGCAGCAACCCGCCCTGGCCGAGCTCGGGAATCGCGACGTCAGGCATGAACTGTTCGAGCATTCCTGGACGCGCGCGGAAAAGGGCGGCCCGAACGATACCCGCAAGACCATCGCCGAACTGGCCAAGGTGCGTGCCGAGAAGGCCAAATTGCTGGGCTACCCGAACTACGCTGCCTGGAAGCTGGAAGACCAGATGGCGAAGAACCCCGAAACGGTGCTGAAGTTCGTGCGCGCGCTGGTGCCGCCGACCATGGCCAAGGCCCGTCACGAGGCCGGCGAGCTGCAGCGGCTCATCGACCGCAGCGGCAAGCACTTCAAGCTCGCCGCCTGGGACTGGGAGTACTACGCCGAGAAGCTGCGCAAGCGCAAGTACGACCTCGACCAGGATCAGGTCAAGCCGTATTTCGAGCTCAGGAACGTGCTGGAGAACGGCGTGTTCTACGCCGCCCACGAGCTGTATGGGCTGAGCTTCAAGCGCCGCACCGACATCCCGGTCTACAACCCCGACGTGTGGGTGTACGAGGTCTTCGACAAGGACGGCAAGCCGCTGGGCCTGTTCTACGCCGACTACTTCAAGCGTGACAACAAGCAGGGTGGCGCCTGGATGGACAACCTGGTCGGCCAGTCGAAGCTGCTGGGCACCAGGCCGGTCATCTACAACGTGTGCAACTTCACCAAGCCGGCGCCGGGCCAGCCTGCACTGATCAGCTGGGACGACGTGACCACCATGTTCCACGAATTCGGCCACGCCCTGCACGGCTTCTTCGCCGACGCCGAATACCCGAGCCTGTCCGGTACCAATGTGGCACGCGATTTCGTGGAGTTCCCCTCGCAGTTCAACGAGCACTGGGCCAGCTACCCCAAGGTCTTCGATCACTACGCGGTGAACTACAAGACCGGCAAGCCGATGCCGAAGGCGCTGGTGGCCAAGCTGCGCAAGGCGGCCAAGTTCAATCAGGGCTACGCACTGGGTGAACTGCTGGGTGCGGCGCTGCTGGACATGAGCTGGCACATGCTGCCCGCCGATGCGCCGCTGCAGAACGTGGACGCCTTCGAGGCCCAGGCGCTGAAGGCCAACCACACCGACCTTCCGTACCTGCCACCGCGCTACCGCTCCAGCTACTTCAAGCACATCTGGGGCAGCGGTTATGCCGCCGGCTACTACGCCTACCTGTGGACCGAGATGCTGGACGATGACGCCTACCAGTGGTTCCAGCAGCATGGCGGGCTGACCCGGGCCAACGGCGACCGCTTTCGGCGCATGATCCTCTCGCGTGGCAACACCGAGGATCCGGCGAAGCTGTTCCGCGCATTCTACGGCAAGGCCCCGGACGTGGGCCCGATGCTGAAGGATCGCGGGCTGAAGTAAGCCGCAGCTGCAATCACGACAAGGCCGGCGCAAAGCCGGCCTTTTCCATGGTCATCGCCCGAACCCAGCTTCGCCGGCCTGCCTGCACTTTGTGGAGCGCCGGCAGGCGCGAATCGATCATGCGGCAAATGCCACATCGCGCCACCGCACCATAGGCACTCCCTACGGTTCGCACCACGGGCATTCCCTTCGGTCACGGCTTCCGCCGCACCTGCTTGACTGCAGGCAACGGATCAGTAGGCAAATTCGCGGAACACCGGATCCACGCTGCCCTTCCACGGGCCGTGGAACAGCTCCAGCTTGCGTTCGGCCGGGGTCTGGTTGGCCTGGGCCAGTTCCAGCAGCGGTTCGAGGAAGACGGTTTCGTCGACGCCGTGCTCGTTGCGGCATGCGCGGCGCTTGAGCCCGTGCCCGGCGATTTTCAGCGTCTCCAGAGCCAGTTCGCGCACGGTGCGGCCACGGAAGGGAAGTTTCAGCCCCTGTCTGGGCACACCGTCGCGCAGTGCATGGCGTTCGGTCATGCTGAAATCCCTGACCAGATCCCACGCGGCATCGAGCGCGGTGTCGTCATACAGCAGCCCGACCCACAGGGCCGGCAAAGCGCACAGCCGGTTCCACGGTCCGCCGTCGGCGCCGCGCATTTCCAGGAAACGCTTCAGGCGTACTTCGGGGAAGGCCGTGGTCATGTGATCGTCGAAGTCGCGCAGGGTCGGCGTCACGCCCGGCAGCTCCGGAAGCTTGCCGGCGAGAAAATCGCGGAAGCTGCGTCCGGCCACGTCGACCGGCTGGCCGTTCTGCATGGTGAAGTACATCGGCACGTCGAGGATGTAGTCGACCCATCGCTCGTAGCCGAAGCCGTCCTCGAACACGAAATCGAGCATGCCGGTGCGGTCCGGGTCGGTATCGGTCCATACCTGCGAGCGGTAGGAAAGATAACCGTTGGGTTTGCCGTCGGTGAACGGCGAGTCGGCGAACAGGGCGGTCGCGACCGGTTGCAGTGCCAGGGCCACCCGGAATTTCTTGACCATGTCCGCTTCGCTGGAGAAATCCAGGTTCACCTGCACGGTGCAGGTGCGCGTCATCATGTCCAGGCCAAGCCTGCCGCGCGTGGGCATGTAACGGCGCATGATGGCGTAGCGCCCCTTGGGCATCCAGGGCATCTCCTCACGCCGCCATCTGGGCTGGAAGCCCATGCCCAGGAAGCCCATGCCCAGCTTGTCGGCCACCGAGCGGACCTCCTTGAGGTGGCCATTGACCTCGCGACAGGTCTGGTGGATCGTTTCCAGCTGCGCGCCGGACAATTCCAGCTGGCCGGCCGGCTCCAGCGTGATCGAGGCGCCCTCGCGGGCCAGTGCCAGTGGAAGATCGCCTTCACGGATGATGTCCCAGCCATGGCCGGTGGCCACGCCCTCCAGTAGCGCGCGGATACCGTGTTCGCCCTCGTAGACCGGCGGGCGCAGGTCGTCGTGACGGAAGCCGAATTTCTCGTGCTCGGTGCCGATGCGCCAGTCATTGCGCGGTTTCTCCCCGCTGGCCACGTATTCGGCAAGCTGCCGCGGATCGGTAATGGGCGTGGTCCGGGCGGAACTGGGTATCGACACCTGGGTATATTCCTTGGCTGGTGTAACCGCACCACTGTGGGGGCGAAACGGTTGAAATGGAAGGGCGTGATCGGAAACACCGTGGGTGGATCAGGGAAACAGCGGCGACATCCGCCCTCGGCAGGGGCGCCGGCAGGCGTGATCGTCAATGCGGCATGAGCCGGATATCACCGGGTACCAGGCCTTGCAGTTTCGTGCTTTCCAGCGCCTGCAAGGGGCATGCGGTCACGGTCAGAGAGGGCAAGGTCCGCCATGCGCGCGTTGCATGCAATGGGATGCCTGCAGGCCGCTATCCCCGTACGGCCGCGTAGTCGCGTGCGTCGGCGCCCCATGGTGGTGCGTCGAGGATCGCCGGCAGCACCTCGGCGGGCGAGTTCACCAGTTGCCACATGTGCGCGTGCTCGGGATTCATGAAGCGTGCGGCGATCACCTGTCGCAGGAACGCATCCAGCGGCTGGTAGAAGCTCATGGTATCCAGCAGCACGATGGGTTTGAGATAGATGCCCAGGCGCTTGAGCGTGATGGCCTCGAACAGTTCCTCCAGCGTGCCGCATCCGCCGGGCAGCGCGATGACGGCATCCGAACCCGTGAGCAGGCGATGCTTGCGCTCGCGCATGTCCTCGACCAGTTGCAGCTCGGTCAGGCCCGGATGGCCCCATTCCAGGTCGGCCATGAATTTGGGCAGGATGCCGATGACCGTGCCGCCAGCCTCCAGTGCGCCGTCGGCCACCGCCCCCATCGAGCCGCGTGAACCGCCACCGTAGACCACGCTGTGGCCGCCCTCGGCCAGCAATCGGCCCAGTTCGCGCGCGGCGTCACGGTAGGCCGGGTCGGCATGGTCGGAGGAGGCGCAGTAGACGCAAATGCGCATGGCAAGAGTCCATATCGGGAAAGGCGTCATTATGGCGAGGTCTGTGTCGGTCATGCGACAGGGGCGTGGCACGAAAAAGCCGGCGCAAGGCCGGTTTTTCGGTGTCGCATGAGCTGCCCAGGAGGCTACGCTTCCCCGAGCCCCGAGCCCCGAGCCCCGAGCCCCGAGCCCCGAGCCCCGAGCCCCGAGCCC